>JACVCB010000003.1 GCA_016742255.1 Leptospira sp.
TTGGAGGACATTGGTTGCCTTATTAAATTTTTGTATAATTTTGAGAACTGGATTTATTCTTGCTTCATCGGCACTCTCAAATATCCATTCACTTAAAAACGTTTTGTTTTCTTCTCTGATTTGTGATGTATCTAATTCAATTTCCAAGCTGTTTAAAATATGTTTTAGATACTCTTCTAATTCATCTGAATTAATGTAATTAATAAAATATTCATTATAGGTATTTCTCAAATGCTGCAATATAATCCACAGACTATCTTGAATCTTCTCCATTATCCCTTCAGAAAGTATAAGAAAATTTTCCCAAGATGCAACTGTTAGATAATCCAATCTGTAATCATCATCTAATTGATTGGGCGAGAATCTTGCAACTTGAAGGCTTTCGCTGAGTTTTTTTCCCAAGATATAATCCAATAATTCAAGGTATTGTTCTATGTTTAATTCAAAATTTGAATGTAGGATTATTTTGCAAAAATTATTGAAGATCGTGTCGCTTTTTCTAAAATGCAAAAGCTTAGATTTTAATTTTTCGAATTCATCTACATTGGAAAAGTTCCAATGATTGAATTTTGAAACTACATAAAGAATATATTCAACTTTCTCCTGAATTTTAATTATTATGTACGAATCTAACATTTCTTGTAAAATAGATTTAATTTTGGATTCTTGTTGCTCGGAGAGGACATTTCTATCTTTATACAAGAGACTTTGTAATACGATCGAATAGTAGAAGAATTCATCCGAGTTTATTGTTAATTCAAGTTTCTCAACTAGGAATTGAATATTCTCTTTCCTCGCATCCCCATTTAAGCAAAAATCTTCCAGATTGGATTGAATATTCCATAGGCTACCTAATTTAGCTTCCTGGCTTACTGTTGATTTGAAAATTTTTAAATTTATATCTTTAGTGATTTTATCTGGTTCAATTTGAATCAACAGCCTTGCATTTCCTTCTCCAATCAAAGTCCATTTTAAAATTTCTTCAAATTTAGAATAATTTTCATCGTTATTGAGAAGATTCAATAGAAAGCCAAATGTGTTTGTCATAAAAGGAAGTATTTGATTTCCACGGGCTATGATTTTCTTCATTAAATCTAATGGAAGTCGACTTATCTTTTTCGCAGCCAAGTATTCCTGTAGATTCTTATGAGAAAATGCAAACGTTAAAGGAAAGTTTGGAAAATTGATGTGGCCCTTAAAATCTTCTCCTTTTATAGTGCTCTTTTGGTTTATCGTCATATATAATGCGATCGACTCTAAAGACTTCAAAATTTCTTGGAAATTTTCTGGTTTTCGGAATACTCTACGGATTTCGTTTTCAATTAAAAAATCAAAAAGTTCGATGATACTATTTGCTAGAGTTCCTTTCTGTTCAAAATAATCTAATAATTTACTTATATAGAAAATATTATCTTTAAATGAAATAACGATTGGATCTTTTGTAAATAGTTCTCTTTTTGATGGTGTTAACCCTCGAGTATCCAGGAGATATTGTATATCTTCGTTGTCTAATGGTTGCAAATATATAAACTTTACGGCTTGCCAATCATTATTAGTGAATTGCGACGAATCATAAGTATTTTCTCTTACGCTGAGTATTACTTTACGAATATAAGGTGATTGGATTGTGATTTGATTGATTTCTTTTACAAGTGTAGGACGATCGGTTTCTGAAACTTCATCAAATCCATCAAGGAACAACAAGGCATCTTTCACTTGGTAATCACCACCCGATGCCATACCTGTTTCTATCATATCCTTTAGTTTACCAATGGTGTAATCACGTAATGCAACGAAGACTGGTGGAATTTTAACTTCTGTATTGTTGTTAAGAATTGCTTGATGTAAAGATATTAGGCAAAGTGTTTTCCCATAACCAGCACGCGCTTCGAGTATTGTAAATTCTGGAAGATTTCTACTATACTCAATTATAGATTTGGATGAGATTTCTCTATTTTTCGAAGAAATTTCATAAATATTTCTTTGTAAGTAAGTTCTGATTTCTTTGGCTGATATCTTGGATTGGTAATTTTTTTGAAGATAATCTATTCTGATTGCATTTTCTAAAGATGGAAGATCTAAAATAGATCCTAGCTCTTGGTTTTTATTGATAATTTCTACTAAATTTTCTAAATCAAAGATTTCTAATGAAATTTTTTTTTCCGCTTCACTTTCTGATTTTTTAATTCTTTCTGGAATGGACTGGTTTGTAAAAAAACGTAGCATTTTGAATTTATGCCTATTTGCATTTTCGATTTCCTCCCTCAATTTCTTTTTCCATTGTTTATTGATAGAAAATGCGTATTTTATTTTACCCTGTTGAGTTTCTGACCATCCATCAATTCCTCCATCGCCACCTGCATCTAATCCTGTTGCGGGATAAAAATCTGGATCAATTTTTTTGCGTATAACTTCCGAACAAAGGATGTCAAAAAATGTATCGCCATTTCTTCTATCATTTAATGTTTCTAATGCGTAGCGTATTAACAATTCAATATTCATATTGTGTCCTTTATATCTAGAGAGGGATCGTTAAACAGACTTATAGGCTGAACCTTATCTAACATATTTTTCCAATGCTTCTTATCCGATATTTTTTTTGTAATTCTTTCTCCATCGGCCGGATATAAACTACTATGATCAATAAAATGATGGTGGCAGTATTTTAGTAATATTGGTGCATAGTTTTTATCGATTGTTAATTTGAATAGATTAGTTTCATCACAAAGAGTATCTAAGGTATCCAAATGGAAGCTGTCAGGATTATTTGTAAATTGAACGATAGATGAAAATTTACCGAATTGTGCTTTTAAATTTATTTCGGAAGATAATGGATCGTGAATTTTGATTCTGTTATTTAGTATAGGCTTTGAAATGTAAATCCAAACGGATAACTCTTTTGTATTTACCAATCTATGATCTTGTCGTATATGAGATACGGCAGCAAAGAAAACAGCAATAAGTGGATGTTTTGACCAATCTAGAAGAGATGTACCAATTCCTCTATGTTGAACAACTGCAGAGAAAGGTAGAAACTCTTCTGAGGGCCAAATAATTTGTCTGGAGATATCGCTAAAAATATCATTTAATTTTTCAGTATCAAAAAATGTTTCTAAGTCAATCGTCGGTAGACCTTCTGGCATATCTTGTCGAAACGAAGAGTCACCTACGTATCTCGCAAGATCTTCAAATTCATTCTTAATGCAGACTTTGTAAAAATTAAAATTCTGAAAATTTTCTTTTTTAATAAAATTCCGCATAGCGGATGGTATCAAGGCCCATTCTGCATCTGATTGCCCTCTGTATAAAATATTTTCGCATACTTCGAGCGAGAAATTTTTTTTCAAAGGATTTCGTGGATCAAGATATTCCCAAAATTCGTCCACATTTGTACAAGTTATTTCCGTATATGCCACTTATTTACTCTAATCAAAATTCAACAAAGTCCTGTTTTGATTTCACACCGCCCCTTCCACAATCTGAATCTCTTCCTCATCCAAGCCATACAACTGATATACGAGCGCATCAATCTGTTTGTCTAAAAGTTCTGCCTTATGCTCCAAATGTTTTTTATCTGAATCCGTTTTTGTGAGCGATAATTCTTTTTGACACTGAAGAACTTGCGATACCAACGACCCCAATTTTTCTAATGTAGAGTCATTTATTTTCTCCAATCTATTGAGATTTGGTATTGAAATTTCTTGCATATATTGTTTTTTCCAACGGAAGAATCCACCTCTAATCTCAGAGCTGATTTTTTGGAATTGAAAATTGAAAATTTTAGAATTCAAAATTGCTAAGAATGGTTTAGAAGATTCCGCAAGAATATAGGATGTTGTGTCTGAATAATTGTTTTTAGTATCTAATGTAAACGCTCCAAAAATCGAAATTTCCGCGTAGATGATCTTCTCCTTCTCAAACTCTTCATAATAATCAACAGCATCTTGGATTTCATACCATTGATAGGAACCAGGTTTCCTACCCTTCCATTCTTTGTCTGCAGGCCAATTGTTGGGTTTTGGCATCAGCTGAGTTTTGAAATTTTCTAGATGTTTTAAAACGGCTGGATACTTCTTAATATCAATCCCACGCCTTGTGAAAATTAAATAATTTTTCGGATCCAGAGTTGCATATCGCTTGATCTCTCTTCCCGCAAGAAACGGCTTAATTACTTCCGCACTTTTCGGATCTTCTTCCACCAAACGGTTCTTTGTTGCTTCATCAATCACAAAGGCTTCGTTGAGTCCCGTCAATACTCCTCTATAAATTTTCCCTTCGACATACTCTCCGAGTGGGATTCCTGCTTTTTTAATCTTATCCAAGAGCGCCGATTCCTTTTGGTTGGAGAGTGACCATCCTTTGTCATCCAATGATGGTAAATCAACAGTATAGGAATGTTTCTTCACTGCGTCTCTCAGAGACACAAAGTCCAATGACTTTAGTTGCGAGACCGATAGATTTTTGGGTTTTTCGTTGCTGAGTTTTAAGATGCAAGGGTAGGTGGTTGCTGATTTAAAAACAGGCAAATCTCCAAAATCAATGATTTTATAAATGCGTTTGGTTTTTAAAAATTTGCGAAGGTTTTCACCATAATTGGCTCGCATCCATTTGTTGGCTACGATGATGGAATAAATTCCTTTGGGGTGAAGTAGCGAGAGTGACTTTTCGATAAAATACACGTAAAGGTCTGCGGTTCCTGCAAAGGTAGTGAATCTTTTTTTCGCGTACGTTTTGAACTCTTCGCCCAAAGTTTCCTGTCTTACATAAGGAGGATTTCCTACAACCACATCAAATCCACCTTCCGCAAATACCTTGGGGAAGTTTTCTTTCCAATCAAATGTATTCACCTTACGCATTTCTTCTTTTCCAAAAAGGGAAAGGTTTTTGTCTTCGTAAAAGTCCTTGTCGACAAGGGAATTCCCACATTTGATATTTCCTGAAAGATCAGGGAGTAGTTTTACTTGGGAATGTTTAAAAAGCCGATCTGCACTTTCCGTATTTTCATCTTCCATCAGTTTAAGAAGTAAGGAAAGTTTTGTAACTTCCACAGCTTGTGGGTCAATGTCCACACCATAAATATGATGGAGTAAGATGGTCTGTTTGACTGTGATACTCAAACGATACGTATTGGACGAAACTTGGTAAATCAGACCTGATTTTAAGGCTTTATCGATTCGTTTGGGTTCTGTGTATGCTTCCAAGTATTTGTGAAGTAAAAACGTATAGGCTCCGACTAGGAAACTCCCCGAACCACAGGCAGGATCAAGTAACGCAAGTTTCGGATGAGAATACAAATCCACTCCTTCTAGTTTTTCACCAAGAGTGCTTTCGATAATATAATCTACAATATATTGCGGTGTGTAATAAACTCCTCCTGCTTTACGAACTTCTTCTTTTTCTTCAACCTTGGCTTGGTGGGAAGAGGTGAGGCGAATCGATTTTCCTAAAAACTGTTCGTATATATTTCCCAGAATTTCGATGGGCATAACGGACAATTCGTACGGACACTCTGGATAGTAGAGATTACTGACGATCGACTGAAATACTTTGTCATCGACCTCTAGATTTTGAATCCAAGGTTCAGGATGGAATAACCCTGAATTGTATTTGGAATTTGCATTTAAGAAGATTTGATTGAATCTAACATAAGCTGATTCTGATTTTTCTTTTAAGGGTTTTGTAGCCTCAAGGAGCATTCCATACCGCTCCATATTACGATCTTCCGCAATACGAAGAAAAATAATCCTATCGATTAAGATTTGTACGGCGGTATTTAAAGAAAAAACATCCAGATCTTGGTTACGCAATGCCAGGTTTTTAGCAAGTGACTCCCTCCAACCTTCAATCATTGACAAAAATTCTTTATCTACTTCTGAAGTTCCTTTTTTGGATTTAGTTTCTACAGCATACTGATCAAAGCTACCTTTCAGAATTGCATTTTTGGAAAAGGTATTATAAATGAATTCAAAATTTTTCTCATACTCATCAAACGTACAATAGAAGATTCGTCCCACACCTGCTTTATCATTTTTATTCGGTTTGATGCGAGTGTCATAAATGGCAAATTCTTCAAAGTCTGTTAATACACATAAGGGAAGTTTGGCGGTATATCCATACCTTCTGATTTGAAAGGCAGGTTCAATTTCGTCTTTGATATTGACTGACGGCTTTTTTGCTTCGAGAAAGAATTTTCTGATCCCACCCACACGAAAGCTATAGTCAGGCGCTTTTGGTTTGCCTTCGATAATGACTTTATCTTCCCGAACGACATCTTTATACGATTCGGAAAAGCCTTGTTTATTGGCAATGTCCCAGTCTAGAAGTTCAAAAAAGCGATCAATGAATTGAGTTCTAGTATTGGCCTCATCGTATTTACTATTTTTATATTCTTTGAGGTTGGATTGAAAAAGGTCTGTGAGTTCTTTGAGTTTGAGTAAATTTTCTTTCATAAAATAATGCCAAAATCAGGATTTCTTGCCCTAAAACAATATTAGTGTACCATAAACCTAGGACAAAACAAAATCTAACGGGGATTCGATTAGAGAAAAGGAGAAAATATTGAAAGTATCGGTTCTAATTTCTTTTTCTTAGTACGAGATTTGTTTTCTTATCAGAACCAAATAGTCTGATCATCTTTCTAAATTGAACACCAGATTTTTTTAGCCTGAATTTTTAGTTCATTCAAATTTTGACGCATCAATGCCTCTTTTTTCTTTCTGGACCAACCTAGTATTTGTTTCTCTCGGTAAAAAGCATGATCAATTCATTTATATTCTTCGAAATAGATTAACGTAACAGGCAATCGTTTCTTTGTGAAATTGGCACCCTTACCACTTTGATTTTGTTTCAGTCTTCGTTCCAAATATTTCGTACTACCAGTGTAATACGACCCATCAGCACAAATTAAAATATACATATAAACCATATGAATGTCGTTTCGTCGTTTCGATACGCTCCGCTACTCAACGACCTCAATGACTGACGACCCTAAAAGCGGAGCATTGAGTAGGCCGAAGGCCGTATCGAAATGCGGAATGCGATTCCTCTCCCAAGTTAGGTAAAAAGAAAGGATTCTGGTCTTGAATTTAGATTACCCGCGCCCCGGATCGACCGAGCGTCCTCGTCGAGGGAGAGCCGGAAATGTGCGCCCATAAAAAAAGGGAACCATCAACTGGTTCCCTTTGTATTTTATATTGAATGGTTTGAATACTCGTCGTTTCTGTCGTTTCGATACGCTTCGCTACTCAACGACCGAAACGACTGGCGACCAACAAGGAGGAGCATTGAGTAGGCCGAAGGCCGTATCGAAATGCGAACTACGCCCTTATCGGATTCCAGGCTTAATGTATTTCAATTCATCCAAGTAACGACCTGTTCCAAGAACCACACAAGTCAGTGGGTTTTCGGCACGGAATACAGGAACACCTGTTTCTTTTGTGAGGTAGTGTTCGAGACCACGAAGGAGGCAACCACCACCTGTGAGAACGATTCCTCGTTCCACGATGTCGGCTGCAAGTTCCGGTGGAGTGCGCTCGAGAACCGATTTGATCCCGTCTAGGATCTCGTCTGTTGGTTCTTTGAGTGCTTTACGGATTTCGTTGGAATCAAGTTCGAGTGTACGTGGGAGACCAGAGATTGCATCACGACCTTTCACTTCCATCGTATCCACACGTTTGTCAGCAAACGCATTTCCGATGGTGAGTTTGATATCCTCGGCAGTTCTTTCTCCAACGACTAGGTTGTATTGGTTACGAAGGTATTTGACAATGGCTTCATCAAATTCGTCCCCACCTGTTCGGATGGATTCTGCGATTACCATACCACCAAGAGAGATCACAGCGATTTCTGTGGTTCCCCCTCCGATATCCACAATCATGTTCCCTGCTGGTTCATGGATAGGGATGTTGGCGCCAATGGCAGCAGCAAGTGCTTCTTCGATGAGGAAAATTTCGCGGGCTCCTGCTTGTTCGGCAGACTCACGAACGGCACGTCTTTCTACTTCGGTAATCCCTGAAGGAACCCCGATCACGATGCGCGGTTTTACAAATGTAGTGCGGTTGTGGACTTTTGCGATGAAGTAACGAATCATCTTTTCCACAGTTTCGAAGTCAGCGATCACCCCGTCTTTCATGGGGCGGATGGCAACGATATCACCAGGAGTTCTTCCTAGCATCCGTTTTGCTTCTTGTCCTACAGCGAGGACTCGACCAGTAGAGGCTTGGACTGCCACGACCGACGGTTCTGATAGGACGATCCCTTGTCCTTTCACATGCACGAGGGTGTTCGCGGTTCCCAAATCGATTCCCATATCGTTCGAGAAAAGTCCATAAAGATTATCAAATATCATATCAGATCCTGTGAAAGAAGTACGAAGGGGGGAATTTACGGTGGGTTAACACCAAAACTTTACAATTCTGCCCGTTCCCCATAATTTTCGGCTGGTTTTTGCTTTCAACCGTAAAAATTTTCGATAGGCTAGTTAGATACAAAATGCTTCCTTTCTCACAAATCTTACGCAAACCAAACCAGGCATTTCGCACGGAAAAGATCCTTGCTGCCATTGATTTGGGCACCAATTCCTTCCACATTGTCGTCGTAAAACTAAGACCGGATGGTACACTCGAATACCTGACCAAAGAAAAGGAATCCGTTCGATTAGGAAGCGGTAGCAGTGATTATGCGGTCATTACAAACGAGGCTATGGATCGGGGTCTTGCTTGTTTGAAACGTTTCAAAACACTTGCTGACAGTTACAAAGCGGAAATCCGAGCTGTAGCCACAAGTGCACTTAGGGAAGCAGAAAATAGGCAAATTTTTCTGGACCGAGCGGAGAAGGAAACGGGCATCCAAATCCAAGTGATTTCAGGAAACGAAGAGGCAAGGCTCATCTACCTTGGGATTTTACAGGGACTCCCTGTGTATGAAAAACGAATCCTTCTCATTGACATTGGTGGAGGGAGCACAGAACTTCTGATAGGGGAAAAAGGGGATATCCTTTTTTCCACCAGTATGAAGTTAGGTGCCATTCGTTTAACGGAGAAATACTTAAAGAAAGATCCAATTTCGGCCACTGATTTGCAAAAATGTAGGATCCATATTGAATCAGTGTTATCCGCTTTTTTACCCCAAATTGAAACTTGGAAACCTTTTATGGTGGTAGGAAGTTCGGGAACCATCACTTCAGTAACTTCGATGGTTTTAGAAAAAAAAGGAGAAAAACGAGAAAGATTAAATGGGACTGAGATTCCCATCGATTCTTTCAAAGAGATCCGCAAACAGGTATTAGATGCTGAAAGTATCAAAAAAAGACTCAAAATTCCTGGCCTGGATGCCAAACGAGGGGACATCATTGTTGGTGGGATTTTGGTATTGGATGAAGTGTTACAAAGGATTAAGGCACCTGCCTTTACTGTGAGTGATTTTGCCCTTCGTGAAGGAATTGTGTATGATACCATAGAATCTTGGTACAGACATAAGGACACTTCACTTCCGAGACTCGATAACATCCGAGAAAAAGCGATTAAAACAGTGGCAAACCTTTACCCACAAGGAAAACATCATGCCGAAACTGTTGCAAAACTCACCTTGCAGTTGTTTGATGATCTAAAGGAGTTACATGGTCTTGGTAATTTAGAAAGGGATTATTTAGAAACCGCTTGTTACCTCCACCAAGTGGGGCTTTGTATTTCACACCATAACTACCACAAACATAGTTATTACATCATACGTAACTCAGAAGCTATGGTTGGATTTTCCAATTCTGAAATTGAAATCATTGCTCTTCTTGCTCGTTATCACAGAAAAGGTGGTCCCAAAGGCAAACATGAAGAGTTTAAAACCCTTCGGCCAGAAGACCAACTTTTGGTTCGTAAGTTATCATCTTTTTTACGAATCGGAGATGGATTGGATCGTTCTGAAAAATCCATCATTGAAAGATTGGATGCAGTCATTGAAAAGGGCAAAGTGAATTGTCGTTTGTATTTCAAAAAAGGAGAAGATCCCAATTTAGAAATTTGGTCTGTGTCAGAAAAAAAAGATTTATTCGAAGATACATTTGGTACAAATTTAGAATTTCACTTACATCCAATATGAAGAAAACTTTATACTTTATTTGTTGTTTTATATTATTTTCCCATGCAATTTTCGCACTGCCCATTGATTTAACAAAAAATTGGTATGTTACCAAAGGATTTGAAACCACAGAAAACCCAGATGGTAAAAAATGGAAAACACTAGAATCTTTGCCTTTAGTATCAATACTTTCTGAATTTGAATGGGAAAAAGGAAAACTTCGAAAGGTAACGATGGCAAAGTCTTTTTTGTTATCACAAACTGATTTTCAAAAAACGGAAGACGATGCCTTTAGCCTACACATACCTTATATCTCAAATTATTATGAAATATACATCAACCAAACTCTTGTTTCCTCTAACGGTAAAATCAAAAATGAAACAATAGAAAAAAGTGGGTATAGACGACACATACTCATCAGAATGAAAAGAAATCAATTGAATATTGGCCAAAACCAAATTCGGATTTTGATCGCAGCTGAAGAGGGTGAAGAACTAAATTTATACAAACTCTTTAACGATTATACAGCCAATATCGACCTTGCCTCTAAGCATCTTAAAATTGAAGATGAATACGAAACATACATGTTGTTGTTTTTGTATATTTTTGTTGGTATTTATCATGGTTTGTTTTATTGGAAACGGAAACAAGAAACCTATAATTTATTTTATGCATTGTTTTCTATCTTTTTAGCAGTATATATGATCTTTCGATCGCAGGGAGTTTATTCATTTGGTTTAGAACCATTCACACAAACGAAAATCGAGTATTTTGTAGTTTTTCTAACGCCTGTTTGGTTATTATTATTCACGGATGTATTTTTCCGCTCCAAAATTAGTGTCATATCAATGGTATACTTTACTTTTAGCTTAGTATTGGCAGTCGGTCAAATTTTTGTCAATCGTGCTACTTCCGTTACCTTACTTCGCATATGGCAAATTTCCGTTTTAGTTTTTGGGGTGATTTTGCTTTACTTAATGATCTCCGCAGTGCGTGCGAAAAACAAAGACGCAAAACGTTTGTTAATAGGCGTTTTGTTTTTGCTTGGTACCGGAACTTGGGATATATTAGGGGCTTCTGGACTACTTCCGATTCAAAATCTTAATTTATTACGATTTGGTTTTTTGGTTTTTGTTTTAGGCATTGCAGTTGTCTTGGCTAATCGTTTTTTGCGAGTGCATAGGCAGGTGGAAGAACTCAATTTGAGTTTAGAGAAAAAAGTAGAAGAACGGACAAACGAATTACAAAATACTCTCACAAAGGTGCAGGAACTTAAAGTCCAACAGGATGGTGATTATTTTTTAACATCTCTACTATTAGATCCGCTTAGCCAAACAAAAGTTGAGTCTACAAAAGTTTTGCTTCAATCTTATGTAAAACAAAAAAAGGAATTTGAGTTTCGTGGGAAAAAAAGAGAAATTGGTGGTGATATCATCATCAGTGATAGCATAACTTTAAATGGAAAATCTTATTTAGTATTCATTAATGGTGATGCTATGGGTAAGTCCATTCAAGGTGCTGGTGGTGCACTCGTTTTAGGAGTTGTGTTTTTATCCTTTATCAAACGAACTCAAATGATTTTGGATAACCAAAACAAATCACCAGAACGCTGGATCAAAGAATGTTTTTACGAATTACAAACCATCTTTGAGTCATTCGATGGATCGATGTTAGTATCTGTTGTTTTAGGACTTGTTGAGGAAGACACAGGTGTTTTATACTATTTGAATGCAGAACATCCATGGACAGTTTTGTATCGTGATGGTGTGGCTTCTTTCATCGAAGAAGAATTGGAACTTCGAAAAATTGGAACAAAGGGTATGGATGGTGATGTTCGAATCCGGATATTCCCATTAGAAAAAGGTGATATATTATTCATTGGATCGGACGGTAGAGATGATCTAGTTTTAGAAGAAAGTGGAGATGGAAATCGCCTAATCAATGAAGATGAAACAAAGTTTTTACAAGTAGTTGAAAAATCAAATGGTGATTTAAGTTTACTTGTAGAAAATTTATTAGATGTCGGAACATTTTCGGATGATCTTACATTATTACGGATTGAATGGTTAGGTTCATTCAAACGAGTCTCAAAAGACACTCTCTCCAATTTATCAACAGATGATTATTTATATGCTAAAGTTAAACTATTGTTAGATCTTGGAAATGGTGAAGAAGCATACCAGAATATCGAATCCTTATTATCGAATGAGTCGTTAAATGATGATATCAGAATTAATTTAATACGAGAAAAATCACGTATTTCTTTACTCTTGAAAAAATTTGATGTTGCTGTGGAATCCTTAGAATCCATTTTTCCATTCTTTGTGACAGACAATGAAATATTATTGCAACTCAGTTTCGCATACCGTAAATCAAAGAACATTAAAAAAGCAATCGACCTTGGGGAAAGATTACGTGCAAGAGATCCAAAACACATAAGGAACCTGATCAATTTAGTAGAATGTTACCGATTGATCGGGAATGGAGATCGTGCCAAAAAGATTTTTCATCGGCTAGCAATGATTACACCTGAACACCCTCAGGTGGTCAAATTAAAGGAATTATTGGAAGAGGAAATTAAGTAGGTAAAGATTACTTTTTTTAGAATCATTAAAATTGAATTGCCATTCTATGGAATACTAAATTAGATATTGAGTAAGATGGATTTTAAATTTACACCTTACCACATCTTTGTCGTTGGCTTATTAGCCTTTTTACAATTCACTGTTGTACTAGATTTCATGATACTCTCACCACTAGGTGTTTTGGTCATGAGTGAACTACAAATCCCAACTGAAAAATTTGGATATGTAGTTTCTGCTTATGCATTTAGTGCGGGAATATCAGGTTTACTTTCTGCTGGTTTTGCCGATCGTTTTGATCGTAAAAAATTACTTTTGTTTTTTTATATTGGATTCGTGGTGGCTACCTTTCTTTGCGGAATTGCCGTACATTATGAATTTTTACTTTTTGTAAGAATTTTAACTGGGATGTTTGCAGGTGTATTGTCTTCGATTTCATTTGCGATCGTTGCCGATTTATTTCCTTTACAAGTTAGAGGAAGAGTTATGGGTTTTATCATGACGGCTTTTGCTGCAAGCCAAGTGTTTGGACTGCCCATTGGAATTTATATTTCTAATATTTGGGGATGGCAATCTCCGTTTTTAATGATCGCAGGTGTCAGTGGAGTGGTTGGGTTTTTTATCTTCTTTTTTCTAAAACCTGTAACAAAACATTTAGATAACAAAACAGATACACATGCTTTCCACCATTTGGTAACTACATTAACACAACCAAGATATTTGCCTGCATTTATTGCAACCACCTTACTCGCGACAGGTGGATTTATGTTGATGCCGTTTGGTTCTGCATTTTCCGTTCACAATTTAGGTGTTAGACTAGAAGACTTACCTTTCATCTATATGGTAACGGGTATAGTTTCGATGTTGGGTGGCCCAATCATGGGAAGGTTGAGTGATTCGATCGGAAAATATAATATGTTTTTTGGAGCTTCAACAATTGCAGCGATCATTATCCTCTATTTTACTAGATTAAAAGTGACACCACTCCCGACGGTGATTATTATCAATTCACTATTATTTGTTTTTATTGCTGCCAGAATGATATCTGCAAATGCAATGAATTCAGCGGTTCCAGAACTACATGATCGAGGGGCTTTTATGGCGATTAGTTCTTCCATCCAACAGATATCAGGTGGAATTGCGGCTTCGGTTGCTGGACTCATAGTCATCCAAACTCCGAGTGGTTATCTAGAGCGATATGAAGTTTTAGGTTATGTGGTGGCGACAGCGATCGTTTGTACAATTTTGTTAATGTACAAAGTGAATGAAATGATTTCGGCTAAGAAATAAAGGTTTCATCGAACTCAAATCCATCCAATTCTTTTAAAACATTGAAAGTTCGTTTTCTTTCATCTATTGGAAAAGAAGTACTTTCAATGTTTGCTTACGATTCAATTTTGAGTCAAAGGAATCAAATTTTGATTGGTTCCTGTTTGATTTTTTGATGAGTACATCTACTAACAGAACCAATACACAAGTGAAACCAATTGTTTACCTGAATATAGGAGAAACTTTTTTTTCCAATGGATTCCACGAGATTCGAACCATCTTGGGATCCTGTGTATCTGTTTGTCTATTCCATGAACATACGAAATTCTCAGCCATTAATCATATTCTATTGCCAAAAGTTTCCAATGTAAAAGAAGAACAAAAGAGTTTAAGATATGGTGAAAACTCGATGGAAAATCTAATTTCTTTTTTTGTGAAACGACAGATCCCAAGATTTGAATTAAAGGCAAAGATCTTCGGTGGAACCCAATCACCATTGTTTCCAAATTTTACAGCAGGACCCAAAAATATTCAATTTGTGACGGAATATTTAAACTATGAAAAAATTCCAATCGCAAGCCAAGACATTGGTGGTGAGTTCTATCGTAAACTTTCCTTTCACACTGATTCCTTTGATGTCTATATCACCAAGTTAAATCCACAGTCAATTGGAGATGTTTCGGTCCAAGAAAGACATTTTGAAACGAAAGTCAAAGAACGAATGTTAAAGAAAACTATGATATATACGTTTAACCAATAATTTTATTTAGAACTTCAATCAAGTCTTCGTCTTCAAATGGTTTAACGATCCAAGCTTTTACACCTGCGTCTTTACCTGCTTGCCTTAGATAGTCACTTGATTCCGTAGAAACGATTAATATTTTTCCACCTTGTCCTTTTGGGTGAGCTAAGTATTCTTTTGATAATTCAATACCATTTTTGCCAGGCATGTTGATATCAAAAACACAACCATCGAATGGTCCATTTGCTTCTAACGAGAGCATTGCTTGTTCTGCATTTTCAGCTTTGTAAATTTCATAACCTTCACCTGAAAGGATTAACTCCATTAGTTTAAGTGCTGTTGGTGCATCGTCGCATAATAATATTTTTTTAGCCATATCTGACTCCTTGTTATGTTTCTAAAATTTGAATGATTTTTTGTGGAATATCAACTAATGCAGTTTGATGGCTAATACCACCTAACAGGAATGCTTCCTTTGGCATTCCATAAACAACTGACGATTTTTCATCTTGTCCAATTGTGAACCCTCCAGCTGTCCGAATGTTTTTAATGCCAGATGCACCATCTCTTCCCATTCCAGTTAAAATGACAGCTACACAATGATTCCCCATCTTTCCTTTTGCAATGGAATCAAACATAACATCAACGCTAGGTCGATGTCCAGATACTTTTTCGAAAGTTTCAAGTTCAAGATACATCTTTCCAGCTAACCGCCTAACTAAAAGATGTTTGTCACCAGGAGCTAAATAAACTCCACCAGTTTCTAAAATGTCACCATTTGATGCTTCTATTACGTTTAGACCACTTGTTGTTTTAAGGCGCATTGCAAACAAACTTGTAAAATACTCTGGCATATGTTGGACAATCACAATTGGAGGTAAATTGGTAGGTAATCGACTTAAAAGATAATCGATGGCTTGTGTGCCACCAGTGGATGCACCAATAGCAATGATTTTGATACGATTATTTTTCTCTTCATTGAATTTGAGTTTTGTTGTTTTTGCAAATGAGGATTGTTTTTGAAGTTTGACTTCAGTTCCATATTTTTTGATTTTAATCGTAAGTTCTTTTAACATACGTAAAAAATCAGATTCACTTCCGTCTGGTTTTTGGACAAAATCAACAGCTCCATTAGAAAGTGCGGCAAGAGTTGCATCTGCTCCAGATTGTGTAAATGTGCTTAACATGATCACAGGAGTAGGGTACTTAGGCATAAGCCAATTTAAAAATTCTATTCCACTCATACCTGGCATCACAACATCCAAACTAATGACATCAGGACGTAATGACTCGACTAGTTTTTGTGCTTCATTTGCATTTGCTGCTGTGCCAATTACTTTGATAGTTGGATCATCTTTAAACGTATCAGAGAGAACATTTCTCACAATATTTTGATCATCCACTATCAACAGTTTGATCATGATGCGCCAACTAATTCAAGTTTGCTAAAAATCGATTTAACATCTAAAATTAAACTGACGTTCCCATTTCCTAATATAGTAAATCCATTTACACCTTGAGCATTTTCCATAATACCCATTAAAGGTTTGATCACTACATTTTGATTTCCGATGATTTCATCGACTCTGATTCCAATGAGTTTTTTTTCATATTCGAGAATGATCATCAACGGATCTTCATGATCATAAATGATCTGTTCTTTGTGATTGAGGATTTGATTGATATTAAAAATAGGAATAAAATTACCTCGAATGTCTAAGACCTTTTGTCCTTCATCTAATTCGATTTCCTTTTTGTCTCGAAGGCTTACGAATTCGCGTAATTCAATCGTTTGGATTGTAAAAAATTTCTGACCAACTCTAACAACAGTTCCTTCCATGATACCTAAGGATAGAGGGATACGTAAAACAAATGTTGTTCCTTCTCCGAACTGACTATGGATTTCAATTTTTCCACCTAGTTTGACTATGTTTTGACGGACTATATCCATTCCAACACCACGACCAGAGATATCAGAAACAACTTTTGCAGTGGATAAACCAGGTAAAAATATTAAATTGAAAACCTCTTGGTCAGTGAGTGACGAAGTATCTCCAGAGATAAGTCCATTTTGTTTAGCCTTTTCTAATATTTTATTTCTATCTAAACCTCGGCCATCATCTCGAATCATCACCCAAACTTCATTCACTGATTGTCTGGCACTGAGAAAAATATTCCCTGTATCAGATTTTCCTCGGTTCATTCGATCCTCAGGAGATTCTAAACCATGGTCGATAGAGTTTCGAAGGATATGAACAATTGGATCTGCAATTAGATCAACAATGGATTTATCAATTTCAGTATCTTCCCCTTTGATATGTAAGAGTACTTTTTTACCAGATTGTTTTTGCAGGTCTCTTACTAAACGTGACATCTTTTGGAAGACACCAGAAATGGGAATCATCCGAGTGGAAAATGCAACTTCTTGCAAATCTAAAAGTATTTTATGAAATCGAGTTAGTGCTGAATTTAAACTTTCGTTACGAATTGATTTAATCGTTGGATGTTGGGTTACATTTGATTCGGCGATGACAAGTTCTCCCACTAAATCTAAAAGTGAATCTAACTTATCATTTGCGACTTTGATTTCTTTGCGTATATTGGAGATAACAGGTTTATTTTGATCGCCTAAACGTTCTACCTTGGAGTTACTTGATGCAACTTCTGTTTGGGTTTGTTTTGGTTCTTCCTCAAAAATTTCAAATTTTTTGTTTTTATGAACAGTTTGGTTTGTTTCTTCACCAAAGATTTCATATACATTCGATTGTTTGTTAGTTTCTTTCGGTGGTTCTGCTTCGTCAAAAATCTCGTATATTTTTTTCTCTTTTTTGGGTTTTTCTGAAACTGTTTCCACAACCGAATGTTGTTTCAGTTTATTGATCTCACCTTGTAATGCTTGGATCTGCGTTTCCGTTGGTGGATCCATTTCCGGATTTGATTTTAATGTTTCAACTTTAGATAACAAAACACGCATACGATCGAATGTATCGATTAGAACTTGTGTTAACTCATCAGATGGCAAAAGTTTTTGGTTTCGGAGTAAATCCATCAATGTTTCAGCTTCATGCGTTAACTTGACTAGAGTTTCTAATTTGAGAAGTCCAGAAGAACCTTTAAACGTATGAACAGAACGAAACAAATTGTTCATCAGTTCTTCATCAAAGTTTCCATGTGAGTTTTGGATTTCTTCAATGGCAAGGATTGCATTTTCACAATCCTCTATCAATTCGAAACCTTCTTGGATGAATCCGAGTAAGAGATCTTCTCTATTCATATTGATGGTTAAAATTTTTCAGTTAAATTTGTTTCATGTTTCAAATCGTGAGTAGATTTTGATTTCCCTCCATTGGAATTGCCAAATCCAACTTTTGAATTTTTTCCAAATTCACTTGCTATCGATTTTAATTCAGAGGAATTGATTTTTTTGGAACTTACTGATTGTTTCACATTCAGTTTCACAAGAGATTCCATGATTTCCATCAAATGAGTTGCTTGTTCCTTTAATTCGTTGGAAGTTGCAGCCAATTCTTCTGATGCAGATGCTGAAACTTGAGTGGTTTGGTCCATCTGTGTCATAGCCATTGAAATTTGTGAAATTCCTGCAGATTGTTCTCTTGAAGAGACGGCAATTCCAGAAACTAGTTCAGCCGTTCTGTTGATACTTGGGACAATTTGTTCGATGATTCTACCTGCTTCTGCGGCAAGTGAGACACTGTTGGTTGATAATTGGTTGATTTCTTGTGCAGCTACTTGGCTTCGTTCTGCGAGTTTACGAACTTCGTCAGCAACAACTGCAAATCCCTTTCCATGTTTTCCAGCACGAGCTGCTTCAATTGCAGCATTTAACGCAAGTAAGTTTGTTTGATAAGCAATTTCTTCTATGATTTTAATTCTAGAAGAGATGTTTTTCATCGCTTCTAAAGTTTTTAAAACCGACTCTTGGCCAATTGCAGCTTCACTTGCTGATTTGCCTGCAATATTATTGGTCTCTAAGGCAGACTCTGCATTTTGTGTCACTGAAGCTGACATCTCCTCGATGGATGCTGTTGTTTCTTCGACAGAGGCTGCTTGTTCACTTGCTCCTTGGCTTAAGGAAAACGCTGTAGAGGAAACTTGTTCGGATGCCACAGTGACCATTCCTACAATTTCCATTGCTGCATTCAGTGACTTGGTGATACTTCTGATAATCCAAAAGGCAACGATGAATGCGATTGCAAATGATACGATTAATTGGATGGTAAAGGATCGAATCATAAAGTTATATGATTTCGATGCATTATCATATGCAATTTTCATTTTTGTTTCTGATAATGTCGCAAAGTCTTCCATAGTTTTGTCGAGAGCCATGGCAGCTGCCCTTCCTCTAGTGGAAGAGTTCGCTTGTGCTTCCTTTGCTTTAAATTGTAAAGCGATACCTTTGGTGACAGCATAAGCTGCATACCATTCTTCTAATTGTTTCTCTAATTCAGGTACTTTCGCTTTTTCATCTTGGTCTAGTAAGTCATAAAATTCTTTTTTGATTTTTGTAAAATCAACTTCGAGACCAGCTCTTATATTCAAACGTTTGTTTTGTTCATCTTCGCTCGTTGCGAGTATTAAGTTTTTTTCCTCGCGGATCATCCAAATAAACTTTGCTCTTAATTGTTCGGATAATTGCACTTTTTTGGAATGTGTATTTACGATTTCACCTAAGGTTGAATTTAATTGATTCAACGAATTGATTCCAAGGATAGTGTTGATCAGGATTATCAAAACGAGAGCACTAAATCCTAAAATTAGTTTTGATTTCACTTTCATATTATTTAAAAAATTCATCTCTTTGTTCCTTTATTGATTTTTGATGGCGAGTGCGTTATCTAACGCGAGTTTGTCTTCATCTTTTAGAAGATTTTCTATGTTGAGTAAAACTTTTACATCTTCATTGATTTTGGCGATGGATTGGACAAAACGATTGTTTTCCGATTCACCAAATTTTGGTGCTTCTTCAATGTTTTGTGCATTGATCCGTATCACTTCTTTTACCGTATCGACTATGAGGCCAACAAGTTGGTTTTTAAAATTGAGAATGATGATACATGTTTTATCATCATAACCAACATTCTCCATTCGAAACCTGTCTCTCACATCAATGAGGGCAATTACCTTTCCCCGAAGATTGATCACACCCTTGATAAAAGTAGGCATATCAGGTACTTCAGTGATGTTTTGCATTCCAACAATTTCGGTAATGTATTTGATTTCGATACCGTAACTTCTGTCCGCAAGTGAAAAGATTAAAAATCGATTTTCGAGGGTATCTTCCTCGTTTTCGAAATCATCATTATCATCTGTCAGTGAATCCAATTCACTCGTATTCATTGAAATGCCTCGTTGGTTTGATTGGTCTTAAATCTTATTTAGCTTATTAAAATTAAGTACGAACTGTACTCATGGGGAATTCTAGGGAAACCGAAACTTC
The DNA here is from genome assembly GCA_016742255.1 of Leptospira sp. Classification (GTDB taxonomy): domain Bacteria; phylum Spirochaetota; class Leptospiria; order Leptospirales; family Leptospiraceae; genus Leptospira_A; species Leptospira_A paudalimensis. The sequence goes on from JACVCB010000003.1 coordinate 20,123, forward strand.
TTCACTAGAATTGGAATACAGGTTCGACTTAAGGAGGTTAAAGTATACTTTTCCTTCCATGTCCTCAACCATTTTTTTAATGATTGGGAGACCTAAACCTAATCCAAATTCCTCTTTCGAATACCTCTCATCTACGTATTTGTTATGACGGTAGAAAGGTTGGAACAAAATGGTTTCTTGTGATTTGGTAAAATCTAGTTTGTGAATGGATGTATCAAAAGGAGGGTTTAATACTTTTACGATGATATGATCACCAGCACTTAATAATAATACATAGATCACACAATGGTCATTTCCATATTTCATTGCATTGATGAGTAACTCACGGATCACTCTTTTGAAATTCTTTTTGTGAATGTTTACATAGAGATTGTGTCCATTTTTCGAATTAGAAATTTGAACTTGTTGGGCTTTGATGCCTAACATATCAATCAGATCACTTACTTCTTCCAGAATCAATGTATGTAATTCTTGTAAATTCACTTGTTCCGAAGTTCTTTTTTTGTTTTCAAAAATCAGTTGAGCTTCAGCTAACGTTTGTACTAATTTCTTTGTACTATTGAAGTTTTCTTCCAACATTTCGAAGATTGCACTGGGTATTGTTACCTGATCTCCTTCACGTTTGGCTTTCCTGACCATTGCACCAACGGTAGTCACAAGGGCACCAAGGCCGGAACCTTGCATGAGTGATGTATTGAGGTTGGGTAGAGCAGTTTCCATCCATTCGCGTGAAATGGTTTTTCCCTCAATTTCCTGCCTCCAATCGAAAATACGGATGATCTCTCTGTGAAGTGATTCTTCGTAATGGATTACATTCTTTTCTTCCACATCTAAATCAGACGAAGAAACGATGCATTCTTCTGAAAGGATCAAACTTAAGATAAAATAATTTTTGGTATCAATCGGAATCGGTGCAATTTGCGAACGAATTTTTTGGCGGTTAAAAAGGATCTCAGCTTCCTCAGGGAGTTGTTCGTCTCGGACTTTTGCTAGGGATAGTCCCCAACGATTCGCAAACTCCGGATTCATGTTTTGGATGGTTTTTCCAATTTCCGTTTCAAAATTGATCTCTTCATTGAGAAAGTAGGGTCCTAAAAAATTTTTTAAACACAAGGAATCATCGAAGACAAAAAAGGATGCTTTGGGTGTGACAATCTCTCCTTGGTTATCGTTTGTTATTCGGTGATTGTCCATAAGGTTACTTTGCATAGAATGGAATATTACAGTAATGAAATGTTAAGCATTTAGGCAATCATTTTGAAAAAATAGCGAAAAAAAGGACAAAAGGAACGCATGCTTTTCATTAGGAGTTGTCCGAGTTGGCTGATTAAGATTTAGAATCATTCTGATTGTCTTTGAGTTAACATTCCTTAAATGCTAGATCAAAATGAATTGGTAATTTGTGTAAATTCTTTTCTCTTTGTTAGTTGGTCATTTTCTGTTTAAGAACGGAGATCAGGTGACATAAGTGAATATTATTTTGTCGAGATGGTTTTTTGTCATTCATATCCGAATTGTTAGTTGGTGAATGGAGTTGATTGGGTAGTGGAAGGAATTTGGATAGAGAAGCAATTCAAATTCCTTCTCTATCCAGTTTTTGAATGTGAAGATACTTTTTTACTTACTTGCTAATTCCTTTGCTAAATCCACTAACAAACGTACGCCGTAACCAGTGGGTCCATGGAATTGGGTTCCAGATTTTTTCTTTCTCCAAGCTGCTCCTGCAATGTCAATATGAGCCCAATTGATGGATTCATCGACAAACTTAGAGAGGAATACTCCAGCAGATATTGTCCCTGCTCCCTTTCCACCACCTGTGATGTTTTTGAGATCAGCGATGTCTGATTTTAAGTCTTCTCCATATTCTTCCCATAGAGGTAGTTCCCAAACTCGATCATCAGATGCCTCAGAAGCCTTGAAGAGTGCTTCTCGTAATGGATCAGAATTTGTTAGAATGGCGGCGGCTTCATGTCCAAGTGCAATGATGACGGCACCTGTGAGTGTCGCCAAATCCACCATATAATCTGGTTTGTAGTTTTTGGAAACATAAGAAAGGACATCACCTAACACGAGTCTACCTTCTGCATCCGTGTTTTGTACTTCTACAGTAGTTCCATTATAGGCAGTATAGACATCACCAGGTTTAATTGCTTTTCCATCTGGCATATTTTCAGCAACACCAATGGCTGCAATGATGTGGATCGGGATCTCAAGAGCGGCAATGGCACCGATTGCATGAATCGTTGCAGCGGCTCCACACATATCATACTTCATTTCATGCATTTCACCCGGTGGTTTTAAGGAAATACCACCTGTATCAAAAGTTAATCCTTTTCCAACGATGGCGAATTTCTTTTTGGCTTTTGTTGGTTTGTATTCCAGAATCACCATTTTGCCTTCTAATTCTGAACCACGAGAGACTGCAAGGATACCACCTAACCCCTCTTTTTTGAGTTGGGTTTCATCCCAAACTTTAACTGAGAGTTTGTATTCCTTGGCTATTTCTTTTGCTCTCGAAACAAAGTCATTTGGAGTGAAGTAATTTGCTGGTAAATGTGCGATGTGTCTGGCACCATTCACATGTTTTGCGACAACTTTACTTTTAGAAAGACCACTTTCTGCTAAACTATGAACAGATTTGTCCTCGAATTTTAAAAAGACGGCTCCCACCTTCTTTTTTTCTTTGTCTTTCTTCTTTGTTTGTAATACTGAAACTGGATAACTTCCAATATAGAGTGTATTGGCAAGTTGATAAGCAATTCGGTCTGCAGAAAACTTTTTGGAAAGTGTTTTCGAAATATGAATTTCCAATCCCATTCCATCATAGTTCAGGATTTTTTCTCCATACTTGAAAAAATGAGAGATAAATTTTCTGAAATTTAATTTATCCTTTTCACCTAATCCAAGATAAATGGTTTGTTCCGCTTCATCTCGAAATTCTTTTCCAAGTTCTCCAGAAAACACTTTGGTTTCAATTTGGGTTGAGAATTTTTTCCCGAGTTCCTCTTTCACATCTTCTTGGAAAATAGGAATTAATTTATAAAAGGTACCAGATTTGAAGTTTCCGATTTGGATTTGGAGTGGAGAGATTTCGATTTTCATTTCCCTTGGATTTCCTGAATGTCTTTAATGATTTCTTCAACGTGTCCTTTTACCTTCACGCTGTCATAGATTTTTTTAATTTTGAGAGAACTGTCGAGAAGGAAGGTCGATCGAACGATTCCCATTCCTTTACGTCCCATAAATACTTTTTCGCGCCACACACCATATGCTTCGCAGATTTCTCCAGATTCATCGGAGATGAGATCAAAATTGAGTTCTTGTTTTTCGATGAATTTGGTATGGGATTTGGGATTGTCTTTGGAAATTCCTACGACGTTATAACCAAATTTTTTGAGACGGGCAAAGTTGTCTCGGAAGTCACAGGCTTCTGTTGTACATCCTGGAGTCATGTCTCTTGGATAAAAATAAACTACGACTCCATTTTTTCCTGTTAGATCGGCGAGTTTCACTTTTTCGCCGTTTTGGTTGACACTTGTAAAATTGGGGGCTTTTTTCCCTACTTCCAACATAATTTTCACTCCTGGTAAATTCATTCTTTTAGACAATTTTCAGTTGTCAATTTCGGAAAATGATTCGATACTAATTGTATGGATTCGAAAGAAAGGGTACAACTCATCCGGGAAGGAAATACTGCCTTTAATGCAGGTGATATCCGGAAAGCTCGTGAACTCTTTCTGAAAACAGACTATAAAGATGGGCTCATCCGTTTGGGTGACCATTTTATGTACGACCGAAAACTTCCCATGTTGGCTTTTGGGTATTACAAAAAAGCAGGTCGACAAGACAAGGTTGATGAAATTTACCAACGAATGGTCTATGCACTTTCCGTTTGGTTAGGCCGCGATAAGTGGAAAGTTCCGGCATCTGCCAATCAATCAAACGAAGCACAACAAGAATCGGCATCAACTTTAAATCCTGATGATTTTAAAGTTCATCCCATCTTAAAAGCAAAAGCTCTCGAAATACTTTCTTCCAAACATTAATCAGTTTGGATTCGTCTAAGGACTAAACATGATAGATAGTTTTACCTTACAAGCACTCGTTATTTCTACTTTGATCATTTTCTCCATTCTATCGAGTAAACTTTTTTTCCGTTTTGGTTTTCCGATTTTACTTATCTTTTTAACCTTTGGTATGTTAGCTGGTTCTGATGGTCCAGGCAGGATAGACTTTAGTGATTATAGTTTAGCACAATCCATCGGAATTTTTGCTTTAATTTATATCCTGTTTTTGGGTGGTCTTGAAAGCGAATGGGATAGTTTAAAAAACTTCTTATCAGTTGGAATTCGTCTCTCTATTATAGGAACCATTTTAACTGCACTCATCTTAGGAGTACTCATTCATCTTTTATTTCCAGTACTTGGGTTTATGGAATCCTTTTTACTTGGCTCGATTGTCAGTGCCACTGATGCAGCATCCGTATTTAATATTTTTAAAACAGGTTCTTCTGACCTTCCTGTTCATTTAAAAAAAATAATCGAATTTGAATCGGGATCCAATGATGCTGTTGGTGTCCTTCTCACCACAATTTTCATGAATCTCATCACAGCGGACGCTAGTTTTAGCGGATTCCAATTCTTTCGCTTTTTTGTGATGCAAGTACTTGTTGGTATGATGATGGGATATAGTATGGGAATTCTCATCTTGTATTTAATGAATTCCGTCAAACTTGGGTATGACGGTCTTTATTTAGTATTCATCACCGCATCTGTTCCCTTCATATATGCTGTCACAACAGTATTCCAAGGGAATGGATTTTTAGCAGTTTATATCGCGGGGATTATCGTTGGACGCAATAAGTTCATTCACAAAAAATCAATCTTTCGGTTTTTGAACGGTTATGTTTGGATCCTACAAATTGGTATGTTTCTTTGTTTTGGATTACTTGTGTATCCAACAAGAATGGCAAATATTTGGGTACCAGGGCTTCTCATTGGGGTATTACTCATATTATTAGCAAGACCACTCGCCGTTTTCATTTCCTTATTTAGAGTTAATTTACCCATCAAAGAAAAATTATTTATCTCATGGGTAGGGCTTAGAGGAGCTTCCCCAATCATCCTTGCTACCTTCCCAATTGCCCAAGGCCTTGTATGGGGAGATTTACTCTTTCATATCGTATTTTTTGTTGTTCTGGTATCTCTTCTCATCCAAGGATCACTCATCCCAAGAGTAGCACAGTGGCTCGGGATTTTAAAGGTAGATCCAGATCGTAAAATTTATCGTCCTACAGACTTTGATAACATTGAGTTTCCGGGGATGACCTTACAAGAGTTAATCGTTCCATACAATTCAAGTGTTGTTGATAAAGCTTTGTTTGAAATTAAACTACCAGACCAATCACATATCCTTCTCATTGCGAGGGGAGAACAATTCCTCATTCCTTCGGGAAACACTCAGGTGAAAGGTGGGGATGTTGTTTGGGTTTTAGCAAAAGACGATGTGATGCCAATTATAGGCAAAACTTTTATGGCAATCGCCTAACGAAGTTTTTTGTCCAATCGAAGTAGATAATATACAGGCAATGCGATCAGTGTGATCATTAGCCCCCAAGAAGCAGTGATTGGTTTTTCGACAAACAAAATCACCATCACAGCAATGTTAGCAAATATATACAAAAAGATTGGTAGAGGGTAAAAAGGTATTTTATAATCAGATTTCATACCCATTTTTTCAAATCGAAATGGTGTAGCCGCAGTGAGGCAAGACAAAATAAGAATCGAACACGTGATCATATAAAGAAGTGCTTCAATTTCTTTTACAAACAAAAAGAGAATCGCAACAAAACCCTGAAAAAAAATAGAAACATAAGGACTATGCCATTTGGGATGGACTTTGGAAAACGAAGGTAAAAACACTCCATCCCTTGCCATGGCAAAGTAAACTCGACTTCCTCCAATGAGAATGGCAGACATTGATCCTAAAATCACCCAGGCTATAAAACTTGTAGTTAATACCGAATAATTAACTCCGAATAACTTTTGAAAGGCGATGGCACCAATCCCATCTTGGCCCGCTAATTCATCGATAGGCGCTGATATTACAAAAAGTAAATTGATTGCAAAATAAAGTCCAGCGACAAGAAAACAAGCTGTGATCGCGGAACGTATAATTGTTTTTTCAGGGTTTTTCACTTCTTCGGCAATGTAAGTGATCATATTCCACCCAAGGTAAGAAAAGGATACGGGTACAATTCCGATGAGCACTTTGGAATAAAAGGAAAGTTCTAAGATATTTGGGAAAGGAGAGTTAAGAAGGTAATTCCAATGTGTAGAACCAATACTGAACCCAAGTGCCAAAAATAAAAGTAGTCCTGTAATTTTTAAAACAGCAAATACATTTTGTACGCGAACCGCAGACTTAATCCCAAAATAATTCAATCCACTAAAAAAGAGAATAGGCAAAATTCCAATTAGGGTAAGGGAACTTACTTGTAAGTCTAGACCTAACAAAGTGTAAGTTGGTGATTCAAAGTAGGGCAGTTCAGGGAATAAAATTTGGACATACTTACCAAAGGCTAAGGCAAGTACAGATACACAGGCAGAAAAATTAGTGAGTAAAGAGGACCAACCACTCATAAACGCGATGGCTGGAGAATAGGCAACTTTTAAGTATACATAGTCTCCGCCTGCAAAGGGGAGGAGTCTTGCTGCATAAGCATATGTGATGGATCCAGACAAAGCAAGTAGACCACCGATGATCCAACATAGGAGGACAATCCAAAGGTTTCCTGTTTCTTTAATTAAATACCCAGAAGTGAAAAAGATCCCCGATCCCACCATCGATGAGAATAAAACGGAGATGGAATCAAAAGTATTGAGGCTACGTTTTAATTCCAATTAACCGCCAAGGAGACGTTTGACCATTGTTTCTGAAATTGGTTTCATGGAAGCAGTGGAAACCGATCCAATTTTTCCTTTAAACTCTTCTGGATTCAACATCATACCAAGAGAAAAGATATTTTCACTTTCTACTTCTTTTTTCCTGAGTTCCGCAAGGAGCCCAGAAACCGTTGCTTTACTTGTTTCCAAAATTTCAGGTTTGGATTTGTTTCCTTCACCTAACTCTGGAAAGAGTGGTTCTCCCTCAAACAAAAGTTCTTTGAGTTTGTTTTCTTCTTGGGTATTGTCTTCCAAAAGTCCAATCCGAGATTGTTCCTTCGAAAGTTGTTTTTGTAATTCTGTGAGCCGTGATTGGATATTGTGGTACTGAACAGGAAGGCTTACCACAAAGTCAGATTTTTCTTCTGCCTTTTGTGTTTGGTTTCCTGCTTTTCCAGAGACATCTTTGGTGTCTTTTTTGTCCTGGATTAATTTTTCGGCTGAGTTGAGGAGACGATTGAGACGAACATCCATGTCCTACCTTCCTTGGTAAAGGCCTTATGTCTCGGCGGTGCCTGGACATAAATCCTATGACTACCTGTCTAATTTTCGGATGACCCGTACAAGGAAAATAAACTTTTTCTAAAAAAAAGTAAAGAATTATTAAAGTTGACTCGGGTTTTTACACAGTTTTGCTAGTGAGAGTTTATGGAAAGAAACCAATTTCTTCTCTTTCTCTCCTTTTTGTTCTCCACCATTGCCACAATTCTCGGAATTGCGATCCTTTTCTCGGGATCAAGCCTTGCTCGTTACTCGAGTGGGACGGGCGGGAGTCTTTTCCAAGCCAGTGAAATCGGTGCTGTCGTCATACCGATCGTAGGCGAAATCCACTCTGGGGAATCCACATTTGATTCGACTGGTGCCGACACCATTTTACGCCAATTACGTGATCTGGAAGAGGACGGTAACATCAAAGGGATACTTCTCGAAATCAACTCTCCTGGCGGAACCGTTGCTGCTTCCCAAGAGATTTTTAACGAACTGCTACATTTAAGAAAAACAAAAAAGATTGTGGTGAGTATGAAAGATGTAGCTGCCTCTGGTGGGTACTACATAGCCTCTGCATCCGATTATATCTTTGCCGAAAATGGAACCATCACAGGATCCATTGGTGTTATTTCATTTGCTCCGAATGTAAAGGGACTTCTCGATCGGTACGGCGTGGCTGTTCGCACTTACAAAGCAGGAAAATACAAAGATATGTATTCTCCGTTTCGTGACTCGACAAACGAAGAAGATGATATGATTGGAAAACAACTCCAAGACACCTATCGTAAGTTTGTTGAAGATGTTGCCAAAGGTCGAAACAAAACTGTGAAATCCATTGAAGAGTTAGCAGAAGGAAAAATTTATTCAGGGGAAGATGCTTTCCGCAACAAACTAGTAGATGATATTGGTGGAAGGCGAGAAGCCCATAAAAAACTCTCAGAACTTTGCCAATACGAAGGTGAAATCCCACTTTTTGAACAGGAATATTCGCCATTTGAACGAATGATACGTTCCTTAGGTGTTAAGTTTTTGGGTGAAGGATCGCAAACTGCAAAAATAAGATCTCTTTTGCAATCGCAAGTTCTTGTGATCCTTCCTACTTCCCTCGGAAAATTAATGTTATGAGAGATTTTTTCTTTGATTTGGTAGATACATTGGAGTTGGTATTTCTCGACCCACTCCGTTATTCAGAAGAAGTAAAAGAAATTCCTTTTGCCTTAAGTCCTAGTTCTAGTTGGTTGTTTTCGATTTTGTCCGCATTGTCGTTGTCAGTGGGAATGAGTATTTTATCTGCACCTTATACAGTTTCTACCTTGTCGTTTCTATTTTTTGGATTTCTTGCGAATTTAATATTGTTTCGATTTTTTCCATTTTTCTATTCACTGGTTGCTGATTATTATGTGCAAAAAAAAGGAAGAACACAAAAACTTTTGTTCCTTGTAATGTTTGCAAGGCACGCGACCGTACTCTTTTTGTTATTTGCTCCCGTTTGTATTATGATCCATGCTATTGGATTATCGGGTGTAGGTTCAGGATTTTTTTTATTACTTACATTCATTGTGTTGTATGGTTTGGTTATCGCACGAGGACTCAAATCCATTTATGAACTGAAAAATCGCGATTCGATACGTTTTTCCTTTTATGCTTTGGGATTAACCATTTTGTTTCCATTTTTAATGAATTTGTACACAGCAACGAGTGTCCTGCAATCGGTATCAGGCGGTTTTTAATTGAATTTACTCATTACAAATGACGACGGAATCTCTTCCGCCGGTATTAAGGCTTTGGAACGAGTCCTCGGCAAAGCTTACAAAACATACCTCATTGCTCCTCTCAAAGAACGATCTGTGACTTCCATGGCACTGACTGTTTTCCAAGGGATGAGAGTCGAACGGATCAATGACAACCATTACATCGCTGATGGATTCCCTGTGGATTGTGTGAACATTGGTTTGTATTCAGATATTTTTCCAAAAATTGACTTTGTCATCTCTGGGATCAACAGAGGTGTGAACATGGGTTATGATGTGCATTATTCAGGGACAGTTGGTGCGGCTAAACATGGTGCTTTACATGGTATCCCTTCTCTTGCAGTGAGTTCTGGTCGCATTGATCCAGAAGATGGGTATGAAAAGGAAGCCGAACTCGTGTTAACTTTCTTAGAAAAATACAAATCCCAAATCCAGTCAGGTGAGATATGGAATTTGAATTTTCCTCCTGAAGTCCGTGGAACGGGAACCATCAGTGAACTTGTTTTTACAAGACTCGGTCGCAGGCGTTATTCCGAAAAGTATGAGAAAAAACAAATCATTGAAGGTGTCAGCGAATTTCAGTTAAACGGAAGTTTGCTCGGTCATGATGAGGAAACGGGAACAGACTTTGAAGCCTATTACCAAGGAAAAATCCCTGTGACACCGATCCAATTGGACCTAACAGAAAAAAATCGTCTGAAGGAATTACAAACCAAATAAAACCTATGCCAGTAGACAACGATTACCTTTCTTATATGAACAAAGGCAATTATGCCATGGCTTTAAACCTTCTCGACCAAGCATTATTGCAAAATCCAGAGGATCCTATCCTCTTATACAATTTTGCTTTGTGTTGTTTCCAAACGAAAAACTTTAAAAAAACAATCCAAGTTTTGGATCGAATCTTAAGTGAATACCCAGGTTTCATAGAACTGGACAATGTGTACCGACTAAAAGTATTTTCCCTTGTGGAACTCAAAGAATGGGAATCTGCGGAAGGGATCATCAAGGAACGATTACAAATTGCGGTAGATGATGCCAAACTCCTCTCGTTTTTGGCCCATGTATATGAATACACCCACCGTTTGGAAGATGCGATCTCCATCCACAGACGGATATTAAAAGCTAATCCTGATTATAAAAATAGTTTGAATTCCCTTGGTTACTTACTCGCTTTAAAAAAGAAACTAACATCAGAGGAAAGAGCCGAAGCCATTCGATCCTTAAAAAAAGCATTAGAACTGGATCCAAATAATCCGGCCTATTTGGATAGCTTTGGGTATTTTTTGCAAACCAATGGGAAACCAGAAGAAGCTTGGAAGGCATATCGTAAGGCCTTACAAAAGAACCCAAACCACCCCGTCCTCCTCGAAAGACTCAAGAACCTGAAGAAATAAATCTCCCTTTTGTTGACACAGTCCTTCTTCCAAAAACACTGGTGTTTCAAGGACTTTCTCGGGATGTAGCGCAGTGGTAGCGCATCTGTTTTGGGTACAGAGGGTCGCAGGTTCAAATCCTGTCATCCCGAATCAGTTGGTTCTATCTGACCCGGTAGCTCAGCTGGATAGAGCAACTGCCTTCTAAGCAGTTGGTCGGGGGTTCGAATCCCTCTCGGGTCGATGATTGTTCTAGAAACGGTGGATGTAGTTCAGCGGTAGAGCCCCGGTTTGTGGTACCGGTCGTCGCGGGTTCGAATCCCGTCATCCACCCACTTGTAAATTTCTCCTTCAACGAATAATACTTTCCTAACAATGGCATGGGCGCCTCGCGTTCGCCTGGCCCTCCATGGCCAGAGCTCCCGCACGCATACATCCGTGTATGCTGTTCGGCGCCCATGCCATTGTTAGGAAAGGCCTCGATTTTATTGGGAAATTGTGTACAAGTATAGAAGTTACTTAAGAATCAAGTGAATTGGGATTCGAACGATTTTGCGATAGAGTTCGAGTAGCCAATTTGGCAAGACACCTTGTCTAATTGGAGTTAAACGAGAACGACCGAGCGCAAGGACGCGCGAGGGCTCGTAAAAGACGGCCTGGAACGAGTTCGACCTGGATGGGAGAACCGTGGAAGGCGAATCCCGTCATCCACCCACTTATCAATTTCCCACTTCAACGATATAGTTTTTTCTCAAAAGAAAATAGGCGCCTTGCGTTCGCTTGGCCCTCCATGGCCAAAGCTCCCGCTCGCATCCATCCGTGGATGCTTTGCGGCGCCCATTTGCTTTTGAGAAAAAAGATTCGAACTTCATTTGGGAAATTGTGTACAAGTATCGATTTTACTAAGACTAAAGTTGATTGGGATTCGAACGATTTTGCGATAGAGTTCGAAAAGCCAATTTGGTTAGCACCTTGTCTAATTGGAGTTAAACGAGACTTCATCCGGATATACTTCAGCTGATTTTTCTCAATTTTGGAAATTTTTTGCAAAAATAGATTCGCCTTGAATTCAGTCCACTTTCAATAATGGGGAGTTCATCAAGGATTCCATGAAAACCTTCTTATTAAGTTTACGATGAACTATTGAAAATCAGAAGGAGATTGTAGGAGGTGTTAAATGATAAAGGTTCAAATTCTTTGGCATCGATTGATACTCTACTTTTTCTTTGCTTTTCAAACTCTAAATTTTTTCACTCATTGCAAAGGAGAAAATTTTTCCAATGCTTGTGATCCGCAGAGCAAAGCATTTTATCAGACTATTTTTTTAAAGTTTGCATTGAATGATAAAAGTGTAACTTGTGGAATCGGTCCCGTAGCAGGAAAAGAAATTACATCATACTCAATTCCTTCGTTAGGAATAACTGGAATTATCTCAGATACGAATATCAGTCTCGTGTCAGATACACTCTCATCTTTTACTCCGTTAGTTGCTAAGTTTACAACCACAGGGGAAAGTGTTTCAATAGGTAATGTAACACAGACGAGTGAGGTAACCTCAAATTCGTATTCATCAAATCTTGTATATACCGTAACTGCGACTGATGGCACGAGTAAGGATTATACCGTTACTCTTACTGCTCCAAGAACTTATGGAGGTTTATCTTTAGTGCTTTGGTTTAAGGCAGACAGTCTTATTTTATCTGATGGTGCAAATGTTCAAACCTGGAATGATTTTAGCGGAAGAGGAAATCATCTTACACAAGTCACTTACCCATCAAGACAACCAATTTATAGATTGAATCAGGTCAATGGTCTTCCTGCTCTCAATTTTGAACAAGCATCATTAACTTCAATGAGTTATAGTGGTGGAACTGGATTTTCATCCATTAATAGTGGATCTTTTTTCTTGGTATTTAAGATGCCACAAACTCATCCTGCCACAAATTTGCTTTTAGTCGGTCCTGCAAATGGAAGAGAGATTAATATAGGCGCTTCACCTGGAAATGAGTTGTTTCTTTGGCGAAATGGGTCTGGACTTACTCCTCCATCCGTAAATTCAATTCCTGTCACTGCATTCATAGCTATTGCAAGTGTTCAAAACACTACTGTTAGTTGGCAAGAGTATTGGAATGGTGATTTAAAAGGGAATGCAACCTCAAATATAGAAAGTTATGTGACAGGCACAGTTGGGTCCCTTTCCAATGGAAACATGGATGGTGATATAGCAGAATTTTTCTATTTTGATTCTGCACTATCTCAAAATGAAATAGATAAAGTATTTTGTTATTTGAGGGCTAAATACAAATTGATTGCTACAACTAGAAGCTGTGGAATATAAATATTTATCAAATCTAACTTAGGATCAGTATTTTAAGTCCCAAAAGGGCTTACGATCATCATATCCTCCTGGTCTCATATTTAGAAAACAAGCAAACAATGAAGTTACAGAAACCTAAGGATTGGGATGGAAGAAACATTGAATGACGGTTCCAGAAATCCATTTTAAGGTTATCCTTACCATTTCGATTCAGTTTTTCTTTCAAACGCTGTTGGATGCAAATGACATAATTTTTTAAAATTAGTACTTACACCGAATTTTGAAACGTAGGGAGAAGGAAAGGCATTAAATTGATTTCATAATTTTCGCATTCTATATTATTTTATTTTCTAATTCTTTACAGGTAATAAACTGCATACTACTGAAAGAGGGAAATTACTCGTATGCATTCTTTTTTTTCCAATATATCGATTCGACTCAGACTGATCCTTTTGCCTCTTCCTGTCCTATTGTTTTTATTGATTGTGCTCGTTTTGTACATTCAATCGCAAAACAAGGAAATTGATTTCTCTGTGAAAGAACAGAAAGGTATCGAGATCATCAAACCTGTTTATTTTGCATTTAAAGTTGCATTACCGAAATTCAAAATTGGGAATGAGAAAGTAGATGATTTAAAACCTATGATTGAAGATGGGAAAGCAGCCATTCTCAAATCAGGAATCCTTTCTGAAGATTCGAAACAAATTCAAAAATGGAATACGTATTTAACTCACGAACGATTCAACCAAGAGACAACTCGCAATTTTTTGGAAGATACACAAGACTTAGCAGTTAAGATTGGAGACCATTCGAATTTGATATTGGATCCAAAACTGGAATCCTATTACCAAATGGATATCATTCTGTTCCAAATTCCTATGTTATGGAAACATGTTGGGCAACTCAAAGAATTAATTCGGGATGAGTATCTTGGAGAAAATCGAAAACGGAAAACTTTTTCGAATATCAGTTATACAAAATCAATCATATCGATCAATGCGATTGAGAACATTTGTACCAATATAACAAGTTCTTATAAAAAAACAATGGAGAATGCTCCAACCTATCAAGAGAAGATTCAAAAGAACATAGACCAAACAAACCAGGCTTGTAATGCCTATGTTGATGAACTGAAAAAAATATTGATAACTGAGGTGAACAAACCGGATTCATCCGATGAATTATTCAACATCATACATAAGGGAACATTTTTAGGTTCGGAAATTCAAAATTTTTCCATTTTGATTTTTGAAAACCTGATAAAGGATCGTTTGTCAGAACAAAAATTCCACAGGTTGATCAATATCCTCATTCTTGTTGTGGCACTATGTGTTTCTATACTTTTGATTTTTCTCATCTTTAAAAGTATCAACCTTCCATTAAAAACTGTTTTAATGAAAGTCGAGGAATTATCGAGTGGTGATGCCGATCTCACAAAAAAACTACCTTCGTTTGGTGAAAATGAAATTGGAGAAATTTCAGGTTCCATCAATCGTTTTGTAAACCAATTACATGATATCATTGTGCAACTGAAACATTCAGTGAACCAAGTTGAAAAAAGTTCTGACCAATTAAAACATGATGCTCTATCGGTATCAGATAATGCATCAGGACTTGCTTCCACTTCAGAAGAGGCTGCCGCTTCCTTAGAAGAATTATCTTCTTCCTTTGAAGTTATGTTTGGTTCCATTTCAGACGAAACCAAAAACATTGCTAAAATTGCAGAAGAAATTCGAAATATTGAATATTCCATCGTGAATATTGAAAAGGAACTCAACCAGTTATCGATTGAAGCTGTTGCATCAACTCAATTAGCGGATAATGGAAATTTATCGATCCGAAGTACGGATAATTCAATGGAAGAGATCCGATTGGTAACAAAAGAAATTTCTGGGATCGTGGATTTGATCACGGATATCTCTGAACAAACAAATTTACTGGCACTCAATGCCAGTATCGAAGCGGCCCGAGCAGGTGATGCGGGAAGGGGGTTTGCTGTAGTAGCGGAAGAAATTTCAAAACTTGCTGATAAAACCAGAACTTCTGTAAAAAATATTATGACATTAATTGCAAAGAGTGATTCAGCAGTCAACATTGGAGTGAATCATGTGAATGATACAGTAAAAGTTCTGAATGAAATTGTTGGCCAATCCAATCGGATTCAGACAGGTGTTGAAAAGCTAAAAGGCGAAATTTCATCACAATCCAATAGTTTAACCAATGTATCTGACGAACTCAAAGAACTTCAGTCATTGGCAGAATCAATCGAAACATCTTGCCAAGAACAAAAACGAACTTCGGAAGATATGGTTATTAGTGTGAATTCGCTTTCAGGTAGTGCCCAGGAACTTGCTCAAAGTTCCGAAGATCTAAACCGCGTAAGTGTCACGATTAGTAGTGTGGCAAAAACAATTTCTACGATTGCCAATTCGTTCGAAACGAGTGTTGATTAATAAATAAGAATTTATATTTTGTGATGTGATGGTTACGAACTTTTCTACATTACTTAGGAGGATTGAGCAGGCATCACGATCATTCGTACATGATATATTCAATAGGTTAGTTGGGAGAGAAATTATTTGTTTTTAAGATTTTATTTCCTTCTTGCCGTTTCCGAAATTAATTTCAGTAATGAATCTATATGCCCACGAATACCACTACAAAAAAAGACTATAGGATAATTGGTTTTTTATTATTTCTTAGTTTGGTTCCGAGCATCGCGGGACTAGTTCGAATTTTCCAACTAACAACTGGCTCTGGTTATACGGTAGAAAACCAACGATTTTTTAATGACCCAATTCCAGTAATCCTACATATCATAGCTGTTTTATTGTATAGTATTTTAGGGTCATTCCAATTTGCCCCTGGATTTCGAAGCCGTCACCTTCGTTGGCACCGAATTTCTGGTAGGATCCTCGTAGGTTTAGGACTTCTCACTGCGGGTAGTGGATTATGGTTAACCTGGGTATACCCAAGAGTACCAACTGATGGAGATTGGTTATTTGGAATTCGAATGGTGATCGGAGTTTGGATGTTGGTCTGCATTATCCTCGGGTTTTCATTTGCTATGGCGAAACAATTCCGAACCCACAGCCATTGGATGATCCGAGGTTATGCGATTGGTTTAGGAGCTGGCACACAAGTATTTACACACCTACCATGGTTTGTCTTTGTGGGAGGTGAACCATCAGGGATTCCAAGGGATTTAATGATGGCAGCAGGTTGGCTTATCAATTTTTTATTTGCAGAATGGATCATTTGGAAGGAGAAATCCTTCCGAAATTAATTTACAAGTTGCCAAATTTTCTCGCTGGAAACATCGTAAGTCACTTTCGACTAACAAAGTGACACAGTGGTGAGAAGTTAGAATGTTTCCAAATTTCAAACAACTTCTATCTACCTTATTGTGTTTTGGCTTAATCTCTTATTTAAGTCCTCTTTTTGCTTCCGATCATATTGATTTATATTTAAAATGGTACCACCAATTCCAATTTGCAGGGTATTATACTGCACTTGAAAAAGGATACTATAGAGAACTTGGTTTGGATGTTTCCATTCACGAAAGTAAAAATGGAATCGAAGGGTTACACCAACTCATTTCCGAAAAAGAAGCACGTTATGGAGTTGGAACAAATGAAGTTCTCTTACAGTGGCATGCTGGTACACCCATCGTTGTCATTGCTGTCATTTTCCAACATTCTCCTACCGTTTTAATCACAAAAAAGACTCATCTTGACCAAACTGTACATGATTTGGTTGGGAAAAAGATCATGTTATCTCCACATGTTTATGAAATCCTCGCTTTGTTAAAAAAGGAAAAATTAGACCCTAGTCAATTCGAACAATTACCACATAGTTTTCGATTTTTGGATTTAGTAGAAGGTAAGGTAGATGCCTTGGATGGTTATTCTACTACTCAAACCTATGAACTTGAAAAGTTGGGATTCCCATTGATGGTGTTTTCGCCAAGAACATCAGGTATTGATTTTTATGGAGACAATTTATTCACGAGCAAACTCGAAATAGAAAATAATCCAAGCAGAGTCAAAAAATTCCGTGAAGCAAGTCTTCGTGGATGGGACTATGCTATGAAACATAAGTCAGAGATTGTAAATCTAATTTCAGAAAAATATGCGAGTTCCATTCCCAAAGAACAATTATTATTTGAAGCAGAACAGATGGAACCATTGATCCAACCTTCTCTAGTAGAGATGGGATATATGTATGAAGGACGATGGAAACATATTAATGAGGTGTACGCAGATTTTGGCATGTTACCAAAAAATTTAGATCTGAGCGGATTCCTCTATAACGCCAATCCAAAACCTAATTATGAGACGATTTTTTCTATTTTGATTTTACTATTATGTATTGTGTTAGTTGCTTGGATGGTCCAAAGGTATCGATGGAACAAACGGTATTCAGAAACCTTAAAAAGTGAAGTTTTACTTAGAACAGAAGAATTAAAGATCTCCAATGATGCTTTGAATTCTACTAATATTGTTTTAGAATCAAAATTAAAAGAACTGACAGAGGCACAAGAAAAGTTATTAACTAGAGAAAAATTAGCGACCATAGGTAATTTAACAGCAGGGATGGCACATGAATTGAATACACCTTTGGGTGCGATTGTTTCCTCTCATGGTTCTATCAGTGATTTTTTTCAGAATCAATTTCAAACTATCTTAAATTCCCTTTTTACATTTTCGAATGAAGATAGAGAACGATTTTATTTTTTGATAAGAGATTACCAAAACATTCAAAATGTTTTTTATACAGGTAAAAAAGAGAGGGAATTTAAAAAAGAGTTAGAAATGGAGTATACCGAATTATTCCAAACATATTTAAAAGATGATCGAGAAGAATACTTAAACTTAATCTTTGAATCTTCCGCATTCTTGTTGGGGGATCATCTCAACTATATTTTAGAAAGTGATCGCAAAAAAGAAATTTTAACAATGGGTTCCAAGGTAACAAACGTCTTTCGTTCTTGTTCTATCATTTCCATAGCATCTGAAAAATCATCTCATGTTGTGAAATCTTTAAAAAATTACTTAATTGCTGATGATCATACCCATTCAGATCAAAGTAAAATTGATATCATTAACGAAATCGAAACGATCCTCACTTTGTATTATTATAATATCAACCATAGAGTAAAAGTTCAAAAACATTTTTTATCGCATCGGAAATGCAAAGGCAATCGAGATAATTTAAATTTAATTTGGGTTAATTTATTGAACAATGCTCTATATGCTATTTCATATGAAGGAATCATTGAAATCTATATAGAAGATGATGGTCCTTGGATCAAAGTCAGTTTTATAGATTATGGGAGTGGGATTCCAAAAAATATCCAAGATCGAATTTTTGAACCTTTTTTTACAACA
This sequence comes from Leptospira sp., assembly GCA_016742255.1. Classification (GTDB taxonomy): domain Bacteria; phylum Spirochaetota; class Leptospiria; order Leptospirales; family Leptospiraceae; genus Leptospira_A; species Leptospira_A paudalimensis. The sequence goes on from JACVCB010000003.1 coordinate 38,390, forward strand.
AAATCAAAGGGTGAAGGAGTTGGATTAGGATTGGACATTTGTCGAAAAGTGATTAACAAAATGAACGGTAAAATTGAATTCGAAAGTGAAGTTGGGAAAACCAAGTTCACCGTTTATTTGTTAGCTGATGAATAAAATACTTTTGATTCACTTTTTTACTTTACTTTTTTCCGAATGAGAATCTTATTTTGCCAGTTTGGTTTTACCACACTCAAATTCAATTAGGTAGGTTCATTTTATGTCATTCCAAGATGCAATCAAGGTTTGCTTTCAAAAATATGTCGATTTTAATGGAAATGCAAAACGTCCAGAATTTTGGTATTGGGTAGCATTTACATTTGTTGTTAGTTTTATCTTACAGATGTTCCTTCCCATTTTAGGAATGGTGTTTTCTTTGGCAGTTTTTTTACCAAGCATTAGTGTTGGCGCAAGAAGGTTACATGATGTAGGAATGAGTGGTTGGTGGCAATTAATAGGTCTTACAGGGATTGGACTGTTGGTATTGATTTACTTTTGGGTACAAAAAGGTAAATAACCAAAGTGTTTCTTAATGCATTCAAAGAGTATTTGATTTCGCGTTAGGGACAAGTAGGGCTTGGTCACCTGCCATTGGAATGGTAGGTGACGGAAGCGTAAGCGCACCCCGGATTGGCCCGACCTTTTTTTGGATCCATCATCTGCTTCAATGAATTAGGAACGCCCAATCAACTCTTTACTTTTCATTTTCCAGAATACTTAAATAAATTTCCTTTTGATTTTTAGAATGTTTTGATTGGTTAGAGGCAAATGTAAAGATAAATGATTGTTCTTCATTTGATACCATTCTACTAATTTCGGAACCTGTAGGATATCCACCACAACCATCATGTGACCATTCAAATATAATCTCTGATTCTGTTTCTTTGAGAATATTAAAATATAAATCACTACAATCTTTTGCTAACTCTGCTTTTACCGCATTCACGAAAACATTACGTCTTGAAGTTCCGATTTTTTTTAACAAAGTGAAACGATAGAGTTCCTTCCAAATTTGGTTTGTGACTCCGCCTGGGAACAATTCTATCATAGAGATATTTTCATCATTTTCTGAGTGCCCAATGACCCATTTTCTTCCGTCAAAATTTCGATGGAATGGAACTTTGGTTAATTCTTTTTTAATTCCAAAATTTTTATCTAAAACCAAACGTAAGTTCTCTTTATTTTGTTCTGAAAAATTGATTGGTATGTGTAAGGATTTGATTTCACCATCTTTGTGTTTCAGTTCAATCGTGAAAAATTTGCTAGTATTGCCAGATTCAAAGATCCATTGATACTCCGCTTCGTTTAATGCGCTACTTTCTACGTATAACTTTCCTTTTTCGATGTTTTTGTCTTGGTTAAAGTATTCTTTTTTTTCTTCTCCATTCCTTTCAAAACCTCGGACGGAATCAATTTCATCAGTTTTTACCATCGCTAAAAAACTCCAACGAACTGATGTTCCATCAATGATAGGGCCTAAATTTTTTGCGACTGCCCATTCATTTTCCAATTGAGGTTTAACTTGTGCCTGTAAATAAACATGGGATAAAAAAATTGCGAATATGACTAGATTAGAAAGATGTTTCATAGTGAGTTCCTTTTTCAGTAACTGAATCAGGCCTCGATTTTATAGGAAGATTTTGGATCCGTCAATGAAATCCTTTGGATCAATTTGGAATTTAAGTTCAAAAGTAAGGAGGAAATAAGAAGTTAATGGAATTTATAAGGAAAGCGGGGAAAGGAATTTTTATGTTTTTGGTTTTGGTATTTGGTCAAGAGGGCTTTTGATATTTTCCAACCGACTCCTTGCAACTTTGGTGTAAATTTGTGTGGTTCGGACACTTGAGTGTCCGAGAAGAGTTTGGATCATTCTAAGGTCCGTTCCGAGTTCCAACAAATGTGTCGCAAATGCATGGCGCAAACTATGAAAGGTGACTTTTTTAGTGATCTTTGCTTTAGCGGCCGCTTGGTTAAAAATAGATTCAGCCGTTCTGATGTGAAGAGGTCTTTTACCAGCACCCGGAAATAACCAAGTTATATTTTTGACTTCATTAAAACTGTATTTTAAGAGTAAATTGTATTCTCTCACTTGTAAGTATTCTTTGAGTTCGAGTATGAGGGAATTGGCAAGAATTGTGTATCTATCTTTTTTACCTTTTCCTTGTGTGATTCGGATCATGTTCCTTTCCAAATCGATATCTTTTAATTGTAAATGGATTACTTCTCCTACACGTAATCCCGCTGAGTAACTAATGAGGAGCAGTATTTTATGTTTTAAATTTGGAAGTGCATTGAATATAGCCCTTGTTTCTTCCGCTGATAAAACTTCAGGTAATTTTGCATCGACTTTCATTTTTGGAAATTTGAGATTTTTCATCTGCTTACGGACTTCCCGGAAATAGAAAATGAAAGCTTGTCTTGCACTTCGGATAGTAGCAGAACGTAATGATTTTTCTTTTACTAGAAAGTCCAAATAGTTTTCGATATCCCTAGAAACAATATTCATAGGCAATTTTTCTGTGAAAAGCAACAGCCTGTATAAATGTGAATAATATGTTTTGGTGGTGAAAAATGAAAAATTCCTTTCCCTGGCCGAACGAAAAAAATCTTCTAATATCCCACATTGTTTTGGAATTTCATTTGCTAAATACCGGATATCATAATTTGAAAATTCAATTAACACACGTTTAATGGAAGCAGCATCATTAGGATAGGACCAACTTTTATCTTCAGGGTGGTAAATTGCCTTTGGAATTGATTTTGCGATTTTGATATACAATTCCGAATACGGAAAATAGAGATGGAATCGTTTATCATTTGATTTGTATTTGAGTTTGATCATAAAACACCTAACTTAGTTTGATTCATTGGAATAGGTGAGGGCTTACGGTTTTGGTCCTGTGAACCTTTCGCTTTTTTTAGGATGAGAGGAAAATGTTGGTGATTGGAAAGGGTTTTGGGGGGGAGAGAATCTAGTATCCCCGCCCTGATTAGGGTAGGGTTCTAGACCCGCCACCCAATACGTTCCCTCTATCACGCCCAAGGCCAACGGACAAACGAAAATCAATTTAAAGATTTTTTTTTCTTGGAAAGTTCATGCTATAACACAAACTGAATTCTTTGGGAGTTATATGAATTTAGTCACAGTCGGATTAGGAATCTTTTTTATCCTTTATGGAATCACTACCTATATTTTACGCCTCTACAAACCAGGATTTTTTTGGAAACTAGAACCCATGAAACAAAAATGGGGTGAAAAAAGAGGATACTACATTCATGTTTTTAGTTATTCCATCTTACCAGTCGTATTAGGAATTGTGTATACAATTTTAGGTTTAAGGGGTTAGGATCGAATAACGAGAGTTATTTTGGCGCCTCCAATCAATTTGATCAAAGAACAAATTTTATAAATGGACCGGGCCCTACGCTGCAATCTTTCTCTATTTGAGAAAGGATTTCCGCTTCGGTCCCTGGCGCAGGATTTTTACAATTGATGGGAAAGGATTGTATCTTGCCTAGATGGAGTTCGGTCTTCAGGATAATCCGTACTAAAATGTAGGCCCCGGCTTTCCTTTCGTAATAACGCGGATCTGACAATGAGTTCGGCAACTTTTACTAAATTACGAAGTTCTAATAATCCCAAAGAAACTGTAGTTCGATTGTAATAATCTTTTACTTCTTGTGAAATCAGTTTTAATCGACGAAGGGCACGTTCCAATCTCATATCAGACCTAACAATTCCAACATAATTACTCATGATGGTTTTAATTTCGATTAAGTCATGGGAAATTAATACCCATTCTTCCGTGTTAGTTGTTCCTTCTTTGTTCCAATCAGGAATCAAATCGGTTTCTAAGGAATACTCAAGTTTCCCTTCAGATTTGATATCATTTGCAATCCGATGGGAAAATACCAAACATTCCAATAAACTATTGGACGCTAAACGATTACCACCATGGACACCTGTACAAGTTGTCTCACCACAAGCATATAAATCTGCAATATTTGTTCGTCCTAAGAGATCCGTGGCAACTCCACCACACATATAATGGGCGGCAGGAACAACTGGAATCGGATCGGTTGTGATATCAATCCCTAGTTTTTTACAACGTTCATAAATCGAAGGAAAATGGCTTATGATGTCATTGGCAGGTCTATGAGTGATATCAAGGAGTACATGTGGTTCCCCTCTTTTTTTCATCGTATCATCAATGGCTCGTGCCACAATATCTCTAGGTGCTAATTCTCCCATTTCATGATAGTCTTTCATGAATGGTCTGCCACCTATCTCGCGTAAGATGCCACCATGGCCTCTCACTGCTTCTGAAATTAAAAAACTATTCCCTTGTTCATGGAAAAGCGAAGTAGGATGGAATTGGTAAAATTCCATATTTTTGACAATGGCACCAGCTCTATACGCACTTGCTACACCATCACCGGTGGCAATGTTTGGATTGGTTGTGTGCAAATAAACCTGGCCTGCACCCCCAGTTGCCAAAATTGTTTTTTTGGCTAGGACTGGAAATACTTCACCAGTCTCTGTATCGACTATGTAGGCTCCATAACAACGTAAGGGTAAATTTTCTTTATTTTTTAAATGGTGTTTGGTGATTAAATCTACACAAGCATGGTTTTCTAGAATTCGTATGTTTTGGTTGGCGTGAACATGATCAAGTAATGATTGTTCGACGGCACTTCCTGTTCTATCCAGAGAGTGGATGATCCTATTTTTGCTATGTCCACCTTCTCGTGCTAAATCCAATTCACCTGTTTGGTTTCTTGTGAAAGGAACACCCAAGTCCAATAGTTCTTTGACTCGGGTTGGACCTTCTTCCACCAAAACACGAACTGCTTCCAGATCACATAAACCTGCTCCGGATTCTAAGGTGTCTTTGATGTGTTCTTCGAATTTATCCTTATCATCAAAAACAGAGGCAATCCCACCTTGTGCATAGTTGGTATTCGATTCGTAGTCTGCTTTTTTGGTAACAACAACAACCGAACCAAGCGGAGCTAATTTTAATGCGGTAAAGAGACCACTCACTCCGCTTCCAATGATCAGAAAATCTGATTTAATTCGAGTCACATTGCATCCAATTCATGATTAGTTTCAAAAATAGAGATTCTATAATCTAGAATCTTTATTTAGCATTCAACATCCCTTCGATGAAGTCCAAACTTCTAATTAACATATAATCAGGTTTGATCGCATCGTTTGCGTGTTCTTTCAAATACGTATCAGCCTTGCCATTTTTTTTGGCATAATCCTTAATCGCATTCAAATTGAATTTTGATTTCACAATCCCTTCATGTGGGATGAGAGGTAAGTGGTTCCACATATCCTCTTCTCGGTATCGGAAAGGGAAGGTTCCATCTGGTTCTTCAGAAACTTCTATGTCAGGTGAAACTCCAACCACTTGGATGGTTTTTCCGGAAGGAGAATAATACCTAGCATTTGTGATTTTCAAAAGGTAATTTGGATTGTTGTCCAATTTTTTTAATGTTTGCACAGTTGCTTTTCCAAATGTCCTTTCACCAAGTAAAATTCCACGGCCATGGTGTTGGATCGCACTGGCAACAATTTCAGAAGCAGATGCTGATTTTGAATTCATGAGCACAGCTAACGGAAGTTTTGTGATGTCCTTGATTTTTGCATATTTTTCATCATCACTTCTACCAGGAGTTTTTGTAGAAACAATGAGCCCTTTTTCGATGAACATATCAGCAATATCCACTGCTAAATCCAAAAATCCACCTGAGTTTCCTCTTAAGTCTAAAATCACTGCCTTTAGAGGTTTGCCATTCTCTTTGGCAGTTTTTTCCATTTCTGCTAAAGCTTCTGCAATTTGTGTATCAATTGGTGGTTCACCGTTTCCAGGTTTTACAAATCCAGTGAGTTTGATGTAAGCAACTTGTGGATTTTCTTTTACTAAGTGATAGGTTACGTTTTTGATCGTGATTTTATCACGAATCACTTCGATATCGATTTTTCCGGTATTCCCTTTGCGAGAGATGGTAAGCACAACTTTTGTTGCTTTTGGTCCCTTGATCTTTTTAACTACTTTATCAAGAGATAAGTTTTTGATGAGTTTACCGTCAACGGCAACAATGTTGTCTCCACTGCGAATCCCAGCTTTGAGCGCAGGACTTCCTTCCAATGGATTTTCAACAATCACTTCACGACTTCCACCACCAGAAAGGATGGCACCAATCCCTTCAAAAGATCCATCACTGATTTTGGACATGGATTCTTCCCAAACTTCTTCCAAAAAGACATTGGAGTGTGGGTCAAGAGAGTTTAAATAACCATTCGCAGCGGCAACAAACACTTGTTCCATGCGGAATTCTTTTTTGTCTTCTTCCTCTTCGTCAGGAAGTTCACCATCAAGTTCCACAAGTCCTTTTAATACTGGAGTTTTGTATTTATCTAAATTGTCTTGGATGTAAGTGACAACCCGATCAAAATCCTTTCTTGAAAAATTAATTTCTTCCCAACGAGCAGAGATTACTGATTTTTTTAATTTTTCTTTTTCGATCAGTTTTTTGAGTTCTGCATCAGACAATTTACGGTTTTCATTTTTTTTCCGTTTCTCTTTTTGGATTTTTTCCACTTGGGTGTAATCAGGATCAAAAACGACAAATTTGTCAGATGGAGAGATTTTGAAAGTAGTCCCTGGCCAGAGATCTTCCTTATCATCATATTTCTCTCTCTCTTTGAAATAACTTTCTGGGTAAATGTAAAGTGGATGGGGTAAACTTAAAAAAGCAAAACTTGCTGCATCGGTATAAGCACGATTTACATTGATATGTTTGTCTATGTACAGTTTGTCTACTGTTCGAATGACAGTTTCAAAGTCGACATAAGTGAAATTGGTCTCGCGGTTTTGCGCTTTTTTCGCTTCTGGTTCGCAGGAAATAAAACCAACTGGTAAAGCAAAACTTAGAAGGGTGAAAAAGGATAGTAGATAAACAAATCGTTTCAAGGGATCTCTCGTTTCGTGGATAGATTATCCTAAGAATTTCCGAATTTCCAGCCTAGGCAAGACAAAAAAAATTGGGACAAATCCAGGACACATGCATAACATAGACGGTGACATGCGCTCATTCGTTGTCCTGATTTTTGCCCTTTCTCTCTGGTTTTGTTCCTCCGAGCCAGAAAAGAACCCAAATCGTGATCCATATAGTTTGGAAACCCTTCTTTTTTTGGAAGAGGTATTACTTGATGTTTGGGAAAACCCTTCGGCAAAAGAAGATGCAATGTCTCGACTAAGATATGTTTGCCGAACAAAAGATACTGACGATGGATATTTATGTTACATGTGGGGTCTTCTGGAATACCAACGTGGCAATTACAATGAAAGTTATGCTGGTTTTCGAAAGGCTTTAGAAAAAAATCCAAACGACACCCTTTACAAAAACATGTTACGTTTATCCGCTGAAAAATCGGGAAACCTAGCGGATTTAAAAGCTCATTCGTATGATGGAGAAGTCCTCGCTTCTCTTTCTGAATTGGATAAACAATGCAAAGAGGAAAAATCCCCAAACATTTCCACCTTTCAATTTTTGATCGAACGAGGTGTTTTCACCAAGGAATCCTTAAAACGTGGCAGTTTTTCGACTTGTTTCCAAAAATTAGAACCTAACGAACAAATTTCTCTTCAAAAACTAATCCGTAATCCCAATGTATCCTACAAGGAAAGGTTGTATGCGGACCAGATGAAGTCGGATCCGTTTACGAAAATTTGGGATACTTCCTCTTATCACCGTGGTGAATTGGGTAAGGAAATGGTGGGCGGAACACAAGGTGCAGTTTCTGCGACTGTCTCATCCAATGCAGAAGGAAATCCTTCCCTCGTTTCTGGGTCCAATCGCCCCTCTCCAATAACAGAGGCATGGCGTAAGGTAAAACTTGCTTCGCTTTCAGGGAATGAAACCCAGGCAAAAGAAGCCTTTAAACAATTTATTTCCGAAGTACGTCTTTCCAAAACAAAAGGTAAGTCGGAAGCGATGATGGCAACCGCCTTAGAACGAGCAGCAAAATTATTACTCGAACAAGACCCGAGTTACGTTAAGATTCGTTTCCTTGCGAAAGAACTTTAAGATATTCTTTTACCGTATTCCCTAATCCATCGACCAAACTTTGGGCCATGAGTCGATGGCCAATCGAAACTTCTGCAAGGAAAGGAAGTTTTGCAAATACTTGTAAATTCTTCGTATCAAGGTCATGTCCGGCATTGACACCTAACCCTCGTTTGTTTGCCTCAAACGCAGCCTGCTTATAGGATTCAAAAATTTGAACGCCTTCCCTTACATCTGCATCAAATGCATGGGCAAATGGACCTGTATACAGTTCAATTCGTTCGGCACCGAGTAGAGTGACTTGGTCATAAAACGTAAAATCAGTTTCCATAAAAAGCGACACTCGGATTCCTTCTTTTCGAAATGCCTCTACGATCGGTTTTAGTGTCACAAAAGTATTCGGATCCCTAAAATCAAATCCATGGTCCGATGTGATTTCGCCTGGTTTCACGGGAACAAGAGTAGCTTGGTCTGGTTTTGCTTTAAGGACAAGCTCCAAAAACCGTTCACTTGGTTCGCCCTCAATATTGTATTCTTTTTTAGAAATTCCTAATTTAGTAATTTTTTCGTTGTAAGATTCCAAAAATTCCTTTAATTCGAATACATCTTGTTTGGTGATATGCCTTTCATCAGATCGAGGGTGAACTGTAATCCCGTGGGCACCAGAATCTAATATGATTTCTGACAATTTCAGAACATTTGGAATGGAACCTCCCCTAGAATTGCGGAGAGTGGCGATCTTGTTGACATTGACACTTAATTGGGTCATAGGAAAAAAAAAACTTTCCTTTAATTTTCATCCAGGAGAAAACCGTCCAATTTCAAAAAGGTTGTCCCAGAGAAGGGATTTCCAAAACTGTCAAAAGTACGTTTATGGTCGCAAAAAAAGCAGCAAAGAAACAAGCACCGCCCAAAAAGAAAGCGGTTGCCAAAGAAAAACCGAGTAAGGACGCCAAGTCCTCTTCCCCGAAGGAAGATAAAAAAAAGGCCGTAGTCGGGTCCAAAGCCCCTGCTACGAAGGCGAAGGTTGTACCTGCGCCTAAAACAGCCACAGCTCCGAAGGACAAACCGGCCCCGCAAGCCAAAGCTCCTGCTGTGAAAATTGATCCGAACAACCCACTCGGAAAGAAGTTTAACTGTTACTCCTGTGGAACGAAGTTTTATGATTTGAACAAACCTGAAAAAAAATGTCCGAAATGCGGAGCTGACCAGTTGGCAAAACCAGCGATCAAATCTCGTATGGCTGCCATTCGCAGTTCGGAATATGAAGTGGAAGAAGAGGAAGAACCAGTCATTGAAGATGATGAACTCTTAGAAGAAACTGAGGAATTGGAAGAGACCGAAGAAGAGGAGGTCGTTGCCGAGGAAGAGGAGTGATCCTTCCCATCCTTGGTGGACCTACCGGTTCCGGAAAAACCTCTCTTACCCAAGCCCTTGACCCAAAACGTTTCGAAATTGTTTCTTTTGACTCTCGTCAAGTCTACCGGGATTTACCGGTAGGCACAACGGCTCCCACTCCCGAAGAATTTTCCCATATCCGCCACTGGCTCGTTGGTTTTTTGAATGCAAACGAATCCATCAATGCCAATCAGTTCTCCCTGCTTGCAAGAGAAGCCATTTCCGATATCCAAGGCAGAGGGAAAATTCCCATTCTGATTGGTGGGACAGGATTTTATCTCCGCGCATTTCTATTAGGGATGTTTCCCGTACCAAATGTACCAAAAGATACCAAAGATTATGTTTTGGAACTTCCATTAGAAGAAGCAAGGATGATGCTCCAAACAAAAGACCCGAGAGCAATGGAAAGTCTGTCTATGCAAGATGGATACCGCATCAAACGTGCTTTGGAAGTTGTACTCACAGGAGTTTTGTGGTCAGAGGTATCAAAACAAACTGTAGGCGGATATTTACAAGACCATCCAGAAGTGAAAATGATTGGGCACTGGTTGGATTGGCCACGTGACATTCTCTACAAACGCATCAATGCCCGAGTGAATCAGATCGTTAGTGGTATGTTAGAGGAAACGAAAGAAGTGATTTCGAAGTACGGACCAAACTGTCCTGGGTTACGAACCTTGGGTTACAATTTTGCGCTTGCATTCTTAAATGGAACGATAGACATTAATACATTCATTGAACAGTTGGCGCAAAGTCACAGAAATTATGCAAAAAGGCAAATTACTTGGTTCAAAAAAGAATCATTCCTTTCGCCCATTTCTTTTGATGCCGCTGTCCAATTGTATACAAATATAGAACAAAGATAGAGAGAACACTCGGGATTTCCAATGTCGGCAAAAAATAACATCCAAGACCAACTTTTAAACACAGCAAGAAAAGAGAAAATTGATCTCACCATCTACTTGTTAAATGGAGTTCCTTTAAAAGGAAAAGTTGTCAGTTTTGACAATTTCACCATCATTCTAGAAAATGAAAACAAACAGAATTTGGTATACAAACATGCCATTTCGACCATCATTCCCGCAAAACCGATCAAACTTCACAGCGAGGAAACTCCGAAAGAAGCAGGTGGGGCTTAACTCTTTTCTAGTTTTCCTCTCTTTCCCTTTCTAAATTCTGGTTCCAAACCCTATGGCAAAATTACCAAAAGAAACCCCTGTTGTTTTGATTATGGCAGGAGGGAAAGGGGAGAGGTTTTGGCCTCGTTCCCGTACCAATTCCCCCAAACAGCTCCAGAAAGTTTATTCGAACAAAACCCTTCTCAAAGAGACAATCGACAGAGCCCTAACCATCACATCATTGGATCGCATTTACATTGGGACCAATGCAACTCTGAAGGCAGAAATTCTCAAAAAAGATCCTAAATTCCCATCTGGAAATTTTATCATCGAACCAGAAGGAAAAAACACAGCACCTATCATTGCCCTTTCTGCACTTTACTTCCAAAAAAAATACGGAAATCCCAACCTCATTGTACTTTCTGCAGATGCGTTTATTGATCCTGTCAAAGAGTTCACAAAAACCATCGAACAAGCCTTGTTCGAAACAGAAAATGGAATGGTTTTACTTGGGGTAAAACCAAACCGACCTGAAGTTGGATATGGATACATTAGTACGGGGAAACCAACTGATGTAGGTTACACGGTGAAAGCATTTTTTGAAAAACCTGATTTCAAAACCGCGCTTAAATACATCAAAAAGAAGAATTTTTATTGGAATCCGGGGATCTTTCTTTTCCGCACGGAAACCATTCTGTCGGAACTGGAACGACATGCGCCACATATCCTAGGTCCATTAAAAAATGGATTTCCATTTAAGAACTTCGGGGATTTAAAAACTGCATTCCAGATGTTACCTTCTGAAGCCATCGACACTGCGATCATGGAAAAATCCAATCGTATCCGAATGGTGGAAGCTACTTTCAATTGGGATGATGTTGGATCGTGGATGTCTCTCGAACGCATTTTGCCAGGGGACAAAGAGAAAAACCACCACCAAGGAAAAGAAGTACATTACCACAAAGCTTCAGGGAATATTTCCTCCGTTCAAAAAGAGCTCATCACATTTCTTGGTGTGAAAGATCTAATCGTTGTGGAAGAACCAGATGTACTCCTTATCACTTCGCGTGAAGGAGTGGGTGATATCAAAGCGATGTTATCCAATATGAGGAAAAATAAAGTTTTACAAAAGTACCTCGACTAGAAATTTGACAGAACAGGCTTGATATAAGGAGGAAGGAATGCCTTCCGGAAAAAAGAGAAAGCGTAGAAAAATCGCAACCCACAAACGTAAGAAAAAACGCAGAGCCAACAGACACAAAAAGAAGAAATAATCTTTCTTCAGTGACTTAATGTTTCCTCCGATAGATTTGTTATGAAACAAGTCTGGAGGAAACAGAAACCCCGCACCCCCGGTTTCATCCGAGCATTTACCATGGAAACACCTCTCGGGGATGTCCTGGAGGCTGAGTTCAACTTTCACGAACGACTCGTTCGTTTATCTGTCGAAATCAAAGAAGAGAAGGGACGTATGTACGGAGCCACTGTGAAAAACGGTACCGTACAAACTGAGAAGGATATTACTTCTGGGCGTGCCTACCCCGTCTTTCGTAAGATCTGGCCCTTTCGGGAATACTTCAGTTCTCTCCCTGACAAAGACATGTTGGTTAGCATTGGCGGAGCGTATGAAATTTACCCTCCCTTCCAACCAGAGGTTTCGGAAAAAACCAGGACCTCTCGTGGGCCATTGGAGTCGGCATTATTCCCCTCCACTCGGTATGATTCCATTTTTGGTATTATTCGGGAAACTCGGTTCCAACGTTGGAGACGAGAACGGAGAGAGGCAAGAGAAGCGCGAGGATCGCTCTGGACACGTTTCAAACGAAGGGTCTGGGGAGATTTGCAAGATGTTTGTCTTGGCATCGGATTTGGTTGTTTGGTCTATTATGTATACTATGATTATGTCGTATTAGGACTCAGTTTAGCAGTCTTAGGGATGATCGCAGGCCTACTCGATTTTCTTGTGAGAAAACGTTCTGTACTAATGACAAAAGTGTTGTCATTTCTCAGTTTCGGCTCATATTTTTTCTACAACGGCTACGTCTATTTTTAGACGTAGTAGTAGAAATTGATATGGCCAAAGAAACATCCCAAGCAAACCAATTCATCCATGAGCAATACATCATTTTCAATTTGGGAGATGAAGAGTATGCCATCCCCATCACAATTGTTGAAGAAATTGTTAAAATCACAAATTTAATCCGCGTTCCACAATCCAAAAGTTACTTTGCCGGGATCATGGACATCCGAGGCAAGGTGGTAAGGATGATTGATCTTGCCAAACGATTGAACATCAAAAATGTAACAGAGTCGGCAGACCGTGCGATTGTAATCAATGTATCAGGTAAATCAATCGGTGTGATTGTGGACAAAGTGTCCCATGTCGTACATTTTCCAGCTAACCAAGTCGATCCACCACCTCCATCTGTAAAAGGGATTTCCTCTCGTTATATCACAGGTGTTGGAAAAAAAGACAACCGGTTCATCATCCTAATCGATATCGAAAAAATTCTCACTGTTGAAGAGATGACGGAACTAGCTACCATATAACGGAAGTTAAAAAATTCACATGATCATCTCTAAATTTTATTACTTACGTAAAAACTTATATTCCATGGCGGAACTTGTTTTGGAGCAAGTGATACTACTCAGTGAGGCTCTCGAATCAGATGATTATGCCCAAGCTGAAAAAATTGTAGAACGTGATGACCTCATCGATGATTTAGAAAAGGAAAACGATAACCTTTCCCAAAATGCCATATTAGAAGCCGTGAGTAACCGTAACATTCTTGGGATGGGCGATGTGGACAATGACATCGTATTGAAAAAAGATCCTTTGCGATTTGCTCTTTCTGCTATACGGATTACTCGGAATATGGAACGGATGGGAGACCAAGTAGTTAACTGTGCTGATGTATTTCGTCATAAAACCATCCGCAAAGGCCTCTTTAAAAATGAAGAACCAATGACTTTGATTCTTTCAAGAGTCACGACTCTTGCAGGAATGGCGATCGAATCTTTAGTAGAAGAAAAAGAGAGGTTTATGGGGAGTGTGAATTCTCTGGAAGACGAACTCAATGACCTTTGTGACCAAGCATTCCAAAAGTATCGATCTGTCCCTGATATGGAAAAACAAGAATTTGCCGACGTGTATAGGATCATTCTCGCACTTGAAAGGTTAGGTGACTATGCTGTGAATGTGGCGGAAGAACTTGTCAGGTTGAATACTGGAAAAGACATCCGCCATTTAGAAAACGTCAAATCAAAATCTTCCTCTTACCCTTAAACCTTTTCCCCAATCAATTCCAAACAATTGTCCATGTTTCGCACAAACTGTACGGATGGGATCTTGAGTATTAGGATATTTCTGAATATAAAATCATTATGGAATGTGAATGAAGCTTTAATTTCAATTGACAAAGGAAAATGCTATTGTTATAGAATTCACTGCCAATGAAACCAAAAGAGTATGTTTCCCAACCGAAACAAAAAAGTTTTTTCCTTTCTTACTTACTCATCACCAATCTAGATCCTTTTCTTTTTTTTGCTGGAATGTTACTTATCTTTGGATTGGGTAATTTTGAATCCATACTGAAAATTTTACTCTACTTGGCCCCACCAATTATTGGTGCACATGCCATCATTTTCTTTTTCAAGGATAGAAATTTCAAAAAACAAATGAATCGTCCGGAAGGAATCATTTATACAGACAAGGAACTTGCATTGATTCGGAACCATTCTAAAAATGGAGCTCTCAATATTCTATCCACCAATGTTGGCGGACCTATTCTCACGATGGTACTTTCGTTTCAATTTGGTTTGGTTAAAACGTACGGGGAGGTTCTGTTTTTTTCCCTACTTGGTGTATTACTTGCAATGGCGATTTCATCCTTCTTCTACATTTATGTTGAGAAAAAGATGTATGATGTGTACAATGAATTACGTTTAAAACCACTTAGTTTGTTTGCGAATTTGCTTTTTCCTATTTTTTCAACGTTTGTAATCGAATACTTTATATTTTCATTTTATATCTACTCTCAGTTTCGAAACTTCGTAAGTGATCACCAATTGGAAATGGTATGTCTGGGTTTAAGTGCTTTTCTTCTGATCATGATTTCTATTTTGTTTTTTGTGTTATGGAAACTGACTGGAAATACATCTGCAACCATTAGGGATGTATCAAATATTTTAAAATTATTTGCGGAAGGAGATTTGAGATCAGATCTTCGCATCAATCAAACTAGAAATGAGATTGGTGTGATCTCTCTTTATTTGGAAGAAGCAAAAATCAAACTCAATCGATTATTAACATCCATTACCAAACATTCTACAAAAATTCAGACAGAAGCAAAAACACTTGAAGGTTTATCCGGTGATTCCGCGGAACATTCACAAGTACAAGCAGCATCTTTGGAGGAGGTAGCAGCAGCATTAGAAGAAAATGGTTCTTCTATCAATGGTATATATACCGATGCGTTAGAACAAAAAAAATTAACGGCTGCCACTAATGAATCCATCGAACATCTATTTACCATTTCATCAAGTGTGAAAGAAATATCACTCCAAGCAAAATCAAAAGCAGATTCGGTTGAAGCAGAAGTCATCAAAAGTGGAAAATCAATTTCTAGTGCGATCCAATCAATCGAAGAAGTAGATAAAAATGCATTGGAAATTGGGAAAATATTAGAAATCATTAAAGATATTTCGGAATAAGTCAACTTACTCGCATTAAATGCGTCCATTGAAGCTGCTAGGGCAGGTGATGCTGGAAGAGGGTTTGCCGTTGTTGCATCGGAAGTGGGTAAACTGGCAGAGAGAACTGCTTCTTCCACAAAAACAATTTCAGAACTCATCAAAAAAGTTTCGATTTCCACACATATGTCAGTTTCATCAGTTAAATCAGCAAGTGAAACCTTTCAATATTTATCAGAGAGTGTCATCGAGATCATCAACAATATCGATAGAGTGAACCAAGCAAATTTAGAACAAATTTCTGAAGTTGAGGAAATTAGAAAACAATCTGAAAATATTGTCAACAGATCCACTTCCGTTTCCTTTGCTACCGAAGAACAAAAGAAAGTAAATGAAGAAATGGGAACCTCTGTCCACCACTTGGCAAATGATACTGCAAAGTTATCGATGATGTCAGAAAAAACAGCAAAATCTTCTGCAGAATTAAATTCTCTCATTGTCGAATTGAATCAGGAATTATCTATGTTTAAATTATGATTTCTGCTACCTTTATTTTTAAACAAAAATTTTCCGATCATGAATTTGAATCCTTGGATCAATCTATCGAAAGTTTTGTTGTAAAACACCCTGAGTATTTAGGAAGAGACCAGTGGTCAAATGAGGAAAAAGGCACTTTAGCAGTTGTGTATTATTTCCAAACTGAAAATGGATTAAAAGCATTAAAAGATTTTTCTGATCACAAATCAGCTAAATCACAGTATAGCAAATGGTATGAGGGATACCAAGTGATTGTTTCAGAAGTTTTACATACTTATGGGGATGGTAATTTGGATCACGTGACGAATCAAAAATAAAAAAATTTGAAATAGTTAAATATGTAAGGTCATTCAATGCATTTTTATTTGAGTCGTTTGTTATTTAACACTTTCGTATATGTCTGCAATAAATCATCAATGTAAAACGGTTTGCTGATAAAACCATCCATCCCTACTTCAGAACACCTTTGTTTATGTTCATTTAAAACGTGTGCTGTGACAGCGATGATGACTGATTTTTGTTCTTTATTTTTTTCTATTTCCCTAATTTTGGTAGTAGCTTCAAATCCGTCCATGATTGGCATTTCACAGTCCATTAAAATCAAGTCATAGTGTTTCTTTTGGAACATTTCAACAGCTATTTTCCCATTCTCGGCCAAATCAAAATTGATGTTTTGTTTTTTTAGTAATCCACCAATCACCTTCTGGTTCAAAACATTGTCTTCTACAACTAAGAATGATTGGTTGGTAAAATTTTCAGAATCATTTTGTTCTGTGCTTTTATCTTCTGTATCTTCTCGACTAAGTATTTGATTAGAAACTGTTTCCTCCGGTATGGAAAGGGGAATCATACACCAAAATGTGCTACCAACTCCTTTCACACTTTTTACGCCAATTTTCCCATCCAATAACTTTACTAAACGTTCTGAGATAGCCAAACCAAGTCCAGTTCCACCATACTTTCGTGAGGTGGAGGCATCTAGTTGTGAAAATGTTTGGAATAAAGACGAGAGTTTCTCTGATGAAATGCCAATTCCAGAATCCTTAATTTCAAAGAGAATCATTTGGTCTTTGATTTCGACATGAAGGATAACGTATCCAGTTTCTGTAAATTTGATCGCATTTCCGATTAGATTAAATAAAATCTGACGTATCCTACTTGGATCTGATATAATGGTATCAGGAACCTTGGAATCAATTTGATAGGAAAATTCTAAATGTTTTGCTTGAGATTCGATCACAAATAAATCGAAAATTTCTTTGATTAAATTTGGTAAATGGAATGGTATATTTTCAATTTTTAATTTCCCAGCATCAATCTTAGAGAAATCTAAAATATCGTTTAAAATATTTAAGAGAGCTTTTCCAGCATCGACAATGGTTTTTAGATAGTTCTTTTGTTCTGTATCTAAATTGGTTTTAAATAAAATTTGAGTGATACCAATGACTCCATTGAGAGGAGTGCGGATTTCATGGCTCATGGATGCTAAAAATTCTGATTTTGCATGACTTGCCATTTCCTTTTCTTCATATAACTCTTGTAATCTTTTTTGTGTGATATTTAAACTGTTTAAGATTGAATTTTTATTATTTATAGTTTGAATTTCTCCTGTAAATTTACCTTCGCCAAGTAAAGAAATTCGTCGGAATACTTCATCAACACTTCCTCCCATAATGGACACTAATGATCTATGGGTTAAATATAAACTAATACCAAAAATCATTCCAGAGAGGATTAAGACAGTACGTAAGAAAAAAACTTTTTCTTTTGCATCTAAGATTGCTTGTGAAGTCCTTTCGTCGAGTTGGACATACAAATCATTAATTGGTTTCATGATCTCTGCTTTGCATTTCAAATAATGATCATCAAATAAAATCCTAATTGCTTTTGGGTTTGACCTTCCTGTTTTTAATTCTTCTTCTATCAAAGACATAGATTCAAATTCGATTTTGGTAAGTTGGTCTGATTTTTCTTTTGATAAGGAGAGTAGTGAATAATCCGATTCATTAAAACCAGCTTGTTTCATTGCATTATAAATACTGATCTGTTCCCCTTCTTCTTGTGGAGGAGGTAATTCATCTGCGATGACTAAATCCCAATATGCATAGTCATAACCTTTTGGTCTTGGTTTTTCTCCATTTCGAATTTCTAAAATTCGTTGGAAGTAGTCTTTATATTTAGGTTTTTTCTGAATAGCATACAAACGAACTAAGTTTGTTAGTTGGTCGGAAGATTGCCTGAGTTCGTTTGCAATTTGTAAGGATTTATAACGATTTTCTTCTGCAGCATCTATGTTTCTTTCGCTGGCAGTATAATAGGCAAAAGCAATGGAGACAAAAATAAATAGTACAAAATTGGTAAGTAAGTAAGGGAACAGTCTCCCTTTGGGCATCCAACTTGCATCCAACATGGCGACACTCTAATGAAAAAAGAAAAGTAGTAAAGAATAATATTCAAATCAATACTAAATTTGGTGATGAGACAAAATGAATACTAAATTCTGAATCTTTGTATCATGTACGGGCATATTCATTGTTGTTTCTACTAAATATGCTATGTTCTAAGACTCACCTTCCATATAGGCTTGCAGTTCTTGTTGTAATCCTTCTGGAAGGCTTAGGCCTCGGGCACGGATTCTTTCATTGTACTTATTAAAAGACATACGATGTTGGTTGGTATTTAGATAACCTTCCAAAGCTTCTGAAGCCCAAGGAATGATTTCTTTTACAAAATCATGATTCTCCTCTAACTGATCACAAAAAGGAATAAAAAGTGGTCGATTGACAGGTCTACCGATATTGCGATAGAATAACAGGCAATAAAGTGTCTCATCACCTAGGACAGTTTCTGTTCTGATTTTTTCTTCTACATATTTTAGATTGATAGAATCTAAATAATCAATATTAAACGATTCAGGTGCTAATCGTTTTGTGACAAATTTTGAGATTTCTGTCTTAACGAACGTTAGATTGTTGCAATGGTGGGGGCATGATCCTTGGTCTTTGTGTAAATCACATTCGAGTAATAATATGCAATCCACATCGGAAGTTGGATCAACAATCCCAAAATTGATGGAGCCTAGTAACTCAAGAGCAACTTCATAACCCTTTCTGGAAAGTTCTTGAGTCGCAAGTCGAAAAGCTTGCATCCTTTTTAAGGCATATTTTGTATCATAATTCCTGTATTTATTTTTGAGAACGAGATACCTTTCGACTATATTTTTTGACATGAGATTTTTGTTGATTGGGTTTGGATTTGTTTTTTAGTGAACGCCATCTGGCAAAAGAATACAACACCTTTTGTATTGGGAAAATTGAAATTTCGCCGATAATTGACTTTAGGTAGGAATCACAATTGGAGTTTTCACTCTCGGACAATCAGGTTTCAAAAAGAAATAACTCCAAGTTGTCCATTTGGTTCCTTTTTTTCATTTTACAATTTTCAATTTGGGCAGGGGAAGAAGACCGCAGGAATCCACTCTCAGGTTTGTATCTCTCTCCCCTCCAGGTGATTTCCATGGAGGAAGTCAAATCTCTCGACTCAGAAAAAAGAATCAACATCGATGAAGATTCAGGGATTGCCCTTCGAGATGAACCAAAACCAGTGGACCCGAATGCACCCGATGTACCTGTCATCCCTGGTGCTGATTTACCTGTGGATCCAGGACAGGAGACAGGTCCAAAAAATTTGGAGACTAAGATCCGTGAGGCGGAAGGTCTTCTGAAACGATATTATAGCCAATTCATCGAAGAAAAACGAATTTGGGAAGATCGCGAAAAAGGAAATGTTTATAATTCTCGCACGGAGATGAATGACATTCGGTTATTACTTTGGCAAAGTACACACAAACATTCTGAAACCTTTATCGTTCGTGACTCACCACTTTTGTATTATTTGCATACCAAACTCGCAAAACTATATGTAGAATCTGAAAAGTTTGCCCCTGCTCTAAGGCATTACATCGCTGCCTTCCGTTACCATCCATTAGAGATGACCGAAGAAGGATTCCGAATGGGAGAATGGCAAAGAGAAGATGTACTTGGATATGATGAAAGTTCGGCAAAAGAACATGAACGATTGTACAAGGAGTGGATCCAATCAGAACAAAAATTAAAAAAAGCAAAGGATGACATTCATCTTAAAGAAAGTAATTGGATTCGAGAAGGAAAACAGTTATCAGATTTAGTACCTCAAAGAAAACTTTGGAATGATGAAGTTCGTTTGATAGAAGAAACTAGAAAAAGTGCAAAATCAAATTATGAAGATTCATATAATAAAAGGTATTTGGTTTACCTTAACAAACGAAAACAAATTGAATCAAATGATCTTTATGCTTTCGCCAATGTTGTTAAAAAACTAGAAGATGATAACAAAGAAAGACTCAAAATTGTAAATAAATTAGGAACCGCAGGAAAAGGGATTTACGTTCTTTTTGATTATAAAAGAAATACTGATTTTTTTGCTTATGAGCTGATTTTAGAAAGAGCTTATCGTATTTGGAATGAAAACCCTAATGTATTAAATGACATCGCTGAACAATTTAGGCAAGATGGGAAAAAAGAAAAAGCTGCTGATTTTTATGAAAAAGCTTTAAATGAGTATTTAAAAAATCCAAATCCAACTGAAGACGAGAAAGAAAAAATAATAAAAGCCAATTTGCGTTTAGCAACGATTAATGCAGATTTAAAAAGAAATATTTTAGCTGGAAATTATTATGAAACATTTTTTAAATTAAGTCCAGATACACCTGAAAAAACAAGGGTTTCTTATGAAATCGGTGTGTTTTTTAATCAAAAGATTGGAGATCCTGAAAGAGGTGCCAGTTTTTTAACCTATTGGTTAGAGAAAAACAGTAAAGATTGGAATCCATCCCTCACGGAGGATACAGGGCTTCCAGAAATGGAATCGATTGCTTATTTTCATCTTAGTAAAAAAGATAAAAAACTCAAACAATTCGAATTAGAACAAAACAAATTAAACATTGCTCTCATGCAATGGAAAAAAATAGATGAGAAACTCATATTAGCAGAAAAAGAACGTTTGGAATTGATTGAGAAAAAACAAACATTGAAAAAAGATTTAATGGTAACAACTCTTGATGATGCTTTATCACAATATAGATTAATGGATTTAAAAATTGAAGACCAAGAAGCTGTGATACGTGTTTTAGAAACGAAACGGAATAAAATTCCTCTCATTAAAATCTTATTTCGATTGGGGGTTCTCTCAGAGGAAAACCGTGATTATAAAAAAGCCCAAGAGTATTACGAATTTGTAATCAAAGAAGGTGGGGAAACAGATATCCGTGTAGCATTAAAAGAATTGGAACGAATCAAAAAAATATTAGAAACAGGAAATATCCAACCACCGATTAACGAGAGTATTTAATGATTTCGTCGGTTTGATCACCAGCTAATTCTTGTTCTAGATTTTCCTGTGTATATCCTTCATCAGGCAAAACTCTAAATTTTACTTCATCAACCGTATCACCTTCATGTACGATTTTAATTAAATATTCACCAGTTCTTAGTAAAGAAAATTCATCTCGTATTGCCAGACTATCTGGTTCTACTCGTTTCTTTTTAATATCAATTTCCACAAAATCCAATTCATATCGGTTGAGTGAAATATGAAAATCTGTTTCGAGTCCAGGATTCCTTGAAAATTGGTAAACATAATGAATGGTATCAGTTGGTGAAAAAATAAGATCATCCCTCATCATTTTATAATCGGTGATGGTTTGGATGTGTTGTTCCAGAATGTCCATTTCTTCCATTTTGGTAGTTGTCCAACCAAATTCACCTTTGGGAACACCACATTGGATAAATACTAACAAAGATAATGTGAATAGGAAACGAGTGGCGTTTTTTAGGTGATTCGTGTGGAAAAAATGGGCAAATTTGGCCGACGAATTCTGTCTCATCTTATTTAGAATTTCGTCCAAATTGGAAATTTTCTCGTCTGAAATTGGAAGTTATTCGATTATTTTTCCACGGTCAGAGATGTCTTTTTCTTTGGATGGGGATGAATTTGGCCTATTTTGGAATGTTTCCCTTTGGTTTTTACCAAGTTCTTCTGCAATTTTTGCAGGTAAGATCAAAATGCGACTCACCCAACGTAAAATCAAAAAAAGTAAAATTGATAATACTATGATCTTTGCCATATGGAATCACCTGGAACGGAGTGTGATCGGAAGGTAACGATCTTCTTCATTTTCACCCCAACCGAGTCTCGTTACTCCATACAATCCAATGAGCAAAAAAAGGAAAACAGAAACATACAAAAACGGATTGTATTCTTCTGAATAAAATACTTTTCCTTCACCTGGTTTTGGAACTTTTTTAGGAGTTAATGGAAGCCCGAATTTTCTCGCTAATGATTCAATCTGAATGAAATTGATAACAGGGATTTCCCGTTCTAAAAACGACTTAATCACGGAATTGGGAATATGAACCTCTTCCGGTAAATCAGTGATTAATCCATTTTTAAAAACTTGTTTGCCCAAACTTGTTCCTAAAATCGTTGTACCCCCACCTACATTGATAAAAAGTTTGATGGGTTTTCCTTGCGATAATTCATCATAGTATTTCATTCTTTTTTCAATTGAGTCTTCAAAGTGGATTGGATCTAATAATTTGACTTTGTTACGTTTTAGCGCACGTAAAAGCATTTCTTTCCCTTCTTTTGAAGTTCCTGCTGCTTTGTCTTGGATACCACCTAATGATGCATAACTGGAACGATAGGAAAATATACCAGAAGATTCTAATTCATTTTCCATATCAAGCCATAACATTTGAGGATGATTCGCTCCAAATTGAGATGCGGAAGCACTCGATACAATGATAGGTTTTAGTTTTAAAGTATCTAATGCAGCAAACAAACAAATGTTTAATGCCGGAAATGAACCTGAGATGGCAACAGCTACTGTGTCACCTTCCTCTACTTTTGCTTTTTTCAGGAATTGAACCATTACAGCAGCAAAATTTGGGTTTACGGAAGTTTGTTTTGCCTGCAATGAACCACTGTTACTCGTCACTGGAGTTAAAAATTCTCCAATTAAACCTGAATTCGTTGGATCAAATTCTCTATAATCAGGTTTTTTATGTTTTAGAAGTTCGGGTTTTAAGATTTGGAACCCACGTTCAGCTAATTTAGCTGCATGTAATTTTTTTTTGAAGTAAGGTTGTTCTTTTTTTACCTTACACGTTTCGATTAATAATAATCCCATTACACCAAGGACGGCCAGTAAAAATAATGCTACACGTGAATGTTGCCAAGGTGACCAATAAACTTTTGTAATCATAAGTTTTCTAATTCATTTCCTAAAAGAAAAATTAAAAGAATTTTGACGAATATGGCAGCTAAGATTAATACGGAAGTAGTTTCCAATACTCCTTGTCTTTCATACCATACAGCAATGAGTCCAGGAATGATGAATCCGATCCCTCTTACTTCTGATAAATACGATAAATCTATGTCTGGTAAAATTTGATAATTTAATAGGTAACCAAAAAAGTATCCAAATAACAAAATGAAGACTATCTTTCTTTTGCCAAAGATCATTAAAAATTTTGAAAGAAGCTCAACACAAATAAATGATAAAAATGCGATAAGAAACGTGAGCGCGATATTTTTGGGATGTGTGAGAGATAAGGCAAGGTATCCAGGTACAACGAGTCCCGTACCTAAAATACCAAATAATTCTGAAAAAACCAAACTGATCACCAAACTGAGTCCAATCGACAAAGGGAGAATTTCATTCATATGTTTGTTCTGACCTATTCTTAAAATATAAAGACAAATCCATACCAAGTCCCACTATATTCCCCATTCCAAATACCAATGATTGTTTTGGAAGTATTGAAAGTAAAGATTCAAATATTCCATCTAAACTTAAGTGTTCCCATACATAAATAGGAACATCTGTATTCGAATATGATTTTAAACATTGAAACGCAAGTGTAGTAGATGAACCAATTAAAATGATGGCATCATAACCTTCCCAATTAGCAAACTCTTTTGTGAGTTGTATGGTTCGTTCTGGGCGATCTTCTCTTGTATGGAATAATATGAATCGTTTTTTAATATCAGGATATCTCTGTAAAATAGAATTCCAGATGAGTTTTGTGCTACTAGGATCATTGGCCGCCATTGCATTTGCATAGATAAACTCTTTCCCAAAAAAGTGAATTGGTAATACGGAAAGTGCACCTGGATCTGGATTTACTTTCCACATTGCATTTAAGGCATCATTACGTTCCACTCCCAATAATTCACAAACTTTAAGTGCAAGATATACATTCTCTTTGTGTTCCCAATATGGAAACTTTAGAATTTCTTCATCAGTAACAGATTCAATCTCTTCTTTCGATAGAATGATTGCTTTTGTATTTCGGTCCAAACAAACATCTAGGACTTCTTTTTCAAAATCGTTTGGACCGACAACAAGTGTTCCATTGATTGGGCTTGCAGATAACAATGTTTTTGCGACATCAATTAATTTTGGTCCCATAATTTCCAAGTGATCTTCTCGAATGTTTGTGATCACTCCAATGTCAGAATGTAAAATTTGACCTTCACTTGCCCACTGGTATCGTGGTTCCAAAGCCATACACTCCAAAACAACTATATCTGCCCCAGATGCCTTTGCTTTTTTGAGAATTTTGATTTGTTCCAATATGGATGGTTTTCCAAATCTTGAAATGGATTTTTCGGAACCATCCGGGAATATCATACGAGCAAGTGTTCCTGTCGTTTTTGCAAATACAGAATGGCCAGATACAGAGAGACCAGCTCGTATAAGTCTTGTTACGCTTGACTTTCCTCTAGTGCCGTTGACATGGATTCTATGTTTGAACTTTTTTAAGGTTAGATTATGTAAAATCACCTCAATTGTATAATAAATTACTAAAACCAAAATAATGAGAAAAAATAAGGTGGCATTTGGTTTCATATTAAAAATTCCAGATGATACATTTCCTTCAAAGGAATGTCATTTGATTGTAACGTAAATTTGCGAAGATGCACGTAGTTTTCTATGAGCATACGTTACAAATTCTTATTAATATTGAGTGTGAGTCAAATTCTTCTTGTAATTGCTCTCACAACTAGTTTCGCCTACCTTTTACAATCAGTCAAAAATATCCCGCAAACACAAAGAGCAGAAGACTTATCACGGAACTTTCAGCGAGAGTTAGAGTTCAAAGAAGAAAAACTCAGGTTATTATTAGAAGAAATTACCTTTAATGCAAGAACAAGGGAGATTTTGGAACGAGGACTTAGTGATCGTCAAGTTTTACAAAGAGAACTTCCTTATTTGCAACAAATCTTAAAACGTTATGGTCTTTCTATTTTTGAACTAGGTGATAACCAAGGAAAAGTAGTCTTTCGTGTTCATAGGCCAAAAGATTTTGGGGATGATAAAAAAAACCAACCCATCATTCAAAATGCTCTGAATGGCCAAGCAACTGCAGCCTTAGAAGATGGGCATAGTGGACTTGGATTTCGTTTGGCAGCACCTCTTTTTGGTCGAGGCACAATTCTCATTGGACAAGTCGTTGATGATAACTTTACAAAAACAATTTCAAAAGACAATCGGATCCATCTGGCAATTTTTCAGGAAGGAAAGGTGAAAACTGTAGGATCGGATATGATCCGAATGGTGATGAATGAAAATCCAGACTTACTTTTAGAAGAACAAAGATTTCATTTCCAAAATAAACCTTATTATTTAGTAAAAATTCCATACGTTGGAAGTTCTCAAACGATCAAACAACTTGTATTTCATGTGATGATTGATGAGAACGAAGTAGAATCGAAAACGTGGAAAATTTGGTCTTTTTTTGTAGTCGCATCTTTAGTGTTATGTGGCGTTATCTTTCTGATCTCCTTTTTATTTTCTCGGGATATGGTGGAAGCAATCAAACTACTTACATCAGCTATGGTAGATTTGGACCAATGGAAACCTGAAACTTTACCAACCCATAGAAGTGATGAAATAGGACAAATGGGGCGTGTTTTTGTTGAAATGAAAGAGGAGTTAGCCGAACACCAAAATCATTTAGAAGAGATGGTAAACCAGCGCACGAGAGAACTGAATGATACTTTATCTGAAATGCAAAAGATGCAAGAAAAACAAGATGGTGATTATTTTTTAACGTCACTACTCATCAAACCACTCAAAGGATCTTTTGCAAAATCAGAGACCGTTTCGATTCAAATTTTCGAAAGGCAAATGAAACAGTTTCAGTTTCGAAATAAACAATCTGAGATTGGTGGTGATTTATCTGTTTCTGATTCAATTTATCTCATGGGGAAAAAATACACTGTATTTTTAAATGCAGATGCAATGGGAAAATCCATACAAGGTGCTGGTGGTGCCTTGGTTATGGGAACTGTATTTAAATCCATCATCACACGCACTCAGAAACTAAGGTACATGCAAGACAGGCACCCCGAACGTTGGTTAAAGGAGTGTTTCCAGGAAGTACATAATGTGTTTATTAGTTTTGATGGTCACATGTTACTTTCCGCTATTTTAGGTTTGGTGGACGAAGAAACTGGTACTTTGTATTACATTAATGCAGAACACCCTTGGATTGTTTTATACAGAGACGGTGTGGCAAGTTTTTTGGAAAACGAACATTCATTGCGTAAGATTGGTTTTACGGAAATGAGTGGTGATGAAGTTGTCATTCAAATTTATCCGTTACGTCCAGGTGATGTATTGATTTTGGGGTCTGATGGCCGGGATGATTTGTTTGTTGGGCATTCTGGTGGAAACCGAATGATCAACGATGATGAAACAGTTTTTCTTCGCCATGTCACAGAAGGTGCTGGAGATTTAGCAGAGATCTGCCGTGTGATGATGTTATTCGGTGAACTAACTGATGATTTGAGTCTGATGAGGATTTCATTTTTAGAGGAAGTTGCATATGCTGCAAAAGAATCTGCAAAAAACAATACATACTATAAAATGTTAGGTGAAGGAATACAGTCCTACAGAGATGGTGAATGGAATAATGCTATTTTTGCTTTGGAACTTGCCTTGGAATCTGAACCAGATGATTTGTATTGTTTGAGAGAATTATCCAAACTCTATATGAAATCTAAGGATTACGAAAAAGCAATTGTTCTCGCAAACCGATATCTACAGTTAAATCCAGGTGATACAGACTTTTTATTTTACATCGCTTATGCCCATAAACAAAAAAGAGATTTTGTTCTTGCGACAGACTATGCAGAGAGACTTAGGTATCGTGATCCAAAGAATTTTAACAACTTACTACTATTAGCAGAGATATTGATGCATAGAAGAGACATCGAACGATCCAAAGAAGTTTTACTGGCGTTACAGGAAATGGCACCAGAAAATCCAAAAGTATTAAAACTCAAAAACTTTTGGAAAAAAATGGTAACAACGTCTGTCACTTAAAGTTAATGTTTATTAAGTGTTAAATATTTGAGAAAAATTAAGGGTGAAAGGACTCGATTGCTTCTTCTGTGGATTCGAAGATTTGGATGACAGATGAAATTTTTGAGATTCTAAAAATTTGACGGATGGTTTTTGAAACGTTTACGATTCTCAAACCTCCTCCTAATTCGGTGAGTTTGTCATTGAGAGACATGATAAGTCCAAACCCAGAGGAATCGATAAAACTGACTCCTTCCAAATCAAAGATAAATCGATGTTCGGATTGGGACGCAGATTCTTTGATCCTTTCTTTGAGAATGCCGGCATTTAACATATCTAAGTTGCCAAACAATTTAAGGACTACAATTCCGTTAGATTTAGATTCTGTATATTCCATCGAATCGCTTAGAGAATAGCCAATTTAATAATTTGGTCAATAGTTTAATTCACAAACTTATCCCATTTTTCATCCACAGAAATGGTCCTTAAAATCCGCCAGATCAGTTTGGATCCATTCTCTGAATTGGTCATGATGACCACTCCATACCCCTTTTCAGCGTTAAAAATGGCTAAAGACTTATGTCCCTTTGTATGGCCTCCATGGAAAAAATACTCTGTTTTGCCGGTCCGGTTCAGAAAAAATCCATGGGCGACTAGTGCATGTACAGTTAAACTGGCAGCACTCATTTTGGGTGAAAGTAGGTATTCAGCTGATTCTTTGCTTAAAAAATCAGAACGGCCTTGTTTGGCTTTTGCCACTTCATTAAAAACAGTTCCAACGTCTTCTGGAGTTGTCCATAAACCACCAGAGGAAAGTTCAGGAGTTACGAATTTTTTTTCAGGTAAAATCTTTCCAAGTTCATCATAACCATCACATCTATCATCTTTTTCTGTTAGATTTTGACGAAACGTACTTCGTTTCATATGTAATGGATTGAATACATAATCCTCCATCAAAGTGGGAAACGGTTCTCCTGTTCGTTCTGTTAAAATTTCTTGGACAATACTATACCCACCACCCGAATAACGAGATTTTGTTCCAGGTCTATAATAAAGTTTGAGCCCGTTCCCTTTTGAAACATTGGTATCCTTTAAATCTCTCAGGTGTTTTTTACCAGAGTTAATTGGATCATCCCAATTCCCTTTTTCAGTTAACCCACTTGTATGTGATAAGAGTAAATCTAAATTCACAATACTTCTTTTTTTGCCCTTTGGAACGGACACTTTGTACTGTTTTAGTTTGTTAATCCAATTGGAATATAAATCTAACTGCCCCGATTCAACTAATCGTAATGTTGCAGTTGCTGTCATAGTTTTGGACAATGATCCAGCTCGAAAAACTGTCTGTTGTGTTTTTGTTCCATACATCTTTTTCCATTGTAAGTTATAATTTTTATAAACAGCAATACCAAGAGATGGAACTTTTTCTTCTTTCATAAAATCTTCAATGTACAATTCGTTTGGAGAGTTTGTCTTTTTTCTGAGATTTAATTTTTTGGCACTGAATATAATTTCTGTTAAGGTAGACTTGATTGAAGACAAATCACCTTTACTAACTCCATAAGGACTCACGATAGTGATAAAAATTCTACTCTTTAAATCGTGGTAAATGAAATTGGAAACTCCATTTTTTTTCCCATATGCCCAGTAAAAATAGTCTCCAACATAAACTCCTTCTCCAAAAGCGATTGGATCTTCTGAAATGGCATCTGTAAGAACAGTTCTTTTGATGATTGATTCTTTTGCTTCTTTGGAAATTCCTTTGTTTGTACGTATTGCTTCTGAAAAAATTTTTAAATCTTCTGGTGTACTTAAGATACCACTGTTGCCAAGGAGAAGGTCGTTTGGATCCACTTGCGAATGTTTCAATTCCAAAGGTTCAAAAATTTCTTTTTTCACAACACTTGCGTAAGGTTGATTGGTTACAAACTCGATGAGATAAGTCAAAAATAAATAATCCAATCGACTGTATTTCCAGTATTCACCTGGTGCAAAGTTGGGTTTAAAGTTGGATTCTAAAAATGACCTTTTGATATCATCACGTTTTAAGTTTGATCTTTCTGAGTCAAAATTTGGCATAAACTCAATGATTTTAGGAAGGCCAGATGTATGACGTAACAAATGTTCGATTGTGATCTTCGGATTTGGAAACCATTTAAGGTATTTTTGAATGGGATCGGCAATGTTTATTTTTTTTTCTTCTGCCAATCGATGGATTAAATATGTAGTGAATAATTTGGAAGATTCACCTAACGGAAAAGCATGTTTTTGGAAGAGTTGTGAACGTTTCCTTCGTTTTCCAGAATAAATG
Organism: Leptospira sp.; assembly: GCA_016742255.1. Lineage (GTDB taxonomy): Bacteria > Spirochaetota > Leptospiria > Leptospirales > Leptospiraceae > Leptospira_A > Leptospira_A paudalimensis. Next base: position 67,956 of record JACVCB010000003.1, read on the forward strand.
GTTTCTCGGAATAATACTGTATCATCCTGAGAGATAAGGACTACACCTTGGAACCCTTCCTGTTTGATTTTTTTACGGATTTTTTCTTTGGTTTCTTCGGAGAAAGATCCAATCCCATCTTCTGAACAGTTCCATACAAATACACTGAACAAAAGATAGGTAAAGATTCGAAACATCATAGGAATTAGGAAAAATTAATTTCTATGAATTAGACTTGGGTGGTAACCTTCTGGAGCTTCAAAACCTAATAAATCCATCATGGTTGCGGCTACGTTTGCAAGACCTGATTCCTTTAATTTTGTTTCGAGTTGGATTTTACCTTTTGGATCATACAGTACAAATTGTACGGGATTGAGGGTGTGACTTGTTTTGGGAACAGGTTTACCATCTTTTGCAGTTTGAGCATTTCCTTTTTTGTCTAATTGGTACATCTCGTCAGCGTTACCATGGTCGGCAGTGATACACAAAACCGTATTTGTTTCATCACAAATTTTTTTGATTCGATCCAAACAAACATCTAAGTATTCCAATCCTTTGATTGTTGCATCCATATTTCCAGTATGTCCCACCATATCTCCATTCGCATAATTCACTCTTAGGAATGGAAATTTGTGTGAAGTGAGAGCAAGGACCAAATTGTCAGTGATTTCTTTTGCTTTCATTTCAGGTTTTTGGTCAAAAGGAATGATATCAGATTTGACTTCTTCATATGTTTCTAAGTTTTGATTGAAGTAACCAGATCGGTTCCCATTCCAAAAAAAAGTTACGTGGCCAAATTTTTGTGTTTCGGACAATGCATATTGTGCTATCCCTTCATTGGCAAAGTATTCACCCATAGTGCGGTCAATAGTTGGTGGAGCAACTAAGTATTGTTTGGGGATAAAGAGATCACCATCATATTGCATCATTCCTGCAAATTCTACTTTTGGAAATCGATTGCGGTTGAGTAGTGGTAAATTTTCTTCAGTAAATGCTCTTGAAATTTCAATGGCTCTATCACCTCTGAAATTAAAAAATACAACAGAGTCGTTATCTAAAATTTTTCCAACAGGGTTACCACTTCCATCACCAATCACAAATCCAGGCAGGTATTGGTCGATCACAGAAGGATTTTCAGTGCGGAAAGTTTCGATAGCTTCTTTTGCAGAAGGGAATATCCTTCCTTCGCCTTCCACATGGTGTTTCCATCCTCTTTCAATCATGGACCAATCTGCATCATACCTGTCCATAGTTAACTCCATCCGACCACCACCAGATGCAATGAATATGTCAATGCCTGATTTTCTATGGGAATCCAAATAGGTTTCAAATGGGATTAAGTAGTCTAACGCGGATTTTTCGGGAACGTCTCTTCCATCTAACAAAATATGTAATCTTATTTTCTTTATATTTTGTTTGATCGCATTGTCGATGAGTGCTTTTAAGTGATCTATATGGCTATGAACATTACCATCAGAAAAAAGTCCGATCAAGTGAAATGTAGATTGATGATTTAAACAATTGGAAACAATTTTTTTCCAAACAGGTCCGTTGAACAAACTTCCATTCTCAATGGATAAGGAAACAAGTTTTGCCCCTTGGTCAAAGATACGTCCTGAACCAAGCACATTGTGACCCACTTCAGAGTTTCCCATGTCTTCGTCGCTCGGCATACCAACGGCTGTCCCGTGAGCTTTTAGTAATACAGTTGGGTGGTTTTTCCAAAGTCCTTTTAAAACTGGCATATTTGCCTTGGCAACGGCATTCCCATTTTCAAATCCTTTTTCTGTGTAACCCACTCCATCGAGTACGATGAGTAAAACTTGTTTGGTCAATGCACCTTGTGAATGTTTCTTAAGAGTTAACATAAATTAGATTCCCCTGTCTTTTTCCATTTTGAAAATTAGGGAAGATTTTGCAACTGGAAGATGTCGAAAGGAGTTAACTCCACGGAACTAGGAATCGGGTTTAACAAAACATTTCCAATGTTCGTGTCATACACATAAATCCCTGGCCTTGAAAAATCCGTGGAACCCACGAGTAGTTTGCCCTCGTTTGTGAGTAACAAACCCGATAAACTAATTCCAATATTGCCTGGGATTTGTAATAGAGTTCCTAGTTTTTCACCAGTGCGAGGGCGAAAGACTTGGATGGTTTTGTTAAATCCTGAATCAAGTACGGACGCATAACCATACTCTTCATTTTTAATCTGAAACGATAGGATATCACCACCAGCTGTTTCTTCTGCAAACAATCGATTGGGATGAAACTGTCTTGTGCTCAATCGGAAGGCAATGATACCTGCATCAATTTGCGAAATGAAACCAACTCTCCCTACACATGAAAATACTAAATGTGGTTCTCCGAATAAAAATACTTTTTGGATTTTGGAACTTGGATTACGATAGGGAAGTGTATACACTGCTTTGATTTGATTTAAATCCATATCCACTTCTACTAAATAGGAATCGGAATTAGGAGGAAGGTAACCTGAGACATCATTTCGATCAAGTCTTTGCAGTAAAACAAACAAACTTGAACCGTCTTGGATCATATAGGATGCTTCCACGGAACTATCTGGAATTCCGGATGTAGAAAAGGTTTCTCGAAGAGATGTAAATGATACACTCCCAGTTTTGATTCCTGAAGAGCGGTTATAAATCACAAGTTCATCAGCATTGTACAAACTGATAAAATATTTATCATTCCAAACAGATATATCTTGAGGATTTTTCCCTTGTCCAACACTAAACTCTTGTTCGGTGAGAAAACCGAATTGAGGATTTAATACTTGGATCGAATCACGATTCAATCGATTGACGATAAAAACTCGGTCATTTGTGTATCTGCCAACTGCATCAGAATGAATGGGGATCGAAGTTGGAAACGTGGTAAACGAATTTGGTTCGAAAGTTTTGAACCTCCCACCACTGGCAAAATCGGAAGTGACAACTCCTACGGAAGTAGGGGATGCAGATAAAAATAAAAATTGGAATAAACTTGGTTTTTCAATTTCTAACTGGCTACACTGCACAAAAAGAAAAAGTATTATTGGGATGTTAACTAATTGTTTCCAATTTCCGTATGAACTTTGAACTTTCATTAGAATCGATAACTCCCTGTCACATAATAACTGCGACCCGGTAATGGATAACCAACCAAATCTTCTACACGTTTGTCAGTAAGGTTTCTCACTTCAAAACTTAAAATCAATTCATTTCCAGTTTCTTTGTTTTTGTAAGGTGAATACTGAACATATAGATTCCAAAATTGGCGCGCTGGTAAATAACCCAAATATTCATTGGATCTGTCTCGGAAATTTGCCCCAATGTATTGGTATTCAATTCCCAATTCCGATTTGTCATTAAAAAACGCGAGTAAGGCACTGCCTTGGCTTTTGGAACGAAGTGGAAGGTATTTGCCATTTAACGCTGGTGATTCGGAGAAATTTTTAGCATCTTGGTATGTATAATTTAAATTAAACTTAATTCCTTTTTTCCAAATGATGTTTTGATTCGTTTCAACACCACGAATAAAAGCTTGGTCCACGTTTTCTGGGCGTAAAGTAAACTGAGAGTTTGGCAAAAACAAAATCATATCATATATTCGTTTTTGAAAATAGGAAATGTCAGACTGAATTTTCCAATTGGAATCAATTTTTGAATTAAGATAAAATCCAATATCACCATTTTGACTTTGTTCAGGTCTCAGTTTTGTATTTCCTACGATACTTCCTCTTTCACCGAATAACTCTAAAAAGCTGGGTATCCTGAAATCTTTGCTGATATTAGCAAGTGATCCAAATTCCAAATTTTCTTTTTTAAACCAAATGAATTTGATTCCGAAACTTGGATTGGTGAAGTTTTGTCTGACATAAAAAACATCAGAAGTAGGATCCAAAAGTTGATTTCGTATACTTGTTTCGTCTTTTCCGAATCGATCGGTGTATCGTTCAAAACGTACTTGTGGGACTAAAAACAATCGGTTCGAAAAGAGACGAATTTCATCTTGGAAGGTGAAACTTTGGGTATCCCTTCTTTTTTTTGGTTCCTTACGTTCTGTTTCGTGATTTGCACGTTTTTCGTATCGAGTAAAAAACTCTTGTTCTGTTTGGATCGATGTTCGCAAAACTTGATAATAATCTAACAAGTACAAAGTGGGAGAGATTTGAAATCCATATTGGTTTGTTTTTGTAAAAGAATCTGGTGTTCCAAAACTAAATTCTGATTTTGGATCAAACAAATCATCTTTTGCAAAATTCCCATAGGTTTTCGTTTCCAATGTCAAATTTGTTAATAAAAACTCATTTGTTTCTGTCGTAACTGCTGAAGATAATTTGCTAAATACTCTACCAACCGAAGTGGTTTGCCGATTGCCTGGACCAGGTAACCCTTGTTTTCTGTGGATATAATCGTTTAAAAAATTAATTTTTGTTTTACCAACTTCAAATGATACATTACCAGTGAAGCCAGTTTTCCGAAACTGTGCATTTCTCCTTTCATCGATGGTATCATCATAGGTATTAAATAATACGGTTCCTTTGTTATTTAAGTAAGCAAAGTTTTGGTCTGAAGTTTCCTGTAATGCCTGGATAAAATAAGAACCACTGGAGAATTGGTCCATATGGGTTACAGTTGCCTTTGCCGTTTTAAAACTGCCTCCCATCAAATTCACACGTGTGATTGGTTTATCAATTTTAGTTTTGGAAACTAAATTAATGCTACCACCAATGGCAGATCCAGAAAACCCAGCAGGTGTTCCCGATTTGTAGATTTCAATTTTTTCCAAATTATCAAAGGGTAAGTCGGCAAGATTGATTTCGCCACCTAACGAGTTATTGATTGGAACTCCATTCCAATACACTTTTGATTGGTTTGGATTTGTGCCACGTAGGGAAAGTGTCGAATAGGAACCAAGCCCACCGTATTGACGAACTCTGACTCCCGCTTCTCGATTTAAAATATCGGGAAGACTCATATAGCGAGTGTTCGTTGACTCGAGATTGATCTCTTTTTGAAAGCCAGTTGGATTTTTACTAAAATTTGTATTTTTAGAGGAAGATTCTACATTCGCTTTGATTTCAACTGTTTCTGGTTCCTTAGAAGGAGCAGATTGAGAATATAGAAAATTTGGTCCGAGGAACAAACAAACTAGCAAAAATAAATTGAATTTGGAAATCATGAAGCCGTTTTTTCTCGGTACCTAGCCAAACTGGAATAGGAAAATTGAGTGTCAATTCCCTAAAGGAAAAAAGCATTGTACCCATGAGACATTACGACGTATTCGGCGTAGGAAACGCCCTGGTAGATATCATTGCTTTCATCGACCCAAACTTTTTAGAAAAACAAAATATCACAAAGGGAGTGATGACCTTAGTTGATGAAACGAGACAAGGTCAAATCCTTGCCGACCTCCATAATGAGAAAAAGGAACTTCGCTCTGGTGGAAGTGCTGCCAACACGATGATTGCAATCGCCAATTCTGGTGGGACTTGTTGTTATACTGGCAAAGTCACTCACGATACATATGGTGAATTTTATAAAAAAGATATGGAAGATGCGGGAGTTTTATTTGAAACCACTCCTGACAAAAACGGACACACTGGTACTTGTGTTGTTCTCACCACCCCTGATGCAGAACGCACAATGCTTACGAATCTTGCCATTTCAACATCTCTTGGACCAAATGACATCGATGTGGAAAACTTAAAAAAAAGTAAGTATGTCTATGTAGAAGGTTATTTGTGGGATGGGGATTCTACGAAAAAAGCAAGTGAACTCACGATGAAACTTGCAAAAGAAAATAATATCAAAGTTTCCTTTACTTATAGCGATCCATTTTGTGTAAATCGGTCTCGTGATGAATTTATCCACCTAACAAAAGAATATGTTGATGTAGTTTTTTGTAATTCGGAAGAAGGGCTTGCTTTAAGTGGAGCAAAAACTCCAGAGGAAGCCGTACAATTTGTATCTAAACTTTGTCCATTGGTATTTATGACCGCAGGAAAAGACGGAGCTTATGTGGCAGAAAATGGGAAAATTACTTTGGTTCCAGGATTTCCAGTCAAACCAATTGATACCACTGGAGCAGGGGATGCTTTTGCTGCGGGAGTTTTGTATGGACTCACACAAGGGTATTCAGCACAAAAATCTGCGAGATGGGGCAATTATGTTGCTTCTCGAATTGTTTGTGAAGTAGGTCCAAGGTTATCTATAAGACTTATGGGTAGACAAGATGAAATTTTAACTGGGTTTCAAGACAAATAAGGGATCAATTTATTTTTTGTGAAAGTCCATCCATAAGGTTTGGATTTTATCTGCAATTTCAAGAGGGGCAAACGGTTTTTCAATCACACCAATGCCCCCTCTTTTTTGGTATTCCAATATTTCATTCTTTAACACACGTGATGTGATGAATGCAACTGGAATCTGTTTAGTTTCTGGAAAAATTTTTAATTCTTCAATCAGTTCCATTCCATTCATTCCAGGCATCAGTACATCAAGCAAAATTAAATCAGGTTGTAGGATAATGGCTTTTTGTAATCCCTCTGGGCCAGTTTTTGCAAAACTCACTTCGTAACTTGAGTTAAATGCTAATGCAATTCTTAGAATTTCAACTATGTCTTCTTCATCTTCTACGATTAATACATGTTTTAAGTTAGGAAGAGTCATTGGCCAAATCCTGCAGGAATTTGTCCTGGTTTTACGATGGGTAACTCAATTGTGAAAACAGTGCCAGTATCATCTGATAAAAAGTAAATAGTCCCTTTCATTGCTTCGACAAACCCTTTTGTAATCGATAAACCAAGTCCAGATCCACCTACGAGTTTGTCTTTTGGAGGTGCACCTTGTGCAAACCTATGAAATAATCTAGGAGCAAAATTTGGATCGATACCAGGTCCATTGTCTTTGATTAGAATTTTTGCCTTTGTTCCCTCTGATTGAACGGAGATTGTCACTTCAGAAAATTTAGGTGTGTATTTTACGGCATTGGAAATCAAATTGGTGATGCAGTGATTTAACCTATCTTCATCCACATAAACAGTTGTTTGTGGAAAGTTAGAATCAAAGTTTAACAAAACATGGTATTGTTCCGCAAATGTGCGCATACCATCCACTGACGTTTGTAGGATTTCTTTTAATGAATAGGTTCTAAATTTAAAATTAATATTCCCTGAATCTAAGGCTTCGATATCAAGTAAATCCGTAACAAAACGAACGAGTCTTTGTGTGTTTTTCCTACAGATATTGAGTAAGGACTTGGTTTGGTTGGAAACTTCTCCGGCAACTCCCGCAAGTAACAAATCAATCGATCCTTTGATGGAAGTAAGTGGGGTTCTCAGTTCATGGCTTACCAAACTGATAAATTCATTTTTTAATGCTTCGGCTTTTTTTCGTTCCGTGATATTACGAATGATGGCAAGTGCGTCCACATCTCCAGTTTTGGTAAATCGTGCTTCAAAACATTTTTCACCATCAGAATCATGGATGGAATATTCTACTGTTTTAGTTCCTCCTAAATCAATGACCTGTTCCAATATGGAACGAATTTCCTCTAATTTGTTTTCTGGGAAAATTTCGCTTATGTCCGAATAACGAAGGTTTGTTTCTTTGTTCTTACAATCCCATCCTGTAAAATGTGGGAATTCTTTATGATTAATGGTTTTTCCATTCCTATGGATCCCATACAAGGAGTCTGGTAAGGCATTTAAAATGGTTTTGTTTTTGGTGATGATTTGGCTAAATTCATCTTTTGCATTTTTGGCGTGTGTGACTTCTGTTGCGATGATGATTGTGAAATTTTCCTGCGGGAAAACTTGCATATCATACCAACCCATTCCATCAAAGTATGTTTCCTCTGAGCGAAAGGTTTTTTTTTCTTCAATCGCTTCCATGAGATGTGTTCCGAATTCGAGGGTTTTTAAAACTGGAAATAAATTCCAGATGTTCTGCCCTAACATTTCTTCAGCGGATTTGCCTGCCATTTCTTCCGCTTTGGCATTGACATAGGTATAATTTCCTTCTCTGTCTAAGACAAACACCGAATTCGTACGTGTTTCTAGGATTTTGTCAAAGTATTGAGGGACAAAATTGTGCCAATTTTGGCCTAGAAGTTGCTTTGCATCAAAAAAGCTCTCTTCATCCTTGAAAAAGCTTTTGATTTTTTCTAGAAATTCATTCATAGGTGCAGGTATACGAAAACTAAACCAAAGTTATGATACAAGTCAGCAATTTATCCAAATTTTACGGCGAAAAACGAGCCATCTCAGGGCTCAATTTTAAATTAGAGAAAGGTGAGATTGTGGGTCTCCTCGGTTTGAATGGCGCGGGAAAAACCACAACAATTCGGATCCTCACAGGGTATTTGATCCCAAGTGCGGGGGATGCCTCCATCGATGGTAAGTCTATCTTTGACTATCCATTGGAAGCAAAACAAAAGATCGGTTATTTACCAGAAACTCCGCCACTGTATGAGGATATGACGATATCCGAATACCTCCAATTTGTAGGTAGGATCAAAAAAATTGAAGAATCAAAATTACCTTTAGAGATCGAGAAGGTGATTGAAAAAACAAATCTGAGCCATGTAAAAGACAAACTCATTGGAACCTTATCCCTTGGGTACCGCAAACGAGTGGGAATTGCACAAGCCATCTTAGGGGACCCCGAGATTGTCATCATGGATGAACCGATCTCAGGTCTCGATCCAAAACAAATTGTCGAAATTAGAAGTCTTATCAGAAGTTTGGCGGGAAGTCACACGGTTCTTATCTCCAGTCATATCTTGACAGAGATTTATAAAACTTGTGATAAATTTTTGTTCCTCCATAAGGGAAGTTTAAAACAAGAACTTTCTCTCACTCGATTAGAGGAAGAGATGAACCGTCTTGCGGGTTGGGAAGTGGGACTATCAGGGAAACCAAAAGAAGAACTAAACCAATTTATGAAATCTGTACTTTCAGATGCTGATCATTATAATGAAATGGGAACAAACAAAGAAGAAGAAATGTTTTTAGTTCGCACAACAAATCCAAAACAATTCAAAGAGTCATTGTTTTCGAAAGCATTGTCTCTTGGGATTCAAATTGAATCTTTAAAAAAACAAGATGTGTCACTTGAACAAATTTTTATGGAGAAAATATGAACTGGCAAACGGCTGTTTGGATCTATAAAAAAGAATTAAGATTATTTTTTGGAACTTATATGGGTCCACTTGTGTTAGGTGGAACTGCTTTTTTGAATGCATTGTTCGTGATGATTCTTAATTTTAATGGAACTGCCAATTATGAAATCGCAACCTACATCACTTTTATTTCATTTATGACAACCATCCTAATTGCCATGGTGATCATTTCCATGGGTTCCATCGTAGAAGAAAAAAACAAAGGAACCCTTGAGTTACTATTTACTTCTCCCATTACGGATCTAGAAATTGTCTTCGGTAAATTTATGTTTGGTGTGACTGTATGTGGTATCATTACAGTTTTCATCAATGGACTATTTCCTCTTTTACTTTATGCGTTTTGGAAGGCACCATTTTATATGGTGGCATCGGGGAGTGTAGGAGTATTTTTACTTGGAGTTTTTACGTTCGCGATAGGAATGTTTGGTTCTAGTCTTGGCAAAAACCAAATGATCTCACTTCTTATCTCAGTGCTCATCATTTTGACACTTTGGGTAGTGGGTTATTTCTCACATTTGTTCCAAGCTACTACAAGAAAGGTTTTATTCCATTTGCATATATTTTCCCACTTCGCTGCGTTTGCCAAAGGTGTTTTGCCTTTGACGGGGATTGTATTTTTCTTAAGTGGAACTTTTCTATTTTTATACTTAACCGTAAAGGTCTTGGAATCCAGGAGATGGAGAGGTTAGATCATGTTATTATCAGCTGATAGAGTTTTACCGTTTGTAAGTTTAGTTTCTCTTTTCGCCTATTTCTTGTTTGATGGAATGGTGGTGGATCCAAAACGAAAAATCATCTTTTTGGGTGTGGTGTTTTTATTTTTAGCATCAGACACAATCGTTCGTGCGTTTTCTAAAGGGATTAGAAAAGAAGACCAAAACCGATACATTGCTGCCGTATTTGGTATTGCAGCCTTTTTGTTATCTGTTTTACGTGATTTTTTAGATTTAAAACCTGTTGTTGGTTTTAATGAAGAAGTGAGCGCCATTCCAAAAGTTAGAGAATTCCTCTTATTATGTGTGGTTCTTTTTTCTTTGGTTTTCCTTTTACAAATCATCCTTCTTGAGATTGGCAAATCCTCTCTCGAAGCACAAAGTAATTTAGCAAAATCGAAAAGTTCCTTATTACAAAATGCAGTATTAGGATTTTTGTTTGTATTACCGATTCTTGTGGCAGTCAATTATTTTGCGATCAAACGGAATTATAATTTTGATTTGAGTAGCCAAGGTAAGTTTTCTCTTTCCCAAATTTCAAGAAACCTCATCAAACCAATCACGCAAGATGTAACAATTACAGCGTTTTACCCAAGGCCTCTCGAAGCAGATGGGCCAGCGAATGGAGATAAATTAGCGGCTTTTGCCTTAACACGCGTAAGACCAGACATTGAGATTTTACTCGACCAAATTAAGTCTGAAAATTCTCACATTACAGTCCAGTTCATCAATGCGGATGTAGAAATTGATTTATTAAAAGAATTTGGACAAGTTTCTAATGGAACCATTTTTGTTCGTTCTAAAAAACAATCTGTATTAACATCTGCCATTCCTTTTGCAGAAGAAAGGGTAATTGCGAAAGAACCAAAGGATCTAGAAGACTTAGAACGTAAGTTAGTTGGTGCTCTTCTCAATGTCACAACCGAACAAAAAAAAGTTTATTTCACTGTTGCCAATGGGGAACGATATGGAATGGCTTTTAGGGCACTTCCAAACGAACAGGTAAACCGATTTGTATCCGCTTTACAATTCTTAAATTTTAAAGTGGCAGAACTTGGATTTGCACAAGGTTGGCCTTCCAAACTTCCAGAAGATGCAGATATGCTTGTGATCCTTGGACCAACGGTTCCGTTTTCGAAAGAAGCAAGAGATGAAATCACCAAGTACGTTTTAGAAAAAAATGGAAAAATTCTCATCACCATGGAACCAAAAGGGAGTGAGGATTTTGGTTGGTTATTACAATCAGCAGGTTTGAAGTTTAATGTTTCTCCAATGATTGAAAGGGAAGAAAAACCTGGATTTATTGTTGCAAAACGTTTCCCTGAAAATCCAATCACAGAACTTTTACAAAAAAAAGATATGGGGATTTTGTTTCCTTACAGTGGTTATTTGGAAACCGAACCCAATGCACCAACTCCATTTGTTTGGAAATCTGCCACCTTACTTGAATCTGGTTTTGATGCCTACCAAGACCTAAACAAAAATGGTAAAATGGATGCAAACGAAAAGAAAGAAAGTAAAATCCTTTCGGTAGTCTTGTCTCCCATGTCACTCACAGGGGAAAAGTCAGGAAAAATCATTCTGCACACAGGGACTAGTTGGCTTACCGATCAATTCATACCTTATGTGATGAACTCGCAATTTTCAACAGTTTCGATAACTGGTTTATTCCAAGATAATATTGTCGCTGAGATTCCATTAAAAAAGGAAGAAGTGGATACCATTTCATTATCCGACAATCAAAAGTTAGTTGCTTGGGTCATTGGAGTATTTCTATTCCCAGGATTCATTTTGGCAGTTGGATCTTACTTTGTCTACACAAGGCGTAAACATTCTTTATTAGAAGTATGAAACAAAAAATTAGTTTAGTTCTCGTTGCATTTATTGGGTTATTCCTCCTATTTTATTTAATGGAGGAACATCCAGAAAATATTTCTGAAACCAATTATTGGAAAGAAGATTGGAAATCGATCCAATACAATCCTCCAAAGTCCGATTGGTGTGGAAACTTGGTTCCTAGTTTTGCCGAATTCCCAATGGTGTTTCGAAAGATTTCACGTGGCTGGAATGAACCAGCTTTGTTTACAGTCACAACTCTTGTGAATGGAAACAATGTTGCCTATGAAGGGAATTATAATGTGAAAAATAGTTTTTCCGAACTTAGTGTACTCAAAACAAAACTCATTGAATCCTCAACAGAAGAAATCAAAAAAACTTACTGTTTGGGTGAGAATTCTCCTTCCTTGTCATTGTCCGAAGAAAATGGAGCAGATATAAAATTTCAGCCTAATAAACAGTTGTTATTTGGAAAGAAGATAGGAGCTGAGGAAGGACGGATTGCGGTTTTAGTCAACGATGAGATCATTGCTCCTTATCAGTACATCATCGAAAAATTCAGAACACCCGTTTCGAATTTTAGAGAAAAAATGTATGTCACTATGATTGAAGGTTTTATCCAAGAGCTCAAATTCACAGGACAAGGCATCACTGTCCAAGTCGAAAACAGAGCTAAAAAAAACCAATACAATGTATATGTAAATGAATGGAGTCGCACCACTGGGGAACGGATTGTATTACCTCCAGATGTGGGGAACCAATGGGAATCGGTTGTAAAAGGTTTAAGAATAGAATTTTATCCTGACGAAGTTGGGGCACCCAAGTTTCCGAGTTTGACTGAAACGACTAACCCAGAGGCCGTTTTAGAGATTACCATATCTGGTGGGAACAAAATCCGATTGTCTCTTTTCCCTGTTTGGGAATCGGAACAAGGAAGGTGGCGGCCAGTCCGAAGGCAGTTTCCTCCCTATTTCGATGAGTCCATTACTTGGATGAAAGAAGAATCCTTCCAAAATTTAGTGAATGCAGTCATGAAAGTGAAAAGTGCTTCCCGATACGAGCGTCCCAACCAGAAAATCCAATAAGGTGCAAAAAGTTTCAACCATCACACAACGGATGCAACTCATCCGTGATTTGTTTTATTCCCCGATGTCTGCTTTCGAATCGTATTACCACAAAGCAGATTTGGGTGGGCGTGACCTATGGTTTGCTCATTTGCAGTTGATGTTACTGGCACCGATTGCCAAGTTTCTAGGTAATTGCATCCAAATTCTGATTTTTAAAGTTTCGTTTGTGGAAGAGGAAACAAGACTCACTTATACCCAAGGGGTTGGAACTGTTTTCTTTTTTTACCTTGGATTCTATTTTGTCATTCGCCTTGTGGATAGTTTTCGGATGTACCACCAAATGCGTGATCGTACAAAAGATTGGGAGGGACCTGAACCTCATGTCTTTATCATATCCTTTTTGGCATTTACTGCTACATCAATCTTTTGGATTTTCCCTGCACCAATCCCCTTGTTTATGTTAGCCGTTGGTTTCCTATATTCTTTACATTTGTCTTATTTTTATTTATCCATTCGAAGGACTTGGAGTTCTTTTGATTTTTTGTTTTTTTTAATGAAAGTAGTCTTATTCTTTTTGGTTCTACTTTCGATTCCTTTATTCCTTTATAACCTCATTAGGACGGTACTCTTTTGAAGATATTTTTGGTCGGAATCGGCGGAATTGCCATGGGCAATTTAGCATATATGCTCAAACAACAAGGTCATGATGTTTCTGGCTCAGACCAAAACCTATACCCACCAATGTCAGACAAATTAGAGGAGTGGGGTCTTTCACCTAAATCTGGTTACCGTAAAGAGAATGTAAAAGGGGCAGACCTTGTCATTATCGGAAATGCCATCTCACGTGGAAATCCAGAGGTCGAAGAAGTATTAAACACAGGCATTGAATACATGAGTATGGCAGAAGCCATTGGCCATTTTTTCCTAAAAGGGAAAAAACCAATTGTGATTTCAGGAACCCATGGAAAAACCACTACCACCTTTCTCACACATTGGATTTTGGAATCCATTGGACTCAAACCCGGCCTCTTTGTAGGTGGAATTCGAAAAGATGGATTCCCTGGATTTGCTCTAGGAGAGGGAGATTATTTTGTCATCGAAGGTGATGAATATGATTCTGCTTTCTTTGATAAAAGTTCCAAGTTTTTACACTATAGACCTTATTACCTTGTAATGAACGCACTTGACTTTGACCATGCTGATATTTTTGCCAATTTGGATGCTATCAAAGTCATGTTCAAACGGTTGTTAAACTTAGTTCCTAGTCGTGGGAAGGTTTTTTATTGGAAAGGATCCAAAAATTTAAGTGATATTACAAAAGACTACCAACATGCACCTGTCGAAACGTTTGAGTTAGGCGATAAAAATTCCATTTTTAAATATGAAAAAGGAATTTTAACAGAGATCCGCACTAAATCCAAGTTAAAACCATCTCTGATTGGATCACATAACTACCGAAATGTGGAAGTAGCAGTACGTGTTTGTTTGGAAATTGCCCCCCAAAAACGAAAAGAAATTTTGGAAGCAGTGGAAACATTCCCTGGTGTCAAACGTAGACAAGAAAACCTATATGTGTCCGACATGAGTTTGCTTGTGGAAGACTTTGCCCACCACCCTGTTGCCATCCAGGAAACCATCAAAGCACATAAAGAAGCCTATCCTGGTTACAAAATCATTTCTCTTTTTGAACCAAGAAGTGCTACTTCTCACAGAAATGTGTTTCAAGATGATTTTGCCAAATGTTTCAAAGGAAGTGATGTGAGTATTGTCACAGAAGTTTACCAAGTAGACAAAGTGAGTAAGTCTTTTCGTCTCAATGTGAAAAAATTGGTAAAGGACATCAAAACCAATACCAAAAAAGAGTCTGTTTACGCTCCATCTCCTAAAGACATTCCTTCACTTTTAAAAAAGATATTACCAAAATACAAAAATGACAAACTCATCATCCTTGCCATGTCGAATGGTGCGTTTGGTGGAATTTATTCTGAACTAAAATCCTTAATGGAATCACGAGAATCAATATGAGCCTATCCCAAGAAATCGCATCACTCGTCAAAGAGGCAGAAACTGTATTAAGTTCTGCAACGAATGAACAAGAGTTAGATGCATTTAAAAATCAGTTCCTTGGTAAAAAGGGAAAACTTACCTCTGTCCTCAAGGGCCTCGCGTCTCTATCTGTGGAAGAAAAAAAGACAGTCGGAAAAGAAGCAAACGAAGCACAGACACGACTCGAATCCTTAGTTGAAACCAAACGAATTTCCCTCAAAGAAAGTTTTTATGAGAACCAATTGGGTAAGGAATTTTTTGATACACTCCGCCCACTTCCTAGAAAAGAAAGAGGGAGTTTACATCCTATTTCCCAAATCCAATACGAGATCGAAGATATCTTCACTTCGATGGGTTTTTCTGTGATGGATGGACCCGAAGTGGAAACAGATGAAAACAATTTTGCTGCCTTAAACTTTACGGACGACCACCCTGCACGTGATATGCAAGATACGTTTTATACAGTGGATGGCAATTTACTTCGAACTCATACATCCGCCATCCAAGTGCGTGCCCTACGAAAACTAAAACCACCTTTCCGTATCATTGCACCTGGTCGTGTATTTCGGTACGAAGAAGTGGACGCCTCTCATGAAAATACCTTTTACCAAGTGGAAGGGATGGTGGTAGGAGAAAACATTTCGGTTGCTCATTTGATTTATACAATGGAGACACTTCTCTCTCGTGTGTTCCGTAAGGAAATCAAAACAAGACTCCGCCCAGGATACTTCCCATTTGTGGAACCAGGGTTTGAACTCGATATCAATTGCCTTGTTTGTAATGGAGATGGGTGTAGTGTTTGCAAACAATCGGGTTGGCTCGAACTTCTCCCTTGTGGGTTAGTCCATCCGAATGTGTTAGAAGCTGCTGGTCTTGATTCTAAAACATGGACAGGGTTTGCCTTTGGACTCGGACTTGACCGATTGGTGATGATGCGTTACGGAATCCATGACATCCGTTATTTCCAATCAGGGAACTTACGTTTTTTGAAACAGTTTTAGTTAGGAAGCTACAAAGCGATAGGATAGGATTCAATTCAATCCGTACTTGATTCGATGATCAGAAATAACCAGTGAAGGACAAACAATCCTCACTGGTTTTTTTGTATCCTTACTCCACCACTGCTTGGATTTTACCATCGATCACTTGGAATTCCACTTTGGTTTTTCCAAGTTCCAATCCATCCTTCGATACGATCTCTTTTCCTTCTTTGTCATAAAGATTGGTAAGTACCATTTCTCCATTCTCTTTGGTCGAACAGACAATGAGATACGGTGGTTTTTTTTCTCCGCCTGGGTTGAAGTAAATTGTCGTCGCAGAAAGAATGGTGGCTTTTTCCTTTTCCTTGGGACTTGGAACATTCACCTCTAATGGTTTTAAGTTCATAGGTTCTTTTGGTGTTTTTTCGATTTTGTCTTTGGAAAAAAGGATCACAGAATTGATGCTATCAATCCCACCATTGCCTCCAAGCAAACTCACCTTAGGTGGTTCACTCAAACCATTTGGCAGAGGATGGACAGAAAGTCCATATTGGCTACAGACATCCACAAGTCCAGTTGCACCAGAGAGTGCCATCGCTGCTTGGTAATTTAAAATCCCACCACCTAAATTGATAGGGATCTCCTTTGTTCCATTGGAGATTTTCCCTTGGCGAAGGGCAGTGGCTGTTTCTTTGGGAGACACTCCAAAATACAAAGAAGCCTCATGGATGATCATCCCTGTAAAACAATCATAAATCCACGCATATTCAATCTCCGATCGATTGATTCCACTGGAAGCAACTGCCCTTTCACAAGCAAGGCCAGCAGGGCTTTTTAAATCCTTTTTTTGGATGAGGTATTCGGCATGGGCACTATGTCCTGAACCAATCATATAAATGTGTTTGGTATCAGATTTTATCACCTTATTTTCAATTAACTTCTGTTTCATGGCCTCAGACGTAATGAGGGTAGCAAATCCATGATCCGTGACTATGGCAATCATCGGCGTGCTATAAACCCCTGAAAGTGGTTTCTTTAGTTGTTTCTCCAGCAATGGTTTTTGGTATTGGAAGGCACGAGGATTGGTTTCTGCTAATGATCGAAAGTGTTTTGTGATCTCTTCCAAGTCATCACTTGTCACACCAGTATCGAACATCATCCGTTCACATAACAGTGAATAGAGACCAATGAGTGTAGCTCCATACGGCATCTCCCAATCTTTATGACAAACAGTCGCTGTGAGTCGTTTTAAGTCGGATACCTGTTTGAACACTGACTTTGGAATATCAGCTGCAGCTACAAGAACCACAGCATAGGGATTGGCTTTTACAATCGTATGAGCTTGTTGGATTGCACCACCCACACTTGCCCCACCTAGGTCCACCGTATGGCAGGCAAGACCTCCAAATCCCATATCGTTTGCATCTTTAATCGTAAACCCATACCCTTCTCTTCCAAGGGACTGGGCTTCGATAGAAACAAAATCAGTGAGATAGGGTTTGAGTTTTTCTCTGTCGGTTCCTAAGAATCCAAACAGTTTGTCTACTGAGTTAAAAAGTAAGGAATGGTATTTCTCGAGGGAAGTTAGTTTTTTATAAACTTCCGCATCAAATTCTGATTCAATTGTG
Organism: Leptospira sp.; assembly: GCA_016742255.1. Taxonomy (GTDB): domain Bacteria; phylum Spirochaetota; class Leptospiria; order Leptospirales; family Leptospiraceae; genus Leptospira_A; species Leptospira_A paudalimensis. The sequence continues at coordinate 85,388 of JACVCB010000003.1, forward strand.
TCGCTGACACCAAGTAAAATAGGGTCCATGAAGCCACATTTGAATCAACCTTCGATATTCATCAACGCATTCATTCGAAAATCTTGTATGATTTGTTTGCATCGTTCAGTGATACGGTTCAAACTTTCCCCAAACTTTTTGCCATTGTACGCATTAAAAGAATTGGGATATTCTTTTTCGTTCACTTGCACAATCATGTCCGGATTGATTCGGTTTTTTGCGACTAAGTCTTGGACTGCGACAATGATATTTTTTAGAGCAATACAACCATCTTTTAAAAGGTTTTGTGATGCTTTTTCGATCACAATGGCGTTGCCATTGGCATCTAACAAGGTTTTGATGAACTCTTGCATCTTCATCGATGGAAGGCCACGTCGTGTGAGTCCAATTCGTTCCACTTGTAAAACTGCATCTTGTAAATGTGAGTATTCAGGTGTTCCCTTAAAAACATAAATGAGAACAGGCAGTTCGATTTCTGTAAAATCCAACATAGCGCCATAAAAATATCGAGTTTCCACTTTTGCCAACGGATGGAAGTCTACCTTTTTATAATTGGCTAATTTCTCAATCGACTCATCCATAATGCGATTGAGTGTTTGGGCTTTTGCAGCTTCTTTTTTGGCAGCAAGTTCTTGGAATTTTGATTTGAGTTGTTCTAAAAAAGTAACTTCTTCTGTGAGAAATTTTGAAATGTTTCCACGAAGTTTCAATACTTGTAAGTATCGTTGTTCAAAGCCTGTTTGGTCAAATGCCTTAGGATTGAGTTTTCCATGTTCTCTATATTCTGATCGTATTTTTTCTAATATGGCTTTTGTTTCTGCTTCTGACAGTTCTTTCATTTCGATTGTTTCCAGTTTTCAATTTCCAAAATGGTTTTGTCTAAATCCTGTGCAAAATATAGAGACGCGTTCTTTGCATCTACAAACATTAATTGGTTTGCATACTGTAATTGTTTGACTTGAATTTCATTTTTGAGATTCAATATATTCAATAACTGCAAACTCAATTTTTTAAGATCTTTGATGATCGCATCGGTATGCCTTTGCATTTCAAACAAGTGTAGGTTGTTTAATTTTTCCTTATCCGATTCGATTAACTTCATCTCTTCCCGTTTTTCCACAGGTGCTTTGGAAATGTAATAGGTAATTGGACGAGGATAAGAGGTCATTTCCTTATGCAAATCGATCATTTTATCGATGGCTTCAAAAACCGTTGCTTCCATTTCTCTGGAAAAATTCCCTACAATATTTTTATTTTCGGAAGGGTCCCCAGTGAGCTCAAAAATACGAGAGGATTGTAAGTTACGAATGATGGCAGCGATTCTTTCTCTGTAAGTGGCGATGATTTTTAAAAAATCATCAATTCGTTGTTGGGCCGTTTTTTCCCCGGTTCCTTCTTCGAGTCTGGTGTTTGCATTGATTTGAGTGTGGTCAATGTCTTCCTCAGGTTTAGGAGGTTCGGGTGTATTTAACAGACCTTCGTGTGAGAGAGTTTCTTCTGGTTTCGGAGGTTCTTCCCCATCAAAGATATCCAAATCCACATCCTCACGCATCAGGTTTTCCTCAACAACTGGAGAAAGTTTGTCTTTGGAAATCTCAATTGTTTTGGAGGTTTTTTCAGGTGTGGTTGGTTTTGGGTCTGGTGTGGAAATTAATTTCCCTAAAATTGGATTTGCCCTTAGGTCCTCTGAAATGATGGGTGGAGGAGGTGGAGTTTGGTTACCAGATTTTGTCTCGTTTGATGTTCCTTCCCCTTTGGGATTTGTTGTTTGGTGGTGAGGGACAAGTTCAAAATGATTCCCAACTAGTTTTAGGATCTCAATCCTACGGATTTCTTTGTTGAATCTCAGGGCATAACGATTGTTATCTTTATCAATATAACGTTGTTGGATTTGTGAAATGGATAATTTAAGTGGGTCGATTTCTGAAATCGAATCAATTTTTATATAATGATATTTTGATCTTTCAGGAGTCACAATCGTAAAATTTCCAACAAAGCTTCTGTGAAAGCATATGAGAGTAACACGTTCGGGTCAACTTCCTTCTCCCTAGAAATCATACTTAATGTAAAAAAATCATACCTCGATAATTCCAACCTCTCATAATGCCCCATCTCACCTCTAGGAAAGACCCCAGGTTCCAAACCCTCTAACTTTAAGGATAAGATAGCCATTTTTATGACAAGACCGAGGTCTAGGTGTCGCTCTTTCAAAATTTTGTAGAGTTCGGAATCAATCCAGATCAGTGCAGAAAACATACAAACCTCTTCGGAAGTAGGTTCGAGCCGGGGGATTTGGTTCTCATTTTTTTCTCTTTCGCCTTGACCGTCAGAGTGGTACTCAAAAGATAAGTAAAAATTCCTCATAGGGGACATTCCTTGGCTAATTTAAAATCATCTAAAAAAGACATCCGTAGAACTGCTCGTAGAAAAGAGCGAAATGGGGAAGACCGTAGTGAATTACGCACTTACGCACGCCTTCTCATTAAAGCCATTAAGTCTGGCGACAAAACGGAAGCATTATCTGTTTTCTCAAAACTTTCTTCAAAATTGGACCGTGCAGCGAAAACAAAACTCATCCATAAAAAAAATGCAGATCGTAAAAAATCTCGTATGGCACTTCGCATCAATTCAATTGAGGCAAAAGCCGCCTAACATTCGCTTTTAGCACCTTGGAATGAGGCCACCACTGTGTGGCCTTTTTTATTTCTATTTCTCATTTACAGAATTCGAACACCTAGTTTACTGGTCATAACAACGGGCGATTAGCTCAGCTGGGAGAGCAGCTGCCTTACAAGCAGCGGGTCGGCAGTTCAATCCTGTCATCGCCCAAACCGTTTACCTCACACTCTATTTTTTATTTCTACATTACAGACACATCTCACAAAGCAAAAAGATAGACTTACAGTGCGAATCCACGAGCCTTGATAGTATTGTATGCATTTTACAAAAGAGTATGATCTGTCCTCCCTTATGATTTCGATCTCCGGTGTTCGGGGAAAAATTGGACAAGGATTTGGATTGGAGGAAGCACTCGCTTTTTCGAAATCCTTTGCAACCATCATGAATGGTGGAACTGTAGTGATTGGTAGGGACTCAAGGCCAAGTGGCCCTTATTTAGAATCCCTTCTCACCTCAGCTTTGTTAGCCTCTGGAAGTTCTGTATTAACCTTGGGTCTTGTTCCCACACCCACAACAAAAGCAGTTGTCAATTTAGCAAAAGCAAACGGTGGGATTATGATTTCTGCATCTCACAACCCAATGGAATGGAATGCCTTTAAATTTATTTCCAAAAAAGGGTTTTTCTTTTCGGCAGAAGAAAATCAAAAATTACTTTCGATCCTGCAATCAGGAAGTTATACCAAAGAACAAATTTCTCCTAAAGGTTATCTTGATTCTGGTGAAGACTATATCGACTTACATTTATCATCAGTTTTAAAACGAGTGAACGTAAACAAAATCAAAAAGAAAAAGTTCACAGTATTTGTAGATGCAGTGGGTGGAGCTGGGTCTTATGTAGTTCCCAAGTTTTTACAAATGTTAGGTTGTAAAGTAATCTCACATAATTGTAAACCAGATGGAACGTTCCCTCGTCCTCCAGAACCTACAGCGACAGCTTTAAAAACAGTAGAACCAAGTTTTAAAAAATCCAAAGCAGATATTGGTTTTGCTCTTGATCCAGATGCTGACAGGTTAGTTTTATTCACTCCAAAAAGAGGAGCAATATCAGAAGAATACACTCTTCCTCTTGCCCTTATGAATGTTCTCTCATCAAACAAAAAGAAATCGAAGGTAGTTGTGAATCTTTCGACTTCTTTTTTAAATGAAGAGGTAACCTCTCGTTTTGGCGGAGAAGTGATCCGAAGTAAAGTAGGTGAAGCGAATGTTGTGGAAGAAATGATCAAAACCAAAGCAGTGTTTGGTGGAGAAGGGAATGGTGGAATTATAGATCCAAACATTCCTTCTTTTGGTCGTGATACATTATCTGGCATTGCCCATATCCTAAATATCATGGCTGAAACAGGGAAGTCCATTGATGCACTTATGGATGAGTTACCGAACTTGTATATGGACAAACAGTCCTTCCCATTGGCAAAGGGAATGTCTTTAGAAACTTTATATGAAAAATTTCAATCTGAGTTTTCTCCCAAACTCATTTCCGATAAAGATGGATTGTGGATGTATGTTTCCGATTCTTGGATCCACATTCGACCTTCCAATACGGAACCAATCTTTCGAGTGATAACAGAAACAAAATCCAAATCTGATTTGGAATCTACCTTAAAGAGGGTAAAACAATGTGTGGAATCGTAGGTTATTTAGGAAAAAGACAGGCATTACCTGTCATTATCAAAGGTCTTAAACGTTTAGAGTACAGAGGTTATGATAGTGCTGGTGTTGCTCTTTTAAATGGCGGTTTAGAAATCGTCAAAAAAAAAGGAAAAGTTGCCGACTTAGAAACCGAGATCGGAAATCGAAAATTAGAAGCAAGCCTTGGAATTGGACACACTCGTTGGGCGACACACGGTGAACCTAATGATCGTAATGCGCACCCACATACTAGTTCAGATGGTAAGTTAGCCATCATTCATAATGGTATCATTGAAAACTATAGTTCCATCAAAAAGGAACTTGAAAGTAACGGCCACGTTTTTAAGTCCGATACTGATTCTGAAGTCCTCATCCACTTAATTGAAGAAATCAAAAAACAAAACCAATGTAGCATCGAGGAAGCTGTTCGACTTGCTTTAAACGAAGTTGTTGGTGCTTATGCAATTGTTGTTCTTTCCAAAGACAATGAAAGGAGTATGATTGCTGCAAGAAAAGGATCACCTTTGGTCATCGGTATTGGTGAAGATGAATACTTTGTTGCATCTGATGCAACTCCCATTATCGAATACACAAACAATGTTACCTATCTCAATGACCAAGAAATGGCTATCATCAAAGACGGAAGTTTGGTTGTTAAAAACTTAGAAAATGTAACGAAAACTCCTTTCATTCAAAAATTAGAATTAGATTTAGAAGACATTGAAAAGGGTGGATACCCTCACTTCATGCTCAAAGAAATTTTTGAACAACCAAAATCAATCCAAGATGCAATGCGCGGGCGATTGGTTTCTCGGGAACACCATTTGTTCTTAAGTGGAATTGACCAATACTTAAATCGATTTTTAAATGCGGATCGATTGATTTTGGTTGGTTGTGGAACATCCTGGCATGCGGGTCTCATTGGAGAGTATTTATTTGAAGACCTAGCACGGATTCCAACAGAAGTAGAATATGCATCTGAATTTCGTTATCGAAATCCAATCGTAACAGAAAGAGACGTGGTAATTGCAGTGTCTCAATCTGGAGAAACAGCGGATACTCTTGCAGCGATCGAATTGGCCAAATCAAGAGGTGCTCTGATCTTTGGTGTTTGTAATGTTGTGGGTTCGTCCATCGCAAGGGCATCCCATGCTGGAGCTTATTTACATGCCGGTCCTGAAATCGGAGTTGCTTCCACCAAAGCATTTACATCTCAAGTTTCGATCCTCACGATGATGGCATTGTATTTAGGATTAAAAAAAGGATCAATTTCCTTATCTGATTACCAAACACTTTTATTAGAGCTTGATTCCATCCCTGATAAAGTGGCAAAAATTTTAACCAAAGATGAAGAGATACGAAATATCTCTGAACATTTTTATCGGGCATCTAACTTTCTTTATTTGGGACGTGGGTTTAACTTCCCAGTTGCTTTGGAAGGTGCTTTAAAATTAAAAGAAATTTCCTATATCCATGCAGAAGGTTATCCTGCAGCAGAAATGAAACATGGCCCAATTGCACTCATTGATGAAGATATGCCAGTTGTTTTCATAGCTACAAAGGATAGTTCCTATGAAAAAGTGATTTCCAATATCCAAGAAGTAAAAGCAAGAAAAGGTAAAGTCATTGCAGTTGTTACGGAAGGAGATACAGAAATCAAAGGAATGGCAGATTTTACCTTCGAAATTCCGAAAACGGCAGATGCCTTAGTTCCTTTACTTGCAGTCATTCCATTACAACTTTTATCTTACCACATAGCAATTCTTAGGGGATGTAATGTGGACCAACCTAGGAATTTAGCAAAATCTGTTACTGTGGAGTAAAATGTGAATCTCCTATTAGATGATTCCAAACGAAATCCTTCACTCGAACCACTTTCCAGGTTCCATTCTTTTTTTGAATGGAATTTGGGAGGGATGACTCTTCTTGAAAAGTTAGAAAGAAAATACCCTGGTGCCAAAATTTATTATAAAGGTCCCAATGAAGATTTTGAAACTTTAATTTTTAATCGTTACCCTCATGTAATACCAGCTAACTTAGATTCATATGATTCTATTTATAGTGCAGACTCTTTTTTGCCTTGGGAACTACTGGGAACAGTGACATCTATTATTGAAGATACACTTACCATCGAAAAAGAATGGAAACGTTTCAGGCAAAAATACAAAGCAAAACAATCTGGATTTCACATTGTAGGAAAAGACAAACATTTATACATCCATGCAGGTGCCACTGTGTATCCTGGAGTTGTTTTTGATACAACACATGGACCAATTCTCATTGAAGATGGTGTCAAAATTTCCTCATTTAGTTTTTTAGAAGGACCATTGTTTGTAGGTAAAAATAGCCAGATTGACAATGCTCGAATCACTGGTGGAACTCTGATTGGTAACCAGTGCCGTATTGGTGGTGAAGTAGAAAATTCTATTATTTTGGATTATACCAATAAACACCATGAAGGTTTTTTGGGTCATAGTTTTGTTTCTAACTGGGTCAACTTAGGAGCCTTATCAACTACAAGTGACTTAAAAAATAATTATGGGATCGTAAAACTAAAGATAGGTGATTCGGTGATTAACACTGGAACTATTAAGTTTGGCTCTATCTTTGGTCCATTTACGAAGTTAGCAATTGGTGTGATGTCTAACACAGGAACAGTTTTCGATGTTGCTAGTAATATCGTTGAGTCAAGGATCCAAGGGTATGTTCCTCCTTTTACTTGGATCAAACCAGGTGGTCGTTATCGACTTGAAGAATTTTTATTTGATACAAAAAAAATCATGGCTCGACGAGGCGTAAATTTATTTGAGTTCGAAGATTTTTATCTGAGAAAACTATATGGAAAATGTACGGAGTGAAACATGACACCTAGTTTGCAGTCACATATCAATTCCGGAAAAACTGTTGAAATTGATGGTTTAAGTTTTTTTTATTTAGATGAAGGAAAAGGAGATGAAATCATCCTCCTGTTGCCTGGTTTTTTGACTACTTCCTATAATTATCGCAAACTAATCGAATTGTTATCGACTCATTACCGAGTGATTGCACTTGATTTTTTAGGAACAGGATTTAGTAGTCGCCCAGATGGTCCGTTATCTCATCGATTACAAGCTCATTATTTGTCTCCTTTTTTAGAGAAAGTAGTGGGTGATAAAAAGGTACATGTTGTTGCTTTTGATTATGCATTACCAATTATGTGTTTTGCATTTAAAGACCAAACAAACCAATATAAGTCATTATCCATATTAGGTGGGTTTATGAACTTACCTAAATTTAAATTCTACTTTCCGTTACATTTTCTTCGTTTGCCAATCATTGGGGAAATTTTTTCATTTTTGTTTCGCCCACCTCTACTTCGATTTTTTTATAAATGGTTTCTCGTAAAAAAAAGCCACCATTTCACAAGCGAATGGGAGAAGACCATGTATCACTTGTTATTTGAGGGAAAAAATCGCAAAAATACATTAGAATTCATTCGTAATGTAGACAGATCCACTCATGCTCTTCGTGAGATTGAGGAAGGTGCCAAACAATTTGTTGGATTACGGCAAATTTATATTGGGGAAGAAGATTTTCGTATTTCTCCAAACCAAACTGAATATATGAAAGAAACTCTAAGGACCAGTAGTTTAGTGTTTTTGCCTTGTAAACATCTTGCTATGGAAGAATGCCCTACAGTTGTCTTCGAAAAACTTCATTATTTCGTAGATAGTTTTTCTCATAAAAAAACCAAAACATTCCATTTTAACAAAAACAATAAGGACTAATATGGAAAGACTGATCTCAAAAATTAATCCACTCTCTTCCGATTTTATATCAAATCGAACTACTTATTTAGAAATCCTTGTGCCTATACGAAAAATTATCGAACAAGTGAAGTTAGGTGGTGGCAAAAAAGCACTTGAGAAACATAAATCAAGAGGTAAACTCACTGCTCGCGAACGAATCAATGAATTGATTGATGCAGATACTGAATTTATGGAAATTTGTGGCCTTGCTGCCGAAGGTGTTTACCCCGATCCAGTTCCATCTGCTGGCATTATCACAGGGATTGGAAAAGTAGAAGGTGTAGATTGTATGATTGTTGCCAATGATGCAACCGTCAAAGGGGGAACATATTATCCCTTAACAGTCAAAAAACATGTAAGAGCACAAGAGATCGCGGAAAACAATTCCTTGCCATGTATTTACTTAGTCGATTCTGGTGGAGCATTTTTGCCAATGCAAGACGAAGTGTTTCCAGACAAGGATCATTTTGGTAAAATCTTTTTTAACCAAGCGCGAATGAGCGCAAAGGGAATTTCTCAGATAGCGGTTGTTATGGGTTCATGTACGGCTGGTGGTGCTTATATTCCTGCAATGTCAGATGAGTCAGTGATTGTAAAAGGGAATGGAACAATCTTTTTAGGTGGTCCTCCACTTGTGAAAGCAGCAACTGGTGAAGTTGTGACAGGTGAGGAGTTAGGTGGTGCCGATGTTCATTGCCGTATTTCGGGTGTAACTGATCATTATGCAGAAGATGATTATCATGCATTAGAAATTACTAGATCCATTATCAAAAATTTAAATGTAAAAAATCTAACATTATCGAAAGAAACAGAAGAACCACTCTATCCTTCTGAAGAAATTTATGGAATCATTGAACGTGATTCTAGAAAATCTTATGATCCAAGAGAAATCATTGCACGTTTGGTGGATGGTTCTCGGTTTCATGAATTTAAAAAACTGTATGCAACCACAATCGTAACAGGTTTTGCTGAAATTTACGGATACCCAGTTGGAATCATAGCCAATCATGGAGTATTGTTTTCTGAATCTGCACTAAAAGCATCTCATTTTATTGAACTTTGTGACCAACGAAGGATCCCATTATTATTCCTCCAAAACATTACTGGTTTTATGGTAGGAAAAAAATATGAAAACAATGGGATTGCCCGTGATGGTGCAAAGATGGTGAATGCTGTTTCCACAACAACAGTTCCCAAGTTAACAATTGTTACTGGTGGATCGTATGGTGCAGGGAATTACGGAATGTGTGGTCGTGCCTTTGCTCCTGAATTTTTATGGATGTGGCCCAATGCACGTATTTCTGTGATGGGTGGTGAACAAGCGGCCAACGTCTTATGGACTGTTAAAAAAGACCAAAAAGAAGCAGCGGGCGAAACCATCCAACCTGAAGAAGAAACTACTTTCAAAAAACCAATTTTGGATGATTATGAAAAAAAATCGTCTGCAGTATACAGTTCGGCAAGGTTATGGGATGATGGAATCATCGATCCTGCTGACACTCGCAAAATTTTGGGTAGGGCACTGTCTGTCCTCAGTAGAAGAAAAGAAGAAAGAAAACCATTCGGTGTCTTTAGAATGTAATTTTTTTCCTTTTCATTTCTTTTTAAGGAGCCAACGTACATCAAATGGTCATTCACGAAACGTCTTCCAATCAGGTAGTTGTCATCACCATTGAAGGTGAAGTCGATTTGTACAATGCAAAAGAATTAAAAGACATTCTAGATGACAAAATGCGCAAACACCAATACGAGATTGTTGTGAATTTGGAAAAGGTTCCGTTTATGGACAGTTCTGGAATTGGAACTCTCGTTACAGCTATGTATAAATTAAAAAAATACCATGGCAATTTAAAAGTATGTAGTGTGCATGGTTCCGTTGCAAAAGTTTTTAAAATGACTGGAATGGAAAGTCACTTAGAAGTTTTTGATACAGAAGAAATGGCAGTCACTTCCATGATCAACGAACGTAATACTCATTCGGATTAGGGTAATAACAATCCCTGTTTTACCTTTTCCATTACCTCTTTCCCTTCGAATAATTCTAAAAGATACAAAGCAAACTCAAAAGCAGAACCAGGTCCTACACTCGTATGGATGTGGTTATACGACTCAATTCGTTTTCCTGTATACTTTCCACCCGCTCCACTCACCAAATCATCAGTCGATGGAAACGAAGTATATGGATTTTCTCCCGACAGAATCTGAAACTTTCTTAAAACAGCAGGTGCTGCACAGATGGCACCAATTGTTTTTTTCGATTGGTGGAAGGAATGTAATAAAGATTCGATTTCAGGTTCGGCCATGAGGTTCTTTGTGCCGTTAAGACCTCCTGGTAGAACAATGGCATCAAAATCATTGGGAATGATTTCTGAAAATGTTTTGTCTGCCAGGTGAATCGTATGACGCGATGCAACCACTGGTTCCTTTGATTTGCTAATCGAGACAACGTTTACGTTTCCTCGACGCAGGACATCAATCAAAATGATCGCTTCCATTTCTTCAAAACCAGGACAGAGGGGAATTAAAACCTGAGTTGCCATACAATGACTTGTTTGGCTTGTTACAAAATGTTCAAGTTTTTTTATGAAAAAACGATTCCAAGAAATGGGAACTTTCCCCCCGTTTCTGGGGTCTGATAGAATAGGAGAGAGTGTTCATTGTCTATGACTGAGAAAAAAACGAATCCTTTACGATATATAGCCATTGCGTTCAGCTTTTTATTACTTGGGACATTTTTGTCTCCCATATTGACGTGTGGAAATTCAAACGAGAACCCGTTACAACTCAAGGCAGATGGTGGAGAAAAATTATCACCAGCTCAAACCCAAGCAGTTGCATTAGAAGATGCTTTCCAAGAAGTGTTTGATCGAGTTTCTCCCAGTGTTGTTTCCATTGCAACGGAAGGAACCGTAAACGTTCCACTCCATCCGTTTGAATATTTTTTTGGCAGACAAGATCCAAGAAGGAGTTCACGCCAACAAAAACTTTCAGGCCTTGGTTCTGGAATTGTTTTAAACGAAGATGGTTACATTATGACAAACCATCACGTGATCCAAAACATGGATAAATTCACTGTTAGGTTAAAAAACAAAAAAGAATTCGAAGCGAAATTGATTGGTTCGGATTCCACTGCAGACATTGCGATCTTAAAAATCAGTGCACCAAAAGGAAGTCTCACTCCAAGTTTGATTGGTGATTCTAGTAAAGTGAAAGTGGGGAACTGGGCGATTGCCATTGGAGCACCACTTGGACTCGAACAATCCTTTACTGTTGGTGTGGTATCTGCCATCCAACGCGGAGGACTTGATACTTCTGGACTTTCCTACATCCAAACGGATGCAGCGATCAACCAAGGGAATAGTGGAGGACCACTTCTCAATATCCGTGGAGAAGTTGTGGGGATCAATCGTATGATTGTGAGCCAGTCTGGAGGATCAGAAGGGATTGGATTTGCCATTCCGATCAACGAAGCACGCCGTGTGGCAGAGGAAATCAAAACCAATGGAAAGGTCACCAGGGCTTGGATTGGAGCAGGTGTTGACAATATTGCAGAAGAAGACATCCGTCAGTTCCAATTAAAAGACAACAAAGGAGCCATCATCCGCCAAATTATAAAGGGATCCCCAGCGGATAAAGCAGGTCTCACATTAAATGATGTCATCCTCAGTTTTGATGGAAAACCTGTCCGTTCCCCAGAAGAATTGGTAAGTTTTGTTTTAGCGTCTCCGATTGGCAAACGTATCGAACTAAAAATCATTCGAAATAAAAATGAAATCTTGACGTCCATCACTCCAGAGAAGAAACCCAATTGAGGTGAGTTTACGAGAAGATTGGATGCAAGCGGGCGAAGAGGAACCAAACCTTCGCCCCACAAAACTGTCTGAGTTCATTGGACAAAAAGAGGTTCTAGCCAATCTTTCGGTATATGTTGAGGCGGCTCGCAAACGAAAGAGCCCTCTCGACCATGTTCTCATTTCAGGTCCCCCTGGACTTGGCAAAACCACCCTCGCGAATATCATCGCCAACGAACTAGCAGTCGCATTTACACCCACCTCGGCACCTGCCATTTCGAAAGGTGCTGATTTGGTTCGGTTTCTTACCTTACTCAAAACAAACGAAGTCCTTTTCATCGATGAAATCCATGGTTTTATCAAAAAACAGGAAGAACTTTTATACCCTGCCATGGAGAACTTTTTTGTGGATTTGGTTGTGGGAGAAGGTGTTACCGCCAATGCCTTACAAATCCAACTCCAACCGTTTACCTTAGTGGGTGCCACAACGAGGTCTGGGCTTGTCAGTGATCCTTTAAAATCAAGGTTTGGCATCCATCTCAAACTTGATTTTTACACAGATGAAGAAATGCAAATCATCGTAGATCGTTCGGCAAAATTACTAGGAGTGAACCTCGGAGAAGGTGTGGCGATGGAAGTGGGAAAACGCAGTCGAAAAACCCCAAGGATAGCCAACCATCTCTTAAAACGAGTTCGGGATTTTGCAGAAGTAAACAATGAAACGTCTGTTAGCTTAAAGACATGTCGTTATGCATTTGAACGTATGGGTGTGGACCATTTGGGACTTGATGCCGTCGACAGGCAAATTCTTGATATTCTCATTTCCCGTTACGGGGGTGGACCTGTCGGGATCAAACCAATTGCCGTTGTCCTAGGGGAAGAAGAACGAACCATCGAAGATACCTATGAACCTTTCCTTGTGCGTGTGGGTCTCATTGACCGGACTCCACAGGGTCGTGTGGCTACGAAAAAAGCTTACGAACATTTAGGACTTCCTTATATTGGAAATACGGGAGAAAATCGTGAAAATGGCCCCACTCTCTTTTGATTTCCGATTACCCGAAAAAGAAGAAGGGGAAAAACGTCTCTTTTTTGCATTCACATTTGTGATCTTACTTGCGTCCTTTTTTTTAGCTCACCTCATCACGAGGAATATGTTATGGAAGATGTGGGCAGAAGAACAAACTCTCGAAAACCTAAGTCCCAAAGAACAAGAAAAAATATACGAAGTATTAGTAGAACAACAGTTCATCAATCCCGATAAAAAAGATGAATACAAAGCTTTGTCTAACAAGGATTCGGCGGGTGGTGGAGGGATCACTGAGAAACAAGGGTTTCATACATTAACCCAGTTCCGAGAGTTCATCATGGGAAGTGCCACTTCCACACCAAGTAAAACACAGCCAAAATCAGAAGAATCTAAAGAAGACGAACTTTTTGAATTTGGTATTTTCAAAGCAGACCCAAAAACCAATTCCAATTCAGAGGAACGTCCGAACCAGGCTGCAAACGCTGGTCAGATGACAAAAATTCCATTTAATTATCGTTTCCAACAAGATTTCTTATTTCGTTGGGATGGAGCAAAAGCACTTACCATTCCCACCAAACAATTAGCAGGTTATTATTATTTCAAAAATATGTTAAAACGGATAGAAGAATCCTTTGCGCCTCCCGGTGGTGGAAACTATGCCTATCGTGATATGGCAGGAATTGTTGCCAGAGAAGGAATTAAGGAAGGAGAAACTAAAGTATTGTTTATGTTAAGTGAACAAGGACAAGTTTTGGATGTTCGTTTGGTTTCTTCTCAAGGACAAGTTGTTGTCGACCAAGCATGTTTAGATTCCATACGAGGCCAAAACTTTGGTCCCGTCCCAGAAGAAGTGAAGGCCAAAGGATTAATCTTTGGCATCAATTTTATTTTTCCAGGGATGCGTTATTACCGCTAAGGATTATTCATTCAGTAAGGTACAACCATATTCTTTGGATTGGAATTTTGCTGTATTGGTTCTACCCAGACCTTTTACTGTCACCGATTGATTTTCTTTGTCTAATTTGAATTCACTGATGGGAACCCACTGTCTTGCAAAATCATGGCACTGTTCTTCTGATAACTCCATCACAAAGTAACAACTACAGTATTCTTTTGAGTAAAAACTGGAGATGATGGATGGAAAACTCGATAGGTGTTTCCAATTCCATTGTGACCAAAACAGAACAATTAAAAAGAATAAAGCTAAGAAAATTGAAATTTTACGTTTCATAAGATTACCGAATCACTGATTCCTTGATCAATTTTAAAAATTCATTTTTGATAAACGCTTTTTCGCGGTCATCACCAAACCGAACTACTACGAGGTCTAAACTTGGAATCACATACATCATTTGACCCCAATGTCCAAGAGCGGCGAAGGTATCTTTGGGTGCATCAGGCCAAGGCTCATGGATACCTCGATCAGGAACTCCAGTATTTGCATACCAATGTGCAGTATAATTATCCTGTGATAAATCATCTGAATACGGTGTTGTTTTATAACCTGGGGAAGGTGTCCTTGTAAATGTTAACCAACCTTCTGGTAAAAATCTCTCTCCATTCCACACACCATCGTTTAAATACAAGTATCCAATTTTGGCAAGATCCCTTGCTGTCATATAAAGATAAGAAGAGCCTACATACGTTCCAGAAGCATCTCTTTCAAACGTTACATTAGAAATTCCAAGTGGTTTGAATATTTTTTCAAAGGGAAGTTTGTCATATTCTTCTTTGCCATATACTTTCTTCAATATCGCAGAAAGGATATTGGTATCACAACTGGAGTAATATACTTGTGTTCCAGGTTCGGCGCGAAGGGGAAGGTTGGCGCAAAAACTCCCCATGTCTTGTCGGCCTCTCGTATACAACATGGCAATCACAGAGGATTTGAGTGGACCACTTTCATACCCTTCTTCCGCAGCAAGACCTGATGACATATTTAAAAGATGACGAATCGTAATTTTTTTATGTGCTTCATCTCTACTAAGCGGTTCATAATGATAATAACCAGGGTCGTCTAACTTGATAAGTCCATCTTTGACTGCAATTCCATACATCGTTTGTAAAATACTTTTTGAAACTGACCAAGTTAGGTGAAGTTTGTCTTCCTTAAAGTTACGAGCATATTTTTCATAAATGAGTTTTCCATTCCGAAGGATGACAACTGCATCAGTTCTTCTACCTTTTCTGTCTGTTTCATCACCAGTACGCGCAAATGCGTACTCTTCAACTAATTTAAGTTTTGCGGAAGAAACACCAACTGATTCAGGAGTGACAATTTTCCAATTTGGACTCGGCCATTCAGGTTTGATACGTTTGGGTAAGGGAGATACATTTACTTCTCCACCGAAGGGAGAAAGGTCTTTACTACATTGGATTGTAAAAAGAACAAAGAATAGAATCAGAATTTGTTTCATAGAAGTCCTAACGTTCATTCGAAAGAGAATTCTAAGCAGATAAAACTAGTTTGCAAAGGAAAAAAGAGGAATGTTATACTTTTTCTGCATACCCCTTTAGTTTTTGTACCATAGAAAAAAGACCATTCCGTCTTGAGATCGATAAAAACTTTGCAAGACCAACTTCTTCTATAAAACCAAGTGAGGCTTTTGCTATATCTTCTGGACTTTGTCCTGAAAATACTCGTATTAGAATAGCAATCAGTCCTTTCGTAAGTGCGGTATCACTATCTGCATCAAACTCCAGTTTTCCATCATTCAGTCTTGGTGCGACCCAAACCCGAGATTGGCATCCCGGTACTAAATATTCTTCTGTTCTTTTTTCATCAGGAAACTTTGGTAATTCCTCACCTAACTCGATTAGGTATTGGAATTTTTCTTCCCAATCAGTCAGATCCGAAAATTCAGAGACGATTTCTTTTTGGATTTCTTCAATGTTTTGTTTCATCATTAGAACTTCCTTTTGGGATATCAGTGAATTTTTCTTTTTTTCTCATGTAGAACTGATTAAAACCAGAGCGGGATAAATTTTTAATTTCGACTCTATTGACTGTAGCGACTGTTAGTTCGTATAAATCATCGTTTTTATGAAAGAAATAATCCATTCGAAGTTTTTCTTCCAAAGAATATTCAACATTTTCCCAGGTGAGTTTTTTCTCTTCGAAGTTGACATACAAACATTCAGGTGGTTTTGAAAGAACATAACAAAATTCACCCGGTTTTGGGACTCCTTTGTAAAATAGTCCACAACCAATACTTGTTACAAAACTGAAAACAACACCTAATAAGTGTAACTTGGATAAGAGACGTTTCATTCTTTTTTATCCAAACTTAGATCCAGTTTAGTTTTTAGGCCTGGTTTTTCTTTGATGAATTGGGAAATTAAGATTGGGATTTCTGTATTTTTTTTGCCAGTGGCAAGGTAAAACTCTTCTAACAAATCAATTCCTTTCTGCGATAGATTTTGCAGGTGGAATATAGTAGCTTCTGTGATGATGGATGTTTCCGTAATGGTATCTGGATTATTGGTTTTCGCTTGTCTGAGCAAAGACAAAGCTCCCACATAGTCTTTTTTATAATATTTACCAAGGCCCCGTAAGAAGTTTTCTTCTCTCGGAGAAAATTGAATACCCAATTTAAAATTCGGATCCTTTGTAATGGTGATTAGATGATCGAGACCACTTGCATCACCCGCAAGCATCGTATTAAATGTTAATAACCAAATGTAAACAGTTTGTAGTTCGGGAGATAATTTAGAACGATCGATGTTTCCATATTCTCCTACTAAAACTTGAGGACGTTTGACACTCCGATGAGTTTCTCCTAGGAATAACAACACTCGGTTGTTTTCCCAGTCAGTAAAGGGAGAGGAGGAATAAGATTCTGCAGTCCTTGCATTCCAAAAGATAGAGTCTAATGTCGATTCGGCGAGAACTGAACTTCCGATGAATTCACGAAATGGAGAACCTAAATGTAAGATCAAACTGTCGTGGTCAAATTGGATTCCTAATCGATTTAAATTCCAAAACAAACTCCTTGCGATCAAATGAAAAGCGACAGGATCAGTTGGGTCTTTTTCTGAGTAGTTAGTTGCAATTGATTGGAAGTCTTCTATCTCCTTTTCTTTGAGATTCCCTGATTTCCAGAGTTCGATCGTTTTTTCTTTGGTTTTTTCTGCTCTGACACTTTGGTCTTTGGCAAAAAGAAAATAAATTTCTTTTCTATAGGTAAACCCTAAAGCGGAGAGGCCAAGCGCTAAAACCAATAAAAATAGCGGTGCCTTTGATTTCTTCTTTCTATGTGGTTCGTACCGGGAGTAAATCGCCATCGTTTGTTCCCATTTTTTTTTGCCCTCCCCACTTGACACGGCTTTTTCTTTGTGATTTAGTGAGAAGGGTATGGAAGATGATTTTTTAGATGATGACGAATTCGATGCAGAGAGCCTAAACGAAGACGTTGTAACGTATGCTTGTGAGGACTGTGACCATCGTTGGGAAGCCGAAGGTGAGGATGAATACCTCGATTCATGGGAATTGATCTGTCCAATGTGCGGATCAGCCAATATCACCGAACTTTAAATTGACTTTTACCCATTCTCTTTTTTGTATTTTGGTCGTTCCGTCCGTTTTGTGGAGCGACTCTTCTCCATTTTCGACTTTGTATTCAGAATTCAAAAAAGGAAATTATTCTCTAGTATCTAGACAATCGCTCCAATACTTAAATGGACGAGAACCTGAAAAAGATCCTCGGATATTTTTTCTCTATGTTTCTACAGAAGAAAACTGGTCAAAACTCAAATCCAATTTAAGAAAGGAAAACTCACCTAACTTTAGATTATCGCCACATTATTGGAATGCAGTTTATTTGTTTATGGAGAGAGCTTTGGTATTTGGAGAATCTGATTTACTCATAGAATGGGGAAAGGATTTTCAAAAAAATGGAAAACAAAGTCCAAAATACAATGATGCACTTTTGTTATATGGACTTGGTTTGATGGATTTAAAAAATGAATCCGAAGCCAAAAAGGTTTTTTCAGAAATTGAATCAAACTCTCCTTCCAAACATATTTTGGTCCAATTGGAAGAGATCAAAACAGTTGGGAAATAAATGAAAGGTCTGCGTGTTTCACAAGGGAAGTGGAAAGGAAAAGAAATTCCATCACCA
Source organism: Leptospira sp. (assembly GCA_016742255.1). Lineage (GTDB taxonomy): Bacteria > Spirochaetota > Leptospiria > Leptospirales > Leptospiraceae > Leptospira_A > Leptospira_A paudalimensis. Next base: position 103,425 of record JACVCB010000003.1, read on the forward strand.
CCCGATGTATCTGGTCATCTCAACTTTACCAATAGCCTCGTTAAAAAAGCAATTTTTTCCCTTATGGATTCACGGTTATTATCTTGGGGACTTGGTTTTGAATCGGTTTTGTTTTGTGATTATTTTGCGGGTAGTGGGCAAATCTCGGCAGAGGCGTATAGCCTTTCTGTCAAACGACTTCTTACTTACGAATTAGACCAAACAAGATTTCGAAATTTACATACTTTATTTCGTGGACTACCAAATGTCCAATTGTTTCGAAAAGATGCCACCAAACATGCATTAAAGTGGGAATTGGGGGAAGAATCGGCATACATCTTTTACTTAGATCCACCTTACACCTATTGGTCAGAAACTCCAATGCGAATGAAAGAAATGTTGGAAGATTTATACCAATTTTGCCTTTCGACAAAGAAACCATTTTTGATTCTTTGTCAAATTCCAGAACACCAATCCACAAAAAACATTTGGGTCAATGTTCCTTACAAAATCAGAGAGTATGGTAGTCATTTCATCATCGAAACAGGTTATGAACCCGTGGAAACTTTGGAAGAGTAATCTTCCTTTGGAAAAAGGTACGGTGGAATTGGAAACAATGATCTCATCTTTTCACCGAATGGCCTTCGCAAATCTCGTTACACTATTTTTATTTTTCCCTTCCATTGTATGGGCACTTCCTACTTATCAGGAAGTAAAAGCAAGTTTCACACCATCTGACATCAGTTTGTATGACAGAAAAAATGAACTCATCCAACGCCTTCGGATCAGAAAGGATTTTCGATCAGAAGAGTGGGTGGAGTATTCAGAATTCCCAAAATTTTTAATCGATTCTGTCATCCATGCGGAAGATAAACGTTTTTTTGAACATGGTGGAGTGGATGGAAATGCAATCTTATCTTCCATTTTTGCTGGTTTAAAAGGTTCTTCGATACGAGGTGCATCCACCATATCAATGCAACTTGTCACTCTTCTTGATCCAGAGTTACAACCAAAGAAAAACCAAAGGAAATCCATCTTTCAAAAACTCAAACAAATCAATCGAGTTATGGAACTAGAATCAATTTGGAACAAAGAAGAAATACTGACTGCCTATCTAAATTTGATTTATTTTCGTGGGGAATTAAAGGGAATTGCTTCCGCTTCCAAAGGATTGTTTCGTAAATCGGTTTCATCAATCACTCCCAATGAATCCTATTTACTTGCAGCATTAATTCGTTCTCCACAAAGTCCCATTGAAAAAGTATCGAAGCGAGTTTGTGCGCTTAAGTGGGAAAGAGATGGGAAAACATCCGATTGTGAGGAACTTTCTCGTTTTGTTAGGGAAAGTTTGTTTCGTAATTTAGATTATCCCCAACATCCTTCTCATGTCCCACTTTTTGCAAAAACAGTAATTGAATTAGGTGGTCACAATCAATTTCAAAATCAGAAAATAGAAACCTCTTTATCCTTAGTTTACCAAAAGAAAATCGAAGAAATTCTAAGAAGGAATATTAAAACATTAGAAAATAGAAATGTAAAAGATGGTGCTGTGATTGTATTGGAAAACAAGACAGGAAATATTCTTGTGTATGTTCCCAATATTGGGCGAGAAAGTTCTGTTTCTCAATTGGATTTAGTTCGTACCAAAAGGCAAGTTGGATCCACTTTAAAACCATTTGTTTATGCTTTAAATTTTGAGCAGAAAAAACTCACTCCTCAATCCATTTTATCTGATTCTCCCATTGGAATTCCTGTTTACCAAGGTATTTATAGACCACTAAATTATGACAAATCATATAAAGGAAACGTGACAGTAAGGGAAAGTTTAGCATCCTCTTTAAATATTCCTGCCATTCGAGCTTTGTCTTTTTTAGATGTTAATGAATTTGTATCCCTTTTAGAAAATCTTGGAATCCAGGGATTACAGTACCCAGAGTTTTATGGTCCATCACTTGCACTAGGTGCAGCTGACATTAGTTTATTAGAACTTACCAATGCATATCGGATGTTTGCAAACGGTGGTATATATTCCCAAATCCAATGGAAAAAATTGGAAACAAACCTTACCCAAAAAAGAATTTTTTCCCCACAGGTAAGTTATATGATTTCTGATATTTTATCAGACAGAGAAGCAAGGTCTCTTGGTTTTGGATGGGATAATTTTTTATCCACCTCTTATTTTACGGCAGTGAAAACGGGAACAAGCCAAGATATGCGAGATAATTGGTGTATTGGATATTCAGAACATTATGCTGTTGGTGTGTGGGTCGGTAATCCGACTGGAAGTCCAATGTTGGATGTGTCTGGCATCACAGGTGCAGCACCTGTTTGGCGAGAGACTATGGACTTATTACATGAATCACTCAGTTCAAAATTACATCCCATCGAAGTATCCAACTCTAATGAGATGGAACCAGATCTTGAAATTTTTTCGTCTAATAGTAATCAAATTGAGAAAACAAAATCATTTCGAATTTTGACACCTGTGAGTGGGAGTATTTTTGCTTTGGATCCAGATATTCCGAATGGTCGACAAAAAATCCTCTTTACAATCAGTTCCTACGATGTTTCGTATTCTTATCATTTAAACGATGTCTTTCTTGCAAATGCAAAAGAACCATATCTCTGGGAGCCAAAAAAAGGAGAGTATCGATTGGAAATCAAAGACAAAGATCATAAGGTTGTATCCTTATCTTTATTTGAAGTTCGGTAATATACATGTCAAAACCATCCAAGTACAAACATAAATTCACACAACAAGTGGTCTGGGGAGAGATGGATGCTTTTGGCCATGTCAACAATGTCACCTACGTTCGTTACTTTGAGTCTGCAAGAGCAGATTATTTTACAAAAGAAGGACTTTGGGATTCTCCATTAAAACCTGTAAAAGCAGGTCCAGTACTCACCCATTTGGATATGGACTATCGTAAACAAGTTGTTTTCCCTGCTACCTTAGAAATCACTCTTGAAGTGAATGCCATTTCTTCCAGAGCATTCTCTGTGATTTGTTCTATGTGGAATGAAGAAAATGAATGTGTTTTAACTGGGAACGCATCCTTTGTTTGGTTTGATTTCACATTACAAAAACCTTCTGCATTACCAGAACATTTCAAAACAAAATTTGGAAGTTCAAATTTGGTATGATGTTACAATCAATACAAGATCGTTTCAAATTAGATGATGAGGTTTTAAAAATCTCTAGGATCTGCCTTGTTGTGTTTTCTAGTTTTATCGGATTTGGGATCTTTGCCCCTGTCGATGAATTGGGTTTATATGATCCTAAGTGGATTCGAGTGATCCATGCTTCGATTACGATTTCATTTTTTATAGCTACTTATTTTGTGAGTTGGGTACGAAAAAATATCCAAACCATTATGTTGGTATTTTTTTATACAATGAGTGCTCATTCTTTAATCCTATTGTATTGGAATTCATTATACATCGGTTATTTGGTTGGAATGATTTTGGTTCTCTCTTGTATTGGTGTGAGTTTTGTGGACAGACGTTCTCTAGTTTCTTATCTGGGCACTGTTACTTCTTTTGGAATATTAGTTGGAATTTATACAAAAGAACACCAAGTCGACCTATCCTTATATTTATCTGCAATCATAACACCGGCCTTGGTTTCATACCTAACACTGAATATACGGCTGAGTTCTGTTGAAAAGTTAAGAAGTTCAGAATCCCAACTTAAAAAATTCCAAGACCGAATGTTAAGTGAATTGGAATTAGCAAATGAAACCCAATCAAACTTAGTCGCAACAGAGTGGCCCAAAAAAAAGGGGATTAAATTTTATTCTTTTTTTCGTTCCTTTGACCAAGTGGGTGGAGATGCGATTAGTTACTTTGAAAGAGAAGATGGCAAAATGGCATTATTTTTTGCGGATGTATCGGGACATGGAATTGCATCTGCGATGGTGTCAGCAATGGCTGTATTGGCATTTAAAATTCATGGGAACCAAAACCAACCATCAGAATGTTTGAAAGCGATTCATGATGATTTACAAAGTTTAGTTCCAAACAATCATATTAGTGCTTGTGTTTTGTTTGTGGATTTAGAAACAAAAGAAATCAAATATTCGATTGCAGGTCATCCTCCAATCATTCATATCCAAAAAGAAAATGGACCAAAGTTTTTAGAAGGACTGGGTACTCTCATTGTTTCCTTTCTCAAACCAAGCTTAAAAAACTACCAAATCACACTTGTTCCAGGAGATAGGATTTTATTGTATTCCGATGGAATTTTGGAGGTATTTGATGAATCAGGTGAGATTTATGGTGAAGAACATTTGTTTGATTCCATCAAAAATCATTCTGACAAAAAAGGTGATGAATTTTTAAATGCTATTTATGAAGACTCAATGTCATTTTCTGCAAAACGCATTTCGGATGATATGAGTATGTTATTATTGGAAATACAATGAACCTTATTTTAACACCGTTTCTCTGGTTCAAACGAGAGTTTATCCCTTTCCGAACTCTCGATAGATATTTATTTTTTGATTTTTTCAAAACTTTCATTGGCACACTGATCATGTTAACGTCGATGATCGTCATTTATAAATTCACAGATGTAATGAAGTATTTGGTTTCTTCCAAAGTAAACCAGTCCCATGTATACTTACATGTTTTGTATTCTTTGCCATCGATGGTGGATCAGGTAGTAGCGCCTGCACTTATGTTTTCCGTTTGTTTTGTCATAGGACAATTTAGCGTAAATAAGGAACTTGTGGCGATGATGGTGGCAGGTGTATCCTTCATTCGAATCATCACTCCAATTTTATTTTTTGGTATCGCCATGTGGCTTATCATGACGTTGTTTGGGCAAACCGTTGTGATTCCAGCAAATAAAAAGGCTCAAATAGAATTTAGCATCATGGCAAAAGGTTCCAATCGATTGATCGATTTTGTCTACCAATTGCACATCAAAGGAAAAAAAGGATTTTATTACGTATATTGGATCGATGAAAAGGAAAACACAGTTAAGGGAGGATTTAATTATATTGAAATCACTCCTGACGGATTTCCTACTTATACAGTCTCATCCCAAAAAGCAAAATACATTCCAAATCCACATAGTTGGGTTTTGTATGACGCGGAAGAAGTTAGATTCAATGAAAATTTAGATCTGGTTTCAAGAACCAAATATGCAGAAAAAACGTATGACTTTCCTGAAGACTTAGCTTACTTTTCTAAACCGGTTCGAAATCCAGAGGAAATGAATTTTTTTGAACTCGCTGACGAAATTGAATCAAGAATTACCAAAGGGATACCTTTTCGGAATGTCATCGTCCAACAACATATGGCATTTGCGATGCCACTTATGTCCTTTGTGGTTGTAACACTTGGTGCACTCGCAGGTGCGATCACAAAACGTTCGGCAGGTGTTGCAAGCCTTGGACTCACGATTGCTGTGGTGTTGTTATACTATATTCTAAATTCAACTGCTAAAACATTAGCTGAAAATGGAGCATTGCCGATTTGGATCGGGATGTGGATCACACCTGTAATTTTCACTTACGCAGCTTATTTTCTCTACCGAAGGATGAATATTTAAATTAGTATAGGAGGGAGTGTCGGTAAGGAAACAAACACTACCTCCTTTCGTAGATTAACTTAAAAACACTCGTTTGTACAAATCTGTTTGTAAAATTCCTTTTGGATCATATTTTTTCTTTAAAGAATAAAACTTCTTTAAATTTTCTTTTGGAAAATAAGACTCCATCACACGTTTGCGGAGAGTAGAATCTTTTGCAAAATAAAATCTTCCTTTGTGTTTTAAGACAATCTCATCAAGTTCATAACAAAGAGACCAAAGTTTTTCACGATTCCCTTTTGTAACAGGAAAATCCATCGCCATTGAAAATCCATCCACAGCATGTGTGAGAAGGAATGGATCTGGTTTGTGTTTTTTGAAAACTGATAAGTAATTCACGATACCACGTTCTTGGCATTTTGTGAATATTTCGCTAAATGCTTGTTTGGCGTTTTCTTTAGGAATAAACACTTGGTATTGGATCATGGAACCAGGTTTGTAGACAAATTTCCAATTCGGAACATAGTCTAGTAAAAACGCATACTCCGCATGTCCTTGGTAATAGGCTTTGTTGTTTACCAAAATGCTTGCGATACATTTTGCTAAATTGATCATCCTCATTCCAAAATTAAAACTGAATGGGCGCATGAGGATCCACATCCATTTTTTAGGAATCACATAAAATAAACGGGAAGGTAGGTGTTGTCTTTCTAACAAACAATTCCCTGGAAAATCTGGGTCTTCACCCGCTTTTAGATTGGTTGCTTTGTGGATTTGACCACGGCCTAATGATTTTCCAGATGCAAATGCATCAATCCAACCCACCAAATAATCTGCGGTTTTGTAGTGTTCTTCAAAATAAGCAAATAATTCATCGAAGTTTCGCACATACACGGGATCAATTTTCATCTTTCCTGAATAAATTGGTTTCATTTTGATTTGAACTGTCAAAAAGCAACCTAACATACCAAAGCCGGAAATGGCAGAATAAAATAGATCCGAATTTTTTTTAGGAGAACATTCGAGGATATCACCTTTTGCAGTTAAAAAGGTAAATTCTTTGATATGTTCGCCGATGGTTCCCACTTTAAAATTATTTTTTCCATGAATGTTCATGGAAAGAGCACCACCGAGAGTTGGCATCATTGTTCCAGAAACAACAGGTGGCCAAAATCCATTTTCGATCCCTGTTTCCCAAAGGTCTTTGATACGAGCTCCGGATTGAACTGTCATCACACCCGATTTTAAGTTAAAATCTAATACTTTATTAAAACGAGTTAAATCTAAAACAATTCCATCCGTATTGGTTGAAGCATCACCATAACTACATCCACCTCCGCGTAACGCTACTTTGGTGCCAGTTTGGTTCGCCCAAACAAAAAGTTCTTTGATCTCTTCCTCAGTTTCAGGTCGAAACACCGGTGACATGGAAAATGAACTCATTCCCCATGCTTCTACCTTTTCTTTCATTGGGACTTTTATGTTAGGGATGGATTTTGTTTTTTTTGTAACCATATTAGATACTCAGTTTTTTGAAAATAAAGTTGGGAATGTTTCGAATGATAAGACCGACAAGTGCCCAAATACCAGGAACAAAAGCTTCGTCTTTGCCACTCGCAACGATTGCACGAATTTTTTCTGAAGCTTCTTCCGCAGTAATTGCTTTGAGTAATCCTTTTTCAGGTAATACCAAACCATCTGTCATTTCTGTTTTGACAAATCCAGGTTTAATTGTTGTTACTTGGACATTTACTTCTGATAGACGATTTCGTAGTGCTTCTAAATAAGTATTGAGCCCTGCTTTCGAAGTATTATAAACAGGATTTCCTTTCCTACCTCTTTCCCCTGCAATGGAAGAGATTCCAATGATCTTTCCTGATTTTTGTTTGGTAAAAAAAGTAGCAACAGGATTTAAAAAGGCAACTGCTCCCAGAAGGTTAACGTTTAACATTTCTAAGTCTTTACTCACATTGTATTCTTGTTTTCCAATCTCAGGCATCACACCAGATGCAAAATACACTTCGTCCACACCACCAAGGAGGGAGACAGCTTTTTGGAAGGTTTTTTCAGCAGTCTGAAATTTAGTCACATCAAAGACCAAAGGGAAGGCTCGTTTCTCTTTGGAGGAATTTGCTTTTTTGGCAATGGACTCTAGGGATTTTTCCCTTCTGGCTAAAAGGACCACGGAGGACCCAGCGTTCAATTCTTGTTCAGCAATGGCTTTTCCGATCCCACTCGAGGCACCGACGACGATTATTTTTTTCCCCATGTTTACGTTTTTTTGGTTTAATCGAATCTGGCAAGTGGTTTCAATAGGGTTGTGCCCGTAAATGAGAGAATCCTGATCGACGGGATGAATTTGATGTATAAATTTCCAGACTTGGCATTTTGTTTGGGGGAATACCGCCTCCAAGATGCGAGAAGTGGATTACTCATTCATTTAAAACGCCATTTTCCCGACCTAAACCAACGCAAAGTTCTCGTCTTTTTTGACGGAAAGAAGGAGTTACTTTCTGAATGTTATTCCGAGGAGTGGGAAGGATTTTCCATCCATTACAGCCATGAAAAAAAAGCGGACGAACTCATCATTGGGTATTTAAACTATTGTCAAGTACCTTCTCAATGTTTGGTGGTAACATCAGACAAAGAGATCTTAAGTTATGCAAGAAGGTTACGGGCAAAACGTAAGACATCTGAAGAGTTTTATACAGAATGGGTCAAACGGGAAACAGAAGTGGATGAAACTGAATTTAACCACCTGAAAGAAGGATTGACACCTAGTTCGGAAAGCGATTACTGGGAGAGACAATTCCTTCCTTGATATGTTGTTCAATTCAATACCATTTTTAATCTTCTTTTCTGTCGTTTACCTTTTGTATTGGGCTATCCCCAAAGAATTTCGTAAGGGTTTTCTTCTTTTCGCCGGGATTTGCTTTTATGCATATTTCTCATTGGCACTTACGGTTCACTTCCTTGTCGTCATAACGATCAATTACCTTTTGTATCGTAAGATCCAATCGACTCCGACTCGTTTTTGGGTGGGTCTTGCTGTTTCACTCAACTTGATCAATTTAGGTTTTTTTAAGTATGTTTATTTCTTTAGTAAGGTTCTTTCTGACCTAACAGGTTATCCTTTTTTCCAACAAGTTCCAAATCTTATCCACATTGCACTTCCGCTTGCGATCAGTTTTTATACCTTCCAAGTCATTGCAGCAGCAGTAGACACGTATCGAAATCCAAAACTTCCCACTGTAAAAGTGGAAGACTACTTCTTGTTTGTCGCATTTTTTCCTGTATTAATTGCAGGACCAATCATGCGAATGTCAGATTTTTTTCCAAACTTGGACAAACTCACACCTAGCAAAGAAAAGATGTATCGAGCATCGTATTTGATGATGTCAGGTCTCGTTAAAAAAGTGTTAGTTGCTGATCCAATGTCTCTTACAATTTCACCTGTATTTAATTCTCCATCCGATTATGATTCTTTTTCATTGTTCATTGCTGGTATTTGTTATTCCATTCAAGTATTCAGTGATTTTTCAGGTCTTACCGATATGGCAAGGTCAGTTGCATTGTATTTAGGGTTTGAAACTCCTGAAAACTTCAAGGCACCTTTTTTCTCAACATCAGGTCGAGAGTTATGGAAAAGATGGCATATCACCCTTTCTTTTTGGTTACGTGACTATATTTATTTCCCGTTAGGTGGATCCAAAAACGGTGAACTCAGAACATATCTCAATTTAATTATCATTATGACATTAGGTGGTTTTTGGCATGGAGCAGATTATACTTTTATCTGTTGGGGATTTTATTGGGGTGTGATTTTAGCTGGCGAACGATTTTTAGAAGGGAAATTAGGTCTTAAATTAACTCCTGAAAAAAATAAAGTTTTAATTGTTCTGAAAGCAATGATTGTATTTGTTTTGTTTTCCATCTCAGGACTCATGTTCCGTTCCAATAATGCAACGAATATGGTGGATCATTTTTATGGAATTTTCACACATTTTTCTCATAGTTTAGAGCGATTGTTAGATGGAACTTCTAATCATTGGCTTGTTTCTGCCACTTCTTTGTTTGGTGAAGGATCTTCTTTCAAATACTTACATATTGAAAACTTGGAACGTATCTTTTATACTTCGTTTGCTGTATTATTTTTTCATCATCTGCAATACTTTCCTGAATTTTGGGAAAAAATACGTAAACATGATGTTTGGTTGGTTCCAACACTCGGCATCATCACGATCTTTTTGTTAGCCACATTATCACAAGATGGTGGCGAGTTTATCTATTATCGTTTTTAGGTGGAAACTGTGGATTTAATACGAAATCGTTATTTGTTAGTTCCATTTTTAGTTGTTTTTTTAACATTTTGTTTAGATAAATTATTGGTTTTAGAAAATGTTCATACATATTTTTCAAAATCATTGTCTGATATCAATTACATCCAAAAAAACGAATTATACGAAGACTTAAAAGAATACTTAAAACTCAAAGATAGAGACAAAGTCATTGTTTATTTTGGAAATTCAAGAGCTCTCCTCTTTGATAACGAATACATTCACAAAAAGTACCCTGGTTGGGTGATGTTTAATTTTTCTGTTCCTGGCGGGAAACCAGATTACGTTTTACAATGGATGGAACAGTTTGCAAAAGATGAAGTAAAACCGGAATTCTTTTTATTTGATCATTCTGTAGAAATGTTTAACTCGACTGCCACCTTAAAAGTGGATGAAACCTTAACCAATGGGCTCAATGTTTCATTTGTACTAAAACATTTTTCCAAATTTTCAACTGATGATATATCAACACTGATCGCAAAACGTATGTTCCGTGCATATCAATATCGTCCGAAATTGGAAGTTATTATCACTAGAGCCAAAAATAAGGATACTTTGTTATATCCTTATAGAAGTTTGCGAAATAACCTGATGGCAAATTTGAAAAAGGGGAAAGGTTCTGCGATGACTCCAGGGACACACCAAGCAGTCCTTCCACCAGAATTATTAAAAAAATCAGCCATTGGTGATTTTCATTCTTATCTAGTTCCATTCCGATTTTCTGAGAATATATTGAGTTTCACAGACCAATCATTACAATTAGCGAAACAGTTAAATGTTCCTTCGGCTGTCATTTGGGTTAGGTTATCTTTACCTTATATGGATCACATAAGGCATTTGAAAGTATCAGTAGCTGAGAATAAAGAAGGAACAGTGTATGAAGATTGGTATCCGCGTATCGTGGAATATCACAAACAAAATGGTATCCCATTTTGGAACATGAATGATGATCCTACATACACCTGCAACGAGTTTAGTGATGCAGGTCACATGTCACCATCTTGTTATAATGATTACACTGACTATATTTTTAAAAACCTAAATCAATCTTTGGTGATGGGAGCTCGGTAAAACTCAGTGCGATTCTGAATGTCATTCGGAGATAGTTTTTCTGGTTCCGTCGGATTCGGTTTTGTTGGATTTTGGGATTGAGGTTTGTTGTGGTTTTCCTTATCAACTGAATAACCATAATAATATCCATGGATGATTTCAACGACTGCTACCGGTGTTTCGGAATTCGCATTTTGGATTTCGATGGTAATTTCATCGGGAGGAGCGAGTAACTCAAACACCCACTGGGACTCTCCTTCGATTCTCTCTTTGCGTAGGATTGTCGAGTTTTCACTTTGTCCATTTCCAGAATAAACTGTTAATACCCATTCTTTCAATTTACCATCAGTTGCCACACCGATCCCTATGGATTGAGGGGAAGATTCTCCTGCCTTCAGATCAAATCGAATTGCACCACCTTTGGCAACCGCACCGTAAAGTCTCTTTTTCGAAAGGGTGGGGTAAAGTGCTAAGTCTTGGATGCGAGTGGTTACTTCCTTCACGTTTTGGCTAAGGACTGAAGGTTCGGAATGTAAAGTTTGCAAACTTAAAAAACAAATTCCGAGGAGTAGATAAAACGAATGTCTCATTGCCTTCATTGGACTAAAAAATAAATTCATTACAAGCAAAAGATATCTATTTTATCTCGAACAAGAACGAAATTTTGGCAATTCTTCTGCCAGTGATTGGCGTTCTTCTGGATCCAAATTGGTTCTATTTTTCCATTGAAGTTCCATCCTTTCGATTGCTGGTCTGAATTTTGGATTACAATGACTTGAAAAGTATCGATAGGCGCTGATACGATTGGATTCGTTTTCGCTCACTAATTTATAAAACTCAAATACGGATTGATTGTCTTCACTTGAAAAATTTAATATAACGTATGTTTTGTGGCACTCACCCAAAGTGAATGCAGGAATTTTTGTGTTTTTACAATTCACAGCGACATCTGATTCCAAAAACAACATCATTTCTTCATAAGAAAAATCTCTAAATGGTTTTCCTTTTGGAAGAGTTACTTTTTGTTTCGGAGTAGTTGAATTGTTTGTATTGTTGGACTGGTTATTTGAAACCTGAGTTGTTGCATCTGGGACAATTTTGACCCTTTCGTTCTTTTTGATTTCTTCAAGGTTTTCTTGTTTTGTCTCCGATTTTGAAACTTCCACTTGCACAAAATTTTTCACTACTTTGGGCTTTTGGTATGGATTTGTGACAGTTAAATCATAAGGACCAGTTTTTGCTTCTGTTGTATCAACTTTTAATTCAATTCGTTCTGATGACTTAACTTCTTTACTAACAATTGGTAGTTGGTCATCTTTTTTACTTAAATCCACCTTTGTAGCTTCTAAGAAATGTTCTCCTTCAATGGTAATCGGAGAAATTGTTTTTTCTTTTTTGGTTTCGGTTTTTGGAAGTATGATTGGTTTTTCAACTTCTTTCACAATTTGAGGAGGTTCCGAAATGATGATTTCTAGATCTTTCCATACTGACCAAACAGCAGGTTTTTTGAATAAATTGAGAGGAGCCGTGCGCACCATGTAAATTCCAGAAGGTAACTCTTCTATCGAATGATAGGCGGTATCGATTTTTTTATCCAGGATTAACTTTCCTGTTTTGTCTTTAATTTGAATTTGGTATCCATTTGCTTCAGCAATCGATTTCCAAGCGATGAGTTTCGTTCCTTCTTGTGATAACAAAGAGGAGACAAACATAAAAAGTATAACAAATATTTTAAAGTTAAATCGAATCATTTTTTTTCTTTATAGAGTCTTTTCGGAGAGATAAATTCGATATCAGTTGGTTTCAGTGATTTTAATTGGTCCAATGCCAAAATGAAATTTCCTTTGCGAGACAAAACAAAGTTTCCACCTTTATATACACTAAGATCCCAAGAAAAACTCCCTTCATCCAATATGCTTAAATCTTTAAGTTGGTACTGGGATTCCTTTGTGCTCGTTTTATAAATTGCAATTTTTTTATCAGGGAGATGTTGGTACAATACCAAATCAAATTTATCAGCATTAATACCACTCAACTTCCAATGAAAGTCTAAACTGGATTTCCCTTTCATTTGGACAACAGATCCATTCGGTGATAGAATCTCTAATTTTGGTTCTTGCGCCGTTTGGTTTTTATTTTCCTCACTATTTACAATCACTTCTTGTTTTTTCTTTTTGTCTATAATGGTAAAACTGAGGATTGTTGATGCTTCCGTCTCCTTTCCTTCCTTTGTTTTACCTGTGATCGTAACAAAAAATTGTCCTAGGCCAAGTTGATTCCAATTGGGTACCAAAAAATTAGATTTTGTTTCTGTATCTATTAGCACATTTGAAAGTTTGGAATCCTTAGCAATTTTAACATGATACGATTGAATTTCAGCATTTCCTTCCCAAATTAAAATGGCTTGGTTTAATTTAATTTCTTCTAAACTAATTTCAGCACCTGGATTTGGTCTTTGCCATTTTGGAGCTGGGATAGTGTTTTGTTTTTTAATGGAAAAGGAATAAACTTTTGTTTCGCGGTCTTTCGTATCAGGAAAAGATGATTTTGCAATAACTTTCCAATAATAAGTTCCTTCTTTTAAATCATCAAATGAAATTTGATTCGCAGATGTTTCCATTCGTTTGATTGGATTTTGAAAACTATTGTTATCAGCTAGAAAAAAGAGATAGGAATTTGCAGTTGTCAATTTTGTCCAAGAAACAGTGACCAACGGATATAATTGCACAAAGGGAATTACCGTTCCGTTGTTAGGTGATTCTCCTAAAAAAGATTCTAGTTTTGAAACAAAAAGTTTATTGGTTTCACTTGATTCAATACTGTTTGATTTTAGATTTTTGACTTTGATTCGCCAGTAAAATGTCCCTTCCTTCAGGCTAACAACAGTTTTGCCGTCTGGAACCGGTTCCGAAAAAAACCTAAGTTTAAAATTCGGAGATCTTGAGATTTCTAAAATTGGCGACTCATAACCTGATTCCATTTTCCAAGTGAAAGACACGTTCACTTCATTAGGATCTGCATAAAATAATTTTTGGGAAGGAGGGGAGATAAGTACAACTGGAATTTTTTTGATCTCAATTCCGCTTTTTTTAAATTCAGCCTTTTTGCCTTGTTCTACATCTAAAGCTTTACCGTTTTGTTTAACAGTCGTTTTACCTTTTTCTACAAATAAACTTAACTCTTGGTCTTTTGCCCTTTCAATTTTGACATTTCCGGAATCGACATTGATTTCGTTACCTGAACTTGTGATTTTAATCTGATTTGCATTCGAATCGTTCTTTTTTACTTGTAAGGATCCTTCTGAAAATTCTAAGTTTGGATCTTCACCCGTTAAATCTAAGTTAAACATTGAATTTTCATCAATGTTGATCTCCGTTCCATCTTTTAAGCGAATGATGGCATCAGAAAAAGCTTCCGATCGGATCGTGTCTTTATTAATAAGAGGACTATTGTTTTCTAGTTTTTCCCAAATGACTTCATCTTCAAATTTACGTTGGACAATGTTATTTTTAAAAAAGATAGTTCCTACAACTTCACGATCACCAATATCAATTTTTCGATTCAAATCTAAGTAAAATAATACGCTAAAAAAAAGCGCAATACTTGTTAGGCTCAGTAGAACAAATGAATCCCGTTTGTCTAAATTCATTTTTTTCCCTTTTTAGTGGTGACTTCAATCCCTACTAATTTTTGTAACTCAACCAAATTTTTAGGAGCATTCATATCGGATTTTTTACCCAAAACTGCATAAACTTTTTGAGCTTTGGATTTACCTTTAAATTCAATTTCTCCCATACTCACAACATTAAACTCTGATTTTACTTCATGGTATGTTGATTCTGTAATTAAAATATCGGTATGTGTTTCTTTGTTAAATGACTCAACTCTCGAAGCCAGATTCACTGAATCTCCAATGACCGTGTATTCCATTTTGTCGGAACTTCCAATTTGACCAGCGATCACATATCCAGTGTTAATTCCACATCCAATTTTAATGATCGGTTTTTTCGCCGTGCCTCTATTTTGATTGAACTCAATTAATTTATCGCGCATTCGTAACGCTGCTTCCACAGAAGCAATTGCATGATCTTTATGATCTCGAAGGGCTCCCCAAGTTGCCATAATTGCATCGCCAATAAATTTATCTACTGTGCCACCCGTCTCCTGAACACATTTAACCATTTCTGTCATGTATTGGTTTAAGAACTCAACCACTTCTTCTGGTTGTAGTTTTTCGGAAATGGCAGTAAAACTGCGGATATCGGAAAAAAAGATGGTGCAATACTTTTTTTTACCACCAATCGATAACTTCCCTTTGGCGGCAAGTTCGGCAATATCTTGGTTTACAAATCGACCAAATGAATCTTTTAATTTTTCTCTTTCTTCTAATCCGCGGCCCATACTAACGAATGATTTTGTGAGAGTTCCAATTTCGTCGTGAGTTGTTGCATGAAGAGTGATGTGGTAATTTCCTCTTCTAATTTCTTCAGAGGCATCTACTAATTTTAGAATGGGAGTGGAGAGTGATTTGGCGAAGATATAAACAACGATAAAAGATAGCGATAATGAAACTATTAGTAAATATACATTTCGTTTTTGAATATTGTTTACTTCTTCAAAAATTTTTGACTCACGTACTTGTGAGATCACACCAACACCACCAAATCCTAATTTTTTAAATGATGCAAGGTAAGACTCACCATCTTTGTTTTCATAACGAAATTGCCCATTATCAACCGTTGATTTTTTCATTCGATCAACAATTGGTAAATCATTTAGATTGATACCAGAAAGAACTACTTTCGCATCAGGGTGAGCTAGTACACTTCCGTCTTCACTCACTAAGAAAGTTTCAACTGGACCTGAAGTTTGAAATGCATCTAATAAACTATCTAACTTCACTAATGTGACAAGAATGGTATGTGTGTCTTTGGTTTCTGATAGTGGAAAACTAATACATAAGATGGGATTGCGGAAAAATGGGCTGATGTTCCATATAAGCGTTGTTCCGCTAAATGATTTTTTCAGTTTAGGTTGGATGTTTTTGATTATGTTTTTGACTTCCGCTTTTTGGTAATCATACTTTTCTAAAAATTGATCATTTACGACTTCAAACTTTGGATTAAAACTAGAATCAAAGGCACCAATAAATACAAAGTTTTGATCTTCTTCAAATAATTCTTTTGCAATGCTATTTGCTGATTGTGTACTTCTCAGTACTGCTGAAGCTGTAATGTGTACATCTTGTTTGATCGAGTGTAAGTCAGATTTTACTTTTAAGGAAAGGATTTCATTGATTTTGATATTGTTTTCCTTGACTCTTACTTCACTATCTTTGCGGAAAAAATAAGAAGCAAGAAAAATCACTCCAGACATTGAAATCAACAGTACAATGGATGTGATTAACAGCAGTTTGTAACGAATCGGGAATTGAAATTCGCCAGGTAAATTTGATTGATTCCCGAAAAAGTTTCTTAGTTTGATCAAAATCGTTTTCATATCATTGGTACTTTTACCAATTCAATCGAAAACTCTAGGGAGAAAAAGTAAAATTGAAGTAAGAAACTATTTTTTTCCTAAGGGCAGGTCAAAGCAACATTATACGTCTGCCGGAATGGATAATCAGGAATTGTAAAAGCAGTTTCTCTCACAACCGTATCAGGATATCCGTCTCTTTTTGACAAATCTCCCAAACAGACAACCTTATAGGTTCCTGGATTTAAATATTTGATCTTTGCATTTTGTTTTGCGGGAGTTGCGGCAAGTGGTAAAACATTGAGGTATTCGGTTTCTTGGAAACGGAAAATTCCATAATAGTGTAAAAGAGAATTCCCTCCACCACTGATCGTTAAACTAGAAGCAACCTCTGGGTAAATGACTCTTGCTCTAGTTAAAATATTCCCACCAGCATCACCTTCACCTTTGTGGTCAGCAAAAATATCACTCACTCCTACATAGGTAACTGTTGTTGATCTACTTGATGTGTATGAATGTAACATCAAGTTTTCTTTTAAGTTGATTCTCACTTCTAAAATGTAAGGATCAAATCCATCACGTATCCTCATATCTGATTGAACCGATTGGGTTGGCAATTGAGTGTATAATGCGGGGAATAATTTTGGAACGATATTACTTTTTTCTGCGGTGGTTGTTCCAGCTACGTAATTATTTCTAGGTACAATATTTAATCCATTCACAATCGTTCTATTGTCGAATCTTCCTCTCACTGGTATTCCCGCATCTAACGCATAACCAGTCACGAGTGATCGAAAATAAATAGCAGCATAATAGTATTCTCTTCCTAACCAAGGTTGGCCAGATGCATATGCTTGTTCCCAGCTAAGAGTTTCCGATGAAGGATCATTTGATGGGAATTGTGCACCAATCCCATTGAAAAAATCACTTGCTTTCAAAATACCGTTACTTTCGGTACATGTGTTGTTATCAAATGAGTAAGTGACGGTACAAAAAACTTGTCGGTTAGGAGCAATGTAATCCCAAAATTTATTTGAGTCTACCGTATCTCTAATTTGTGTTAATTCGTTTAAACCTTTTAGGTACTTACTAGAAATTCTAACTTCACCTATGTCCAAAAAGATGGGTAAATTTCCAGCCTTCGGTAAACTGGTTAAAGTCATCGTTGGATCTAGACCTTCTCCTTGGGTGTCAATATACAAATCTCCAGTACCATTATTCAATTCATTCCAATCGAGAGGATTGTCAGTTGCATACGTACCTTTTAGGAGTAGTAACATTCTATTATTGAAGAGAGTTGAAATAACGGGAAGTTTCGATTCATCACCTAAATCAAGTTTGGTTTTGCAGTCCAAAAGTATGGATACTGCAGCAATCAAAAAACAAATAAGTAGGAATTTAGATTTCATCAGAACAATACTCCTACTGTTAGACCGAAATAGAAAAAATCAACGTTTTGTAAGGTATAATTAGAAGGATTTTGCAAACGTGGATCATCATATGGGCTTGCTAAAGGATAACGGTATTGGTTAGGGATGTCCATTTGGGTTTCAAAAATCTTATAATAATCCAATCGTACCCCAATTCGAATTCTGCGACCAGCAATAAAACTGGCTTCTAACCCAGCAAAGGCGGTAGGGTTCCAACGCGCGGTATCGGCAGGACGTGCCACCACATACGACGAACCACCACCACCTTTTAGAAAAAATTGAATGGGAAGTTCGAGTGGGATTTTATACGCTAGGGCAGCATATAAGGGCATCGCCGTGAGGGCTCTTTCCGAGCGGGATAAAAATACCGCATAAGAACCACCCACTTCGGTGTAAAAGATCCATGGCCATGGCATTCTTGCATAAAATCCACCACCAAGTGTGGTTTCTAGGACACGCACGGTAGGTGTTCCAGGCATTGGGTTTGCCGCACCCACCCAACCACCGATCTCATACCGGCGTTTATTGTACTCTTCTAGGGTTTGAGCGGAAAGGAGTCCAGAAAAAAGAGTGAGTGTTAAAAGGATACTAAGGAAGAGAGATTTTGTACAATTCATGAATTTCCGGATGATCTTCGTAATACGCACGGACAAAATAGAGTCCATCCGGCGGGAGAGTCACCCCAGCTCGCGAACGGTTCTTTTCTTCCAATATGGAGTCTATGGATCTAGATTCCCAACGTCCCTTTCCGATGTCCAGTAAAGTTCCAACTGTGATTCGCACCATATTGTGCATAAATCCGTTGGCCCGGATCCGGATTTGGTACCAATCAGGAGCCAATTGTTCCAAATTGATGGCCAAAATCTCCCGGATGGATCGTTTCCCTGACATCGATTTTGCCTTTGCTAGGGATCGAAAATCTTTTTCTCCTACCAAGACATCCAATTGTTTTTGTACCAATTCCCAGTCGATATGGTGTTTCACCCAATATGCTCGGCCTTCTATAAAACTACTTTCATATTTACTATAGTATAATTTATAAATATACTCTCGGCCTGTACAACTGAACCTTGCATGGAATTCAGGTGGAACTTCGACTACATTTTTAATCGAAACACCTTTCGGTGTTAACGCATTGAGTGAGACTAATAATTTGTGAAAATTGGGAATTGGGAATTCTGTTTTAAAATTACAAACCATTCCAAGCCCGTGTACACCTGTGTCCGTTCTTCCGGCAACTGACAGACGTGAAGCGGGATTCCTTCTTAAGATGATCTCAAGAGCAGATTCGATCGAAAACTGGACAGTGGGTAGGTCTTTTTGTTTTTGCCACCCATAAAAATTGGTGCCATCATATTCGACAAGAAGTGCGTAATTGGGCAAACCCTTACTTCTCGCCTCCCATTTCTTCGAGGATAGCGTTGTATTCGTCGTACAATTCGCGTGTCATTTCGACAATTGGGCCTGGTTTTCCTTTACTTGCCTTTCCTGATCCATACAACCTAGCAAGTGTTCGTTTAGCACGTGATAGGAGTAAAACCTGGTCCTCTGGTTTGGGAGCCATTTGGTCTTTGAATTTTTTTGTTAGGAAAGCATTTAGATAAATAACACCATCAAATCCCCAGTTGTTATCGGTATCAGGTCCAAGCATACCTGCAGCTTGGTCAACTGGTTCGTTTCCGTTCTGCATAAGTTCTAAGGTGTATCCGTAAATCACTGCAGCTTTTTGGTAGAGTAAGTCTCTGATTTTGTCATATCCTAAATTTGGAAATTCATCATGTAGGTCAGAGAAGTACCAAGCAGCTCGAATCGCACAAACTGCTTTTTTGGGAGTCGGGGCAACACTCACACCTCGTAATTGGTAACAATCCATTCCGAGTAAATAGGAAGCAGCACCTAACACAATTTGGCGGTCTTGAGTAAAATCAAGTGGCCCAAGGATTTTTTCGATATAACTACGGCGAGCATCAGTTGCCATTCGAATGGCTTCGTTGTCTGCTGGGTTTAGTGCGTTCCAATCTTTAGGAAAGGAAGAATACAGACAACGTGGACAGACGGTCATGACATAATCCAGTGGACTCACACGACCAAATTTTCTATTTTTTTCATACAAACGGCGTAAATCTTGGGCTAATTTCCCAGCGATGAGTCGTCCACCTCCCTGGAACATCTGCTCCTTTTGGTGATTTTCATCACAAATCGGGCAAGCTGTAGACTCTTTGGCACGAAAAGATACTTTTTTTGACTGGGCTGCGGCTTGGGACATAGGAAAAATCTAGGAAAAGGCTCAATTTTAAAATACAATCTGTCAATCCAATATCATAAATCTCCGATAATACTCACAGGGGACACCCTGAAATTACTTGTAAGATTCTTCTAACGAAGGAAAGTACGGAAACGGAATGAATGGCAGAGCAATGAAACAATCCCTTCTTATTCTCATGATGAGTCTCGTGATGCAAGCACCTATGTTTGCAGAATCAGTCTCTAGTAAATCCTATCAAAAACGTATCGAGCTTTTGACTTACCTCCGTGAGCTTGAGCCTATCGTCAAAAACTTTCGTGGTGAAGATGCGGAAGGAAAACCAACAGAGCTCAATGCTCCAGAAGGGAAAGAAGGCTTCCGTATGAAAAAATACTTAGAAGCCAAACGCATTTACCAAGAAGGGTTACAATACCATTTTGAAGGTAATTTCCCCTCGGCCTACCAAAGGTTCCTAGAATGCCAATTGGGAATTGAAAAAATGACAGAAGAACTTTCCCAGTTGTACATCCTCCGTGCCGAAGAAATGATGAAAACGGCAATGGAACGCAAAAATCCAAACAACCCAATGGATAAGGCACTTCTTGATATTTCCATTGAGTATGGAAAAGGATCTTACTTCCGCCAAGACGTAATGGACCTTCCTCGTGAAGCACCTTACCAAAGAAGGATGTACGACCCAAAAGAAGCACACTATAGTTACAATAAGTACGACATTGAAAAAAATATGGAGCTTGGATACAAACACTTAGGTCTTGCGAAAGAAGCAAGAGCCAATGCGTTAAAGGTGGAAAAAAATCTTGAGAAACACCAAAAACTCCAACCTTCACACAGAAAGTATCGTATTGATTTGTATTTTGGTGCGATCAACTTAGCTCGTGATTCAAAAGCCAATGCGATCAATATCTATAAATTAAAATACCCTTATGATAATTATTACCTCAATAACTCACAGGCAAAAACAGAAGTTTCCAAAGATGAAACTGGTGCAACTGTAGAAGGCCAACCAGTTAAAATTGATGGAGTTACTTATGACTTTTCTAAAAACCCTTATGTTAAGTATGACCATAGACTCCAAGCGATGTTTGATGTAAGAGTGCCAGAAGAATACCGTGTAGACCATGCAGATGTAAGAGGACGTGTTTATGATTTGGATTCCAATAATATGGTGTTCATGAAATACGACCAAGAACGTAAAAAAGCTCTGAATGTGCCTGCAAAACCAGCCCAAGGAAGCACTACCACTCCGCAACAATAAGAAACAATATCTAACACTGTTTCCGAATGCATTAGCCCAAGAAATTTCTTGGGCTTTTTTATATCCATAGAAACCACTCTTTTGTCTAATTGTTGCTATGGCGAAAATTCCAGTTGTAGACAACTTAATTGAAAAAAACTTACACGGACTAAGCGTTCACTACGGGCGTTTGGTGATGAAAGTATACTTACGAATCACTCTGTTGGTATTCGGGAAAGCGAGTCCATACCTAATTCGTGGCCTGTATCATGCAATCTCAGGGAACAAAGAAAAGAGGATTAAGGAATTTTTAGAAGGCACTAAAATTTGGGCTGAAGATGTCAAAAAAATTACTAAAACAAACGTTTTAGTCTTCAATCAATTTACAGTTCCAGAAAAAGGACATATGATTTTTTTGAATCATGTGAATGAAATGGATTTTCCTTATGATTGTTATGTGATCAGAAAACCTTTTTTAGCAAACCAAGTGATAAAAAAAGCATGGTTCGCTTACTGGTGGATGACTGCTATGGGTTCTCAAGTATTTGATAACTCAAAGGCAATGTCAATTGCAGTCTCTGTTAAAAATCTAATCGAAGGATTAAAAACAACTTCCTATATCGTTTATCCAGAAGGGAAAAATACATACAGTGAAGAAATCCAACCCTTAAAAAAAGGAATGGTGAAAATTGCTTTTGACCAAAAAATTCCAGTTTTTGTGGCTATTAAATCAGGCGTTACCACATACCAAGAATACCAAAAAGGAAATGTGGTCGGATATTTGGGACTTGGTATCCATCATCCAAATGATTTTTCCAGTTGGGAAGAATTCCAGAATCATCTTTATCAAGTAATGCATTCCAAAAAACTTGAGTTAGATGGTATGTTAGAAGTGGAACGAAACAAACTTCGAACCACTTAATCCAAATACAAATTTTCCCACTCTTTTAGGAATCGGATTTGTTCGTGTGATTCAACTGCACGTTCACTTCTCGATTCTCTTACCTTCTGGATCGCTGAATCAGAATCCATTTTAAATTTCCAGATTAAATAAGCACTCGCTACGGTTCCAGAACGCCCAAGACCACCAACACAATGGATTAATACTTTCTGATCTTGGGAGAGGATCGTATCCATCCAAATTACAATCTCTTTCATTTGTTCCAAACTGGGAACCTTTTGGTCTAAGATTGAAATTTGTTTTTGTTCGATTCCGAATTTTGGAATTTCAGTTTTTAGCTCATTCACGCCATATTGATTGTATTCTTGTTCGGTGATGAGACTAAGAATGTGTGTGATACCTTCTTCCATTATGGTTTGTAAATCATCTAACAATACTCTTCCACGGTCTTTTCTTCCTGGTAAAATGGTAAGACCAATCTTGGTAATGAGTTCATTTTGATTCTTGATTGGTTTTAAATAATCAATCCGTAATACCTTCGATTTTTGGATGTACGATTTGATTTTATGGATGAGTTGTCCTCCCACATACAGAGCCCATTTTTTTTGCCAATCATTACATTCATCGAAGGAGAGGGTGTGCATCGCATATCGTAATGCACCTACATGCATTTGGTATGGGTCTCTGTCTAGTTTGACAAGTTTTGGATAATAAGATCTTAGTTTGGCAATCACTCGGTAGGCTTTCCGAAGTTTTTCATCGGAAAGTTCTTTTGGTGGATCAAAGGAAAGTGGGATTCCTAAGTCTTCTTGGTTATGTAAAAAATTAGTAAGGACAACGGCTTCTTTCCATTCAGTTTCAGATTCGATTTTACAAAAAATATACAATACGTCGTTTTCTAATTTTAATAAATCTCTAAGAATATGCCCTCTGTGGGTATGAAAAAAATCAATCATCCAAACATTGTCTTGGGCATCAATGATGATGTTCGCTCCATTTAGGTCACCATGGACATAGGAAGTATTATGTGTGATTGCGTTGTATTCTTTAAGTGAAGATAGGTCCTTCTCATAAAAGGAACATGGATTCGTGACTTCATACCCTGGGAATATGGAAATTGTATCAGTTGTCTGTGGACCACCTAATAAAGATTCTACTCTTGTTCGAACTGACTTTGCATACTTAGATTGGAAATCATAATATTCGAGTAAATTTAGTTTTTCCGTGGATGTCGCTTCAAACAGACGTCCAAGTTGTTCACCAAATACAATGTCAATGATTCGATCGAGACCAGTACCATCCGGCATCAATGCATAAAGTTTTTGGAATGTCCTTACATTCCCATCTAACATAGCTGCATAACGGTATTTGATTGCCCCACGATCATTTAACTCGCAGAAATCGACAATGGAAGGAGCATTATTTCCTAATACTTCTTGGATCCTTTCAAAGGAAGTTCTTTCTTTTGCAATCAAATCACGATTCCCAATTTTGACAACACAAGGCACTTGAGAATGTCCTAAGTGATCTATGGATTTGGATTTTAAAACTACATTACCTGAAAAACCACCATCCAATGTTTTGAATTCAACATCTTTACAATCTCGGAATAAGTAGAGTAGGATTTGTTTGTCTAAATCTGAAATTGGATATTTAGGATCCAATTTTAGTTTATCACTTGAGATTCTTGCATTGGTTGAAATTCGTTTTTGTAAATTTGGTTGTTCTCCTGTTAAAAATTCAGTAAACGCACCAATGGATGAATACACTTTCACACCTAATATTTGTTTGAGTTGGTCTAAAGCGATAAAATGCATTGATAAAGAGGAGCTAGCGGTGAGGGCAGAACAAACTGCAATATCGAATTCTGGGTATCTTGTTTTTAAGTCATAACATAAAAAGGTAACTTTGGCTTCTGTCCAAACACCTGTGATCCCAACTTTTAATGGTTTTCCTTTGTATGGTTGTAAAACGGATTCTAAATTCGTATCTACAAAGTCATTTAATCCAGAAGCATTGATGATCTCTGCGCGATTGGGATCCGATTCAATCCAATTTTGAAATACAAATTCGGCTCCCTTTGTATCCTTTAGACAATGGTATCCAAACTGGACTAGATGGTCTTCTTGTGATTTTGCGTTTGGGTCATGCCAATCTCGAATATGGATGATCTTGAGTTGTTTTGGATTTGATTCGTATGCCCAGTCCATGAGGGAAAAAACAGGACCGTCTTCAACCATTTCACCTAATAAACGATTGGCTTCTGCATAACCAACATGTAATGAATTGGGAAGTGGATCGTATTGATCCAAAAGAGAAGTAAAATCATTCTGTAAACATTGGGTAAATAAAATTGCAGATTCTGAATTCATGAACAAAAGGATTGACATCCTTAAAAATAAATCGAGAATTTATTTCTCAAATTTTGGAGGGACTATGAAACTTGTTTTGGTATTTTTACTAGGTGTTGTGATGACTTTTGGTATTACGGCAGGTGAAGTTGGATCTGATTGTACATTCAAAGGAAAAAAATTAGCGGGCAAAGTTCAGTTTGTGACAAGTTTCCCCGACTTTAAGGTGCAAGTGGTCGATTCATTCCCTGACCTCAAAGTAAAAAAGGTAACGAGTTTTCCTTCTGACTGCGGGCAGTGGCAAGAAGTCACATCCTTCCCTGATTTTAAAGTCCAAATTGTAACTAGTTTTCCGGACTTTAAAGTGAAATATGTAGATTCATTTCCTGGAGTACCGTAAACTCCCTTCCAATGGATAAATTGAATTCCGATTCATTAACTCCAAAGACAAATTAAAAAAGGCTTTTGCCTTTAATGTTTGTGCCGTACAATTTGTTCGGTTTGGGTTACAGACCGGATCTTCTGCATAAGGAGGCACCATTTGGAATATAAATTGTGTGTCTCCATCAACACTTTGGTAGAGGATCTTTTCTTCATCAATCCAACCACAAGCACTTCCATAAGCAAAATAAGTACTCCCTGATTTTACATTCGGTGCTAGTAAATTTTTACCAAATCCAGCAAAATACGTTTTTTTACCAATGGCACCTAAAATCGTTGGTAATACATCTAATTGTGAAGCGATTCTTTCATCTAACTTTGGTTTAATGTGATTTGGAGCATATAGTAAAAATGGCACCATTCGATCTTCAAAATAGGATAAATACCGATGGTGGGTATGGTCACCAACAAATACAAATAATGTATCCTCAAAGTATTTTCGTTTCTGTATTTCCTTCATAAAAACTTTTAAGGCAGCATCAGAATAATGATAGGTATTTAAATAATCATAATCTGTAACATTCGAATCGAAAATTTCATATTTTTTGTCTGGTACTTTATAGGGATAATGGGTTGTCATGGTAAGAATCGTCATCACAAAAGGTTTGTTCCCTTTTTCATATGCATCCATTGTTTCCAGTGCTTTGGTATAAAGATGTTCATCATCATACCCCCATGCACCAATTTTATACCCTTCTTTACGAAAGTCTTCTTTTCCGATTAAAGTTTTAAATCCAAAATGAGGTAAAATGGTAACCAAACTATCAAACTTCAAATCATCACCCGTGATAAAACTGGTTTCGTAACCTAACTCCGAAAAAATATTTCCTAAAGCAGAAAAGTTACTTAGGATTTGTGGTGTTCGAATGGCTGTTAGTCCTGGTCTGTCTGGGATACTTGTTAATACTGACAATAACGCATTACTTGTCCTTCCCCCATTGGCATAAAATCGTTTAAAACTATGGCCTTTTCTCGCCAATTGATTGTAATACGGCGTAACTTCCTTTCCTAAAAAAATACCATCCGACATTGGCCAAACAAATTTACCTGTCCAAGATTCTTGGATCACTAACACTACATTGGTTGGTTTTTTTCCAGGAATTTCATTTAGTTTTCTTAATAAGGGAAAGTTTGGATCATTCACAAATTCTGAACCTTCAAATTGAACTTCCTCTTTTACAATCGAAAGCATTTCTGCATCGCTCATTTTGAGATGTTTGGGAATGGATTGGCTTTTAAAATCATTGATGGTTGTATAAATTCCATTTAATGCAATTTGATTGATGAGAGCGTCATCAGAAATGATTGCTTCACTGGCTCTGAGAGGTGATTCTTGTGGCCCTCCACGTAAACCTAAAAAGAAAAACAAAAGCCAGATGACAACCGTTGGAATTGAGAATCGTTTAGGTTCAGATTCATAACTTTGGTAACCAATTTTGTTCTTAAGAAACCAAATTCGTATTCCATATACATAAGCAACTATGAAGAATAAAAAAGATAATATTTTAAATGGAGATTCCGAAAAGGCAGATGAAATCAATACATCTAAATCACCCAAAAAAACGATAGCTTCATAACCAATGTGTTTGTTTGCATTTTCAAAATATAATAAATCAGCAAAAAGATGTAATACACCAATTGGATAGAGGATGAGTGGTGTAACGAGCCACAGATTTTTGTAAAAGCTGAATTTTGAAGCATACTCCCAAATCGATAAAATATAAAATCCAACTAACACGATTGAGACTGTCACAAGATCGAATCGAAACCCAATTAGAAATGCTTTCAAAATTAAGAAAAAATCGATTTTTTCTAAACGGTAGGAATATACATAAAAAAATAGAATTCGATGAAGGAAAAGAGTTAAAAATCCAAAGCCTACATATGTTAGAAAAATACGGTCTGAAAATTTAGGTTTCAAAAACAACTTCAGCATAAAAAAAGAATTTGTGAATGAATGGTATGGTCAATTCACTTACGATCTTTCAGTTGATTTATTTTCGCTATTCTTTAGTTTTGATCCTACTTACATGAAGCCGATCCAAAAAATACTCATCGCCAATCGTGGTGAAATTGCTGTACGAGTCATACGCACTGCAAAAAAAATGGGGATCAAAACAGTCGCTGTTTATTCTGATCCCGATTCTCAAAGTTTGTTCGTTTTAAGTGCCGACGAAGCCTATCCTTTAGGCGGAACAGATGCACGTTCTTCTTACTTAAATGTGGACAAAGTGATCGAAGCTTGTTTGGCAACGGGTGCCGATGCAGTCCACCCTGGTTATGGATTTTTATCCGAAAATACGGACTTTGCTAAAAAATTAGAACAACACGGCATTCGATTCATTGGTCCTAAACCTCACTCAATTGAAGCTATGGGTGATAAGATCGGCTCACGCATATTAGTTGCTAAAAGTGGAGTTCCTGTTGTGCCAGGTTATGAAGGCCAATCCCAAGAGATGTCTGTTTTCAAAAAAGAAGCTGATAAAATTGGATACCCTGTCATGGCAAAGGCGAGTGCTGGTGGTGGTGGAAAGGGTATGCGCCGAATCAATTCACCAGACGAGTTAGAATCTGGAATTTTATCTGCAAAACGAGAAGCGATGTCGGCTTTTGGTGACGATCGTATCTTATTAGAAAAATACATTGTGAATCCAAGGCACGTTGAATTCCAAATTTTTGGTGATACAAAAGGAAACATCATCCACCTTCACGAAAGGGATTGTTCGTTACAAAGAAGACACCAAAAGGTTGTCGAAGAAACACCAGCTCCCAATTTTCCTACCTCTCTAAAATCAAAAATGGCAGAAGCAGCTGTCATGGCTGGCAAAGCTGTTCAGTATGAAGGTGCAGGTACCGTAGAATTCATATTAGGTGAGGGTGGTGAGTTTTATTTTTTAGAAATGAACACTCGATTACAAGTGGAACACCCTGTCACAGAAATGACAACGGGACTTGATTTAGTGGAATGGCAAATTCGAGTTTGCCAAGGAGAACCACTTCCGATCCTCCAAACTCCTCCTCAAAAAGGACATGCAATTGAAGTGCGGATTTATGCAGAAGACCCAAAAGAGGGTTTTTTACCATCCATAGGAAAAATCCATCATTTGTCCTTTCCCACTAGAGAAGACTTAAGGATCGATTCAGGAGTGGTGACAGGATCCGAAATTACAATGTATTATGACCCTATGATCGCAAAACTGATTGTATGGGGAGAAGATCGTGAAACAGCCATTCAGCGATTGATAGAATGTTTGTCTGAAACGATTGTCTTTGGCCCAAAAACTAATTTGCAGTTTTTGCAAAAATTGGTATCAACTAAGGAATTTTTCCAAGGTAAGGTTTCTACTCATTATATTGCAGACCATGAAGTTGAATTATTAAAAGAGAATACAAAGGAAGAACTCAAATTTGCGTTAGCGGGTCTTTTTTTCTCATCAAAACAAAACATAGATCCTTGGATCGCTTAAAGGTACAGAATGGACTTTTTATTTGAAACAAAATCGAAACCAACATCCGTACATGTGAGTGGCAATCGCATTCATGTACGTTTGGAAAACCAAACCTATACCATTGAAACTGATTCACTGATAGAAAGTTTGAAACCAAAAGAACAAAATTTGGTCACTGTCCAGATGAAGGATGGTTCCTTACTTAAATTTCTCAAGATTCGGAATGAAATATTTTTCCATTGGAAAGGGGAATCTTGGAACGCAAAATTAGCAGAACGCTCTTATGAAGTTTCTGGCCAAACTACCCCTGAGATCAAAAGCCCGATGCCGGGAAAAGTAGTGCAAATCTCTACTACAGTTGGAAGCGAACACGGTTTAGGGGAAACATTGTTAATTTTGGAAGCCATGAAAATGGAAAATGCCATCAAAGCACCTTACCCATGCCGTGTAGAAGAAATCCGGAAACAACAAGGGGAACTTGTCCAACAGGACGAGGTATTACTAATTTTACACAGAATCGAAGTGGAAAAAACATAAATTTTCGAATCTATTTGACATATTTTGCAAATTTCCCACCATAAGGCAGTTTCTTTGGCGAATAGGTAGAGAATGTACAATTCTATTTTGAGAAGTTTTATACTTCTGTTATTTTTTTCCATGGTATCGAGTGTTTTTGCACAGGAGAGAGCACCACGAACCGACCTTCCGTTCGAAATCTCTGAAAAGAAGAGATTGAGCGAGCGTGATTTTAAGAATAAAAAAGAGGGGGGTTACTTCACTGGTCTCCCTCTCATCAACTCCGATCCGAACGTAGGGATTGGATACGGTGCTCGTGTTTTGTATTTTTACAACGGAAGTCGAACTTCCCCTATGTTTGAATATACACCTTACCGTGTGAGGATTTTTGCTCAGTATTTTAATACGACCAAAAATGCACCTTACCACCAGTTAAGTTTGGATGCACCGTTTATCTTTGACACCAAATGGCGATTACGTGCAGATTTAGTGTATGATCGGAACCCCAACTCACTTTATTTTGGAATTGGACAAAGTACACTCCAACCACTTTCATATTTAGAAAGAAACGATCCAAATGGAAGGATCCGTAGGAATGCACCTTTTGCCGATTACGAAGATAATCTAAGTTATAGAAGACCAGGTGATGCGGGAGTTGGTGAATCTCCAATTGTCAGTGATAATAAATACAACCGTTATGACATTGAGAATCCTAACTTTAGTACTTCAGGAGAATACTCGTTCTTTGGCGGAACACTCAGAACAGTAACAGGCGTACGTTTATCAAAACAAATCATACGTAGGTATGATGGAACAAATAACAATGCATACCTTGGACCTGCTGATGGAATCCTTGGACTCTTAGACATTGATCGAACCATCACAACTCCACAAGGGGAAACAAAACTAACTCGTGATGACAAAGATGGTAAAATTCGCGGGATCAACGGTGGTTTTGTCAATACCATCCGAGCTGGTATTGTTTATGATACACGAGATTTTGAACCAGATCCAAACAGAGGTTTGTTTTTAGAATACACTCACGAACGTTCCACAAAAGCGATTGGATCTAATTACGAGTTTAACAAAAACTTAGTTTCCGGCCGTGTTTTCCTAAGTCCAGTCACTTGGTTTACGAATAAACCTCCAGAACTTCTAGAAAAATTTGTATTAGCGGCACGTGGTGCGATGATCCAAACAAACGGTGACGCACCATTTTACGAATACCGTAATATGTGGGGAACGGAAGTGAACCAATCAGGTCTTGGTGGTAGAACAACCATTCGTGGTTACAAACAAGATCGTTTTGTTGGCCAAACTATGGCGTATGCAAACTTTGAAATCAGATGGAAATTTGCGGAAGCTGAATTTGGTGGACAACACTTTGATTTCCAATTAGTTCCATTTTATGACGTAGGTCGTGTTTGGGATCGAACATCCGATGCAAACTTAAAGAACTACAAACATTCAAGAGGTATTGGTCTAAGAATTCCTTGGAACCAAGCAACCGTTATCTACATTGATCATGCGATTTCAAATGAAGATAGACAGACCTTTATTAACTTTAATCACATATTTTAGGGAGCACTTTAAGATTATGAAAAAACTTCATTACTGTTTTGCTCTTTTGGCAATTTCTTTATTCATCAACTGCGAAATGAAACCTGTAGACGATGTCTTTGGATTAAGTCCAGAAGAAACCAACCAACTTTTCGCAGGCCTCTTGGCAAACCAGAGTTTGCGTGATAATGGCAATGGAACCGTGACAGACGCAATTTCCAATTTGGTTTGGCAAAAATGTTCTCACGGTCAAGTATACCGATCGGGATTTAACGATTGTTTGGGGGCTCCTCAAGGATCCATTTACAACCCTTACGATTCCAGTCGAGCTGGAGCAATCCAAGTTGCGTTTTGTGATTCCAAAACTCATGCTTGTAATTCCATCAACTATCCTCAAGTGATCCAAGGATTTTCATCCATCAGTATCCAAGGAACAAGTGAGTTGTATGCAGCATGCCAAAATAATCACTTTTTAGGGCAAACTTGGCGAGTTCCAACTCCAATCGAATACCAAAGATTGGTGATTCCTGGACGTGCGGCAACTTTGCAATTTTTTCCATCCACCCAAGAGGAAGATTATTGGACTGCTTGGTCTAACCAAGACGATCTACCAGGTGAAACGGCGTTTGCAATTTCATTTGACCGACAATCCTATGGAGTCCAAAGGTCTGTTGTAAAAACACAAAGGAATTATGTCCGTTGTGTGAGACAAGGTCCATAATTTCACAATCCAATCAAAAACTCTCCTAATTTTAGGAGAGTTTTTACTTTTCAATAAATCAATTTCATACTAAACTTTTATCCATTCAGACCGAAGTACCCATTAGGTGGTTAGGTTTTCATGAGAATAGAAGAATCCACATTCAGCCGAATGAATGTTGATCTCCAAAGAGATCGAAGGGTGAACTATGTCGGTCATGGACAACTAGAAAGTGCCCCTGAAACGATGTCTGCCTTACATGTCATTTCGCATGAATTAGGTCACGCCCAAGAATTTAAGAATGAAGCCTTCCGAGAAGGGAGAGAAATTCAATCCGTTCAAGTCAAAATCAATTATGAACTGCGTGATGGTCGTATGGTTGCTGTCAGTGGTGAAACACATGCAGTGACAAAACCAAATTCCAAACAAGAAGACGATCCAAGTTTACAACCATATTCAGATGGAAAATCGATACAAGATTTGTTCCAACAAAAAGCTGAAGAAGAGAAAAAGGCAAAAGAAAAATCTTCAGAACAAGTAGATCGAAATAATCCAAAAGAAATCCAAAAACGAAGTTATGAAAAAAACTTAGAATCAAAAATCAAAGATTTGGAAACTCGATTAGAATCTGAAAAAAGTAAAAAAACTTCTGATATAACTTCCACAGAACGTCAAAAGGAATTGGAATCTGAAAAAAAACGATTAGAAGAAGAAGTTCGTTTGCTTCGAATCAAAGAACAATTAAAAGAAACCTTTGCATTATTAACTGATTTTCGTAAGATGATGTCCTCCAATGTTTTTGGAATGCTCAATTATAAAATGGATTCAAATTACGGTTCCACTTTGGATACATTTGTTTGAATTCCAAGTGTTTCTAAGATAAATTCTCGTAATTCGCCAATCCCTCTTCCTGTCGTTGCAGAAATATAAAATACGCGAAACGGAACTCCTATCTCATTCATAGCATCTTCCATTTCAGTTCGTACTTTGTGTTGTCCACTTTGATTTAATTTATCAATTTTAGTCCTGATCACAACGGGTTTAATTTTTTTTTCCATTGCTACTTCGATTGTAGACAACTCTTCTTCTGGAAACTCCCTTTGGGAATCACATAGTATAAATAAAATTTTAAGTTGTTTCCAGGAATTGAGAAATCCTTCTAAAAGATTCATCATTTCTTTATGCTCTTTATGAGAAGCTTTTGAATAACCAAATCCTGGTAAGTCGATCAAATTAAAGCCAACTTTGGTTCTGAATATATTGATTAGTTTTGTTTTTCCTGGAGTTTTTGATACTTTTGCAAGACCTCTATGATTTGATAAAGCATTGAGCAAACTCGATTTTCCAGAATTGGATCTTCCCATAAATGCAATGGATTGAACCGAGTCTAAATCTTCCTTTTCTTCCAATTTGGCAATAGAAGTGAAAAATTTGGTTTCGGGAAAAGGAATTTCTTTGGAATATTTATGCATCTAGATCACCTTTCCAAATAGATTCGTTTGGGATAATTCTTTTCGTTTTTGGAGAAGAGCGAAAATAAAATTTGAATCGGTTCATTTTCAAAATATAGGATGGGAATAAAAGTTCTAAGGAAAAATGGAATTCCATTCTCCCGCATACATTCTGAAATTTCCTTGTTTCCTGATCGAATTTGAATTTTCTGACCGTGATGCCATGACCCAAGTGAATACCTTTCTTCAGGATCTTTGATTCTAAATTGGTTTTGATTCCATTCAATCGTAAGTTGGTTTCCTTCACGGTATGAAATTGCTTTTTTAAATGCGGAAGACTTTTTATCAATGATGAAAAGATCGCCAAACTTTGATTTGTATAAATAACAATTTTTGTTTTCTAAAAATGCTCTTTCCCCTTCCGATTGAAGATGGAAATTCTCAAATCCAGATTTATAAAGTGGATACATTCCCATTAGTTTCAAATGAAAATCGATTAGTTCTTTTTTTGCAGGTAAATTTAAACTCATCCATGTTTCATGTGGGATTCGAAACATTTTGGGTGATTTCGTTTGGTTTGGACTCGTGAGGCCATCAAAATTGATGTTGAGTTGTGTTCGATCATGGAAATTCCAATATGTTTTATGAAAATTCCATTTCTCTCGTTCCAGTATTGGTAACAATTCCATTCGGATTCGATTTCGTTTGTAAATGGGATTTGAATTTGACTCATCTTCAAAAATTCGCAAATGGTTTGATACATATTCATAAAGATCCTTTAGTTCTTGGTCTTCTAGGAATACTAATGGTAAAAATCGTTCGCCATCAAATGGAGGAAGTGTATAAAACGATTTTTTCCCACCCCCTCTTGTTAGGTGTAAGAAAATTGATTCGGTGTAATCTTTACAGTGGTGGCCTGTCAGAATCACAGAATGGTTTGTTCTCGTGATTTTTTTCAGTTCATGGTAGCGGACCAATCTACCAGTTTCTTCGAGTCCTTTTTTAAGTTTTAAAGCGAGATTTGGAATTTTTTTTTTACAAACGAAACTGGAAAACCTAAGTTTTCTAAATAAACTAACATTTCACTTTCTTCCTTTTGGATCTCTCTAATTCCATGGGAGAGATAAAACAAATGAGGAGTTTCGATTGTGTATTTGTCTTTTAAGTATTTTAGAAATAAGAGAAGGATACTGGAGTCTTTTCCACCAGAATAGGAAAGTAAAAATCTAGTTTTGTTTGAAACCCAATGATTTGGTAAATTGGTTCCCATTCGTTTGAGCATTGATTCAAAATGAGCGGAGATGGAGACTGGAATTTCAAGGTTCATATTTTTCTCACAGCCACCATAGTGATATCATCGTGTTGTTCCTGTTCTTTGACAAATTCTTTTAGATCCAAATAGATATTCTCCAGTATCTTTTTTGGTTCTAATTCTATATTCGAAAGGAAACTTTTTTCTAGACTTGGTTCGCCGTATTGTTTTTCCGATGCATTGAGTGCTTCCGTTACCCCATCTGTAAAAAGTAAAATTGTATCTCCCGCATGGAATTGTAATTTAGATTCATTTTTGAATTTTGAAATATCGGGACTAATACCTAAAATGACTCCACCTGTTTCGATAGAATGTAAAGACTTTTGATTCACTTGGTAATGGTAAAAATTTCCATGCCCGGCTCCAGACACATCAACTTCATCTGTCACCAAATTCCAACGAATCAAAATCATACTCATAAATCGAGGTGTAATGGCTTCTTTATAACTAGAATAGAGATAATTGTTTATATCGTTTAAGATTTCCCAAGGTGAATCTTTGACTCTCACAAGCGAATGTAATATGGTTCTGACAGTCGCCATCACAAGTCCTGCAGCAACACCTTTTCCACTCACGTCTCCGATACACACAAACAATTCATTTCGATTCGGTGAAAGGATAAAATCGTAATAATCAC
Source organism: Leptospira sp. (assembly GCA_016742255.1). Lineage (GTDB taxonomy): Bacteria > Spirochaetota > Leptospiria > Leptospirales > Leptospiraceae > Leptospira_A > Leptospira_A paudalimensis. The sequence continues at coordinate 138,050 of JACVCB010000003.1, forward strand.
CACCAATTCCGCGCGCAGGAACCATGAATCCACCAAAGGAAAAACCTTCCGCTTCAGGAGTATTTCTGGGTAAAAGATTACTTTGGATTTCTTTAGCAATTTCAATTTCTTTTTCCAATCTTTCTTTGTTCGAAAGGTTTTGGTACAAATTGGAATTTTCCATTGTGATTCGAGCGAGGGAAACAAATGCATTTAAGGCTTCGATCTCTTCATTTGGAAATCTACTATCTTGTTTCGCTAATATGAAAATACAGATGGTTCCATTTTCTAATTTAACTGGAACAATCATTGATTCTTTCCCAATAATACCTAATGTTTCTAAGATTGGAATCTTAATGGGATCTATTGTCATAATTTCTTTTGTTTGTAAAATTGAAGTTAATTCTTTTGATTCAATGGATTCTGTATGAGTTTTTAATTCATAATTATCCAGATCTCGATACACTTTAAATACTTTAACCTTAGCGCTATCAATTGGGTATTCAATTAAACAGGAAATGGAAGAGTCTACAATCCCAGACAATGTGAGTAGGATCATACGAATCATTTCATTATGATTGTTTAAATACAATTGGCTTAGAGTAAGAGCTGCTGTGTGCAAACTTCTGAAATGTTTTGACTGGTTTTTTGATTTGGAAAATAAAAGAGAATTCCTTAGCGATACAGCAAATTGTCCGACTACAATTTTAAGTATTTCCTCGTCTTCGATGTATTCGGTTGGATCCTCTTCATCATAGTCAATTGTAATCATCCCAACAGCTATATTTGCATATAAGATTGGTAATACTAATTGGGACTTTGTTCCTGTTAGTTTTGAATAAAAGGAATAAAAGGGATGTGTTTGGTCACTGAACTTATAAAAACATGGCTCACGATTCGCCATAGCTTCCACTAGGATTCCATAACTCAAATCATAATCTAGTGTAAAACGTTTGATAGCTCTTTGTAAGTACTTTTGTTTTGAGTAATAATGTGCTAATTTAATTTCACCTAACTCAAGGTTGGTGATAAATATTGCGATTTTATCTTTTTTTAATCGATCTGCAATCAGCTCACTAAATCGAAACATTAGGTCTTCTAAACCTAGTGAGGAATTAAACAAGGAAAGGTTTTCTAAAAGGAATTCTGTTTTTTCTTCTGAATTGAGAACATTTTTACCAACACGAGGGATTTTCCTTTTTTCTAAGATCCATTCCCTTTGGCATGTTTGGCAAAAAAAACGGCCTCTTTGGGTGAGTCCACTGGGAACCCGAGGTTCGGCGCATAACAGACAGATCCTTTCAAAATCCGATTCCTCGTTCATCACAGAGCCAGGGTATCCGATTTCTTTTTTCGTCTGCTACAAGAATTTCGTGTCGATCCAAGAAACCTGGTACGATTTGTGCTTAATCTATAAGCAAATGTTGTTTTTTCTGCTGAAATCGAAAGGAAGGCAAGTGAAATGTTGAAAAAATCGTTTAATTGTTTGCTTACCGTACATTGTGATGAGAAAATAAGCAAATTGAATCTGTGTTCCTTTCCAGCAATCCGTAATAACAAAGAGCAAAACCTATGAGCGCGAAAAAATTCAATCCCATCCAATCCATCCACGAAGTCGCTACGGCAATGAATTCCACCCAGGACCCTGATGGCCTTCTGGAACTCATTTTGGACCGTTGCATTCAAATCTGTGGGGTAGAATCGGGGTCTCTCATGCTCATTGATGAGAAACAGAGTGTCCTTGATGCTGTTACCTCACGTGGGATGAACCAACAATTACTCAGGGAAACTAAATTGAAGATTGGCCAAGGGATTACGGGGATGGCTGCCTCCACTGGTAAAGCAAAATTGGTAAACGATGTTTCCAAAGATCCGGATTACATTCAGGTCAAAGAGGAAATTAAATCAGAACTAGTGGCTCCCATGATTGTTGAAGATGATATCATTGGAGTGATCTCACTCGATTCCAATCGATTGAATGCATTTACACCAGATATGTTGGAGATTGTAAGTGTCCTTGCAAACCAAGCGGGTCAGATTTTTAAAAACTTACAAACCATTCGTTCCCTAGAACAACGAACAAAAATCCAAGCAACTCTCATCGAAATATCAAAGGTTGTCAGTTCTACATTAGACCAAAATGAAGTGTTTGATTCCATCATGGTGACAATGGAAAAATCACTTCGTTTGGAGAAGGGTAGTATTGTCTTATTCAATAAAGAAGAAGCACTATTACGCATTGTTGCTGCTTCAGGTTTATCACCAGAAGAAATTGAAAAAGGCACCTACCAACCTGGTGAAGGAATCACAGGAAAAGTATATGAGTCAGGAGAACCAATTATCATTGAATCGGTTGCCTCACATCCTGATTTTTTAAATCGAGTTGGTTATTTATCTCATTTTAAACATGATCCACATAACGTAAGTTTATTGTGTGCGCCAATTCTAAGTGAACAAACTACACTCGGGGTAGTAAATGCTTTTATTGTTCAAAATAAACATACTGATTTAAAATCATTTTTAGATTTTTTGCAAGTTGTTGCATCAATCATTTCACAATCGATAAAAATTCAAAATCTTGTGGAAGAAGCCAAAAAGGAAATTTCTCGAGAGAATATCCAATTAAAGAGAGAACTCAAAAATAAATATAAATTTGGATCACTCATTGGTAAGGCTGCGAGTATGGAGAAGATGTTTGAAAAAATCCAACTCGTCGCAGATTCAAGAGCATCAGTTCTCATTACTGGAGAATCTGGAACTGGAAAGGAAATGATAGCGAATGCGATTCATTATAATAGTTCTCGTTCAGAAAATCCATTCATCAAAATCAATTGTGCAGCAATACCAGAAAATTTACTCGAAAGTGAATTGTTTGGACACAAAAAGGGATCCTTTACAGGAGCTGTGACTGATAAAAAAGGAAAGTTTGAACTTGCAGATACTGGTACAATTTTCTTAGACGAAATTGGCGAAATGGATTTAAATTTACAATCGAAGTTACTGCGTGTTTTACAGGAACGTGAGATTGAAGCCATTGGATCTACAAAAGCAAAAAAAGTAGATGTAAGGATTATTGCAGCAACAAATGCCGAATTAGAACAGTTAGTTGCTGAAAAAAAATTCAGAGCAGATTTGTTTTACCGATTGAATGTTGTGAAAATCAATACTCCACCACTTCGTGATCGAGTTGAAGACATTCCACTTCTAATGAATCACTTTTTAGAAAAGTACACAAAAGATAATAATAAAGCAATCAAAGGAATCTCACGAGAAGCATCCCGGCTATTACTTAAATACAGATGGCCTGGTAATGTGAGAGAATTAGAAAACGTTATTGAACGTGCTGTTGTACTTGCGCAAGACGAGATATTGAATGAGGAAGATTTTTCAGATATTCTTTCGAATATGGAAGAGTTGCCTGAAAGTACGGTAGAAATATCCAATACAAATCATGTTGAATCAGTTTCTGGAATGGAACCTCTGGATTTAGGGTCTGGTAGATTGACATCAGGGCAACTTGATGGATTGGATGGACGAGCAATGGAAATTGTTGTGAGTGAAGTTGAATCTCGTTTGATCCAATATGCTATGAAAAAGTTTCGTTACACCAAAACCAGAGTCGCAAAATTTTTAGGTATTAATCGTAACACATTGGATAAAAAAATCAAAGAACTCAATATCGAGTATTAATTTTATATTGAGTCTATTAGTTACTTGGTTCCGGGAAATGATTTAAATGATGGGTAGGCCCAGTTACAATATCATCTTCCAATGTTAAGTGTAAGTATTCCTTAGCGGAACCAACAGCTTCTGCTAAATTTTTACCATGAGCTAAGAAGGCTGTGATCGCTGCTGAATAAGTGCACCCAGTTCCATGGGTATGTTTGTCTTTGAGAAAGGTTTTTGAAAATTCATAAACGGAATTTCCATCAAATAAAACATCAGTGGCTTCACTAGCGTTTGGTAAATGACCACCTTTTAACAAAACTGGCACATTGAATTTTTGGTATAATTTTTTTGCCATTGGCACTAACTGATCATATTGGTTGACTGTTTCACCTAATAAAAGTGATGCTTCATCCAGGTTAGGTGTGATTATCTTTGATAATGGAATTAAATCTTCAACGAGAGATTGGATGGCATCATCCTTTAGTAGCTTGGCACCACTCGTTGCCACCATGACAGGATCCAAAACCAATTGGATGTCTGGATTCTCATAAAAGAATGCCGCAACAGCTTTGATGATGTCCTTAGAATATAACATTCCAGTTTTAGCTGATTTGATTGGGAAATAATTGGAAACAGCTTGTAGTTGGGAAGAAACAAAATCAGGAGAGATTTCATAAATCCCGGAAACACCATCAGGGTTTTGTGCTGTTAAACAAGTGAATACGGTGGTTCCAAATGTCGCTAAGGATGAAAATGTTTTGAGATCAGCTTGGACTCCAGCGCCACCACCCGAATCTGAACCAGCGATTGTTAGTGTGATTGGGAAATCTTTTTTCATTTTATGGAAACCATCCGTACTTGCCAAAATCCAATTGATCACCACCTAAATCAAAGAAAACACCTTCCGTTTGTAAGATTTTTTTTTGTAAATCTGCACGAAAACTATCCCCTTTAAACGAAATCCTCCCTTGGCGATTGATCACTCGTTGCCATGGAATTTTGTTCTCTCTATCTTTTTTAAGTGAATTCAAAGCATATCCAACGGCCCTGGCTGCTCTTGGGTTACCCAGTAATAACGCGATATGTCCATACGTAGTCACCTTTCCTTTAGGGATTTTTTTTACGATGTTATAAACGGATTCGTAAAAATTCGGACTTTTCGAATTGGAAGTGGTCATTGAATTTGGATTTATCTATCAATGAATTTGGATTTTTGTAAATCCATTTTCTTAGAATCAATCAATGAAACTTTCCGAATACGCAAAACATCTGTTACTTGCTCCAAATTTGGAAGATAAATTACTTTCTCCTTCAAAAGATTGGGAGGAAGAGTTTGAAGAAAAACCACTTCGAATTCAAAAACCTGGAAGAAGTCAATTACTTCAGTTTTCTGATAAAAAAGTGAAAATTCCAAGACTTGAACATTTAAATTTAGAATCCAACAAAGGACTTACTCTCCATCATTTTGCAAACCATGAGCTTATGGCAATCGAACTGTTTGCCTGGGCAATTTTAGCTTTTCCAAACGCGCCAAAATCCGTCCGAAATGGATGGGTGAAGACAATTGAAGAGGAACAAAGCCATCTAAAATTGTACATAGATAGAATGAATGATTTTGGAGTTCAATTTGGAGATATCCCGTTAAATTATATTTTTTGGAAACAATTGGAACAGTTTCACAGTTTAGAGTCCTTTTCAGCAGTTATGTCTTTGTCGTTTGAAGGAGCTAACTTAGATTATTCGCAAGTGTATGCAAACGTATTTGCCTATTTTGGAGATTTGAAAACATCCGAAATCATGCTCACCATATTTGAGGATGAAGTGAAACATGTTAAAAGAGGAGTGCGTGCGTTTGAAAAATCAATCCCTCCCGAAAAAAACTCTTGGGAACATTACCTGACTCTCATTCAATTTCCATTCACACCTAGACGTGCAAAGGGATATTTGTTTTTTCCTGAAACTAGATACCTGGCAGGTTTGGACCAGGATTTTGTGAACCATTTATCCAAATATGAGGATGAATATACAGGTCGGGTCAATTTGGAATCAGTCAAAAAATTTGGTCTTGGATCAGAACTGATGCGTAAAAACAGACTTGATTCTAATACCAATTGACTTTAGAATTTCGCAAGAAGGTAGATATGAAATTAAAATTACTTTTGAGTATGGTGATGGTTTTTGTTTCTTTCGGGTTTGTACTAAACGCTGAAAAAAAAGCAAAATCAGTCACAGAGATGAACCTCCATGATTTTATGGAAGAGTATACAAAACCAGCGACGAAGTTATATGACAAAAAGGATAATGCTGATTATCTCAATAAAATTCTCGCAAAAGTTCCAGACATGGCTCCAGAAGACCAAAAAGCAGAATGGAAAGAAATCATCGATTCCAAACTTGCTTTAGGAAAACCAGATGAGACTTGTAAATCTTGCCATACTAAATTTAAGAAAGAGTACAAAAAGAACTATCGTAAAAAGTTAATCCAAGTTCCAGAAGAGTTACTTCCATTTCCAAAAGAGATCAAAGAACTTCTTAAAAAGTAAGTTTTAAACTCCGCTCGTAATGAGCGGAATTTCATGCCAACACGGAATCAATTTCTTTCATTACTCTCCCTTCTTTCCTTAATTTTCCTTCTTTCAGGAAATCTATTTGCTGAGGAAACTAATGCATCAAATCAAAACAAAGATACAAATCAAATTGTCCAAAAGAATCAAAACGATTCATCCAATCCAAATCAAGATAACCCAAATGTATTACCGAAAAGTTTAAAATTTGGCGCTTTTGTTGATACATACTATTCGCATAATGCAAATCACCCTCGGTCAAAAGAACGTGCTTATACAACACAAGCGGTAAGGAATGACGAGTTTAATGTCAATTTAGGTTTTGTCGATGCAAAGTGGCAGGAAGAAAAAATCCGAGGTAGAATTGCATTACAGTTTGGAACTTCAGTCAATACGAATTATGCGGCAGAAAGTAACCGAGAATTAAGTTCGAATCAAAATGCTGTTAAACACATCCAAGAAGCCTATGTCGGTTTTAAGTTAACTAAAAACACTTGGTTAGATGCAGGAATTTATTTCGGTCATATTGGACATGAATCTTGGATTTCGTCAGATAACTGGAATTATACGAGAGCTATGGCACTCGACTACGTTCCTTATTATTCCTCAGGAGTAAGACTAACAACAAAGTTTAGTGAAAAATTCCAATTTCAATTTCATGTAATGAATGGTTGGCAAAATATAACAGAACAAAATAAAGATAAGGCACTTGGAACTCAATTTAAATACAATTTTACTCCTAATTTTATTCTGACTGCGAATCAATTTGTAGGGAATGAGGCACCAGACTATGAACGAAAACAAACCAGGTTGTACAATAATACAATTGTAGAATGGAAAGTTTTAGATTGGTTGTCCTTTGCCATGTCTGGGGACATTGGAGCACAAAAGACAAAGGAATCATTATCTTATGAACCTTGGTGGAAAGAAATCAATCCGATTTTGCCAGTGTATATCAGCAGGGAGTCTAGAGTTTATAACCAATGGTATCATGGTACATTTTGGACAAGTTTTCGGTATGAAGATATATTTAGACTTAGTTTACGTTTGGAACGATTTTATGATCCAAAACAAGTGTTAGCGCCAACTTATACCAGAAATGGATTTTTAACCAATGGGTATACGATCACTTTTGATTTATTGAATTGGTTGCCTGGACTTTTACGATTTGAAGCCATCCAAAGGGAATCGATGGATGCAGTTTTTGAAACGGATCATAATAGAAGGACTCGAGTGGAACGATTGTTTGTGGTTGCGGCAACAGTTAGGATATAAAAAAAACCTCTGGAATTAGTTTCCAGAGGTTAGTTCTACACTCTACTTACTTTTTTATGATAGGTTCTTATTTTAAGTTTTTTTCCTTTTTTTAGAAGGTTTTTTCTTCTTCTTGGAAGGAGAATCATTGTCATCATCTTCTTCTTCTAAAGATTCTTCACTTAGTTCACTTACAAAATCTAGAAATGGAATGTGTTTTTTATGACTCATTTCTTCTAATTCTTTTGCATCTGGTTTCCTTTCCCCAACTACAACTAGGTAAAGAGAAGGTAGGATGGTTAAAACAAGGCACATAGCTGAAAATAATCCACCCACAATCACTGTTGCTAATGGTCTTTGTACGTCTGATCCAACCCCTGTTCCCAGAGTTGCTGGAATTAATCCGAGTAACGCTAGTAACATTGTCATAAGCATTGGACGTAACTGGATGACGGCAGCTTTTTTTACAGCCGCTTTCGTTGAAATATCTGGTTCTTCAATGAGTAGGTGGTTGGTCCTTGAAACAAATAACACCCCTGCCATGGTTGCAATTCCAAAGAGTGAAATAAATCCAACTCCACCAGACACGTTGAAGTAATACCCTCGAAGTAATAATGCATAGATTCCCCCAAGTAAGGAAAGAGGAATACAAGCAAGTGCAACGTATACATACTTTAGGTTACGATATAACAGATACAATACTCCGAATATGATGAGGATTGTAATGGGTATGACGATTGCTAATTTTTTACCAACTCTAGAAAGGTTTTCATATTGTCCTCCGAATCGGATTTCGTAACCGTCTGGCAATTTGATTTTTTTCTTAACACGTTTTTGGAGTTCAGAAACAAATCCACCTTGGTCTCGACCTCTAATGTTTGTTCTAACAGTTACAACCCGACGGCCTTCTTGCCTAAAGATCATTGTTGGTCCATCAATGACTTCAATATCAGCTAACTGAGATAATGGGATCCTTTCTCCTTTGGGAGAGATGATTGGCATATTTTCAATCGCTTGTTTTGATGCACGGTAATCTTTTGAAAATCGTACTACGATTCCAAAACGAGCTGGAGTTTTTGGTGGAATGTCAGAAGGACCTTCATACAAAGTACTAATTCGTTGCATCCCGATCGCGGCCTCAATCATTTGTTGGATATCAATTACATTGATTCCAAAACGTGCTGCAGCTTCTCGGTTGATACTGATCGTTAACTGCGGACTTTCCGCTTCTTGTTCGATACCATATTCACTAGCACCTTTCATTTCTTTGATTTCTTTTAGAACTTCATTACCGATCCCACGCATGATTTTTAAATCATTCCCTGAGACAAACACTGCAAGGTCGGCAATTGTACCCATGATTGCTTCGGACAAGTTGTCCATAATCGGTTGAGAAAAACTGATCCTTGCACCTGGTAAAGTGGCTTCCAGATCATTCTTCATTCTAAGCAATAACTCTTGTTTGGTAATCTTTTCTTTCCACTTATTGTAGTCTTTTAAACCAATCAATACTTCGAGTCGGTTTGGTGGAAGTGGATCTGTTCCATCATCATTTCTACCTAACTGGGAAATGACCACGCTGACTTGTTCATTTTTATAGATTGTTTGCCTGATCTTTGGCATAAATTTTCTAGCTTCTGGAAGTGAAATTCCCACTGGAAAAAAGATACGAATGTTAAATCCACCTTCGTCCATTTCCGGTAAAAATTCTGTTCCTAATGAAAACATACCAATTGCTAAGAAGATGGTCACAACACTGAATGTATAACGAACTGCTTTTTTGGAACGATTGACGATGAATTCAATGAGACGTTTGTATTTTCCTTCAATCCAATCATAAAATGGATTGTGCCATTCAATTGGTCCAGGATTTGCCGATTCAAAATAATGTTTATAGATGATCGACATGATCACAGGGATCACTGCCATTGCGAATATGAGTGCTCCTAAAATCGCAAAGGAAATGGTAAACGCCATTGGTTTGAATAATCGACCTTCGATCCGTTCAAACGAGAAAATTGGAAGATACGCTAGGATGATGATTAAGATGGAAAATAGAATTTCTGTTCCAACTTCAGATGCAGAATCTCTTGTAAATGCGAGGATCCCATGTGATTTTTCTTCAGGTGTGGCATCACGATAACGTCGCATGATATTTTCCACCATGATGACAGCACCATCTACGATAATACCAAAGTCAATGGCACCTAACGAAAGTAAACTTGCTGGAATTCCAGACATGTTCATGAGTAAAAATGCAAACAACATGGCAAATGGAATGGTTGCCACAACGACAAGACTTGCCCTTACACTTCCAATAAAGAAAATTAATACTAAACTTACGACAACAACCCCTTCAACCAATGTTTTTCCAATCGTTCGAAGAGTATAATTTACTAAATCTGTTCTGTCATATGTGTTACGAAGTTGAACTCCTTTAGGAAGGTAGTTTTCATTGATTTCTTTGACTTTTTCACGGATACGTTCTCCCATCTCATTGGGATCTCCCCAACGTCTCATCGCCACCAAACCTTGGACAGATGAGTCAACATCAATTAAACCTTCTTCTTCGTTTTGGACAGTATAACCCAAAACCCCACTTGGAATCGGATGAGAAATTTCAACCGAACCCAAATCACGGATAAACACAGGAACTCCATTCACAGTTTTCACTACGATGTTTTCAATGTGTTTAGGATCCCGAATGGCTCCGAGAGAACGGATAGGAAAACCTTGTTCCCCTTGGAGGAGTAAATTCCCTCCAGTATTTAAGTTGTTCTCTTGAATGGCTTTGATCACATCACCGATTGTTAATTTAAAACGAATCAGTTTGTCTGGTGAGGTTACAACATGGTATTGTTTGGGTAATCCACCGAATGTGACAACATCTGCAATCCCAGGAATTTGTAACATTTTAGGCATTACAATCCAATCTTGGATGGTTCGTAGTTCCATTGGGGTGTGATTCTCGGAAGATTCTAAAACATATCGATAAATCTCACCCACAGGTGAACTCATGGGTCCTAATGCAGGGTGTACATCTTCTGGAATGTCAGCATCCGCGACACGTTCCATAAGTCTCATACGTGCAAAATAATCGTCTGTTCCATCTTCAAAAACAAATTGGAATACAACGAGACCATTGATGGTTCTTGAACGTCGCACCGCAACCTTAGGAATTGCGTTTAATACACGTTCTATGGGAAGAGTTACCCTTTCTTCAACTTCTACAGCTGCTTTCCCAGGAAATTTTGCAATCAATCGAACTTGAGTGTCAGCGATGTCGGAATATGCTTCTTTACGAATGTCTATCCATGCCCAAATTCCAAATAATACTGCAACAATTGCTGCAATGATTGTGGTAATTCGATTTTTAAGTGCTGTTTCAATAAAATCTTTAATCATGATACTCCCTCGTATTGAAGAGGTAACCCATTTGTAGCAAAAGCTGAGGGTTTCTATAATCGCCTTGTCCAACTCCTCCACCTAACTGTAGGAAGAAGTTTCCAAGTAAAAAGTCGTACGTAACTCCAATATATCTTTGAGTTAAATGAACTCTTTGTCTCTCTCTACTTTCGTATTCGAGATAAGTAGCCACATTGGAATCGAAGGAATTAATATAGGAGCGAATGAGTAAATCTTCCTGTGTTGGATCTCGTCTATTGTATCCAGGAATGTTTACTCCAGTTGGGTATGAGGATTGACCACCACGACCTACTTCGGGCGCAAATGGATTTACTTCAAAATAACCACCTACAATTGAGATACTGTGAGTTATGACAGGTGTTTTCCAAAAGGTATAACCTAAATCAATTTGGCCACCTTTCCATTGTGGTCCCCATACACCACCAGACCCTCGTAATACGATGTCTTTCCAGTAATAACCTAAATTAAAATTAATACTCGCAGGAGAACCAATCGATGCACCATAAACCCAAAAGTTAGTCGTTTTTGGTAATCGTTTTTCATCTAAACTATTTTGATTTAGTTTTTCATCATCACCAAAAGCAGATTCATTTGGTTGAGTAGGAGTCCATTCTGGTTTGATTTCATTCCCATTTTTATCCTTTGGATAAGGAGATGATTGAGAATATAAATTGGTTCCTAGAACAGTAAGCAATAAAAGACTAAAGATTATCTGCTTCATCTTAGAAACCAAAACTGAGACCTTTTAACAATATGGAACCTTGGATCGCAACTTTTTCACCAGGAGAAAGTCCTTCGATGATGTTCACTCGTTCTTTTGTTGAGATTCCCAAAACAACTTCACGTCTTTTGAATGTTAATGGTTTTTCTTCGACAAACACGTAGTTTTTACCTTCAACAGTCACGATTGCTGTATAAGGTAATACAACACTATCTCCACCAGTTTGTTCAGGGAATTTTACAACACCAAACATACCTGGTTTTAATCTGTATTTTTCGTTCACAACGATGATACGCATTTTTGCAGTTCTCGTTAATGGGTCTACGTTATCTCCAATCGCTTCAGCAGTTCCAATAAACTCTTCATCAGGGAAAGAGGCAAAAACCACTTTTACTTTTCTTCCTTTTTTTAATGTTGAGATTTGTGATTCAGGAACATCAGTAATGATCCATGCTTTTAAACTTCCTGCAGTACTTAACTCACTTGGATTTAATCCTTGCGCACGAAGTTTTCCTTCGAATTCTGCGAGTTCCGCTGCATCGTTACCAGCATCAGTTTCAGATTCTACCAAATCTTTTTCTGTAGCAACTCGGTGAACAAACATATCTTTGATACGATTTAAGTTTTTATTGGACCTGTGGAGTTTGTTCTTTGCATGGACATAACCGACATACAAATCGTTTAACTCTGCTGATTCGAAGAGAATGATTCTTGCTCCATTACTAACTGAAGGAGAAGTGGAAGCAATAAGTCTTGCAGGTGCTTCTAAACTTACAAACTCTCCACCACCACCAATGACGGTTGATCTAACGATCTCAAGGCCTGGACTGTTGGGTTTAAATTCAATTCGTAATCCATCATCAAAAACTTCAGCTTTTTCAGGATGTTTGTGAGCAGGTTTTGCACTTTTGGAAAATACCAAAAACAAAACGGCGACTACAATCAATACAACTCCGGACATCAGGAGGATTTTTGCTTTTTGATTTAACGATTTTAAGGTAACTAACATTTTATTCCTCAGATTTTGGATAAGTTTGGTTTTCGGACTTGGGGATGAAGATTCCTTTTCCCACTGCATAATTTACATTTTCGATAGCTTCCATACGATCTGTTTGGAGTTTTAACATCTCAACAACACTGGATCGGTAAGTTTCAAAGAAGTCAGCGAACTCTAGGATCGTGATGTATTTCTTTTCATAACTCATAATCATATCCAAAGATAAACTCCCGTAATCTTTGATATAAGCATCGATGAATCGTTTGTATAAAGCGTCTTTGATTCGAGCAGATTGGTAAGCAACAGCCACTTCGTTTTCTACTTCCAAGATATTGTTTTTTAGTTCTTGTTTACGAACTAAAATTGCTTTTTCTGCTGCTTGGATATTCCCTTGGTTTCGATCAAATAATGGTACTGTTAACTGTGCAGTGACTCCCCAATAATTTTGAAATGCAGTTCCACCTCTGTTATATACAGGACCAAAGGATAAATCAGGAATTGCATTTGCGTATTGGAGTTCTAGATTTGCTTCTTCATAACGTAATGTTTGTAATGCTTTTTTAAGGTCAGGTCGATTCTCACGTGCGATCTCAACTAAATCTTCGAGTTTTACATTATTTGGAACAATTGAATCCAAATGTTTTTCATTGATTTTAGGAGAAAATTCAACTCTTGCATCACGATAAAAATCATCATTTAATAGGATTTTTAATTCTGCTTCTTTTTCGTAGACTTTGATTGCTAAGTCTTCTCTCTCTTTTTTAAGAAAGAATAATAAAGCTTTAAGACGTAAGTGTTCTGCTTGTAAGAGAGCTCTTCGTTTGTAAGCAAGTTCGGAAGACTCTACTGTTTTTTCAATTGAAGCTATACTTTGGTCATAAAAAACCACAGCCTTCTTATAGAAATAAATTGTATAAAAAGTCCTTCTCAGTTTTGTAATGAGTGCTCTGGTTAAGTCATAAAATTCTTGTTCAGAAATTTTAGCATTGAGTTCAGCAACTTTAACTCGTTTATCAATTTTACCACCTAACAAAAATACTTGTTGTACTTGGACAACAGATTGGCCCGAACGAGTTGTATCAAAATACCTCTGTGTAGGTTCAGCATAAATACTTTGGTCAATAGCAATGTTTGGGTTTGCATATAACCCTGCTTGTAAAATTCCAGCTTTTTTAACATCAATTTGGAACCGAGATGCAATGAGGAGTAAGTTGTTTTTCCATAATAATGATTCAGCGGTTTCTAAATCAATATCTCTGGTGTATTTTTGGTCATCTGGATACAGACTAGATCCAAGGGAAGACCTTGGGTTTTCATCCGTTAGTTGTCTCCTGAGAGCCTCACTTGCTTGTGCGACTTTCATTTCTTCTGAAAGAATGGATGTCACAAACAGAAGGGAAAGGTAGATGCCGATTTTGTAATAAACGTTCATAAGGTACCAAATTTTTTAAATTCTTGAGTGCATCGAATACAGGTATACCATCCTTGTTAGGTGGTCTACTTCCGGATTCGTAAGTGCCGAAAAAGGTTTAAGCGAGAGAAGTAGGGGGAGGAATGTTGAGTAATAGAGAAGATAGTAAATTGGGAATTAAGATCCCGATAGAAAGTAAGTCAATATAAGAGATGATTAAATCTTCTGAGAGAGTATAGTTTTTGTACTCATTGATAAAATCTAAAAAGTCAGCGCGTGAACGGCTTAAGGTAGCATTATCATCAATCGAAGTGATCTGAGGTACATCAATTGTAGTGTCCTCTGGTGCCTCTAAGGCATTGGCATAGGATTTTTTGATCTGTTGGAGATTCGCTTCAAAGTATTCGGAAACTGCGTCTGAGGTGCTATCAAATGGGAAACCAACGGTTGCCACAAGTAGCAGTGCAATCAGTTTGTTTGACCAGTTTCCCGTCATAATGTCCACATATTCCTACCGAAGTCTATACTCAATCTTTTAATCGGTGCCAAATTTGTAGAATGTGCAATGGTTTTCACATTCTGCGCAATTGTTAGTGGATGGGACGAAATAGAATATAAAAAAAAGACTGCCCAGAGCGCGAAACCACTCTGGTACAGTCGGTTAAGTTTTGGCAAATGAGAAACAATTCTAATGGAATAATAAAAACACCCTGTGGCCCTAACGGGACACAGGTTAAAGCGGTAGAGAGGAGTTATACGGGTGGAGGTAAATTTAGATATTGGTCAGAAAGGAGCTTTGAATTCCATTGTGTGGCTTCAAATGGTTCTTGGGTGACAGCGAAGGCCCAAAATCCAGTGATTCCCTTTCCATTCCAAGTGAGGATGTCTTCTAAATCTTTTGTGCCAGTCCCTTCTTCTGAAGTTGTATTTTGGCTCACAAGGAAATGAGATCCCGAAAGTTGGGATTTCCCTGTCACTCGGCTGGATTTTGCCCCGCGAGTGCGTACCAAAACATTTTCTTCCGAAAGGAATGCACTGCCCAGAGAGATTGTTAGGAGAGTGACTCCCATGATTTTTGTAATCTTTCTGAACATAGTTACAGTTTAGACCATCTCTGATTAAAATCTAGCATTTTTTTGGCCTTTGCTTACCAAATAAGCAGAACGACCAAAAAAAATATCCGATCGACGGGTTTGTTTGTGTTTAGAGCACTTTTCCTGGGTTCAAAATCCTTTTGGGGTCAAAAGCCAATTTGATCGCCTTCATGGTATCCAATTCCCCTTGGGAACGTGAAAACCCCAAATAGTCTTTTTTGAGGAGACCAATACCATGTTCTGCAGAAATGGATCCTTTGAATTTTTGAATGAGTTGGAACATCTCAGGGTCCACTTGTTTGCATTGTTTGAAGAATTCTTCATCCGAAAGGTCTTTTGGTTTCACAATGTTTAAATGAAGGTTGCCGTCTCCAATATGACCAAAAAGGGCAATGGAAAATCCTTGGTATTTTTGGGAAAGTAAGGCGGTCATTTCCCCTAAAAACGCCTCCATATTTCGGAGTGGGAGGGAAATATCATTTTTGTGAACCGTATACGCAAGAGAAAGTGATTCAGAAATTCCTTCTCTATATTTCCAAAATGTTTCGTTTTGCCTTGAGTTTTGAGCAATAGAACCATCGGTGATGAGTTCTTTTTCCGTGATGGATTCTAAAATGGAATAGAGTTTTTCTTCATCGGTTTCATTGTTTACTTCGAATTCCATTAGCACATAATATTTGCTAGGTGCCTGGAATGGATCTGGAACACCTAAATGTTCTTTTACTTTATCCAAACAATAATCGGTTAAAAACTCAAACGCTAACAAAGGTAAATCGAAGTTATGTGTTTCTTTGAAAATTTCCAAAATGTTTTTGTATTCTGGAACTGCTAAAAAGATCACACGGATGTCTTTTGGTGGTTTGGTGAGTTTGACAACAGCTTCTGTGATGATACCAAGAGTACCTTCCGAACCGATGAATAAATGTTTTAGATCATAACCTGTATTGTTTTTTAAAATTTCACCGTTAAAACGAAAAACTTCACCTTTTCCTGTAACGACAGTTAGTCCTAAGATCCAATCTCGGATGAGTCCATAACGTACAACTCGAACACCACCAGCGTTTGTTGCAATGTTTCCGCCGATGTGGCTTGATCCCGTTGCAGCAAAATCGACTGGGAAATAAAACCCTCTTTCTTCTGCTTCTTTGTGAAGGTTTTTTGTGATCATCCCAGCTTGGATGTGTAAGGTGCCAAGAAAAGGATCGAAGTCCATCACTTGGTTCATTTTGGACATTGAAATGACAATTTCCCCGTCCTTTGCAACAGCACCACCAGCGTAACCAGTCCTTCCACCGGAAGGGACAATCGAAATTCCATTTTGGTATGCATAAGAAACTATAGATGCCACATCATCAGTCGATTCAGGGAACACTAATACTTGGTAATTTGGAGGGTATACTTTTGTCCGATCGGTTCCATAAGAATCGAATAAGGCATCATCCATGGTTCCATCGTTTTTTTGGATGACTTTTTTTTCTCCAATGAGTTTCCCTAGTTCTGTTTTTGTTTTTGTAAAATCCATTTTGGTTCCTTTAGATATCTACCATATCAATTTGTGAGTTCACAGCAGGATCATCATCGCCTGGAGTGAGTCTCGTATAACTTCCGTCTGATTCCAATACACGCGCTTGTGTATTGTCTCGGAGGAGTAATTCTAGTATTTTTGCGATTCGTTTTTTGTGTTTGTCTTGTAAGATCGGAAACATCACTTCAATTCTGCGTAGGAAGTTTCTTGGCATACAATCTGCAGATGCTAAGTAAACTTCTGGTTTCCCACCATTTTCAAAACTATAAATCCTGGAATGTTCTAAGTACCTACCAACAATCGAACGAACGTTGATACGATCGGAAACACCTGGAATTCCTGGACGTAAACAACAAATTCCTCTGATAATCAAATCGATTTTTACGCCTGCTTGGGATGCTTCATAAAGTTTTAAAATCACATCTGGGTCAACAAGAGAGTTCATTTTGAAAATGACTCGAGCCTGTTTTCCTGATTTTGCGTTGTCAGTTTCTCTTTGGATGAGTCGTAAAAATTCTTCTTTGAGAAAAGTAGGTGCTGCATAAATTTTAGAGAGTCTAGGCATTTTGCCTGAACTTGTGATTGTGTTAAAGAGAATGGCCACGTCTTCTGTGATCTCAGGATTTGCTGTGAACAAACTAATGTCTGTGTAATACCTTGCTGTTGTAGAATTATAGTTCCCTGTTCCAAGGTGGACATAACGATTCAGTTTGTCTTCTTCTCTACGAACAATGAGTAACATCTTACAATGGATTTTGAGACCAACAACACCATAAACAACATGAACACCACTATCTTCTAATTTTTTTGCCCAACGTATGTTTCTTTCTTCATCAAATCGAGCTTTTAGTTCCACAAGTACGGTTACCTGTTTTCCATTCTCAGCTGCTTCACCTAAGTATTGTATAATGGGGGAATCTCCAGAAGTTCGATACAATGTCATTTTAATAGCAAGGACTTTTGGGTCTTGGCTTGCAATTTTTAACATGTCTTCTATCGATTTAAAACTTTCATATGGGTGGTGGAGTAAGTGATCGTTTTTGCGAATCTCAGAAAATATCGATTCACTTTTTTTAGCAGCAAAACCAGATTTTGGAACTGGATACGAATACTTTAAATGGCTTGTTTTTTCCAAACTTTGGAAAAACATCATGTCGTTTAAACTAAGTAAGGTGGGAATCTCCATTACTTGGTATTCTTCGAGTTCCAATAAACCACGGAGTAGTTCCTTGATATGGCCTGCACCTGAGTGGACATCCAAACGAACAGCATCTCCCCACATTCTGTTTTTTAATTCGTTTTTCATTGTGGTGAGAAGGTCACCAATGTTTTGTTCTTCATTGATTGAGATATCAGCATCTCTTACAATCTTAAAGGTATGGATTTGTTTTACGTTCATTCCATAAAACAAATCACCTAAGTGGAGTTTGATGATTTCTTCTAATGGAAAATACCTTCTAGTATCACTTTCTAGGTTGGGAGGTAATTGCAAAAATCTAGGTAATACACTTGGCACCTGGACAATCGCAAACAGTTCCTTAATTTTGTTTTTGTCATCATCTGAATACAATGTGATCCCAAGATTTAGGGTTCGATTGAGAATATGGGGAAAAGGGTGGGACGGATCAATGGCAAGTGGAGTGAGAATGGATGATACTTCGCGTTTGTAATAATTTTTCACAAACTGAATGTCATCACCTGCAAGTTCACTTGGATCTTGTACGACCACAATTTTGTTTTGTTTTAATTCGATTAAAATCTCATCGAGAGATTCGTATTGTTTTTTAACAAATTGGCCAACTTTAGAATAAAGTTCTGCGATGGTTTCTGATGTTCTTTTTCCATTCAGGCTTTTTTCTTCAATTCCCGCATTTTTCAAATTGAGAAGTCCCGCCACACGCACCATAAAAAACTCATCCAAATTGGATTCAGTGATGCATAAAAATTTTAGGCGTTCTAAGAGTGGATTTTCTTTATCAAAGGATTCTTCGAGTACACGGTAATTGAAGTCGATCCAGGAAAGTTCGCGGTCGAAAAAGATATTTTGGTTCCCCATTTCTATTTTTTCTGTAGGGTTAGCAGTCATAATTCTAGGATTTGGGAAGGAAAAAATTCTGTAAATTCCTAATCCTTTTGTAGAATTCGACGACACTAGATTCAGAGGGATTTGGGACGATATGCCAGCATACACCATGCCGGGTCTGATGACCGGGCAAAACACAAACGATATCGTTAAAAAACTGGTCGAATTGGAACGCCGGCCCATCAAACGTTGGGAAACCGAAAATGAATACGCCAAAATGCAGATTCAGATTTGGGGAGAGGTCAAAAATCTAACTACCAACTTACAAACCAAAACCAGAGCCCTTGTTTCCTTTACAGCTCCATTTGCTACCAAATCCGTGTCCTCTTCTGTGGAAGGAGTGATCACTGGGGAAGCATCACGTGCTGCCAAGTCGGGAAATCGCTCACTTGAAATCATTGAAATGGCAAGTAAACACCAGTTATCTGGTGTAGAAATTGATACAGACATTCGACTTCCTGAAGGAAGTTTTACCGTGTATTCTGGTAAATCCAAAGAGACAGTGACTTTCCCTGGTGGAAGGTTATCTGAACTAACGAGTGCCATTAAGAATATGGCAGGTACTTTAGTTGAAACTTCCATCATCAAAATTGATAAAGACTCTTCTATTATTACATTAACATCCGTTAAAACAGGTAAAAAAAATGAACTTCAGTTTTCAGATCCAAATGGAATTTTGAAACTTGCTGGACTTGTTGGCGAAAATAAAGCCGCTTCAGAAGATACCAAACAACTTCTTTCCCTCGATGGTACAAAGGCCAAAGTTTGGGACTTATCAAAATTTAAAAAATCTGAATTAGAGACAGAAAAAATCGCACAAACGGAAGAAGGAATTTTTCTAAAACCAGACACCGCATATACAATTCCCATTGCAGTTACAGAAATCAAAGAACGTGCTTACCTGGAAGTGGAAGTTGTAGGGGAAGCTCCTGCTGTCATGGAGATGGGAATGAGTTTTGAGAAGGAAGGGAGTGTGCGTAATAAATTCCTTCCCATTAACAAAACAGAATTAAAGTATATTTTCCAAGCAGGTGATTTTGCGAGTGATAAAAATCTCACTGGAATCATTGTTTCCAATTCTGCCACAACACCAATCCAAATCAAATCGGTAACACTTGTCACTCCCCAAGCACCTGGGACCGCAGAACCTGTGAAAGTGTTACAAGAAGCCAAAGATCTCAAAATCAAAATTGATGGAGTTGAGATCACACGAGAAACCAATGATGGCATCGCAGATGTATTGGAAGGAATCTCATTTAATGTGCATAAGGTGACAGAAGAACCTGTTACTTTAAAAATCCATGTCGACCATGCCAAAGGATCTGCCCTCATCAAAGAATGGGTAGATGCTTATAATGATTTGATGAAGTTCTCCAAAGAAGTAACTTCGGTTGAAAAAAATGGAAAAATTTCAGATAAAAAAGAAAGTGATGATTCTAAAGCCGCTGATATTTCCAGAGATTTTTGGGATAATAAATCCAAATCGGGGCTTCTGGCTGGTGAAAACTCAATTTTACGCCTCATCGCTTCCTTGAAAACAACAGCTAACTCGTATTATCCTGCCACTAAAGAAAACGGGTTTCGAGTTTTGACAGACATTGGGATTTCCACAGGTGCTGTTGGATCTAACTGGGAAAAAATCCAAGATGGTTTGTTACAAATTGACCAAGAGAAACTGATAGCTGTTCTATCTGAAAACCCAGATGGAGTTAGGGATTTATTTGCATCCGATCCGAATAATGATGCGAAGATGGAAGAGGGAGTTGGGATCAGGCTTCTCGAGATTCTAAAACCTTATAACCAATATGCTTCTGGTATTGTGACAAGTAAGGTAAAACTCTTAGAAGAGAGTGTTGCTGGAAATAATAAAAAAATCAAAGAACATGAATCCCATCTCATTAGCTTTGAAGCCAAATTAAAACAAAGATTTCTCTACATGGAACAAGGTGTAGGAAAAAACAAATCAGTTGGGAACTATTTACAGAATAATATGTTTAGAGGGAACGGTGGAGAATGATGAATATTTATATCAATGAACAACAGTTAGATACTAAATTGGATGGAGAAACCAACCTCGGCCAAGTGTTCGATCAAATTCAAAAATGGATCGAATCAAATGGCAAATACTTACGTCATTTCACCGTGAACGGAAAAGAATTAAATAGGTCTGACCTTGACTCTGTTGGCATTGAAGATACAGAACGATTGGATTTGTATGTTGGTGAAGAATTGGATGTCATTGAGGATAGCCTCGTCGAAGTAGACAATTACGTAGACAAAGTGGGTTCCACTCTTGTGGGACGTGACTCTTTAACGGAAAAAGAAGCTGAGGATTTAAAAGAAGGGATCCCTTGGATCATTTCCATGATTCGTACGACAACGAAACTTCTCAACCTCAATTTAAATCTCATCCAACCAATGGGAAAAGGAAAAAACGTAGAAGAAATTCTCGAATCCTTACACAACGGGTCACTCGTTCTAGATTCCACAAAAGCAATCGAATCGTTTTTAGAAGACCTTCGTGATGTAAAATTGTTTTTGATGGATCTTAGCACTAGGCTTGCTGTGATGCGATTGGATGAATCCGAACTGATTGAAATCATTTCTAAATTTGTGGACCAAAAAGATAAAGTGATCAAAGACTTTATGTTAGTGAATGAAAACTTCCAATCAGGAAAAGATCATTTAGCCTCAGAAATTTTAAATGATGCAGTGGGTCGTTTAACGGGTCTTATGTCGGCACTGGTTTCGATCCAAACTCGTCATACTGAGTTAAATTGGCAAGAACTGTCGTTTGAGGATAAAAAACTTTCTGATTTGGTTGGCCAATTGAATACAACTCTTTCGAACATAGCTTCAGCGATGGAAAAAAATGATATTGTATACGCTGGTGATATTTTGGAATACGAACTTCCTGAGATTCTAGAATCGTTAGTACCGTTTCTTTCTTTAGTGTTAGAGAAAGTAACCGTTTAGTTTTCTTCTTTTTGGGGGATTTGGTTGGAAAGCCATTTCCCCAATCCAAATAAGATCCCTACACAAAAGACAACACTCCCCCAAATCAGATTGAGATTCCAACCTAGGGATTTTGTATACATGGGATCTCCATCCGTGATAAATCCATATCCAAATAAAATGGAACCAAGTAAAAGGAATAAGGTTGCGAGGATGGATGATAAGGAAATCATCCCACGATTCTATTTAAACTTTCACAACATGACAAGCCATAAATCCTTCTCAAACCGTTGACAGAATCGAATATTTTCGTTTTAACATTCAGATATGGCATTATTTTTAGATTTAGATAATACAATTCTACCCTCTAAAGAAGCGTATGCATACGCAATTGAAAATTGTGCAAAGGATTGGCAAGAGCAAAAGTTAGGCGGGAACTTTTTAGAGTTGTATGATTTTGCTAGAAAACAAGTTAAATCTCAGCTCAAACACCATAGTTCGAATCGACTGCGATTGTTATGTTTTAAGTTGATGTGGGAGATGTTGGGGAATGGGTTCCAAACGAAAGATATTGATGGCGTATTCTGGATGGAAGACCGGTATTATTTTCATTTTCTTTCCTATTATGCAGAAGAAAAAAAGAAAGAGAAATACCAAAACTCCTTATTTCCCCTGTTAGTTTCTCTCTCAAAGGAATTTCCCATTTACCTCACAACGAATGAAACCCTTCGCACACAGTTACTTAAGGTCCGAGGATTTTTACCGGATGAGTTTCGTTTTACACTCATCACATCTGAAGAAGTTGGTTTTGAAAAACCAACAAAAGAGTTCTTTCAGTATGTGATGGAAAAGGCAAACGAAGATCCAAAGGATTGTATTTTACTCGGCGACAATTGGGAAGATGATATCCTGGGAGCCAGTTCCCACGGAATCTCAAGCATCCATATTCCAAAGATGTGGGGAGAGGGAGAGGAGGTGAATGTTTTGAGTGTAGAAGAAATCTCTGCCATTCAGAAAGATCGGAACTCCAAACCCAATACAAATCAGGTAGATCTAGATACGAATGCCCAGCCTATTACAATTTGGAGGGCATCCAATATTATTTCCGGTCTAACGTTTGCTAGGTCATGGCTTTTTCAGCGTCAAAAATAAAGTGTTGTTCCAGTTGATGGTTTTGAAGCTGAGTGCAAACACAAGTTTGGTGAAGTAATAATACGCGAGTTTTACATACACTGCCAGTTTACTTTTACTCCCTGATACAGAAAGGATTGGCATAAGAACTTTGTATTCGGGTTTTGTGAATCCACATTGTTTGCCAAGTTCTGCTAAGGTGGACATTTTGTAATTGTTGACATGGTCTTTCGCTTCTAAGTAATGTACACCATCCTTCATTCCTTTTAACTTCACCTTCAAATTGGCTTTTGTTAATTGGATCGGGAAATTGGGAGTTTGTAAAAATAAAACTCCACCAGGTTTCAGAAGTCCATGTAAGTAAGTGAGAAGCGAGTGTGGTTTCGGAATGTGTTCAATCACATCCCAAAGTGTGATGATATCAAAACTTTCTTTTGGGAGTTTGGAATCTTGTACAAGTCCTGCATACACAGTCTTCATGCCATTCTGTTCGTTGGCAAATTTGACAGCTTGTTTGGAAATCTCATAACCAACGGCAGTCCAACCTGGTTTTTCAGTCAGGACTGCTTTCACAAAAAATCCCAACCCACAACCTACATCCAAAAGATTTCCTTTGGATTCTCCTAGATAGGTTTTGATGAAGTCAGCATAGACAGCTCTATGAGCGTTGTCCCACCATTCCAAATCATATGTTTGTTCTGCGCCGTCCCAATACCCTTCGTAGTGTTCTTCTTGTTCATAAGAAGAATAGACATGACCACAATTTTGGCATTCCAAAATGGGAGTTCCATTTTCATTGAAAACAGTTTTGGACTCGGTTGATTGGCAAAGGATACAAGATTTCATGTTCGATTCTGTCAGTCTAATCCTTGGGAACAAGGGTCAAACTAAAAATCCTTGATAGAACTTGCCAAGGACACTGACCAAAAAATCATTGGGTGATAAGAGAGGAACAGATGAAAATCAATTTCACCAAAATGGAAGGGATCGGAAACGACTACGTATACATAGATGCTACGAAAAATGACATCCGACTCACACCAGAACAAATCCAAAAACTATCCGACCGTAATTTTGGGATCGGTGGCGATGGAGTGATTTTCATCCGTAATTCAAATTCCGGCGAATTCCAAATGGATATGTACAATTCCGATGGAAGTTCCTCTGAAATGTGCGGTAACGGAGTCCGTTGTGTTGGTAAATTTGTGTATGACCATGGTCTTACCAAAAACCAAAAACCAACCATCGAAACGGGAAAAGGTGTTCTCACTTTAGATTTAAAAACCGGTACGAATGGAAAAGTCGAAATGGTGACTGTGGATATGGGCGAACCCATTCTCAAACCTTCACTTGTACCAATCGTTTGGCCAGGGGAAGAACCTGTGATCAACCAAGAGATCGAAGTCCAAGGGAAAAAATATCGTTTTACTGCTGTTAGTATGGGAAACCCTCATTGTGTGATCTATGTGGATGATGCCGATGCTTTTCCCGTTAGAGAAATTGGACCCATCATTGAAAACCATCCACTGTTCCCAAGACGAGTGAATGTGGAAATTGTATCCGTTAGAGGAAAAGACCATCTTTACCAAAGGACTTGGGAACGAGGAACAGGTGAAACCTTGGCTTGCGGTACAGGGGCTTGTGCAGTGACGGTATCTTCCATTCTCAATGGGAAAACCGGACGATCTGTCCGCATTGACCTAAGAGGGGGAACCCTCCATGTAGAATGGAAAGAGAATGGATCAGTGATGATGACAGGTCCAGCCAAAGAAGTGTTCTCGGGAGAAGTGGAAATCTAAGGAATAACAAACAATTGAACCCAACTTGTTGGGTTCGATTATTTTTTCAAATAATCTACTTTCTGTAATTCACCCATGCGCCGTTTTGTTTCTTCTGAAACGGCCACCATACCTTTGTCAAGCGGAAGGTGAGCAAAGTTCTCATACTTGATGACTTCACCAAAGACCACATTGATTTTTTTATACACCACCCTACGTTTGATATCACACACTTCTTTTGGCATTCCCATAAAGGCACGAACGAGTGGTGGGATCGGGTAATCAGTGATGGTTTCTTCTTCTGGAATGATGACAGAAGGAAGGATGTCCACTTTGTTACGCAAACTAAACGCAGCAAAGCCAGAGTGGAATTTGGCTAGGGGAGCAGAAAAATCATTCTGCACCATGTAATCATGCCCTTCTGGAAAAATCCCAAGCACATCTCCATTTTTAAAAACCTGTTGTACCTTTTTGATACTGGCCATGGAAATGTTTCCATCGATGGCCATAGGAATGGTTCCTGTTTTTTCTACGAAGTCTTTGAAAAGAGGAATCCTTGTGGTATATTCGGCGGCGATCCAAGAGATAAACCTCGGAAACACAGATCCAATCACAAAGGGATCCATATCACTTCTATGGTTACATGTGAGGATGAGTTTGCCTGTTGGGACAATGTTATGGTAACCGTAAACCGTTGTGTTCACAGCCAAATTAAAAAACGGAGTGACAAACTTTTTGATGTTCTCGACGTTTTTTTTGACTTGGTCTACGGTATTTTCCATTTCAATCTCCTAAAATTTTTTGCCACCAAGATTTAGTGTCATTCCCACTACTTGGTTTTCTTGGTTCTGCGTTTGGATTTTCTCCACTCAATTCTCTTGGGTCATTTGTAGGAGCATTTGGCATACGTCTTTTCCCAACATGGGGGCTTGGCACGGTACGTTTGATTTCCTCCAATTCTTTTTGAGCAGAAGCATTGGACTTAATAAAGGCGCGGATTTCATCCCATTGGGGATCAAAATCATTTCCATACATGGCATAATTCATTAGATCAATACGATCAAAATCGGGCATGTTCAAGATTGAAAGTGATGCCCTAACAAATTCAATCCAATTTTTATTTGGGCACTCTAGAATGAGGGAGGCCAATTCCGAAAATAATAAGGTGAGAGATAGAATCGAGTCGAAGAGACATAAGATCAAAAAAACAAACCAGAACACATCCCCATTGCCCAAAAACGTAATTCCATTTCCGGTCCAACCGAATAAGGAGAAAATTTTCCATTTATGTGAAGATTTGTTTTGCGAACCGAGTGAGGGGAAAGAAGCTTAGAGATGATGCCAAAACGAGTCTTGTTATTATTCGCTTTTTTCCTATTGTTCCAAAACTCTATGTGTTTGAAACTTTGGATTGTTTCTGCCAAAATGCGTACAACAGAAGATGCAAGGGACAATAAATCCTACCAAAAAACGAGAAGTTTTCTGAAAGCGAAACAGTGGTTGGAATACAAATTAGACCCAGAACTTTCCAAAATCGAATTTGAAAACCAAGACTTGGGGGAACTTCGAGGGATTGGTCTCATCAAGTGTTACGTTCCTTATGGGATTGGGGAAGTTGATGCCAATGAACATGAATTTGAATACATTGTGAAGGTGAAAGACGGTCACGCAGAAATGCAGATCAATAAAATCTTTTCCTTCATCCGTGATCCGAATGATATCATACTCAATTATGGACCAAAAAATGAGAAAGTGGCAAAGGTAACCATTCGTTCCTGCTTCCGACCACTGCTTGATGACTTCTTTGAGTTTATCAAATAAAGAATCGGGATTAGTAACCTAGAGGATTACCCACAGTGGAACCCGTGGAACCATAAGTATTGGTTCCCGTTGGTGAGTCTGTTAGACCATAGTAGTTTAAGTTTTGAGAGTTTCCATTGGGAAGGGAAGAATTGGTCGAGGAGGAAGAAGAGTTCGATGCAGAATTGGCATTGGATCTTCCATCATCTTTTAGCAAATCAAGCAAATCTTGTGAGTTTACCAATTTGATCTCGTTACAGGAAGAGAACAGGAAACCAATCAAAAGTATCCCAAATGCAAATTTCATATTCACCATTCTGACTTCATTTCCAAAACGATTCAACTCTAAATTCCGATTTTATCCTAACTTATAAGATGGGATAAGAATAAATTTTTTCTTTTGATTCTCTTCCTTTGAGTTCGTATTCCCCTTCAAGTTGCAACTGAGAGCGGATGTATGGTGAAATGAGATTCGCTGTATTTTCTGTGATGAGAAGGTTTTTTTGTAACCCTTTACAAAGACCTTCCACCCGAGATGCGGTATTCACAGTATCTCCAATGACTGTAAATTCCATTCGATTGGTGGAACCAATGTTACCTACAAGCAAACTTCCGGTATGAATACCGATCCCCATTTTGAGTTCTGTTAATCCTTCCTTCATAAATTGTTGGTTTAGAAGTTCCAAATTCCTTTGCATCTCCAATGCAGTTTGAAACGCACGATCCGCATGGTCTACCATGGGCATAGGTGTTCCAAATACGGCAAGGATCGCATCCCCAATGAATTTATTGATAAATCCCCCGTGGACTTCGATCGCATTACTCATTTCTTGGAAATATCGATTTAAGATATATAATACTTCTTCAGGAGTTCTTTTTTCAGAAAGTTTTGTAAAGTCTCTTAAGTCGGAAAACAGAATTGTGGCATCAACAACTTTACCACCAAGGCTATGTTCGTTGGAAAGTAGATAATCCCTTACACGTGGGTCAACAATTCGACCAAATGTATCTTTGATCCTTTCTCTTTCCGCTAGACCCTCTGCCATTTCATTGACAGCGTCTCCTAAAAGTCCAAGTTCGTCAGAGCTAAAAATCGTAACTCTTGTATCAAATTTTTGTTCTTTGATGAGTTCCGTCGCCTCTTCTATTAGGTTGAGTGGGTGTTGTAAGCTGATGGCAAATGTAACTGAAAAAGCAAAGGAAAAAAATAACATGATTGCGATCACTTCAAACAAAACATCTGTATGAACTAACTCATGTAATTGGAATATATTATGGTTTGTTCGTTGTAACAATCCAAAGACCAACAAAATGATTGGGAATAATGTAGAAGCGGTCCAAAAGATAATTTGTTTTGTGACGATGGAAAATTGTTTTCCCTTCGCGTATTTTCCGAGTCCACCTTCTGGAAACACACAAGGAATGATTAATTTTCGGTTTAAATAGTTGGTTGTTGCATAGGAAAAAGCAAATGCAAACAGTCCCCAAAATGCAAATAGAATTGTAACGGTAATGATACTTTGAGGAGGTGAGGCTGGAAACAAAGTATCAATTCGATATACCGATAAAAATGTGGATAATTCCCAACCAGTAAAACCAAACAAACTGATGATGAGGGGTGAGTGGACTATCCGATGGCGAGCTCTTTCTTCCGATAAATATGTACACTTGTTTCTTTTGAATAGATAGTTTGAAACAGGAAGGCTATAAAAAAACAAAATAACAGTGATGATAGGAAATGGAGCCCATGTTAATGCAAGTAAGGTGAAATCTTGTGTTGTTTGGGTAGCTTCAAATAAAACTAAAAACCTTTCTGGTAAAAAAACATTACTAGTGTAATTTGCAAACAGTAATGTAAATAAACAGGCCGAAAAAGGGACTATAAAATAGATAAGAAGGAAAGCAATGAATTGAAGTCTCTGTTTTTTTACCATGGGGTTCAAATATATCTTACCGATGGATCTTTTTCAATGTTCTTTTTGTTAGGATTCTTTGCACTTGGATGTGTTTTGCATCCGTAAGGGGAAAAAATAAAAAAACAATCGATCCTAAGATAAAGAAAAATCCAACTCCTGGACCAAAAATCATCGCAAGTCGAAATCCAACTTCAGCTGATTGTTCTGTAAGTCCATTTTGAAATCCAATGAAATCGAGTAAAAATCCAGTGAGTGCGATTCCAAAGGCTTGGGAAAATTTTACGCCCATCTTCCAAATTCCAAAATAGAGTCCTTCCCGTTTTTCACCAGTTTTGTATTCATCATAGTCGACTACATCTGTTAGGATGGAATCCATAATGAGAATCGAACCTGCAAAGATCCCTCCAAAAAATGCTGCGATGAGAGGAGGTCTTAGTTCTCCATAAGGGAATAAGGGATACACGATCACAGTTAGAAGGCCTAAGCCAAATACACCAAGAAAGGCAGGGATTTTTTTTCCAATCCTTTTGGAGATCCAAACCCAAAAACCAATGGATAACATGAGTACAAGAAAAAACGGCAGTAAGATATTGATGACCACCTGGGATTCCTTTAAGCCCAATCGGTATTCATAATAGTACAAGGCAATTGCGGAGTTAAACGTTCTACCAATCGTTGCTATGATAAATGCAAATAATAAGATGAGAAACATTTTGTTTCGTAAGACCGAACCAAATGACTGAAAGAATGGGAGTTGTTTTGTTTTATCAGATTGGATCGTATCTTTGCCTTTTGTCACTAAAAAGGTGATGATAGAAGAAACAAGGATCACGAGTGAAACAATCTCTCCAGCGACAGTCCGAGAGGTGATGATATTTTCCTTAGCACTTTCATCACCTAGAGATTGTAAAATGGCCGCTGGCACAATCATTCCAATTAACATTCCGATGTTACTAAAGAATAACCTCCAACCAAACACTGAAGTTCGTTCATTTCGTTCAAAACTTAGTTCTCCACCAAGTGCAATATGAGGTACTGAGATAACTGTCATCGCTGTATTCACTAAAAGATAAACACTTAGTAAATACGCAAATTTACCCATTTGGGAAGAAAGGGAAGGGGGCGAAAAAAGTAAAAGCACTGATATGGATAATAAAATTCCACCGATGAAGATATATGGCCTTCGTCTACCGAATCGAGTGGTGGTATGGTCAGAAATCCGACCCATGAGTGGGTCACTGATTGCATCCCAAATCACTGAAATTGATAATGCAATTCCTGCTAAACTGGAATTGAGTCCCACGATCTCTGTATAGTATTTGAGAAGATAAATTTGAGTAAAAAGTTGAACGGCTGTTATGCCAGTTTCTGCAAACCCATATCCCATTTTAATGGGAAGTTTTAGTTTAGAATGGTTCATTCATGTTTCCAAGTATTGGACGGTCCGAACCCAGTTTTTTGGGAAATAAATTGGCATTTAGAAGCCAAGGTTCAATGCATTTCTAATCTTTTTCAAACTTGTTCATTCTGTTTCGTAAGAGATTCGAATGATGGAAATATCATCAATGACTTGGCCAATCGAATCAATTTCATTGATGATTGAATCTAATTTTCCCTTTGTATTTTCCACGATTTCTAAGAAATTTTCATCTTCGGAAAGAACTTCCCATTCACCTTCTTCATTTTTAGTGAGAAGGTCATCTTTTCCATCGGATCCAATGAATAGTACATCATTGGGTTGGAGTTGGAACTGATTGACTTCCTTTATGGGGAGGGCTCCTAGTGTGCCTAGTTTGCGATAGGATACAATGGGATATAAAAAGTTGGCTTTTCCATTTCGGAATAGTACAATCATGGGATGTTCTGCATTCAGAAAAAACAATTTACCAGTTTTTTCTTCGATGAGACCCATACTTAAGGAAACTAACATGGTTCCATCAAATGTCTCAAAAATCAATTGGAGTTCTTGTAAATTGGACCTGAGCCAGTTTTCGGGACTTTGGTTTTTAAAACCAGGATCTGTTTTTGTTCGTTGGACGATGGATTGGAAAACCGATCCAAATACGAGTGCTCCACCTGCACCTTGCATGGATTTACCCATTGCATCAGCATTCACAAACAGAAGGTATTTTTGTTCGTTTAGATAAATTGTGTGAGAGATATTGATATCCCCACCTATTTCATATCTCTGATTTTTAAATTCAAAAGACTTTTTTTGGCGAAGGAAATGATCCACCAGATACTGTTTGCTACTCGTATCTTGGATGGTAAATGGATTTAATAATTGGTAAATTAAGTAATAATCACCATCTTGTTGCACTTTTAATTTGCTGATATCGATTAAGGATTGGTTTAATTCATCAGTACGAAGTGTAACTTTTTCTTCTAATCCTTCGTTCAGATTTCGAATTTCAGCATACATATTTTTAAGAGTGCCAATAACGGAATTTAAGTAGAACGCTTGTTTTGCGAAATCATCACTTGATTTTGGGGTGACAATGACATCAAAATTTCCTTTGGCCAGTTCCCCTAGTGAACGACTTGTTTCGCTTAAACCCTCATTCACTGATTTTGCGACTACATAGGAACAAACGATAAGTGGGATGATGAATATAAATGAAACAGTGACTATGGGGATCATTGGATCTTTGACAGCGATTTCACCTGTCGCTAGAGAATATAAAATATATGAAAAAATCACAAACGGAAGGGCTGCCAAACTAAAGAATGCAACAAGGATACGTGTGAAATAGTTAAATTTAGGGATGTCTCTCTCTTGGAGTTCTACATTTTTAAACTGAGGTAAGTCGAATAAATTCCGAATTGCACTTTCACTGATAAAATAATAAGTAACAAACGATATGGGAGCAATCATTACAAATGTAAATATTGCAGACCGAGCGACGGAGGGTGTGTATTCCACCAAATAAAAAAATAACAAACTGATTGGAATTACGCCAGATAACCAGCGTATTACGATGATGATGGCTTCAATCAGTGGATATCGAAAAAGTAGGATTTTAACCGATTTTGCATACTCCTTCTCTTCTTGAGTGAGTGGAAAGGAGGAATCGGAAACTGGTTTCATTTTCTCGATTTTAGCGAATAGGTATTTTAAGAGTAAGTGTCGAACAAATGTTCCTAAGAGGCCAATCCCCGTGGCAAATACGAGACATAACGCAATAAAGATTTTCCAATGGTTTGGTTCCATCTTTTGTGTGATGATCGCATAATAAACGGCAAATGGAACCGGTACAGTATGTGTGAATGCCTCCAATTTTATGGTGAGATCCCAGAATAATGTTTTTCTGTTCCGATTCATTTTATTGGAAACTGTCACAGGAGACGATACTTTATCATAAAAATTAAATCAAGATATTCGGAAATTTTAATCTTAAGATTTGTTTCCATTTTTTTGTTCGTTCCAGTTCGGTTGGGAATTGGTTTTCCCATTCCGTTAAGATTTCTTTCGCGCGAATTTGGTTTTCTTTTTCCAAATACAATCGGATTAGATGAAAGGTATTTTTGGCCGCTTTTGGTTCCCTCAGTCGGATCCGTTCCGCAATTTCGATGGCTTGGTCTAACCTTCCAGCCTTCCGAAGTAAAATAGAACTTAATTCCATAAAACTAAGATCATAAGGATGACTTTCTAAATACACCTGCGCATGTTCTGTGGCTTCAATATAATCTTTTCTTTTGAAGTGAAGTTTTGCTAGTAATTTGTGAAAACGTTTGTTGGTAATTGGTTGCGTTAGAATTTGTTTTTGAAGGGAATCAATGGCTGCATCAATATTTCCTACTTCCACTAGTTTTTTTGCGGTCTGGTAGGATTTTGAGACATAGGTATTCGAAACTGTATCTAAATTGCCCTTATAATAAACTCGGATCAAGGATAAATCATCAGTGATCTCGCCATTTTTGGTTAACACTTTAAAAATTGGTTCTAATTCACCTTTCCCTTGTTCTACGTAGGACAAAATTAAATTTTCGTCTTGGTTGATTTGTCTTTGGTTTGATTCATTTTGTTCATTAAAGAGTAATAAATCATCCCTTCCATCGGATCCACTGATGATTGTATCACCAGGTAACAACCGAAAGGTTTTAATGAAAATTCCAGAATTGAGACCTTTGGTTCCTAATTTTCGGTAACTCAGTTCATTTTCCAAAAAACTAGCTTTTTCATCTCGGTATAAGATGAGCCAAGGGTGTTCTGCATTGATAAAATATAAAAATCCTGTTTCTTCTTCAATCAGTCCAATCACAAGTGAAACCAACATACTTCCATCAAATCCCTCAAAGATTTTGTGCATTTCAATGAAGGCATTTTTTAACCATCGTTCCGGTGATTGGTTGAAAGTAGCCGAAGATAAATAGGTCCTTTCAATGATTGATTGGAAAACGGCTCCGAGTACAAGCGCACCTCCTGCACCTTGCATCGATTTTCCCATTGCATCAGAGTTTACGAAGACAGAGAATTTTTTTCCTTGCAGAATTACATTATGGGCAATGTTTAGATCACCTCCAATTTCATATTCTTTGCCTTTGAATTCGAATTTCTTTTTTTGTTTTAAGAAAAAATCAATGCTAACAAGTTCACTACTCACTTGGTTTTTCCCAAGTGGTTTGAGCAGTAAATGTGTTAAAAAATAATCTCCGTCCTGTTGGAACTTAAGTTTTTTCACTTCTTCCAAAGAGTTTTCCAATTCCATTGTTCTTTCTTTGACTTTACTTTCTAAACCAACGTTTAAGGTAAAAATTTCCGTATACATTGTGTTCAGTTGTTGTATGACACGATTTAAGTGGAAAGACTGTTGTCCAAAATCATCTCCAGAAGAAGGCATGGAAACAACAGAAAAATTTCCTTTTGAGAGTTCGTCCAAAATATGGCTAGTTTCACCTAATCCTTGTCTGACTGCTTTTGCGACCAAATAAGCAACAAAAACCAAAGGAAATATAAAGATGATTCCAATGATTAAAACTTGTAAGGATGGGTTTTGGACATTTAAATTTCCATTAGCACTTGAGATGAGCATGTAACCAAGAACGGTAACAGGTAATGCAGCAAGTGCAAAAAATGAGATTAATATCCTTTTGAAATAATCAAATTTTGGGATTTCGTTTGGTTCGATGGCAATGGGTCGAATCAGAGGCAGTTTGAATAAATTCCGAAATGCATTTTCCGTGATGAAGTAATAGGCAACGAAGGAAATGGGTGGAATCATCACCATATAAAGGATAAACGTCGTCCATAAAGTGGGTCTGTATAAATCGAAAAAAGGTGTTGAAAAGAATATAAGCCCTACCCCAACAAACCAGCGAATGATGATGATAAATCCTTCATAAAATGGATATCGATATAAGAACAGTTTGAGTTCTTTTGCTTTTGAATTGGATCCGATTGTATAAGTCTCTTTATTTTTTTCCAATTGGAGAGCTTCAAATTGATTTGATAATTTTTTAAGTGTGAGGTATCTCCATAAACACCCTCCTAATACCATTAAGGTTCCACTTGTAATGCATAAAACTAAAAATAACAGCCATTCGTTTATGCTATATTCTTGTGTGATGGAAGCCATATAGATCGCAAATGGAACTGGAACTAAATGCGTGAACGCTTCTAAACGGATTGTAAGAGGTAAAAATATAGTTTTAAACATGAAGAATTTGGAATATCGTAGGAGATTTTAATAAAAAATGAGAATTGTCAAGTCATTGCAGAAGAATCATTCTTAGTTTGATTCTATTTTGCTTGCTAAATAAGGTCTTTACCTAAATCCTTTCTCCATCTCCCTAAAACTGGATCCATTATCTGTGCGCAAAAATTTACCAGTCACTCAACATGAAGTAGAATTCCAAGAAGGAACAAAGATAACTTCCAAAACAGATTTAAAAGGAATCATCACCTATGTAAATGAAGACTTCTTGAAGATTAGTGGATATACGCAAGAAGAACTCATCGGCCAACCTCATAATCTCATTCGACATCCCGATATGCCTGGGGAAGCCTTTCGTGATTTATGGGAGACTGTCAAATCCCAAAACTCATGGGTAGGACTCGTAAAAAATCGTTGTAAAAATGGAGATTATTACTGGGTTGATGCCAATGTTTCCCCTATTTATGAAGATGGAAAACACATAGGTTATATGTCGGTTCGCACAAAAGCGACAAAAGAACAAATCCTAAAAGCAGAAGGATTGTACGCAAAGTTAAATCTTGGGCAAAAAAATGAGTCACAACGGTTTGGGAATTTGTTTGCCATTTCTACTGAATCAGTTTATTCCATTCAATCTTTCATCAGTTTGGTTTTGTTTGTATTATTTGGTTCTTCCTCTTTTGTAAACATTCCGTTCCTTCATAATCCTTGGTTTTTTGGGGTAGGAATTCTGATTTTTTCTTTGAGTTTTATATTAGGATATTTTAAAATTCAAAAAAACAAAAATTCTATTTTTAGAGTAATCGAATATTTGAAAAACTTATATAAAGGTAATTTGAAGTTTGATGTAATTTTAGAAAATGGTGGTGGTTACTCTGAAATACTGTTGCTGATCAAAAAAACACAGTTTGAATTCCGAGGAATGATTTCGCAACTCATTGGTAACGCTGAAATCGTAAAAAGCCAAATCAAAGGCCTTACAAAAGCTGTAGAACATATTCATGTTGCCTTCCAAGAGTTATCCCTTGCCATGCAATCATTATCTGAATCAAGTAACGTGACAAAAGAGAGTTCCGAAAGTATATTCCTTCAAATGGATGCTCTCAACCATTTGATCCAAAGCATTCGATCGGAAGCAATGGCTGTTCAATTTGAATCAACCAATGCACATCATATTGCCATGGAAGGAAAAAATCGTTCCGACAAAGCTATGTCCCAATTTTTAAAAGCAAAACATCAGATTTTTAAAACTTCCGAATCGATTAAAGACCTTGGTGAAAAAACAAAAGCCATACGAAAGATCACAGAAACAATTGCAGCAATTTCAGAAAAGACAAACTTACTTTCATTAAATGCATCTATCGAATCGGCAAGAGCAGGTGATGCTGGAAAAGGATTTGCAGTGGTTGCGGGTGAAGTAGGTCTTCTTGCGGAACAATCTAAAAAATCGGCAAAAGAAATCTCTGTATTTATCAATGAGCTTACTTCAAAAATTTTGCAAACCGTAACAGATATAGAAGAAGGTTTAAGTGAAGTGGAATTAGGATCAAATGAATTTGAAACCGTGCAATCTGAGATGGTAAAAATTCTAGCCAACTCTGAAGGCACAAAAC
This sequence comes from Leptospira sp., assembly GCA_016742255.1. Taxonomy (GTDB): domain Bacteria; phylum Spirochaetota; class Leptospiria; order Leptospirales; family Leptospiraceae; genus Leptospira_A; species Leptospira_A paudalimensis. Next base: position 173,620 of record JACVCB010000003.1, read on the forward strand.
TTAGTTCCGAAAAAATCAACGGTTCCACAGAAGGGACACAAGAAAAATCCACTAGTGTTCTTTTTAATATAGAGAAGATACAAAACCAATTGACACATACATCTTCCATCGTGGAAGAATTATCAGCTGCTGCTCATGAACAGAAACAAACTGTCGCGGCAATTGAAGAATCAATTTCCAATTTAGATAAAGTGGCAGACAGATTGGATTCAGTTGCCTTTCGGTTTAAGTTTTAAAAACAAAAAACCCAAAGTTTCCGTTGGGTTTAGCGATTCAAAAGACTGTTTGAATTAAATCAGAATAGGAGTTAGTTGAATCCTTGCCTTTCTGATCGTTTTATATGTTTAGTCTTCTGAGTTCCAACCTACCGAATAAATCACTGCAGTGGAAATGGTGAATAAGGAATAATACGCCACCCAAACCCAAACGAGCTGAGTTGGGGCAAAGTTTGTGAGAGACAGAGTCCATACCATTGGTGATACAAATCCAATGATGGAAACTAAGATTCCCACGAGAAATCCACCCACAAGTCCTTGTGGAAGTGATTCTTTCATCAGTGCATATAAATATCCAAAGGATAGTGTGAACAATAAATCGCTGAACACAGGTCCAAGCCAAAAAACATCGGTTATGGGAACAAACATCGATTTCAATGTTGGATCAAAGTAGAACTTTGAAAAAAACACCATCCGAACGGGAATGGATACCGCTTCCCAAAACGAAAAGGCAAGGAGGAACCGGACGAGTATCCGATTCCATTTTTCTGTATTCAGCGAATTCACAAGCTTACTTCCCTAAGATGAACACGAAGTTCGTAGTTGCTGATCCACCAATGTTGAGCATAAGACCGTTCTTAGCCCCTTTCACTTGGTAGTCACCTGCTGTGTTTGTGACTTGTTTGTAAAGGTCGAGCATCATACGAACACCGGACGCACCCACTGGGTGACCCACACCGATGAGTCCACCGGATGGATTGATTGGTTTTTTACCACCAAAGTCAATGGTTCCTTCTTCGATGGCGATGTGTTCTTTTCCTGGTTCTGAGATTCCAAAAGCGGAAATCGCAGCGTATTCAGAAGAAGTAAAACAGTCATGTGTTTCAAACACATCAATGTTTTTTACATCTAGGTCCGCACGTTTGTAAGCATCTTTTACTGTTTGGCGAGTCCATGGAAGGATGTATTTGTCTCCAACGGATTCTTGTTTTTTTGCTTCAAAAGTAATTGGTGCCACTCGGTGACCCCAACCCTTCACACGAGGGATGTCATCAATTTTACGACCAGTTTTTTTAGCGTATTCTTTTGTGTAATCTTTAGAAGCTAGGATGGTTACTGCAGCACCGTCTGTTACTTGAGAACAGTCAGTGATACAAAGTCTTCCACCCACAGCCATATTATTATCACCACCACGAGCCATCGCATGTTCTTTGTTCATGAACCATGTACGAGTTTGTGCTTTAGGGTTACGTTTTGCATTTGCGTAATTGATACGTGAAATTTCAGCAAGAGCATCCATAAAACGTTCTTCTTTGAGTTCATAACGTTCGAGGATTACGTCCGCTAGTTTTCCGAAAAGTTTTGGGAAAGGAAATTGAACGCCTTTTGCTTCTTTTTCGTAATACGCAGCTGTTCCAAGAAAGTCGCCACCTACTGAAGAAGAAACGGTTTTCATCACTTCCACACCAAGAACAATCGCTAGATCGTAGTCTTCTGCACGGATGTGTGTGATCGCTGCATCAAGAGCAACTGATCCAGAAGCACAAGCTGCTTCATAACGAGCACCAGGAACTCCGAAAAGTGCAGGGTTCACTTCTGTTAAAAAAGCACCCAAGTGGCCTTGGTTGGCATACTGTTCTGCGTCAAAGTTTCCAACAAAAACAGCCACACGATTTTCTTTGTTCAATCGTTTGATTTCATCATAACTAATGCCAACTTTTTCAAGAGCATCATCTAATACTTCACGCATCATGGACATGAAGGTTTTTCCTTCTTTTGTCCAGTTTCTTTGGAAGTCGGTTTGTTCCCCGCCTAGTACAAATACTTTTTCACTCATATGATACTCCTAATTAACCTTTGAAAAGAGACCTTGCGTCTAGTTTCTCGCCAAGTTCGTAGAACTTTTTGCCTTCTTTCGCATCTTTTAAAAGTTTTGGAACTGGTATTTTAGACGTTTCCATCATCTTGATTGTTTCTTTTGGTCCACCAAGGAAATCAACAAATGCAGATGCAGGAACCCAGTTAAAACCAAAACCCATTGCTCCATCAGTGTTTTCTTTTGTATCAACGACTTCTCCAACGAGAGAGAGCGAATAACTGATATAACGTGAAATGAAGTAACGTGCGATTTCTGCTTCGAAACCACTAGCTTTTTTAACTACATCCATCGCACCTTTGTAATCGGAGTCTTTGATTTTTTGGCGAGCTTCTTTGATAAAAGGAATATCAAATTTTGGGTACGGATCGTACTCACCGGTTTTGATATTGTAAACAAACTTCTCACGTTTACCGTCAGCGTGTTTCACAACTTTTGTGAGACCACCACCAGATTTCATACCAAGTTTACCAGCATCGATTAACTTTTGGAAGTAACCAGGAAGTTTGAATGTTTCGTGTGCTTCGTCTTTTGTATTGTCGTAGATGTTGTCTACAATGGCTTTGTGAACGTCTAGTCCTACGAAGTCAGCAGTGGCAAGTGGGCCCATCGCACGTCCAGTGTAACCAGACATGATTTCGTCCATAAGTGCGATTCCACCTTTGTCAGCATACTTTTCAGCAAAGTGAGCCACTTCGTTCATCAACTGAAATCCGATTCGGTTTCCAGCAAATGCAGGAGTGTCGTTTGTATAAACAACCGCACGGCCTAAAACTTTATCTAAGTATTCACCTAACGCTTGTGTGACTTTTTTGTCATTTCCAGAGTGAGTGACGAGTTCACAAAGGATCATTTTATAAGGAGGGTTAAAAAAATGCGTTCCGTAGTAGTGTTTTTGACCATCTTCATCGTACGCTTTTGCCAAACGACCGATAGAAAGACCAGAAGACACAGTGGAAACGATAGTTCCCGGACGGCGCGCTTTTGCGATACGAGTGTTGATCGGTTCTTTGACTTCGTAACTTTCCGCCACGAGTTCGAATACCCAATCTGACTCTGCGACTGCTTTTTCCAGATCCGCATCGTAGGAACCAGGGATCATCCTAGCGCGAATGGTATCCGTTTTTACGGATGCGACAGCGGCTTCGATACCCTGTTTTGCTTTTTCTACATCTCTAGCGAGCATATGGACTTTAGCACCACCGAAGGCAGCAATAACGCCTGCACTTCCAGAACCCATGGCTCCGTTGGCACCTAAAATCGTGACAGTTTTGATTTCTCTCATGAAGGAATTTCCGAATCTAATTTTTACTTACCGTTCTAGAAAGGTGAGGTGACAGGAAAATCGTTTTTTTTTGTCAGATTTGTTACAAAAGAGGGGCGGTGGTGGGTGTGGCGCAGCGTACACTTTCCCCGCCCGATTAGAGGGTGGGGAACTAGACCCGCCACCCAATGTGTCCTCTTTACCACGGCCCTCCGTTTCTCGCACGCTCATTCCCAAAACCGCCGATTTTCCTTTCCAAAAGTTCGCAGTTGCAACATCGGGCACCCGGGCGGGCTCACTTCGGGGTCCGCATACGCTCCCGTCCTCATCGGGTGAACCCTCCGAGGACCAAGCCCTACGGATCCCTGGTGCGGGGATGTCTTTCGAGGTCGAAAGAACTGGAACGAGAAATGAACAAGGTTTTGAGAGTACTGACTTTTTGGTATGGGATGATGTAAAATTCTGATCATCTTGGACATTTCAAACGATTTGAAGAGGGAATAAACTTTGTTAACCGAATAAATGGTTTGACCTAACTAATGTTTTACTTTCCATTTGTTCAATGAATTGGAAAGTATTAACCCCGCCAAATGTATTCACAATCGTGTCATCATTTTGCTTAGGTATTTTTTTAAATTGTGCTGCTTTTGTTCACTATGAGAATCCAAATTTAAAAAATACAAAAACTCCTGAACTTGAAGAAAAAAAATCAGTATTGATCAAATATTTTGGAGATTACTACGAAAATGGTAAATTTTCAAAGCACCCACAACACATACCGATTCTAAATGAAAGAATGGTGGATATCGTAAAGGAATCCAACTTGTTCAAAAATGTAGTCACGAAAGAAAATGAACCTTATGATTATATTATATATGTAGAAACAAATATCAATGAAAAAGGTAGTAAAGTATGGCCAGCCCTTGCTGGTGCTACATTCCTTGTATTCCCTTTAATCATGGATCAAGATTTTAGTGTAAAGGTTTCATTACTTGATTCCAAACGCAAATTATTAGCTGTTAACGAAGAGCGAATGAACATGGATGTATTTGTAGGTTGGGTCATTATACCAATTTCACCATTTTTCTTTACTCCTGTTGTTCAAAATAATGCTTATCGAAATGTGATATATTCATCACTAAGCCAATGGAAATCTAAAGGAATCATCAAATGAATTTCAAAAATATTTTTAACATGATCGTTTTATTGAGTTTAGTATCCTGCGCGGAACTTCCACCTTTACAACCAAAGGAACCAAAAAAAAGTTCGGTCAATCTGACTCTCGAGTTAATTGAACCAACTCCTTCGTATGACAATTTTATTCTGAGTAACAATCAACTAGCGATCCGTACAATCATTCGAAAAGGATTAATCGAATATAATCTTTTTAAAAATATTGTTAACTTTAATGGAGACCTTCAGCTTCGTGTTTTAAACAACGAAAAAGATGAAAAACAAGAAGGAAGTTTTATTGATGTTCGTCATAAAATTAAATTAACATTTATATTGTTAAAAGAAAATAAAGAAATTTATAAGAAAGATTTTGAAGCAGACGAAATTGCAACAGGTTCAGAAAAGTTCATTCATGCAGAACGGGTTAGATATGCTTCAGAAAAAGCAGTATATCGTTGTCTTGATCAATTTTTAGAGGACATTTCTAAACAAAAACTTTGAACTCTTTTTGATATTTCAAAACTTGTTGTGTAAATTAAAAATCGAATCAAAGCGCCAGCGGTAGTAGCGGAAATCCTTTCGCTACTAGCGAAAGATTGGAGCGGATAACGCGGTCGTTTATCGATTGTATCATTGTAATGGAAAGGTTTCGAGGCGCCCAAAAGGAAAAAAAACTCTTTTTGGGCTTTGTTTAAAACAAGTTATTTCATTTTTTCTTGGATTCCTCTTTCCAAAAACTCAGTAAACTCAATTTGCCTGTTAATGAAAGTTAGGTTGTATCGGCTTTCATAAAACAGAAGTGCACTAGCAAAGAACAAACAAATCCCACCTGATAGAGCAACAACAGTGGGAATCCAATTGAGATTTTTGGCAAAAGCAAGTGTAAACGCAAGAGCCAAACTGGAAATGATAAATAAGGATGTTGCCAAGTATAAAAATGCCATCGATCGTTGGATAAGGACAGCGCGTTTTTTTTGTACAGACAGTTGCTGTCTCATATACACCATTCTTTGTTCATGAAAACTTCGTTTTCCTTCGAGCAAAAGTTCTACTTCTGATTTCAATAGATTCACCCGATCAAAAATTCTTCCCAGTCGATTCGCTGTAGAAAAAATCAAACTAGCACAAGCTGAAACAAGGACAGCGGGTGTGATCATACCAGATAGGATTTCGGAATTGGAAAAAGATTCAAACATATTGATAACTTAATACAACATTCGGATGGTTATTTCCATCATTTTCTTTGTGCGAATAACTCGGAAAAGTAAGTAGTTTCCAATTCCTTGGGACTGGAAACTTGTTTCACGTATTGGAAGTCAATAATTGCTTCTTCATATTCTCTGGAAAGGTATTTTAACCATTGTTTGATTCTTCCAGTTTTGCTAATTCCATCAATTCCCGTTTCCATAGATTTCCAATAATTCAATAATAAGTTTTTAATTTCAAACCACTCGAAACGATTGCATTGGATCCCTTTAATGAGTAAAGCAAGAGCAGGGTTTGCGACAGCACCTCTACCAATCATAATATCCTGACACCCTGATATTTCTTTGCATCGGATAGCGTCAGATACTGTCCAAATTTCTCCATTGGCAACAACGGGAATTTTTATATGTTCAGTGATTTTAGAAATCCATTCCCAATACGCAGGTGGTTTGTATCCGTCAACTTTTGTCCTGGCATGCACAACTATTTCTTTTGCTCCACCTTCTTCCAATGCTTTTGCACAAATAAGCGCATGTTCGGTGGTATCGTAACCCAGTCTCATTTTTGCAGTAACTGGAATTTCTTGTGGTACAACATTTCGAACTGCTTTTACGATCGAATACATTAGGTTTGGTTCTTTGAGTAAAGCGGCTCCTCCTCGGTTTCGATTTACCGTTGGGGCAGGACAACCAAAATTGATATCGATACCATAAGCTCCAAGTGATGCCACCTTACTAGCGTTTTCCGCCATACAATTGATATCAGAACCTAATAATTGTACCTTAACAGGGATTCCTGATTTTGTACGTGAATTTTGGTAAAGTTCTGGAACATAACGATAAAACCGATGAGAAGGAAGTAGGGTATCGTTTACTCGTATAAATTCGCTGACACATTCGTCATATCCGCCTACGCGTGTTAATGTATCACGTAAACGAAAATCAAGAAGTCCTTCCATTGGAGCAAGTAGAATACGCAAAAGAAAAAAGATCCTATCCCGTCATTTTTCTCACTAGGGCACGGCTGATCATTCTTAATTTCGCAGAAAATGGCAGTCGTTGTAAATTCGTCCCAACAATTCCTTTGGTAAACCTAGTTTTTTTACTATAATCGATATTCACATCAAGGATGACTGGTCGATTTTCTTTTGTTAGAATCCATGCTTTGTTTAGCGAATCGTTGATATCGTCATTTGTTTTCATCTGAATGTATTCTGCACCTGTCGCAATCGCAATGCCTTCAAAATGGGAAGTTCCAAGTGTGGTACATGTTTTTCGATTGTATGGAATTTGTTGAGCTTGGGAAATTTGTGCCAACTCACCATCGTTAAATACTACAAATAATACTCCTAAATGATTTCTAGTAGCAGTGATAATTTCCATACATGTCATTTGAAACGCACCATCACCGATAATCCCAACAACCGCATTCATTGGATGGGCAAGTTTGGTGGCAATTGTTGCTGGAACAGCATAACCCATACAATTAAAGTCAGTTGGTGAAATCAAATGCCTTGGTTTGTAGATTGGTAATAGTTCAGCAGTTAAAAATGTATGATTTCCATCATCTACGACAACATACCCATCATCAGGCAATGTGTTCCGTAAAATATCGAAAAACAATGCAGGATTTACTTTGTCCTTACTATCATGATGATACCATTCGTCTTTATAGGATTGTTTGAGTTTGATGATTTCTCTTTTACGATTTTCGAATCGTTCACGATGATTCTGTTTGGTTTCTTGTAATTTACGTTTTAGTTCTTTTGCCAATTCAGGTAGGATGATTTTTGAATCACCTACGATTCCAATTTTAGTTGGGTAATTTGCATTTAAGACATTTGGATTGATATCGATATGAATTAAATTTTTTGGAATAGTTACTCCAAAACTTCCGGTTGCAATTTCAGAAAATCGAGTTCCGATTGCAAGTAAACAATCACAATCCGAAAATAGTTTTGTGGCAGCTGGAACTGCTGCTGGACCGAAACCCATTCCACAATACATTGGATGGTTCCCTGGAAAAACGCTTAATCCTTGTAAGGTTGTTGAGACAGGTGCACCTAATAATTCTGCAATTTCGACCGTGAATGTGGATACATCAACGGCTCCCCAACCTAAAAATAAACCAGGAGATTTTGCTTGTAACAAAAGTTCTACTACATGATCTAATTCTTTTTGTTTAAGAGTGGTTTGTGTTTTGTCATTCCGTTTACAAAATTCATCATAGGTTTGTAAGAATTCCACCGAACCTGTGTAAAGTTGAATGTTGACCGGTATTTCAATGAAAACAGGACCAGGTTCACGAGTTGTAGCGGTTTGATATGCTTTATAAATGGTTTCAATAATATCTTCTTGTGAATTAATTTTGAAAGTTTGTTTGGTGATGGGTTTTAATAAGGAATGTTGGTCAATATCATGTAACTGGTATTTGAATTTTGAATCACTGCGTACACCACCAGAGATCACTAACATAGGGATTCCATCCAACGAGGCCTCTCCAATGCCACTCGCGGCATGTGTCACACCAGCAGCAGGAACGATCACAATGGTACCAATAGAATCACTTGTCCGGCTTATTGCATCAGCCATAAAGGCACCACATCCTTCGTGAGTTACAAGTATAGGGGAAATGAATTCAGAATTGTTTAACTCATCATAAATTTCTGTATTATGTACACCTGGAATCCCAAAAGTATATTTCACTCCAATTTGTTCGAGTGCATATCGCACGAGCCATGCTCCTGTTTTTTTCATAATGATCCCTCCGAAAGTAGATAAGATTAATTTAATTTACGAATTGAGTTTGCGGCACTTCTTGCTGTCAGGATACATCCAGACAAAAAAGTTCCTTCTAAAGATTTGAATCCACTGGCACCACCGCCACCAAATCCAGCTGCTTCGCCGATTGCATACAATCCAGGTATTGGATTTCCTGTTAAATCCAATACACGGCTATCCAAATCAGTTTGAATCCCTCCTAAACTCTTTCTAGTAATCAATCGTAATTGAATCGCAATGAGAGGTCCCGATTTCGGATCTAAGATTGGTTTTGGATAACAAGTTCGGAATTTTTCTGATTTCCATGTACGTGCTTGGAGGATTCTTCGAATTTGGTCATCATTCCAAAATGTTTTTCCTCGTTTGACCCCTTCATCATAAAATTTTATTTCTTTTTCAATTTGATCTAACTGAACGAAATTATTTTGATTCAATTGGTTCATACGATCTACCAATGTTCTTAAATCGTTTGCCACAATGAAGTGGTCACTTTCGTTCTGAAGTTGGCGTAATAATCGATGATTCCCTAACAAAATCTCTTTTAAAAAAGAAAAAAGTTTACGATCACGAATCATCGGGTTGTGTTCTGATCCAGAAATCGCGAGTTCTTTCGAAGCAATTCTCCAATTCATAACTTGCCAAGTATAAGGTTTTTCTAATTTTGAAATGCGATAACAAAGATCATTTGTATCATATCCCGTCACCAAAGGTTCGGGACCAATTCTTTTGCCTGTGTGATCTAACCACAAAGCTGACTTACATGGAATTAAACTCAATCCATGATTATCGAATTGTGGATTGGGATGGGGTATACCTGCAGCATAATTCCACATTTTGTCTAAGTGGGTTACGTTCCCTCCAATTCGACTAACGGCCGTATGTACCAATCCATCTGAATAAGGATGGGCTCCATTTAACATTTCAGTAGGAGGTTTGCCCCATGGTTTATACCAATGGTTTCTCACTTTCTCTAAATTACCAGTGATACCACCTGTTGCAACAATGGTGAAATTGGAATGGAATTTGACCACATGTTGTGGTTGTGTTTCCAATTCGGCAACACATCCTATAATTTGATTGTTTTCCTTAATGAGTTCCGTGACTTTATGATCGAATAAAATTTTTAACTTTTGATTGAATTTATGATTCCATAATAATTCTGAAAATCGTTCTACCAAGCGATAACCCGTTCCCCATAAAACATGGTATCTAGGAACAGAATTTCCTCTTTGGTACAATCCACGTTCAACCCAATTCACAACAGGAAAAAAATTGAGATCAAATCCTTTTAGCCAATGATAAACTTGCTCTAATGATTCATTAACATAGGTTTCTGCCCAAAGTTTTGGATAGTAGTCATTTTCACCAAAATTAGCAAAAGATAACCAATCATTTAATGCGAGTGATGGAGAATCTCTAATTCCTAATCGTTTTTGGAGAGGGGTATTTACCAATGCCATCCCTCCAAATGATAGTTTGGCGAGGCCGCCTAAGTGTTCATGTGAGTTTCGATCTATGAGTAAAACTGATAAACCAGAGTTTAGACATTCATAAGCAGCAATCATTCCTGCAATTCCTGCACCAATGATCACCACATCATATTTTTGAATCTCCATTTGGCCTTCTCCTCTAACACATAAGAATGATGTTTCTGCTGTATACGTTGTTCTTAAAACAAAGATTCCATTTCGTACAAAGTGTAACATCACTTAGTATAAATTAGCGAATTGTTTTTTGAAAGTAGGTAAAAAAATGAAAAAACTGAGGCAGTAGAAGATTCAATCTTTAAAATAACTTTATAAAAAGAATCATTCTATTTGGAAACTTGATACAGATCAATATTTGTCTTTTGCCAACTGTTTCAATACGGCAATTGAATTCTAAAAAGGATTTTTTTTTACAATGAGTAACATTTGTAATGTTTCTTTTTATTTGGAATTAGTATTAGAATCAAGAAAAATAGATTGTCCATTCATTGGATTTCAGGATATCTTCTTATTCGCATTATGAAAAATTGGACATTGATACTTGTATTCTTCTTCTCACTAAATGGTTGTTTTACGAAAGAGGTAACAATCCCTAAGGAAAATTTAAGGCAATCTTTAGATGTGCCTGTATATTCTGATTCGCAAGAAAATGACGAATATTTTATGCCAGTGTTTACCTCGATCAAACGACCAGAAAAAGAGGGAAAACAGTACCATGCAATCTTAAAAGCAAAAGAAACAGGTAAGATCCTCCGTACAATTGCCATTCTCATTGATGACCGATCGATCAATTTGAAACCAGAAGAATACTTTTATTATCCGATTTATTATGCGAGTAGTGTCTCGAGGAATTTTCGATTTTGGCCTTACTATAGATCATCCTATGATATCAGAAGAGCTTCAGACAACTCACCTGTGTATATGCCAGTCTATGCCTCCGCAGGGATTGCTTCATTGGCTGCTTTTGGAATTGCATACGTAGCTTCTACTGGAACTGCATTTATCGTTGGATTAGGGAAGGGAACTTACGAGTTTACGGAAGATATTCTGGAAGGAGTTGTTGTTTCGAACCAAGAAATCGTTTTAGCATACAATGATTATCTTTATGATGAAAATAATCGACTCAAATCAATTTTGACTTATTTACCATATAGGTCCATATCAAAATCTGTGATTCCATTGTATGACCGAGAAGGAAAAAAACAGATAGGACAAATGTTTCCTACTTCGAAACCAATTTTAATTTCTCAACTAGATTACACTTATAACAAAATGAATGTGAATCCTAGTTCCGTTACGATGATTGAGTATTTACCTAAAAAATTGAAAAAAACAATTTCATTACCCGTCCGAAATAAATTAAAATAAAAATGAATCAGAAACAGAAGGTAGATACAATGAAATTGAAACATCTCATTCCTTGTCTCATTTTCTTTCTGGTTTTTCCTATCACTGCGAAATCATGGCCTGATTTAGAAAGTGAAAGAGAGGTTCAGATTTATGGGAGTGAAAGGAGTAAAAAATACAGGGCAAGTAATATTTTATATGACATCGAGGATTGGAAGGATCATTACTCAGTAAAGGCGATGGGAGTTTATCGTTATTACGATTATCCTCTCTCAAAATCTAAAACATTTTTTCCTTTTTATGATCATCTCCAAAGCAAAATTGATAATCGCGAATACAAACGTATTTTGAATTATAATGTCACGAAAGAAAATGACTCTCTTCATAAATCTATCTATCCACTTGTTTTTTGGGGAAATAATGGCAATAATTCACATTTAATTTCCATTCCTTTCTTTTATCAGAGAAAAAGGGAAAATCAGAAGACTTTTGGTTTTCCTGTTTTGCCAATCATTTATTACACAGATAAAGAACAGTTAGGTGATGATCAAATTAATTATTATCGGCTTTTTACTTTGTTTCATTTTGAATCAAGTGATAAACGAGGATTAACTGATGTATCATTTACACCTTTTGTATATTATTCAAAAGAGAATTATTTGTTTTTCCCACTTTTACTCTATTATCAAAATTATCGTTCTACATATCATGAATATTGGTTGGGTCCACTGTATTATTCGAAAGACCAATCCAAGGAAGAAAGATTGTTTGTTTTATTTCCATTTGTTGGAAGCTATGTTTCGCCCAAAAAAGAGTTCGACTTCATATTTCCTATTTACCTAAATCTAAAAGACAAGGAAGACGATTATCACATCAATTTATTTTGGTACACTAAAGTACACGATACAAGTGTTAACGTAGCAACAAACGAAGGAAATGTATATTTGGATTATGATTTTGGTTTGTTCTATAATTTAATTGGAATCTCAAAACGAAGTCGGATTATCAAAGGAAATACTCTGAAAGGAAATGAGATTATTTCTACAAAACCAGAGATAAGAAAAAAAAGGGAATTTAATCGAGAGAATAGTGATCAGTTTACTGGGTACCAACTTCTGTTTGGAATTTTCTCATATGAGGTAGGTGACACCAAAAAACACATTCGTTTATTACCATTTGCTTGGTTTACTTGGGATGAATCTTCTGAAGACAGGGTTGTTTTAATTCCTCCATTTTTTCCAATTTGGCTGAGTTATGTTTCGGATGATTTGGAATATAAAATTATATTTCCTTTGTATGGAAAACAAAAGGATAAGTCATCTGAAATCCAATCCTTCCTTTTGAATGGTTATATCCATGAGGAATACCAATTAAATCATCGAATTGAAAAATCTTTTTTTTGGCCAATTATAAATGTATACAATTCTGATATTGATTCAGGACATCGCGTATTACCTTTTTATATACACAACCAAACAAAAACAGACGTAAGTTCAAAGAGTAATACATATACTCTCATATCAAATTATACAAAAATTAGTAATAAGAATTATGATTCTAAAGAGTTTTTGATATGGCCCATTTGGATTTCTTATCATTCGTATCAATATACAAATAAAGATCCTAATACTACACTATGGCTCACTCCATTTTTCTATCGAAATAAGGAAACTTCGAGTCTTAGAACAAATTTATTATGGTTTATTGATTGGGAATTTGAGTATATCTCTCCCATTCCGGTAAAAAATAAAATTGAGGTGGATCCTCCTGTAACTAAAGAAAAATTATCTCATCTTTTGTTGTTTCCTTTTTATTATTCGGATTCAAATGTTTCGATCATTCCACTGTCTTTTAATCATTGGGGTGACGGAGAATTTACTACCATTACATTACTCAATTATTATCAGTATAAAAAGGAAGGACATTATTACAATTTCTTGTATCTATTGGAATCGGAAAACACTACTTCTGTTTACCAATTGCGGAGTTTCTGGGATTATTTATTTAGCTTCCAAAGAAGAAATAAGGAAATCGATCGTCTTACCTTACTTTGGTTAGGATACGATCAATCACACTCTAAAAAGACAGTTAATTTTTTCCCACTCATGAGAACCGCAGATTCAGAAGAGGAAACGTCAAAAATGTATGGTCCATTTTTATATTATATTTCCAAGTCAAGTGAAGAAATGACAGAATTGGGATTTTTTGGAATTGGTTATTATCATAATGAAACAAAATCAGATAAACAATATGCAACATATGTATTGTTAGGTGTTGTTTATCAGGAAAAAACAGAATTGGAGAGAGGGTTTGTGAAAAGGGGAAGCCTTTGGGGTTGGCTTTGGGAATACCAAACAGAAGAAAATGGGTACGAAAAATTTTCTATTCTAAAATTGTTTTCTTATTCCAAAGAACCTGATGGAACAAAAAAAATACTTGGGATCAGTATTTAAAATATGAATAACAAAAAACCTATCATACTCGCAATATCAGGTGGCATCAGTGCAACTTCGTATAACAGAAAAATACTAAATACACTGAAAACTAATTATAAGCAAGATTGTGATATGATCATTTACGATAAAATTGTCAATTTTCCATTTTTTGATTCCGGAATTACGGAAGAGGGAAGTCCTGACATCATAAAGGATTTTTTGGGTGAGGTCAAACGTGCAGATGGAATTCTAATTTGTTCGCCTGAATATGTTTTTAGTATACCTGGTGTCCTAAAAAATGCGCTAGAGTGGGCTGTTTCATCTGTTGTGTTTACTGATAAACCAGTCGCTGTCATCACTGCTGCATCGGTTGGTCAAAAGGCTCATGAATCGTTACTTTTGGTACTAAAAACAATCGGTGCCAAATTAACGGATGATACAAATGTACTCATCTCAGGAGTAAAAGGTAAAGTATCTCCAGAGGGACAAATTCAAGATGAAGGAACAGAAACTACACTTCAAAAGTTAATGATTACGTTTTTAAAATCTCTACAATAGTGTTCTTCCCTACAATTCATCTATATTATGTAATTATTATACTGACATGATTTAAAAAGATTTCCATTCGATAGAAAGTGGTAAGCTAACTCAAGATTAATACTAAGATTCAGATTTTGAATTACATCCAAATCCTGGTGCAAAAAATTGACCAAACACTGGTTACTCATTATGGTTGAATGGAAAGGGAAATTGTTCATATTTGCGAAAACAAATCAATTCTTATTATCTACACTCTTAATCTTTTCGTTGTTATCTTGTGAAAATGAAACTTTTAATAATGCATGTGATACAAAATCAAAATCTTATTTTGAAACTTCAATCTTAGCAGCGTCCATTGGCGATAAACGTCACCCATGTTATCCTGACTTTACCATTGTAAACCAACCTGGATTAAATGTAAGCAGTCAATTTATCACCTTATCCGAAGCTGGTGGTAATGCTTCGGTAGGAACTTCCTCTACAGTTCAAATGTATTTAGGTAGTGAACCGAAAGAAAATGTAAATGTTCAAGTAATCATTAGCAATGGATCCTACGTAACACCTTCCCAAACATTTTTTACATTCACAAAATCAAATTGGAGTGTTTTCCAAAATTTAACGCTCACTGCAATGAATGATACAAACATCAACGGCACAAGAACTGTATCCGTAAGATTGGTGCCAAGTTCCACGGATTCCTCATTTCGTCTTGAAGAAAGGATCATACAAGTTGAGGTTTCCGATAATGATAAGATTATATTCCTTACTAGCGTTGGACAAACTGGAGCTATGGGTGGTATCATCGGTGTAGATAACTTATGTCAGTCCCAAGTAAATTGCCCAGTAGGTAAAATTTGTAAAGCACTTGTAGGTGATAGTTTTAATTCATTACGAAGAGCTTCCGTAACTGCAAGTGTAGGAGATGGTCAAGTTGATTGGGTATTAAAACCATTTGCTTCCTATTATCGATTGAACCGCACCGATTTAATCGGGACAACAACAAGTGCATCATTGTTTACATTTAACTTATCATTTTCTATTTCTGGATCCAGTTCTACGATTTGGACAGGTTTGAATCCTGATTGGACTAATAATTCTAACTCATGTTCAGGTTGGACTTTAACATCAGGGAATGGATACGGCGGAGACAGTGGTAGTAGTACGTCGACATCATTGGGATTTAATACTTTTGGGTGTAGCAGTTCTTTGTTATTTTATTGTGTCGAACAATAGTTACAATTCAGGAAAGATCGTTAAAATTTAATGATCTTTTCTTTTTTAGAGATTTCAATATTTTCCAAAAATTCAATAAGAAACTAGAAAAATAGATTGACTTTGTATATCTAATAGATATAGCTGATAATTATATCTGGTAGATATAATTATGCAAAACAAAAAAATTCTGATTATATTAGGGCATCCAAATCCTAATTCATATTGTGCCAAACTCGCTGATTCCTATTTCCAATCTGCCAAGAGTTTTGGATTTGATGTTCAATTCATAAAGTTAAATGAACTTAAATTCGATTATAATCTAAAATTTGGGTATGATAAAACATATAAACAGGAGTTAGAACCTGATATTTTATTGAGTCAAACATTGATTCAAAATGCAGATCATCTTGTATTTGTTTATCCAAGTTGGTGGGCTAGTATGCCAGCCATTTTAAAAGCGTGGATTGATAGAGTATTCTTACCAGGTTTTGCTTTTTCTTATCAAAAACGTTCTCCACTCCCCAAACATTTGCTTAAAGGAAAAACCGCTAGAATCATGATTACGATGGATGCACCAACTTGGTATTACAAATGGTTCAACCGAAGTCCAGGAGTTCAGTTATTAAAACAAGGTACCTTAGAGTTTTGCGGATTTAAGCAAGTGAAAGTTACATATTTTGATCAAATTAGATTTAGAAAATTGGAAAAGTTAAATCAATTCATATTAAAATCGGAGAAACTAGGTGCGATGGGAGCTTAAGATGAGAGGTAAGTTTATAAATGCTTCAGCTCTGAAAGATTTTGGTAAATTCTACGATTACAAAGGTAACTCTATATTCTATGGGACATTAGGAGAAGGGGAACCACTTCTATTGTTGCATGGTTATCCATTTAACAGTTATGATTGGAATTGGGTAATGGAAGATTTATCAAAACAGTATAAATTGGTATTTATCGATTTGATGGGTATGGGATTTTCCGATAAACCACAAAACCATACCTATTCATTTGAAGAATATGTCGATATGATCAATTCTTTAATCAAAAAGTTAAACATTAGAAAGATACGAATTTTAGCACATGATTTAGCTGTAAGTGTCGTTGAAGAAATGTTGGTAAAAATTGAAAGTTTGGATTTTGAAATTCTATCCGTTGCATTTATGAATGGTGGTTTGTTTACTGATGTGTATCAACCTAGAATGATCCAAAGATTGTTATCTCAATCACCTAATGTTATTGGGAAGTATTTAAGTAAAAATTTAAAAAGGAATTCGATTGAGAATTCATTAAAGAAAATGTTTGGACCCGAAACAGGTCCAAATTCTGAATTATTAAATGAATATTGGAATATACTGAATTATCATCAAGGAAAAGATATAGCATATTTAATTGGTCGCTTGGTCTTTGATAAAGTTAAATACCAAGACCAATGGATTAAAACACTTAAAAATACTAAAGTTCCTTTTTGTTATATTTGTGGTCCAATGGATCCTAATTCCGGAGTCCATATGGCAGAACGATTTAAAAAAGAATATCCATTTGCTTCTGTATACTTTTTATCTAGTAAAATTGGTCATTGGCCTCAGGTGGAAGCACCAAAGGAAGTAATCTCAGCATTGATGTTATTTCATAAAGAATTAAATGCAAACAACAATCTACAGGAAAAATGAAAAGAGAAAGTAAAACACAATATGCACTTTTAGGTATTTTATCTCAATGTGAAATGAATGGGTATGAGATTCGAAAGTATATCGAATCTACGATTAGTTTTTTTTGGAGTGAAAGTTTCGGACAAATTTATCCTACATTATCTAAATTAGAAAAAGATGGTTTCATTAAAGAATGGGAAAAAACGGATTCTAATGGAAGGAAAAAAAAGGTATTTAAGGTCACACGTCCGGGTTTAGAAGAATTTCGAAAGTGGATGGATCAATCTCCTATTCAAACAAACAAACGAAATGAATTGTTATTTAAAGTATTCTTTGGAAGGCATATGAATCCCAAGTTACTGATGGAACAACTAGAAGGTGAAATCAGAAAACAAAAGGAAGATTTAAAATCATTAAAAGTATTTCAAAAAGAATTAAAATCAGAATGGGAAAAACACCCAGATCATGAGTACTGGAATTTAACATTGGAATATGCAGAGAAACAGACATTATTAAACTTAGATTGGATACAAAAGGTAAAGGGAAAAATCCAAGAAAAAGTTTAAAAATAACCGATTTAATATGTTATTTCATTGATTTACGCTGCTAAATCTTTAAAACATTAATAAAATGGAAACGACTTCGATTTGTCGCAGAATGAACTATGTCTTATTCATTTTATTTTATATCCTACCTTTCCAAACACTATTTGCCTTAGATAAAGTTACTCTCCATCTCAAATGGTTCCATCAGTTTCAATTTGCTGGTTATTATGCTGCTTATGAAAAAGGTTTTTATAAAGATGTTGGTTTAGATGTAGAACTTTTAGAAAGTACAGTTGGGATAAGAGGTATTCATGAAAAAGTTGTACGAACAACAGGCCAATATGGTGTAGGTAGTAATGAGTTACTTTTACACAGACATATGGGGAAACCCGTTGTTGTATTAGGAGTAATTTTCCAACATTCTCCATCTGTTTTATTTTTTAAAAAATCTTCAAATGTTCAGAGTATTCATGATTTAGTTGGTAAACGAGTCATGTTAACTCCTTGGATGGAAGAAATAGTTGCCTACCTGAAGAAAGAAGGAATCAATCCATCAGATCTTCAATTATTGGAACATCGTTTTAATCCGAGAGATTTAATTGAAGGTCGAGTTGATGCTTATTCAGGTTATGCAACGACACAGGCTTTTGATTTTAAAAAAGCTGGATTCCAAGTTATAACTTACTCTCCAAGATTGGCGGGGATTGATTTTTATGGAGATAATTTTTTTACAAGCGAAGACGAAATAAAAAAATTTCCAAATCGAGTGAAAGCGTTTCGCGAGGCAACACTTCGGGGTTGGCAATATGCGATGAGTCACCAAGAGGAAATAGCTGAACTCATTTACAATAAATATTCTAAAAAAAATCCCAAAGAACGCCTCTTATTTGAAGCTCAACAAATGACACCGTTAATACAACCTGTACTTGTTGAAATGGGTTATATGAATCCAGGCAGATGGAAACATATCAATGATATCTATAACGAACTTGGAATGTTGCCCAGAAACATTAGTTTGAAAGGATTTTTGTATGATCCGAATCCTCCTACGAATTACGATTGGCTATATTATACTTTTTTTGTAGTTTTAGTAGGAGTCGGAGTTATTTGGCTAATTCAATGGAGAAGGTTGAATAAACAATATTCAGAGAATTTAAAAAATCAGGTTAAACAAAGAACAGAAGAATTAAGACAATCGAATGAAAGTTTACAAATCTTAAATCAAAGTTTGGTAAATACTTTAAAGGAACTTACCGAAGCACAAGACCGACTACTTGCATCTGAAAAATTGGCTGTTTTGGGACAGTTGGCAGCAGGGATGGCACATGAGTTAAATACTCCTTTGGGAGCTATTGTTTCATCTAACTTGTCACTTTATGATTTTCTAAAGAATAAATTACAAACAGTAATCTCGACGATAATCAATTTTAATGAAGACGATACCAAACGTTACCAAATCGTCCTAAATGAAAGTTTGGAAAATCAAGCATATTTGGAAGGTAAATCGGAACGCTCGTTAAGGAAGGAGTTACATTCAAAGTTTTCTCATCTAGAGAAAATGGAGTTATATGGCGATCATATGCAACTAGTAATTGAAACGGGTTTGTTTCGGAAATTGGATCAAATTGAATATATTCTCGAAAGTGAACGATCACTTGATATACTTCGTTCAGTGGCAAGTATCAATTCAGCATATCGATGTAATCAAATTATTTCAGTGGCTTCCGAAAAGGCAACCCACGTTATCCGTGCTTTAAAAAATTACCTAGTATCCGAAAAAGAAACAACTAGCAATGAGTCGGTGATAGATCTAGAATCTGAGATTGAAACAATATTGTCACTTTATCATTATAACTTAAGCAAGATAACGGTTATTAAAAGTTATGGAGCTGAAATCAAATGCAAAGGAAATCGTGATAAACTAAATCAAGTATGGATTAATCTAATCAATAACGCTTTACATGCTATGTCTTTCAATGGAACATTAGAAATTATAATAAATTCCGAACAAAAATGGATCAAAGTGTCTATTATAGATTCAGGTGTTGGAGTTCCAGAGAATATTAAAGATAAAATTTTTGATCCATTTTTTACGACAAAACCTAATGGAGAAGGAATGGGACTAGGATTGGACATTTGTAAAAAAATGATCATACAAATGGGTGGGAAAATTGAACTGGAACCAAGCAAGCAAGGTGCATGTTTTTCTGTATGGTTACCAAAAGTGAATTCTTAAGTGGATGATTGGTTCTTAAAAAAAATATAATTCTAGTGATCGTAATGTTTTAACAATGGAACCATTAAAAGAAATTTATTCAACTCATTGGATTCAAAATTTAAGTTTTGTCGTTTCACAAATTGATCCTAAAATTAGGGCTTCTGATTTCCAAAAAAAACTCATGGAGTCTCCATGGAAAAAATATGAGTTAAAAGAGAGAATCAATCGTATTGCGGAAACGTTTCTATTTTTTTGGAATGATCCTTTGGTAAAAATTGAGCCTAAACTTATGGAATTAATCAAATTGTTGAGAAAACAAGGTGTTAGTGATTTTAATTTTCCCTATATTTTCCTGAATGATATAGTAGTTAAATCTGGAATTGATGATTTTGAATCTTCCATGAGAATATTAGAAAAAACGACTGTATTTTCAAGTGCAGAGTTTGCCATTCGATTTTATTACATTAATCATTTTGAAAAAACAGTAAAACAAATGGAAAAATGGTCAAACCACAGAGAACCATTTGTTAGAAGATTGGCAAGTGAAGGGAGTCGGCCTATTTTACCCTGGGGCATTGGAATTCCAGCAATCAAAAAACAGCCAGAAATTCATTTGAATATTCTAGAAAACTTATGGAATGATGAAAATGAAATTGTCCGAAGAAGTGTATCCAATCATCTGAATGATATTTCAAAAATTCAGCCTGATTTCGTAATTGATTTTTGTAAGAATAAGTTTGGTGTTTCAGAAAGTTTAGATAAGAATTTAAAACATGCATTACGCGGATTACTCAAAAAAGCGGATAACCGAGCATTATCATATTTTCAATATGATACAAAGTGGATACCTGGGGATTTTAAATTATCTTTAAAAAAAAATAAAATCAAAATTGGAGATTTGTTAGAGTTTCATATAAGTTTTTTCAATCCCTCCACAAAGAACATTAAAATTAGAATAGAATATAAAATTGGATTTTTGTTAGCAAATGGGAAACTTGGGCAAAAAGTTTTCCAGTTAGGCGAAAAAGTATTAAAATCAAAAGAAAAAATTGAAATTTATAAAAAACATTCTTTTAAACCTATCACAACCAGAGTGTATTATCCAGGAAAACATAGTGTTACAATTGTTATCAATGGAAATGAATGTAAAACTTCTCAATTTGAATTGTTAAATGGTCAGTAAAAATGAAAAATATGAAGCTAAAGTTATTGTTTTTAATTCTTAATTTTTGTATTTCGTGTTCGGTCTTTTATTCAAGTGAAAGACGAAAAATTGAATTAAACGAAGAAATCTACAATCGATCATTGAGTTATGAATTAATTGGTTGGGATGAAGAACTTGATAGAAGGCGTGTGACTTACATTTTATCTGCTTTAGAAAAATCAGGTAAATTTTCTTCTGTTCGGTATTACGATCAAACTAAGTCAGATTTTCACTTACAAATTATATTGGAGTCTAGTCCCAAGTTTAAATTTTTTTTGGGGGAATCAACAGAGCCTGTTTCGTATTTAGCGGAACGAAAACAAGACCGATTTTTATTGTATTTAGCCAACCGTTTTTTAGCAGTTAGTACTTTCTTTATTGTTCCAGACATTGATCGAGATGATGATTATCTTTTATTTCGACTCAAAAAAAACGGAAAAATAGAAAGAGAATATAGATATCCAATGGAGTCTTATCGTGTTTTTGGTTGGGTCTCTATTTTATTTATGTGGGTAGATGACAGAGACCAGTGGAAATCTATTTTAACGGAAAAAGTTTCAGAGTTTTTAGGAGATGCAAAACATGACCTTTAATTTGAAAAAAATTCTAATCTTAGTTCCTGTTTTGATCTTTATAAATTGTGCTGCATTTTCCGATCCAGTCACATCCAAAAATCGTAACAAACTTAAAATTGAAGAAAAGAAAATCAGGCTTCTATTTACTGGATTTTATCGATATGAATCGGAGAAAGAAATTATTTTAGATTATATCAATAAACAGGGATTAATCGAAGACCAGTCTTCCTCGGCTTGTTTGGAAGTGATATTACAAAAAAAAGATCCTAAGTATCAATATCCTTTCTTACATAAATTACAGTTTCTTCTTACATTTTTTTCAGGTGGTATTTTTCCATCCCATATTCGGACAGAACAGTCACTTACTTTCCGTTATTCGCGATCGGATGAAATTCTTTTTGAAAATGAATATTCCGTAGGTATGGACCAATGGAGAGGAATTCCTGTAGTTCTTTTGATGATTACCAATTGGCCAAACCGAATTTACAAAGAACAACTTCTTGAGGTAACCAAATTGGAGATGGCTCAATGAAACTTTATAAGTTAGGGATTTTTTGTCTT
The DNA here is from genome assembly GCA_016742255.1 of Leptospira sp. Lineage (GTDB taxonomy): Bacteria > Spirochaetota > Leptospiria > Leptospirales > Leptospiraceae > Leptospira_A > Leptospira_A paudalimensis. The sequence continues at coordinate 195,910 of JACVCB010000003.1, forward strand.
ATTACATTATTTTCTTGTATGGGTTACTTTTATAAATTAAAACCCAATGAAAAAAATGATTACTTTCAATTGAATGGAGTGAAAAGAACATACACAGTACATTACCCCAAAAATTGGAATGGTTTGCCCATACCGATGTTAGTTGCACTCCATGGTAGGTTCGGAACTGGGATTACAATGATGAAACAAACTAAGTTGAACGAAGTTGCAGATTCAAAAGGATTTATTGTAGTTTTTCCTGATGGATACAAAAGAAGTTGGGCAGATGGAAGAGGTAACACTCCTGCTGATGAGAATTCGATCAACGATGTTGTATTTATAGAGTCGATTGTAAAACGTATGGTTGCAGAGGGTTCGGTTGACGAACGTTATGTGTATTTAGTTGGTCATTCCAATGGTGGTTTTATGGCCCAAAGATTAGCGATTGAAAAATCGGAACTGTGGAGAGGGGTCATGAGTGTTGCAGCTCAAATTTCCGTGGCTCTATTAAAATCAAAACAGAAATATAATACAGTGCCAGTTTCTGTTGCCATTATGGCTGGTACCGAAGATCCATTAGTTCCATTTAGTGGTGGTTATGTAAAAGATGGTAAAGAAATTCTTTCCGTTTTGGATAGCATCTTAAGATGGAAGGAATGGAATCGTTGCGAAGATAGTGTGAACAAATCGACTAAGGATTTTGTGGAAGATGGAAACAATATTCAGATTCAATTTGAAAGATTTCACAAATGTGCAAATAACAAGATTGTTGAATTGATTCAATTGAATGGTCTTGGGCATAGTTGGCCAGGAGAGACAACAATGCTTCCATTTATCAACCAGGGAAAAACAACTAAAGTAATTGATGCTTCCTTATTAGTATGGGAATTCATGGAAAGTTTAAAATGAAAAAGGTTGCTGTAGTAACAGGAGCATCACGAGGCATTGGTCTTGCGATTGCAAAAGTTTTACTCGGAATGGACTTTATAGTATATGGAATTTGTAGGCATCCTGAAAAGTGCCAAGAGCGAAACGAGAATTTTCATTTGCTGAAAGGTGATTTAAGTGATCCAAATTCGATCCCAAAGATCCTAAACTTGATTCCTGACAAGGAACGGATTTCATTGTTAATCCATAGTGCGGGGATTGCATACTTTGCACCAGTGGAAGAATTATCTCCTGAAAAAATAGTAGAAATGGTGCAAGTTCACCTGACTTCCTCTATGATTTTGACAAGTGTTCTCACTCGTACATTGAAAAAAAATGAGGGTAGAATTATCTTCATTGGATCAGTTTCAGGAAATGAAATATCACCATGGGGAAATGTTTATGGTTCTCTAAAAGCTGGAATCCATCAATATGCTCGGCTATTATTTGATGAACTTCGCAAATATTCAGTGAAGGTACATTTGGTAATACCTGATATTACAAAAACAGATTTTTATAATCATTTGAATATAGAACCAGATCAAGACCCAAAGTCATATTTGTTACCTGACCAAATTGCTAATGTGATTAAAAATTTAATCTTGGATCTATCTGGGATTATTGTTCCTGAAATTGTTGTTAGGCCAGAAGTATTTAAAATTAAAAGAAAAAAATTCAATTAATAAAATCATTCACCAATTGATTGTGCATCATCTGTGAATGTTTCTAAAGGTACTCCGCCTTGATTCTCGTCATTCGAATCGGAACCAGTATTGGAGACAGATGGTACAACTTTGGAAATCATTGAGTCTTCATCTTGTTTTCTTTTGATCGCTCTAATTTTTCCATCTGTTTCATATAATCTTTCGATTACTTTTTTCAGTAATAAAAATAAAAATTCAGGACTTTCCTGACTCATTTGCACAAAAGTAGTTCGATTGATAATGCCAAGTTTCGCCGATTCAGATACAACAACAATTGATGCTGCCCTTGGACTATTGTTGATAATAGCCATTTCGCCGAAAAATTCGCCAGGTAATATACTTCTTAGTTTGGTATGTTTGCCTTCAATTTGTTTGTAAATATCTAACTGGCCTTCAAACAAAAAGAACATAGCACCATTCGAAGGAACTCCTTCCTTAAAAAGGACTTCTCCTCTTTTGATATTGATCATACTAAGTTTGGCTAGAGATTCTTTAAGTCCCATCACTCGCCTCTGTTAGATCTTTTAACTTTTGTTCAGCTTCGATTAGCCTTTCTACATAAGTTTGTAATAGTGCGTAGACAAACATTGGATTTGAATTTGCAATTCGAATTAGATTTTGTTTATCGAGAATTCCTAACTGTGCTCTATCGGATTCAATGAATACCGTCATTGCTCTGGGATGTGCAGAGATAAGTGCAATCTCTCCAAAAAACTCTCCTGTGGAAAGTTTTCTCACTTCATGAAAATTTCCTTGGTCAGGTGCACCCATTCCTACAGACAAAGTACCACTTAATATAAAATACATTTTCTCATTTGATGGATCACCTTCTCTCACGATGATCTCACCTCGTTTGAATGTCTTTGTTGGGACTGTATTAACGAAGTCGAATATGTTGATACGATTATCTTTTTTAGGAATGGACATTAAAGACCGCGATAAATTTCTAAGAGTTCTGGAATTTTTTTCTCATCAGCATAATCCAATGCAGACTTGCCATTTTTATCTTTTAGCTTTGGATCTCCGCCATTTAGAACAATGACTTTTGCCAATTCCAAAATAGGATCACTTTTACCAGGATCAAATTGAATTGCTAGTTCGGAAAGTATAGTTTTCCCTAATTTATCTTGTTGGTTGAGGTTCGCACGTCTTTCGACTAGGAATAGTACTAACTTTTTATATAATTCAATTTGATTGGAATCTTTTGCATTTAAAAACTTTTGAATTGCTTTGTTTAATATCGAAAGTCCATTATTGTCTGTTAGGTTTGGGTCAGCTCCCATGGTCAACAGTGTTGACATCGTTTCGATTCGATTTCGATTGAGAGCAATATGAAGAGCACTTAACCCTCGTTTGTTTTTTGCATTTGGGTTCACTCCTTTGCTAATCAATAACTTAAGAGTTTCATCAACAAACTTTTGTTCTTTTTTATCAACCTCTAATTTACAAACAGTAGTGATTAGATTTTCATCTTCATCGTTTAGTATTAATAAATTTGCACCATTGGATACCAGTAGTTTAAACGCTTCAGCATCTTTTCTTTCGATAGTAGAAAAGATTAAACCTACTCCATCTTTCAGTTGATGGTTTGGATTTGCTTTCTTTGATAAGAGGAGTTTAGCGATATTTAATTGTTTGTTATCTAAAGCAAGCGACAATGCAGTTTCATTTGTTTTTGCATTTACGATATCAACTTTAACTCCTTTTTTCAAAAGGAGGTCAACGATTTTGATTCCAGGTTTTCTAGAAGCTAAATGGATGGGTAAGTAACCTGAAAGATTGGGTGTTTGTATCTCTGCATTTTTTTCAATCAATAACTCTGCAATCGCCCATTTGGAACTTTCAATGGCTTCTTCCAGTGGGTTTTTATTCGTTGAAAGTGTTTGGTTTGGATTTGCACCTGCATCTAACACTAGTTTCAATAAATTTGAATCGTTTTTAGTTAAAGCGATTTCAAACAGTGTTTTTCCATTAGTGTTTTTGGAATCAACATTCAGTCCTTTTTTGATTAATAAATTTGTAACAGCTAGGTTTCTTTTTTCAACTGAATAGAATAATAAAGACTCACCATCAGGTGTTTTGGTTTGGACATCTGCTCCTCGATTCAATAAAGTTTCTACTCCCGCAGTGAACCCTTTTTCAATCGCAAATACGATGGGCCGAATGGACTTTGTATCTTCCGCATTTGGATTGGCATTTGCATCTAAGGCAAGAGTAAGTAGTTTTATGTTTCTTTGTTCAATTGCTACAAAGATAGGAGTACGACCTGTTAAATCAGGTAAATTGATATCAGCACCATTTTGTAAAAGAAAGTTGATAGAATCTATTTTGCTTTTTTCAAATGCCAAATAAATGGATGATTTTCGTGGATTGTTTCTGAGATTCACATCTGCTTTACTTTCCACAAGTAACTTCTGAACAGCCAAGTTTGATTTTAAGATAGCAACATGAAGTGCGGTATTTCCATCAGCATCATACGCATTTAAATCTGCACCTTTTTCAACCAATGTTTTGATTTGGTTTGTGAATTTGGATGTAACAACATAATGTAATAATGTTTTTCCAGAAAGATCACGTTTGTTTAAATCAGCACCATGGTTTAATAAAAACTCAAATTGTTTTGTTCGATTTTTTTCAACTGCTAAAATGAGGAGTGATTTCCCAGAATCGTCTGAAGCATTGATGTCTCCACCATTTGTCACTGCGTTTTCAAATTCCTTTTGATTTCCCTTTAATAGAATTTGCACCATATCAAAACTAGGTGAAACTTCTGGTGAAGTCGGCAGCGGTTCTTCCGCAAACAGATAAGGTTGAAACGATAGAATTAGAATGAAGAAAATAAGATTTAATTTAGATTTCATTTGGGTAAATATGCTCCTGGATCCAATGCTTGTTGGTCTGGGCCTTTCCTAACTTCAAAATGGAGATGAGGACCTGTTGATTTTCCAGTGTTTCCTACTAAGCCAATGATATCGCCTGAGCGGACTGTGTCACCTTCTTTTACCTGCCTGTCACTCTGGTGTGCATAATAGGTGTAGATGTTATTCTTATGGCTAATGATCGTTAACATCCCATAACCACCGCTAGTTGTAATTGTGCGCCATACCTTCCCATCACTCACAGCTTTGATTGGTGTACCTACTGGAGCGGGTAAATCAATACCTGAATGGAAGGCGCCAATTTTGCCAGTTACAGGATCTACGCGTGTTCCGAAACTAGATGACACATAGCGGTCGTTATCTACAGGAATCTGAAAGTATTTTGAGATATCATCAGTATCAACGAGAGGACCACGTTCCTTGGAAACAAATCCTCCAAATACCCAACCTTCCCACTCATCATTCCAGTTGACGTAGATCCATTTTGATCGAACTCCACCAATGGTTTCGATATCCTTTTTTGTATCTAAAATTTTAAGTTTTTCATCACCAGGGATTGAAGTAACGACAGAACCGTATTCGTTAGGTTCATCTCTCATTCGTAAATTTGTAGATCTAACAAAACGTTTATCTCCAACTTTTAAATCATCTGGATTTTCTTGTGGAAATGAAATTTCTCCTGGTTGAACTTCATATGAGACAACTTCTGAGTTACTTAAGTATCCACCGAAGACCCAACCATTGCCATAAGCAGAAGAAACTTGGTGCCAGCTGGAAGTGATTCCGTCGATAGTTTCTTCATTGGATGTGGAACTCTGAACGGTCACTTTGATTCCTTTCGGTAACCTTGCGATTACATAACCGTTCACATCGGGTTCTCCTCTCATGTTTAAGGAACTAGCGTTTACCCACAGTTCTTTACCTTTTTTAGAGTCCGTATAACTGGGGCTAGCTGGTTCTGTAGTGATTCTAGAAGGTATTGAAGATACATCTAAAGTGAGACCTTCTGTATTTCTAGATTTTAAGGCTGGTTTTGTTGGTTGTAATAAGTCTTGGGTAGTATATCCTTCTTGTTTTGCTTTTGTTCGAACCAATACCCAATGAGAACCTTCTTTTTTTTCTGTTACATCTTGTTTTAAAACTAAAACTACTTCTAAGGGATCACCTTTTTTTACCTTAATTTGCGAACGTGCATTAGGTTGTCCATTTGGTTCGAGTTGTAAATAAAAATGATCAGATGCAATCGCACTGATGGATTTGGATTTTTTATCAGTGGCTCCTGGTGCATTGTTATGGTCTGAAATCCCTTCTGCTAATTTTAAATCAATGGGAGAAGAGGAAATTTTAAGTCCAGGGAATCTGCTTTGTACTTTCGAAACAAAGTCGTTATACTTTTGCAGAATTTCCTCTTGTTTTTTTTGATTGGTTTTGATAAGACCAGACTGTCTTTGTTGATCACGGTCTTCTAATTGTGATTGGGACCAAAGGGAAATGTTACATAATACAAATAAGGATGTGTATAAAATTACGTTTCGATTTTTCATAAAACAAACCTAAAATAACCAAAAAGAATCACTTTGGTCAAGGTTTTTTGTTTAGTCTTCTTCAGGTAAAAGAGGAGTCAGGAAAAAAGAAATAAATTCCAGTTTCCCTCTCATAGAAGATTTTTCGTAGATAGAGGCGGTTTGGTTTTCGATTGTCCTCAGACTTTTTTTCCTAACAGCAGCGATTTGTTTTTGGGAAAAACCTCTTAACAAAAGAATAGCAATCTCTGTTTCCGCGTCTGTTAAATTCCATTCTAACATTTGGGCCTTTGCTTCCGCCCAAAATCCTATTTCAGGATTTTTTAAAATTCGATTGGTTCTTTTTAAGTCATGGATCTGTGTTTTTGCCTGTTTATTTTCCACGGCTTCTTTTTTGAGTTCTTTGTATAAGATAAAAACAACAAGGAAAGAAGAAATGGCAATGAATGATTCTATGGTTGCGATGATAACTCGAAATCGGTCGAAGTATTCAGGTGGTTTTGTAAGAGTGTATATTTCTTCAATGATCCACACAATTAATGAAATCACATAAAATACCAAAAAAAGGATACGTATGGTGCGAGTTTCCATCTATTGATTCAACTTCATACTTCTCTAATGTAGAATCAAGTATGTTTCATAGGTAATTCCCACATTTGCGGTTTTCCTCTATTGGAAAAGTTGAAAATGTATGCGATTCTATTGACATGAAACGTTTGTTCTTTGCAGTTTTTTTATTGGGAATTGACCTTACTTTTGGCAATTGTTCCAATACAAAAAGTTCTGAAACACGGTTGCAATGTATGGATCGGTGTGTGAAGGAACAATACATTTGTGCCATTGCACTTGCTCCCCAATTAAACAATCCAGTTGCGATTACAACATCTTGTATTACCTTGTATGTAATTTGTTATGAAAAATGCCCAGTCGCTTCGACACGAACTACCACAACTTCTAGTAATCGACGTTCTTCATCGAGTTCCAGTTCAGGGAATCGAGGTGGTAGCTCTTCTAGTGCTAACTCAAGCTCTGCAACGGGTGGTTCGTAATGAAGTGGAATCTGATCAAGAACCAGTTTGACGGTAGATGATTTTTGCACCGATCTGCAAATTTTTATATAAATCTAAAAAGATTTGGTTGGGAACCATTCCTTCTGGATCTCTTGAAAATTCAGGGCGCAAACGTTTTAAGAAATACATCCCCATTTCCCCTTTGTTTTTTGCTTTGACCTTACCACGATATTCACATTCAAAAAATCGTTTCACTTTATCATAAGTAGTCTCTGATAAATTGATTTCACCGGCATCACTAGAACTTTCCATCCTGCTTGCAGTATTCACTGCATCGCCCCAAACATCATAAGCAAATTTTGATTTACCAACAACACCTGCTACTACAGGACCCGTGTGGATACCAATTCGAATTTCCCAGAAATCTTGGCCTAACATTTGTTTGAAGGAACGAATTTGTGTCATAAATGATTTGATTTCCATGGCAAACAAACATGCATCTACGGGGTGAGTGAAATTTCCTTGTGGAATTCCACCAGCAGCCATATAAGAATCCCCAATTGTTTTTAATTTTTCAAAATTATGCCTTACTGCTATATCATCAAATTGGGAAAAACATCCATCTAATTGTTCAATCAAATCTTCTGGTGACAATGATTCAGCTGCTTTAGTGAAGTTTTTGAAATCAGTAAATAATATACTTACGGATTCGTATTCCATAGGAACAACCTCTCCGCGTTCAATGAGTTCATCTGCTAAATCACCAGGAAGTATGTTTCGAATGAAGTGAATTGTTTTTTCTCTCTCTTTTTCCAAATCTCGGCGTAGATTTGCATTGTGTATTGCACCCGCAACTTGTTCACAAAAGGAAATGATTTCTTGGAATTCAATTTGTGTCCAAGGATTTTCTTTTGTTAGGCGAGTCACACATACTATTCCAATGGTTTGGCCTTGGACAACAAGTGGTACATGTCCAAAAATTTCTAATTTAAAACTTTCAACAATTGAGGTATCGATTGGTGTTAGTTCTTTCCATCGAGATGATTTTTTGAGATAAATAGGTTTTTGTTTTTGATAGGACCGATAAAGGGAACCGATAGATGGAATCAATTTCGGACGGAATGTTCTTAAAAAATTTGTGACGAGTAAACCTTTGTTAAAGACTTCAGCACCTTCCATGAGAGGGACTAATGTATTGGATTTTGGATCTACTAATAAGATAAAACCTAATTCAACACGGTGATTGGCTTTTAAATAACTAAAAACTTCCCTTGTGATATCTTCGATTTCAGAATAGGAATTAATTTTTCGGTTGAATTTGTGAAGGTTTTCCAGTTTCAAACGATTGGATTCTATATTCTCTTTTTCTTCTTGGATTTTGGAGTTTACTGTTTTTAGCTCATCAAGAAGATACCCGGTTTCAATTGTGCCTGCAATGTAATCGGCTATGATTTTGATTTGGTTGAGTTGTTGTTCATTTAATAAAAATATACCTGAATAATCTAATAAATCCAAAGTTCCAATGAATTTATTACGTAGGTAAAGTGGGACAATGAGAAGTGATTTTAAATTTGCAGATTTTTTATTCTCAAGTTCCACACCTTCTGTTTTATAAGTTTCAAAGTCTTCAATATAAAAACTTCTTTTTCTTTTTCGAACATACGCGTGTGCATACGTAGTTACATAAGAATCAGAAACTGGGATAGTCCTTCCCATGATCTCTAATTTTACCGTCTCTGAAAGTTCTTCTGGAAAGTTACTGTGAAAAAACTCTAAGGCATCTAATTCTTTTTTATAAACATATAAAAGATAATGTGGTACTTTGAATTTCTCTCTGATGTAAAAACCAAGTATTCTCAGAACATCTTTTAAGTCAGTAGCTGAGTTAATTTCTCTTAAGAGACCATCGAGATCAGAAAGTTGGCCATAAGAATCAACAAGTTTGTTCGAAAATTCTTCTGACTGTGTTTTTGTTGAGAGTAGTTCTTTTTCTTTTTCTTCTAATTCCTCATTCAGCAATTGAATTTTGGATTTTAAAACAGTAACGGTATTTTGGTTTTCTTCATTTTGTTTGTATAATTTAGTGATTCCATATAGAATTCCTAAAAATAAAAAACCAATCAGATAAATAACATAGATCATTTGATTAGGATTTTTGCTCCCCGTTTTTGTTGGGTATATAACCTTTCAAATTTATCGTTTGGAAGGATTCCTGAATCGTCTGCTAAATCTGATTTTAATGCCAACAATTCGTAAATAGGGAATTGTTCCCCTTCGTAAGTATTGATCATTCTTTGGTTGTCGATATGGAACAATCGTTTCACTTTGTCCATTGTTTCTTGGGAAATATTGATCGATACACCGACTCCACCACGTCTGATGGCTTGTGTTTGTGTAACTGTTTTTCCCCAAACATCATAATTGAATTTTGATTTTCCAATCACTCCCGCAACAACAGGCCCTGAGTGAATTGCAATGGTGATGCCATTTGGTTTGAATGGAATGTCTTTAAAATCTTCCATCATACGAATCACTTCGTTTTTGATTTGTAAGGCAGCAAGGCAAGCATCAACTGCGTGAGTAAAATTCCCGACAGGTAAACCACCGGCAGCTAAATACATATCCCCAGTCATTCTTAATTTTTCCATTCCCTTTGTTTTGATGATCTCATCAAATCGAGAGAAATATAAATCGAGACCTTCAATCAATTCTTCTGGTGTGAGTTGTCCTGTAATTTGAGAGAAACCAGGAAAACTTGTCATGAGTAAGGTTACATTTTCAAATTCAACTGGATTTACTCTTCCTTTCTTTTGCAGTTCTTCTGCTACGTTTTTTGGGAGGATGTTGAGTAAAAGAGAGTCGGATCTTTGTTTTTCTTCTTCAATTTTTTTAAGTAAAAAGTGATTGTTGATGGCACTTGCTATGTGTTCCGAAACACCCACGATGGAATCAACTTCTTCACTGGTAAAATGGATGGTTTCATCATTGATTCCATACATGGCCATTGCCACAACTTCATCGTTATTCACTAAAGGAGAAATTAAAAAGCCCTTCATGCCAGATTTTTCAGTAATTTGTTTGTCAATTTGATAAGGCATTGATTTGGGAACATGTTTCATGTAAAAATGTCTTTTTCGTAAGTAACATTTATAAACAAATCCACTTTCTTCTTTCAGAGGGAACCTTAGGGTTTTAAAAAAATTCACATTTTCATCATTTAACAAATCAAAGCCGGAATGGTTTAAATAACGAAACTCATTGAATTCTTTGTCGAGAAAATACAATACACAGTTTTCAATTTTATAATTCTTGCGAATGAACCCAAAAATTTCGGCAAGAATATTTTCTAAGTTATTTTGAGAGTTTATCGTTTTCGCAAACTCATTCATTTTTTGAATTTCTGCTTTTGCTCTTTCCGATTTTTTTCGTTCATCTTCCGTTAATTGGAGTAATAGTGAATTTTGAATTGCACCTGCGATTTGGTCACAAAAACCAGATATACGTCTTAGTACTTCACGAGTTACTTCCATTGGTTTTTGGTAAGATGTAAAATAGGCAATTCCTATCACTTCGTTTTGTACAACAAGAGGCACCGCTATAAAAGAAGTTAAACTTAATTTTGAGAATATTTGTTCATCTAACTCTGATTCGTAAGTCTTTGGAGGTTTGGGAACAAATAGTGTTTTTTTACGCAAATACGTTTTATATATGATTCCTCCTCTTTCATTTAATGGAACTCGAAATGATTTTGCGAAGTGTAATTGTTCTTCTGTTGCATAAATTGGAATCGTGGTTTTGTAAGTATACAGTTCTCTTTTTTTAGGATCGATTAATTGTATGAGAGTCGCTTCAATTTCGAAACTCTTTAATATATAATCAAACATCTCATCTATGATTTGAGACAAACTAGATTCAGAGTTTATTTTTTTAGTGAATTCATTGAGTTTGACAACTTCGTTTTTGGCATCTTCCATTTGCAAACGAGCGTTATCTGCGATGAACTTTTCTCGGTTCATTTCTTCCACGAGAATGGAATTAGTTACTGCTGTAGCGATGTTTTCGGCAGTATTTTCAACTAATTGTAATTGAGCTTTCGAAAAACTAGATCCTTTTTGTTCGCTGAAAATTGCCAACATCGCTATGACTTTCCCTTGTGAACTCAAAGGGATGATCATTCCTGGGTTTTTTCCAATCAATTGGATGAATTTTTGATTGGATTCATTTAAACGAGATTCCCAAACTTTAGCAAATCGAAAGGGTCGATTCCGTTTATAAACATGGTAAAACAAACCAGCACTTGGATCTAATGGGAAACTGACACCACGAAATTTTGATTCAAGTTGTAATTCGGATGTGGAAGAAACTAAAGCTTTGTGGTATTGGAGTTTACCGTTTTCAGAATCGACAAGTAAAAGAATCATCGAATCACAAAATACTTCTTCTTTTAAATAATCGAAAGCTTTGTTAAGGATACTATCTAACTCAAGAGAAGTGTTGAGTGTTTTTGCAAATTCATTGAGTCTTTCAATATTCGCTTTTGAAACTTCTAATTCTTTTGTCCTTTCAACAACGATATCTTCTAATCCATCTTTTAAGATATTGAGTTCTTTATTTGAAATTTCTAAACTTTCTTTTAGTTTTTCGATCGATAAATAGGCTCTTGTGAATCCATAAGACAAAATATACCCTTGGAACAAAATAAAACCTAAAAATCCAAATGGTGTGATATTCATCGTATTGATGATATTGTTTTGGTATAAAATATCGTGTACGACGGTGCCAAAAACAAAACTAAAACCAATGAGAGATAAACCTGCTCCGACAGTATCGGAACGATAGGCCATGATGATAGCAATGGTAATGCGAACACAAACGAGTATGAGAAAAATTTGAAAATAATGGATTTGTGAAGTAAATACAGAGACTGGTAAAAACAAAGAAACTAAAAATGGAGTGATGAGGGTATAGAGGACATACATTGTCCGTTGCCCCACCGTTTTAGGGAAAACCAATCGATAGAAGTATGCAAAAACAATGGTCGATATGTAAATCGTCGCAAATTCCAATCGAATGAGAGCAGACATCGGAAGAGATGGAATGATGTCCAAAATATTCCTCTCACCGATCGTGAGAAGGCGCATAACAATGAGTAAACTAAAAAGTGCGATGAACAAACTAGCCTTGTCTTGCCTGCGCATGAGAAACAAACCCAAGTGATACAACGCCCAGAGAAAGATACTTCCTGCTAAAAAGGAAGTGATTTGGTAACTGCGATTGACTTTGTCGTATAACTTACGTCTTTCGCCAATTTCCATACTTTCCCAAAATCCGCCTTTCGAATAATGGAAATTGGATATTTCATACACAATTTCGGTTTCTCCAGAAACGGGTTCGAGATCGACTAAGATGGATTTGTAAGAAGGTTCAAAATAATTTGGATTGATTCCAAAACTACCTTGTTCCACAACCAATTTCCCATTGATGTACATTCGGTACGCAGAGGAAAGATCCAGATTGTGAAATGCTAGAGTAGGTGTGTTTTCAGGAAAAATTACTTTTAGTTTATATGTCGCATATCCATATCCACCAAGCGTTTCACCAAACCAATCCACACCTTTCCAATTCGATGGAACCACTTGGTAGATGAACTTAGGTTCTTTTCCTAGTTCTTTTTCGATTTGAATGCCACTTAAAGTCTCTTTCCAATAAAATTCCCATTCACCATCCAAGTTGATGTTTCCATCACGAAGGAAATCCCATGAAGATAAGTCGATTTTTCCTTTCTCAGCAATTGGTTTGTTCCGATTGACTTCTCCACAGGAAAAAATGGAGAAGAGAAGGCAAAATGATACAACCAAATGAAACGTTTTCTTCATAGTTAGGCTACACAGCCTATGAG
>JACVCB010000004.1 GCA_016742255.1 Leptospira sp.
TTACTCAATCACTGTGTGTTGATTCTAAGAAGTCTGCAATGTGATCATTAAACGTTATGATTTTCCTTCTCTCATCCTTAAAATGCCTGACAATGACCATTTAGAAATATGGGGAAAGGATCATTCGAGAAAAAGTTATAAGAATGTGATCCATCCTAACATTGAATCACTGATGAAAGCACTCTTTGATTCGATCAATAAGAAGGATCATTTTCAATTCATTGGCATTGAAAGATCAAATTCGGAAAAAAAATCAGGATTTTTAATGACGAGAAGGGGTTTTACACGGGCAATTGCGTAAATTTTTCCCATTGATACCCTTATAAATGAAAAAACCCGCAGGTTTTGCGGGTTCACACAATCTTACTTCGATAGTTTCGAAGGAAGAATCGAATCTAAGTTATTTCTTAGATTTTTTCTTTGCAGCTTTTTTCTTAGCGGCTTTCTTTTTTGCGGCTTTCTTTTTAGCAACCATTGTGATCGTCCTTATCTTTTGATTTCAAAACACGGCTGTCCTTGGCAAACAGAGAGTGAATTGATACGACATAATTAAATCATATCATTTTAAATGTAAAGAAATTTTATTTTTTGCATGAATTTTTATTCAAAATAAAAAAACAGGCTAATACTCATTCTACGGAACATTGATAACAATCTTACCAATTGTTTGACCTGATTGCATTGTACGGAGTGCATCATGCAAAGAATCGAACGTAAACTCATGCCCAATCGTTTGTTTTGGTAAAGAATGCATCATTAAATCCGAAAAATGTTTTCGAAGATCATCAATTTCATTCCACAACCATATTAAATTGAATCCCATCACCGATTTATTGTCTGAAATCATTGATAATGGATCAATTTTTGGTCTTGTGAGGTATGAAGACACGATTGAAAACCAATTGATGAATGATTTTGAAGGTGTGAAGTTTGCACTTCCATACGTTACAAGTCTTCCCATTGGTGCTAAAAGATCATAACTGTCCTGAAAATAACGACCACCTAAACATTCTAAAACGATTTTTAATGGTGCTCCATCTAGAATTTTTTTCATTTCATCTTTAAAATTAGGAGATCGAACGAGAAATTTTTCATAACCAACCTCTTTTAGGATCGAAAACTTACGAGAATCACCTACAAGTCCAATCGCAATTGCTTTTTTTTTCTGAATGATATGACCTGCCATGATACCAACACCACCTGCAGCACTATGAACTAATACATGATCTCCTTCTTTTACTTGTGCGAGTGGAACAAGTGCATAGTATGCAGTGAGTGCTTGCACTGCAAATGATGCTCCATCTTGCATACTCCAATCCTTTGGAAGTGCAAAAATTGTTTTTTCTGAAATGTTGAGATGAGTTGTATATGCACCAAAGCGAGTCACACCAAAAACAAGGTCGCCAACCTCAAAATCCTTAACATTTGGGCCTATTTTGATGATTTTTCCTGAAAATTCTAATCCAGGAATAAAACTTTCTTTTGGAGTTGCTGAGTACAAACCATAAACAGAAAAAACATCCGCAAAGTTTAGTCCAATCGCTTTCACTTCGATTGTGACTTCATCTCCTTCAGGAGGAGGTAAGAGTTCTTTTTTTCTTTGTAAGTTGCGGATGGATCCAGTTTTTTCGATGCGGTAGGCTTCTCTATGCATAATGAGTTAAAAAAAATTCAATTCCAGTACCATGAAACCATTTTTCTATGGTATAAGAGTCTACATAAGAGAATACCGTGGAACTAAAACAAACACCCTTACACTCAATTCATAAAGAAATGGGAGCCAAGATGGTTCCTTTTGGCGGATGGGATATGCCTGTTCAGTATACAGGGATCATCCAAGAACATCTAACAACTAGATCGAACGCAGGTCTCTTTGATGTGTCCCATATGGGTGAAATTTTTGTCACCGGAGATGCCAAAGATGTTTTGGAATTTTTAGAATCTGTCACATGTAATCTCATTTCTTCCATGAAAGATGGCCAAGTGCAATACAATGCAGTTGTGAATGAGAATGGTGGGCTAGTTGATGATATCACTGTTTATAAATTCAATGATTCAAAATATATGATTTGTTCCAATGCATCCAATTATGAAGCCGTTACCAAACATTTACTTAAATATGTAAAAGGAAACGTAACTGTAGTTGATGATAGTAAAAATTGGCACCAAATTGCCTTACAAGGCCCAAAAGCAGATGAAATTTTTGCAAACTACTTAGGAAAAGATTTATCTTCCATCCCTTATTATCATTTTACAGAAATGAATTGGAAAGGAGAGACAATCATCGTGTCTCGCACCGGTTATACGGGAGAAGATGGATTTGAAATTTATACATCTAACCAATTGGGTGTCAGTCTTTGGAAAGAATTATTAGATGCTGGAAAAAACTTGGGACTTGTTCCCGTTGGTCTTGGTGCACGTGATACACTTCGTTTAGAAGCCAAGTATCCTTTGTATGGACATGAATTGAACGCAGAGTGGACACCAGTAGAATCTGGAATCAATTTCATCGTAAAAGAAAAATCAAAACCTTACCTTGGGTATGAACGGATCATCGCAGCTAAAAAAAATGGCCCAAAAGCAAAAGTTGTGGGGATCCGATTGATGGAACCAGGAGTTTTACGCGAAAATTTTCCCATTTTTTCCGCGGAAGGGAAAGAAATTGGCAAATCAACCTCAGGAACCCACTCCCCAAGCCGGAAGGAATCCCTAGGACTTGCTTATCTTCAGACCGAATTCACAAAAAACCAAACGGAAGTATTTGTGGAGATTCGTGGGCAGAAGAAATTGGCTAAAGTAGAGACTGGTGCCTTCATCCAAGGCAGTGTCCGAAACAATCGCTAAACCAAAGATGTAAGGAAAAAAACCATGGCAGACACACAAGCAAAAGACGGTTATTATTATACAGAAAAACATGAATGGGTGAAGGTAGAGGGTGATGTAGCTCTTGTTGGAATCACTGACTTCGCACAAAATGCATTAGGTGACATTGTTTTCATCGACCTTCCAAAACCTGGAAAACAAATCAAAGCAAAAGATAGTTTAGGAACGATCGAGTCTGTAAAAGCAGCAGAAGATTTGTATTCCCCTATCTCTGGTGAGGTGGTGGAAACCAATGCGTCACTTGGTTCCAATCCACAATCTGTGAATGCTGAACCTTTTGATACTTGGATGGTAAAATTAAAAAACATCCAAACATCGGAGCTAGGAGGCCTACTCTCCGCCGCTCAATACAAAGAATACGTTTCCAAATTGGATTAATAGGAGTTATTTTCAAGTGAGTTCCGTAAAACCTTCATCGCCCATCCATTCCCCTTACGAAGAAACATTAGAACCAAGTGACACATTCTTACGACGTCATGTTGGTGTGACAGAAGAAACTGTTTCTGAAATGCTTTCTATCATTGGTTATAAGGAATTGGATGATCTGATTAGTGATGCCGTACCCGAAAACATTCGGTTACGTAAAGAACTCGATTTACCAAAACCAATTGGAGAATATGCTCTTCAAAAAGATTTAAAGAAGATTGTTTCCAAAAACAAAATCTACAGATCCTATTTGGGACTTGGATACTATTCTTGTATCACTCCACCAGTGATCCAAAGAAACATTTTAGAAAATCCAGGTTGGTACACAGCGTACACTCCGTACCAAGCAGAGATTGCGCAAGGAAGGATGGAAGCACTCATCAACTTCCAAACGATGATCACAGATCTAACAGGGATGGAAATTGCCAATGCATCTCTCCTTGATGAGGGAACAGCTGCGGCAGAAGCAATGAATATGTTGTATTCTTTAAAAGAAGACAACCAAGGAAAATCTTTCTTTGTTTCGCAATCGGTTCACCCACAAACCTTAGATGTGATCCGCACTCGTGCCATTCCACTTGGAATCAACATTGTTGTGGGCTCGTTTAAGAAAATGGTTCCTTCCAATGATTTTTTTGGAGCGATTGTCCAATACCCATCTACTGATGGAACCATTTATGATTTTAGTGAATTCATTGAAAGCCTACACAAAGTAGGTGCCAAAACAGTTGTGGCGGCTGATCTACTCGCACTCACCATTTTAAAATCACCAGGCGAAATGAATGCAGACGTGGTTGTCGGAACTACGCAACGTTTTGGATTGCCACTTGGTTTTGGTGGTCCTCATGCTGGTTACTTTGCAACGAAAGAAGAATACAAACGAAATATGCCAGGACGCCTCATTGGTGTTTCCAAAGATTCACAAGGGAAACCAGGTTACCGACTTAGTTTACAAACACGGGAACAACACATTCGCCGAGACAAAGCGACATCTAACATTTGTACAGCGCAAGTTTTACTAGCGGTTTTATCATCGATGTATGCAGTGTATCATGGTCCAAAAGGACTCAAACAAATTGCATCTCGTGTTCATAGAATGACAACAATTCTTGCTACTGGACTTGAAAAGTTAGGATACAAAATCATCTCACAGCCTTACTTTGATACCATTCGAGTAGAACTTTCTAAAATCTCATCAGCAGAAATTATCCACTATGCAGAAGAAAGAGAAATCAACATTCGACAAGTTTCTGGTCACGTCGTTAGCATTTCTTTAGATGAAACAACAAACATAAAAGACATCAAAGATTTACTTGAAGTCTTTAACGAAAACAAAGCCCTTCATTTTCCATTAGAAGACTTAACGACAAAAGAAGAATGGAAAATTCCTGAACTACTGGAAAGAAAATCGTCTTACTTAACTCATCCAGTTTTTAATAGTTACCATACGGAAACAGAGATGTTACGTTACATCCGTAGATTGGAAGCAAAGGATTTATCCTTAACCACTTCAATGATTGCACTTGGTTCTTGCACAATGAAACTGAATGCATCAACAGAGATGTATCCAGTCACTTGGCCAGAACTATCGAACATCCATCCCTTTGTTCCCGAAAACCAAACAGAAGGATACCGAACTCTTTTTAGCCAATTGGAAAAATGGTTATGTGAAATCACAGGATTTGCGGAAGTATCACTCCAACCAAACGCTGGATCCCAAGGAGAATACGCTGGTTTACTTGCCATTCGTAACTTCCACCAAAGCCGCAATGACATGCACAGAGATATCTGTCTTATCCCAATTTCTGCTCACGGTACAAATCCTGCCTCTGCAGTAATGGCAGGATTCAAAGTGGTACCTGTGAATTGTGATCTCAATGGGAACATTGATGTAGAAGACCTAAAGAAAAAAGCAATTGAATACAAAGACAAGTTAGGTGCCCTAATGGTAACCTATCCGTCTACACATGGTGTATTCGAAGCTTCCATCAAAGAAATTTGCCAAACCATCCACGACAATGGTGGGCAAGTTTATATGGATGGTGCCAATATGAACGCACAGGTAGGATTAACACGACCTGGTGATATTGGTGCCGATGTATGCCATTTGAACTTACATAAGACATTTTGTATCCCACATGGTGGTGGTGGTCCTGGAGTTGGTCCGATTGGTGTTGCTGAACACTTAGCTCCTTTTTTACCAGGGCATAGTCTTGTCGAAAATGGATCGAATAACAGCCAGTGGGCGGTGTCTGCAGCTCCATGGGGATCTGCTTCTATCATCGTGATCTCATGGGCGTACATTGCGATGTTAGGTTTTGAAGGTCTACGATTTGCGACAAAAATTGCCATCCTCAATGCCAACTACATCGCCAAAAAATTAGAATCTGCATTCCCAGTATTGTACCGAGGAAACAAAGGTCTTGTGGCTCATGAGTGTATTTTGGATATGCGCGGATTCAAAAAAACGAGTGGAATAGAAGTGGAAGATATCGCCAAACGATTGATCGACTATGGATTTCACTCTCCTACCATGTCATTCCCTGTTCCAGGAACTCTCATGGTAGAACCAACTGAGTCAGAATCTAAAGAAGAGTTGGACCGATTCATTGATTCCATGTTATCCATTGCAAAGGAAATCAAAGATATCGAGTCTGGTGTTTTATCCAAAGAAGATAACCCTCTCAAAAACTCTCCTCACACTGCGGACATGGTGATTAGCGATGCTTGGAATCATGCCTATCCAAGAGAACGGGCAGCGTATCCTCTTCCTTGGCTTCGTACACGGAAATTTTGGCCGAGTGTAGGACGTGTGGACAATGTATACGGTGATCGAAACTTAGTTTGTTCCTGCATACCGATGGAAAATTATGTCGTTTCCTAAGGACTAAATTATTTATGTTTTACGAAAAACATATCTTTGTTTGTGAAAACCAGAGGGCACCCGGCGAACGGGTGTCATGCGGAAACCAAGGTTCCATTGAACTTCTCAAATTATTAAAACAAAAGGCAGCCAAAGCTGGAATTCAATATAAGTTTCGGGTGCAAAAATCAGGATGTCTCGATCGTTGTGAACTAGGTCCGATCCAAGTCTCATACCCTGAAGGCAAGTGGTTTAACATGAAATCAGAAGCCGATGTAGAAACCATCTTAGAATACTACTTAAAGACAGACCAACCAGACAAATACAACCATCTCGTTGTCGCAGACAATACCCCCATCTAAAAAACGAACACAACGAACGACAAACATGAACATTTGTTAGTTATTTTTTTTGGCGATGTGTAGAAAACTGGCATCAAAAAGGTTTTGATGGTAGGTTGGCGTCAATGGGTGGAGGGTGGATAACCCCACCCATTGATCAGGGCGGGGAGACCAGATTCACAACTTCCCCCCAAAATCCCACTTGACCAATTCCCCCACTACGATCCAATTCCTCCACTTATGAAAAAAATTTCTCGAATACTCCTTATCTTTTTCGTAACGGTGATCCTAGTCCTTTCCGTTTTTGTTACTGCTGTTTATCTCATCAGCAACAACCGAATGGGAAAAACATACTCCGTAAAACCTACTCCTGTTCCTAAATTTGTTTCCAACTTAGACATTCTAGAAGGCAAACGCCTTTACCAGTCTAGAGGTTGTGGTGATTGCCATGACGTCAATGGTAGTGGAAAAACTTTTATCGATGACCCCGCAATTGGAACAATTTCAGGTGCAAACCTAACAGCTGGTAAAGGCGGAATTTTAAACGATCGAACAGATGAAGAATTGGCTGTCGCCATTCGCCATGGTGTTGGAAAAAAAGGACGTGCACTAATCTTCATGCCATCCACTGATTTTCATGGAATGACAAATGAAGATGTTGGGAAATTAATTTCTTATCTTCGATCTTCCGCTCCAGTGGACAAAGAACAAGGAGAGATCAAACCAGGACCACTTGGCAGATTTTTATTTGTCATCGGAGAAATTCCCGTATTAGTCTCAGCAGAACAAATCAATCATGAAACAAATCATCTTGAAAATTTAAAACCTACAGTATCGCTAGAATATGGTAAGTATGTTGCTGCTACTTGCACTGGATGCCATGGAATGAAGTTAGTCGGTGGTCCAATCCAAGGAGCTCCTCCTGAATGGCCACCAGCACAAAACATTACGAAAGCAGGACTTTCTCATTATACAGAGGTTAGTTTTATTGAATCCATCCGAACAGGAAAACGTCCAGATGGATCAGAGATCAAGTTTCCAATGCCTTGGCAAAGTTTAGCCAAATTAACAGATACAGAGCTAAAAGCACTTTGGCTGTATTTGCAAAGCATTTAAAAACAAAATTCACAATTCCCTTTACTGAAGGGAATTGACTCGATTAATTTTCTTTTTCGAAACTCAGTTCCATTCCATTTTCAATTTCTTTAATGGATTGGAACTGAACTAACGAATTGCCTTCCAATACATTGGAAAGTTCTAAACTAAATCCTTTTGTTTTGATCATTTTACTCCCAGGCGTCCAAGATCCAGAAAATTGTTTGATTTCCCTATCATTTAACTTTAATTTTGCGACAAAATCTTGTCCGTTACCTGTGATTTCCATCTGTAAGTTTTGTGGACCTAATTTTGGATTCCAATACATAGAAGTCCATTTTCCCGTAAATTGATTTGGCAATTCTTCAAGAGACATTGTCCTCTTTTTTACAACGGATTTTGGTTCATTCCAAAAAACCGAAACAAAATTAGAATCTTTGGATTCAGCACCAAACTCTGATTTGGAACGTACAGTGTATAAAAAAAGTTCTCCGGATTTTCCAGGAAACATTTCTGAAAAACTTGTCTTTTTTGAATCCACACTTGATACAAATTCCAATTTGCCGGGTTTACCATTTTGAATTGGTTTTCGATAGATATAATATTCGAAACTATCCTTAACAGAATCCCATTTCAAACTTACCATTTTATCTTTTCCAACTGGGTTTGTAATCAATTGTTTTGGAGCGGGAAGTGTCACACCACCTGCACGTTTTGTTAAACCAGGATCCGTTTTTCCAAAGGCAACTTCACTAGGCTCCGCATAACCTAAGTCATTTGCGGAAATCACTGTATATAGAAATGTTTTTCCGTTTTGAATGGATGTATCTGAATCTGTATAAGAAGTTCCAGATACTTCGAATTGGCCTGAAGGTTCTGCATTCTCATCAAATCGGAATAAAAAATAATTTTTTGCACCAGGAGCAGCTTTCCAATTCAACTGAATTTTATTTGCATAATCTCCGTTTGATGCAGATAACTTACTTACTTGGTTTGGTAATAAAGACTGGTTTGCTACTTCAACAGCAATGGAATCACTCCAATCTGATGATTGTTTGGAGCTTATGACAGCATTGACACGGTAATAATTCACTTCTCCTGATTTCGGAGAGTTATCCACATAATCTGGTGATTTACTTGTCCCAATGGTTTTCCATTTAAATGTCGAATCTGATTTAGCAATTGTATAGTTCGTAACACCATCAATTTCAGACCAAGCCAATTGGACACTTGTTGAGTTTCCATTCGAAAAAACTACTCCACTAAGTCCAACAACTTGTGTCAAATTTCCATCTTGTGATGGTTCCGACGATGTAAATCCTTCTATTTCTAATGATGCAACTGAAACATCCTCAGCTCCAATAGCTAAAATTCGATACGAATAAGTAGAGTTTGGTGAAACGGATACGTCGGTAAAACTTGGTTTGTCTGAATATGCTAAGTCATAAAAATCAGATTCTTCCTTTCTTTGAATTAAGTAAGCGACTGCAGATTCTTGGTGTTTCCAAGTCAGGAGAATTTTATTATCAAAGTCACCTTTAGAAACTTTAATTTCAGTCGGAGCTAAAATAGGTTTTTTGGCGGGATTGACACTTACAATTGGTGTAGGTGTATTCTGTGGTGTTGGTTCATCTATAATCGCATATGTTTCTTGCCCAACTTTGGCTAACATCGAATAAGATACCCATCCAAATCCATTATCACCCCAGTTTGTTCCCCATGAGTTTTGTAATTTAAATGCACCTTTTTTACCCGATTTCGATTTTTTATTATCATCATATCCAACAATTGTCATAGCATGGCCACCATAACTTTGGCCACTATTCACATCATAAACAGTTGCGCCCTTTAATTTATAAAATGCATCATCGATGATCATACCAACCATCACAACATTCTTACCAGCTAATACGCGCTTGATTTCATCTGGGTTTTTGAAATTCAATCGAGAGAAAGATTTTATTTTATATTTTAGAGCTTCTTGTTTAGATTCTTGTGTTGGTTGTGACAAATAATCTTTGTCTGTGTAAGGCATGCTACTCCATGGTGCAACACCATTGGATTTTAAAAATTCCATCGTTTTGTAATAGTACAATCCTTTGTCTTCTCCCCCATTTTGTTGGTTATAAATAAATGCGGGAGAAAACACAAAGTTTCCTTTCCCACCTGCAAACGGTGGATCATATTCAGTGCTTTGTCCTTTATTTTTTAAAAGATATGATTTGATCGCATAACCAGTAGCCCATGCAACACAACTGTTTTGTCTTCCCTGGTTTCCGACAGGAGGCATTTGGGATGACAAGTCAATTGAACTTGGTAAGTCTTCAAACGAATTAAAATCACGTTTGAGGGGAATTGTATCTTGAACTTCTTTTGGGCTAGGGATGTAACCACAAGAAAAGGTTCCAGGTTTACAACCAGGGGAACGGACACTACTTGGGTCAAACTCTTCCGCAAAAGTTGTATGGAATGAGAATAATACAACTCCGAGTATTAATGATTTTATTTTCAGATTCATGGTTTCATCCTTTCTATATACTTTATAATGTTCTTTTTTTGTTTCCATTCCGGTTGCTGAATTTCTTCTAATCGATAGTAAAACTTTGATTTGGTGGACCCAAATTGAAATTCTACAAAATTATAACTGATACCTGTGATTTGTTCTTCTGGAATTTCTTCATAAGGGAAATGTGAGATTCCCATTTCCAAAAAACGATTCATCCATTTCTCATATTGGATAGATGGTATTTCTTTCGTTTCTTCTAATTGCAGATTTCCATTCTTCACGATTTTTCGAGTTAAGTGAATTGTTTTAGAGTCTGTCCACAGGTGGAATTGTTTTGCATACCGATATTCGGGTGCAACAGCTCCAGAACTTTCTTCCCAAACCAAATCCATCGGTTTCCAATTTCCCTTATGGTTTTTCAAATTTGTATGAAGTGAATGAATCTGATTAGATCCGTTTTTCTGTTTCAGATTTAGATTTTGTTTTATCCTTACAGTTCGTTTTCCTTTTTTAGAAGGCCGAGAGGAAGATAAATTCGAATTGGTTTTCGTATTCACTTTTTTATGTTTCAGTTTTGTTGATTGAGCAGTCGGATTCGAATTTTCATCCGTAGATTCAATTTGATTTTTTGTCTCCACTGGATTTGGATTCGCCATGATTTCTCCTCCTACAATTGACCAGAAGGCCAAGGATAGAAATATCTTTACCAGAAACACCAAAGTGGATAGATTCCATCTTGTTTCCGAAAGAAAACAAGACATTTTTTTTAATGGAAACGCTGTTCGAAAAATGGAAGAAATGTTCCAGTTCTAAAATTGTAAAACTGAATTAACTATTTCCAATCTCTGATTTAAGCCATTTTTTCTCGCCAATAGATTTTTTCATATTTTCAATGAGAGCAACAGAAATGTTTGTATTGAGTTTTTCCATATCTGGGTCTTGTGCAACAAGGATCATCTCATCAATCAAATAATCAATTAGGTTCTCTATGGATTTTCGACCTGATGGATCAGTTGCCATTGCAACTGTAGCTTGTGAAATCGCAGAATAAATGGTCAAACTAATTTGTTTTGTTAGGTTAGCTTGCATTTCTTTTGGAAGTAAAGAAATGGGTTTCATATTGGCTGATACTCTTTCTGATATTTCCGTTACTAAATTCTGAACCAACGCTTGTAAATTTGGATTCTGTGCTGATTGTGCTATATTTTTTAATGCTACTTTTTTTAACTCTGTTCGGTTTTGGTCGATGGCATTTACCAATTGATCAAGAGAATTTCCTGAGCGAACTTCGTTTTGTGTTTCTGTTAAAATTTGAATGGTAACAATATCGGAAATCTCTTCTTTAATGATATTTGAATAATATCGTAATGTTTTACTAATCAAATCATTTCCTAATATTTTGGTGAATTGATTGGTTTGTAACATTAAATAGATTTTATAGACACGAACCAAACGGAAAAAACGAAATTCTACAATTGGAATGAGTCCCAAAACGTCATACCAATGGTAAATAGGATATAAAAACCAAGCAATGTATGTTTTGTTTTTGATGGCTAACAACCAACTGAGTATAAACTCTGCTAAAAAGAAAAATAAAAATGGAGCATCTAACAGTAAATAGTTATTAACAGGTGTTCCATCAGAAGAAATTGCTCGGTAATAATTTAAGGCAAAGTATTCTTGAAAGTTTACATTAAAAAACTCAATTTTTTGTTCCAATGATCGATTTTGGTCTCTCCAAAACCATGCAAAAGCAACAACCGTGGATGGAATTCGATCCCGATTTAAAATTGGGTCTAATTCTTGTCTTAGTTTTAAATCTCGTGCTTTTGTTTTATGTGGTTGGTATTCATTTTTGATCTTTGTTTGGATATCCAATAAAAATTGTGTTTGGCCAGACATAGCAAATGGATTGTTTTCCACAATCTCTAACATTCGTTTGTCCATTTTTTGGATAATAGACAAAATCTCTTTTGATTCATTTGTCTCAATACTTAACCGATTGATAAAAGCATATTTTTCAGAAAGTTCACTTAAAGTTGTGATTTCGTCTGTCTCTTCCATAACACTAAAGAAGTCATTCAATTGGAAAAGTATCTCCTCTACTCTCTTTCGTCGTAATTGAATGTCTTCGATTTGGATTGCCGCTTCAAATCCAACATAAAGAGAATCAAATTTCTCATTAGCAAATTGTGTTTTAAGAGTTGTTAAGACTTTATAAATTTCTTCTCGTGTGTTTTTTCTTTGGTTTTCTCGAAACTCATCATCTCGCAATTGAGTTAAGTATTTTAGATCATCCACCAAATCAGTGTAAGCTGTTGTGGTTCGATGTGGTTCTATCCCTAAAATGGGTTTGTCATACATGGAAAGGATTTCTGGGAATTTATGAAAATAAAATGGCCTTAAGCTAAGATAACTCAAATCAAATATGATAAGAGCCAAATTTCCCAGGACAACAAACACCATTGTGATGTCCCATAAGAGAGGAATTCCCAATTTGTGTTTTTTAATCAAATCCCAGGAAATCATAACATTACCAAGGGTAGATTTTTTCTACCCCATCCTTTTACATATTGCGGCGGTACTGACCTCCCACTTCATACAACGCATGTGAGATCTGCCCTAAAGACGCCACTTTCACTGTTTCTAGTAACTCTTGAAAGATATTTTCTTTGGCACGAGCTACTTGTTTTAATTTTGTGATCGCGGATTCCGTTTTGCCAACATTTGCTTTTTGAAATGCCTTCAAATTGCCAATTTGTTGTTGTTTCTCCTCATCTGTCGAACGGATCACTTCCCCAGGAATCACTGTTGGGGAACCATTTCGATTGAGGAAAGTATTCACTCCGATAATTGGATATTCACCAGTGTGTTTTAAAGTTTCATAGTGGAGGGACTCTTCTTGGATTTTATTCCTTTGGTACATTCTTTCCATTGCACCGAGCACTCCCCCACGTTCTGTCAATCGATTGAATTCGGTGAGAATTGCCTCTTCTACCAAGTTGGTAAGTTCTTCAATGATGAAAGCACCTTGTAATGGATTTTCATTTTTAGCAAGACCTAACTCACGATTAATGATAAGTTGGATAGCCACAGCTCGTCTAACGGATTCTTCTGTAGGAGTTGTAATTGCCTCATCATAAGCATTGGTATGAAGGGAATTACAATTATCATAAATTGCATATAATGCTTGCAATGTGGTTCTAATGTCATTAAAGTCAATCTCTTGAGAGTGTAAAGACCTACCTGATGTTTGGATGTGATACTTTAACATCTGTGAACGTTCATTGGCTCTGTATTTGAACTTCATAGCTTTCGCCCAAATCCGTCTTGCCACACGTCCAATCACTGAATACTCAGGATCAATTCCATTGGAAAAAAAGAAGGACAAGTTCGGAGCAAAGTCATTGATGTCCATCCCACGGCTAAGATAATATTCCACATAAGTAAATCCATTTGCTAAAGTAAATGCAACCTGTGTGATAGGATTGGCACCTGCTTCTGCTATGTGGTAACCACTGATGGAAACGGAATAAAAATTTCGAACTTGGTTTTGTATAAAATGGTGTTGGATATCTCCCATCATCTTTAACGCAAATTCTGTCGAAAAGATACAAGTATTTTGGGCTTGGTCTTCCTTGAGGATATCTGCTTGGACAGTTCCTCTTACTTGGGAAAGGGCATCTTTTTTTAATTTCTCATATGTATCTTTTGAAAGGACTTCATCTCCCGTAACTCCAAGTAAGAGTAATCCCAAACCATTATTTGTTTCTGGTAAGTTTCCATCAAACTTGGGTACCGGTAATCCTTTTGAATCAAATATGGATTTGATTTTGGATTTAACCTCTTCTGTTTTTCCTTCCGCACGAATGTACTTTTCACATGCCTGGTCAATGGCTGCATTGAGAAAAAAAGCAAGGACCATTGGTGCAGGTCCGTTGATTGTCATGGACACAGATGTAGAAGGATCACAAAGATCAAATCCTGAATAAAGTTTTTTTGCATCGTCTAACGTTGCAACATTAACACCAGAGTTTCCAATTTTTCCATAAATATCAGGTCGAATGTCTGGATCCTCTCCATACAATGTCACTGAATCAAACGCAGTTGACAGACGTTTGGCGGGCATACCGGAGCTCAAATAATGGAACCTTCGATTGGTTCGTTCTGGTCCACCTTCGCCTGCAAACATACGCGTTGGATCTTCTCCACTTCGTTTGTATGGATACACTCCTGCCGTATATGGGAAAAAACCTGGAAAGTTTTCTTGGTAAGACCATTCTAAAATATCACCCCAATCCACAAATCTTGGAGTGGCAATTTTTGGAATTTTCAAATGGCTCAATGATACAGTATAATTATCAACTTTGATTTCTTTGCCACGGACAAAGTATGAATATTGTTCCTTACGAAAGGATTCAATTTTTTCTGACCAAGTTTCTATGATATTCCTCGAATCCACAGATAAGGAATTCCAAGTTGTTTGGTATTCAGATTCCAAATCTACAACTGATTTTCCTTTTTTGGAAAGTAATGTTATGGCACCTTTCAGTTGGTAGGCGGAACGTGCAAGGTCAGATTCTTTTTTGATCCATTCCGCATTTCGATCAATTTCTTCTTTGATTTCTGTTAAGTAACGAACACGGTCAGGAGGTAAAACAACAGATGCTTCTCTTCCAACTTGGTTTTTTTGGTATTTTGATTTCCAATCTAATTTTGATTTTTGAATGACTACCCCCATCAAATGGGCATACAATTCATCCGTACCAGCATCTTGGAATTGCGATGCAATCGTTCCAAACACTGGCATACTATCAACGGAATCATTGAATAAATTGCGGGAACGTTGGTATTGTTTTTTTACATCTCGTAATGCATCAAGTGCACCACGTTTGTCAAATTTATTGATCGCAATCACATCTGCATAATCGATCATATCAATTTTTTCCAATTGAGTGGCAGCCCCATATTCTGGTGTCATCACATACAAAGAAACATCTGCCACTTCTGTGATTTCAGAATCACTTTGCCCAATTCCTGCTGTTTCCACAATGATGAGATCATAACCAGCAGTCTTAAGAATCTGAATAGCCCCTTTGACACTACGGTTTAGGGCAATGTTTGCTTCTCTAGTGGCAAACGAACGCATGTAAACCCTTTCATTAAATATGGAATTCATACGAATACGATCACCAAGTAGCGCACCACCTGTTTTTCGTTTGGAAGGGTCTACCGATAAAATTGCAATGGTTTGGTTTGGAAAATCATCCAGATAACGACGAACGAGTTCATCCGTTAGTGATGATTTTCCAGCTCCACCTGTTCCAGTAATCCCAAGGACAGGAATTGTTTTTTTGGCAGGTGGAAATTCCAAATTGATTGAATACTTAGTTTTTTCTTGTAAAAGAGAAAATTCCATCTGTGTGATGGCTTGCCCTAATGCTAAGTAATTTTTCTTTTGAATGTGTGACGCCAAATCACCGTTAAATGATAGTGGTGTTGGGAAATCAGATTGTTTGACCACATCATTGATCATACCTTGAAGTCCAAGGGTACGACCTTCATCAGGTGAATAAATATGTGCAACGCCGTATTGATGTAAAACCTGAATTTCAGAAGGTAAAATGGTTCCACCACCACCACCAAACACCCGAATGTGGCTAGCCCCTTCTTTTTTTAACAAATCAATCATGTATTGGAAGTATTCTACATGGCCACCTTGGTAACTGGTGATCGCAATTCCTTGGACATCTTCTTGGATGGCACATTGGACAATTTCTTGGACACTGCGGTTGTGTCCTAAGTGGATCACTTCGACTCCACTTTGTTGTAGGATCCTACGCATGATATTAATGGAAGCATCGTGTCCGTCAAAAAGAGAAGCCGCCGTCACAAAGCGGATTTTGTTTTGAGGGGAGTATGTTAAAATTTCGGTGCTCATAGAGAACAACGTTCTATGAGCATAGTCCTGGATTCAATTGGAAAATGTGACGAGAATGACATAACTACTCAGATCATGCCATATTTTCGTTAAAAGTCGAGACTAAAGGATGGATTCTGCCTGTTTCATCAAATCTCTCACCTTGTTTTCCAAGATTTCGGTGAGTTCCTTAGCGGCTTTTTTCTCAGGGCCAGTCGGAAATTCTGAAGGTAGAATGGGTTTTCCAATCTGGTACCGAATTTTCGTTTTGAACGCATCCCCAGTGAGAAATGCCTTGGGTTTGGACATATTGGTAGCACCGACAATCCCAGATGGTATGATGGGAACACCCGCACGGATCGCAAGTTTTGCTGCCATCGCCCGAAAGGATTGTAATTCTCCTGTTTCGGAACGTGAACCTTCTGGGTAGATGGAAAGAAGTTCGCCTTCTTTCATCAGATCCACCATGTAATTCTCTAGTTTTTCATAGTATTCCATCGCTGCACGTTTGTCCATTTCAGATTCTTTCGCGGCATTGCGAATGATGGGCATACTACCCCAATTGATGAGATTTTTTTTCACCACACTTCCTAGTGAGTTCAATAAAACTTCAATCACTGGTTTTGTGAGACTGAGGGGTGGGTAATGAAAAGGAGAGTTTTTATGATTGATAATGGCCATAATCTCTTCTTGGGGATGGAAAAGTTCATATTTTCCCAAATAAACAATCTTACGATCAGCGAAGGCACCTTGGACTGGAATGTCCAAATAATCGGTATGATTGGAGATGATAAGTGCCCCACCTGATTCAGGGATATTCTCGGAACCAGCTACTTTTACGTCATAAATGAGCTTTAAGAGGTTACGGAGGATGGTTTTTGGCACCTCACGAGGAATCACAAACAAACTTTCTAAAATATCAGCGGGATTTGGGTTAGGTTCCATAGAAACATCACATATTTCAAAATAAAACTTTATGAAATCAAGTTCGATTTTCATCTTAGATGGAAAATCCTATGAAAGAACTCTTTTTAGCCGAAACATCCCCATGGTTCTCACCAGGTCCTCTTGATGCCTTACACATCTTGGACCCATCCCAAGGAGGAATCTTTTTTGCGATTTCTACCATCTGCCATTATTTGGGTGGAAGTAGTTTTTTCCTTGGTCTTATCTCTTTTGTTTATCTTTATTACCGACCAAAACTTGCTTTTGAACTTTCTTTGGGATTACTCACCTCAGGGATTGCCGTTTCACTGTTTAAATTTTATTTGGAAAGCCCAAGACCATTCCCATATCCTGAAACATTTGATGAAAAAGCGTTTGGGTTACCATCTGGCCATGTATATTCAGCGATTGTCGTATGGGGTCTGTTAGCGTATCGTATTCCCAAATTATGGTTTCGAATTTTATCCATACTCATCATATTGTTTATGCCATTTTCCAGAATGTATCTAAAAGTACATTATTTAGGGGACGTGACATTAGGATTTGGATTGGGTGTTCTACACTTAATCATTGTTTTGTTATTATTAAATAAATATTACACAAACAAAGCAGAAACGTTTCTTTTTACAAACCAATATAAAACATTGGGTTTATTGGGAATTGTACTTACTTTGCTACCGATAACTCTCGATTCTCCTTTCTTAACAGAGGAACACCACCATAGTTTATCTGGAGTTTTGATGGCAAGTGGTGCACTCGGAGGGTTTTGGCTTGGAATCTTATTTTACCCAAGATTTAGCAAAAAAGAATTTTTGAATTGGAGTATGCCTAAACCCAATTTTCAAATTGATTCGGAAGATTTCTCGGTTTTTTGGAAAACTTTTTTTGTAAGACTTTCCATCTTGGTCATTGTGATGGCATTGTTTTATGTAATCCCAGGAATTTTGATTAAAAAAACAGTTTGGAAAGATGATTTGTTTCTAAGATACATTCGATATTTAGTGGTTAGTTTTGCATTAGTATGCATTGTTCCACTTATTTTACAAAAGATCCAAAAAGGAAAGTTTTTGCAAAACTAGTACATGCAAAAAATTAAAAAAATCTTCCAACTTCTCAAAGTCGAATTGATGAAAGAAGGAGTTTTAAAAAACTCTTTCTTTGTTAGTAGTTCCAAGGCAATTTCGGCAGTCACCAATCTTGTATTTATGATTTATTCCGTCAATTTGCTAAGCAAAGCGGAAAATGGAAAACTACAATACTTTTTAGGATTCCTTCCTGTAGTCCTTGCGATTGCAGAGTTTGGATTGCCCAATGCACTCATCAAATACATCTCACCCATAGCCGAAAAAAAAGAAAATCCCGGAGCCATTTTAAATGCATCTCTTAGGATTAAATTTTATTCTTTTTTATTCTTATCGGTCATTACGATCATTGCCTATTTTACCAGTAACGAAAACTATTTAGTCCTCTTACTTTTGTTATTTGGCGGAATCATCATATCCTTTATTTCCTATTTTGAAAGTTTATTTGTATCCTATCGGAAATATAAATCATTATCCCTTTGGAATCCCCTTCCAAATATCATTCGATTAGCTTTACTTTTTTACTTTTCTGAAACGAACGAACATCCGTTAACTTATATGGATATTCTTGCAATCTTTTGTATTGCACCAATATTTGTTTTATTTTTGTTTTTTGTTTTTTTTGGAAAAGAAGAGATCTCATTTTCGGCAGATCCATCAGAAGTCCGAATGAACGAAAAAAAACTCCTTCTTTTTAATTTATGGGCTTTTGCAGCTTCCATATTTGCAATTTTATCGGATAGGATGGAGATTTTCTTTTTAAATCAATTCCATCCACCTGAAATTGTTGCCGACTATGGTACCGCCTTACAATTGTTTAGTGGATTTATCATCATTCTTGCAACATTTAACTCTATCATTTATCCAAAAATGGCAAGGTTAGCAGAAACAGATGAATTCCCAACGGTTTTAAAAAAGTCCGTTTTTTTAGGCGGAATGATAGCATTTTGTTTGGCACCAGGAATTTTACTCGCTGAACCCATTTTAACTTTGTTATTCGGAACGAAGTATACTAACTCAATTTCTGTTTTTAAAATTCTTTATCCCAACTTTTTATTACAGTTGGTATTTGCTCCACTTGTGACTGCATTATTTGCTTTGGGATTACCTAGATTACTCGCAGGTCTAGCCTTACTAAGACTATTATTTGGTGCTTTGTTTGACTATTGGATCATCCCTGACTTCGGTGCAAACGGAGCTGCTGTTTCTCTATTTTTAGGTCAAATTGTATCGTGGTTATTACTGACAGGATATTTTATGGCTTACTTTCGGAAATAACGTATTCGTAGATTTTTTTATAATTAGAGATAAGAACTTCCCATTCATTGGGTCCGATATTATTTTTATATAACATCTGATAGGCGTCTTTTACCGATTTACCTTCTGCTAAATACTCTTTTAGTTTCAAAATTACAATCTTAAATTGGATTGAGTCTAATTGTATGTCATAGTCCCTATTGATTTTTGCACCTGATGACATTTCAAATTCTCTTACAAAAAATTCCGAAAGTGCTAAAATGCCATAACCTTTCTCACTAATAGGTTGTAATTCAGTTCTTGTTTTTGCCCATGCTAACAAAAATAAGGAAGGAACTGGTGGATAATCACCTAACAAAGTACCATCTGGTAATTGTAATTTTTGCGAAAACCTTACGATTGCTCTCGCTAATTCCTTTTTACGTCTCAAGGAAATTTTGGATGCATCTTTTTGTGTTAAATAAGAAACAATCACCGCCTCTTCTTTACTATGGTCTGTTTTTTCAAAAAATCGACTCAGGTCGTAGGAAAAACGAGTGTCAGCTTCCCTGTAAGAGAAAATAACCAACAGAAGAGGGAAAATGAGAAGAAATCCATGCCGATATTTCAAAAGTATTTTCTTCATCCCTTCTAGTATCGGGATTGTTTGTTTCCTCATTCTTTCTTTTTTTCAATTCCTTGGTGCCCAGTCCTATTCTGACTCTGCAAGGGACGATGACAGAGCCAATCGTCAATTTGGAATCGTTAAGGTGGAAGAACGCCAAAATTTGCTCCCCCATCCTTCTGAAAAAAATGGATTCGGATTCCAGTCGTCCGTCGTATCGGGAGGCAAATTCCAATCCCAAAAAGGTGGAATCGATTCAGAAAAAGCCAACAGGTACCATTCAGAAGGCATTCTGACGACACCAACTTTATTTTCGTTCACCCAATCAACATGGACATCTGGATTTTTTGTCGCACCTCGAGTCACACTCAGTGAATCTCGCATCACAAATAAAGAAGTGAAAACCGTATATGACTCAGAAGTGAGTTTCCTTTTCACAAAGGAAATTTCCAAAATCCAACTCTCTATGGAAGTTGGCCGTGGTTACAATCGACTCGACCGTTATGGATTTGTTTTTGTGGGAATGGCCAATTCCATCTTTTTGTCTCTGAACACTCAATATGGATTTCGCCTAACGGGAATTCGTTTAAATGCCAAACCTGAATTAGAAAATTGGTTTGGGCCCCCTTGGACAGGATACCGAAGGGAATTTTATGGTGGTCGTATCTCCTCAGAAAAAATACTTTTTTGGGAAGAATTTCGGCTGTTTCATTTTGTGTACGAAGACCCCAATCACAATACAAATGTTACTCTAGGATCAGGCCAAAAAGTCTCAGGCAGGTATTCTTATTCGGGAATCGAATTCCAATCCAAACCTTTTTTCGAAACATGGAGCTTTGATTTTACAACCATCAGGCTTTTAGGAGAATCAAAATCTTCTAGTTCTCCATGGTCTGAATCAAAAATAGCAACCAATTCGTATTTGGGGTATTTTTCTTTACACACTCAAAATGAAAAATTGAGTTTCGCTTTGGCAGGTTTAGTCACCAAAAAAGATGAAAAAGATAGAACTGATTCAAATAGCAATGGTTATGCGTCTAGTTTCGCCGAACCTAGAGTAATGGGAGGTTATTCTTCCTTTTTACTTTACCAATCCTTAGATTTTG
The DNA here is from genome assembly GCA_016742255.1 of Leptospira sp. Lineage (GTDB taxonomy): Bacteria > Spirochaetota > Leptospiria > Leptospirales > Leptospiraceae > Leptospira_A > Leptospira_A paudalimensis. The sequence goes on from JACVCB010000004.1 coordinate 21,029, forward strand.
TCCATCCACCTCTGTTCCGAGATCGTCCAATTTCGGCAAATCCCAATTTTGAAAACAAAGGAAATCAGATATTTGGACTTCAATTGGGTTGGGATTGGAATTCCTGGATTCGCAGTGATCTATTTATCAACCGTTCTGATTCCATTTTAGGAAAAGGAAATGAGGTGATTGGTAAATTGAGTCTACAAGCAAAAGACTTTGGAAATTTAGTTTCCCAATTTAGTCTTTCTTATACGGAAATGGATCCTAGAAAAAATAAAGTTCTCATCACGGAACCATTTACAGAGAAAGAACCTAACAAAGAATACCTAAGGTTTTATGTTTCTTTAGGAATTCAGTTTTGATTGGCATTTCCTGCAATCCGATTCCAAGTTTTAAAAAATCGAACTTCATTTCCTTTTTCATTATAAACAATAGAATCAATATTCATTTTTGCTAAAAAAATCCCTCGTCCACTCACTAAATTGGCACTTGGATTTTCAATTGGGTTGGGTATTTGAGAAACCGCAAATCCATTCCCTTCATCACGAATCACAATCGTAACACCCACATCATCCATTAGTAATTCTACAAAAACAGATGAATTATTACCGGCACATCGTTCATCAACATACTTAAAATAATCTTGGTTAGATTCTAAACATTCCTGTTTTTCAGCATAACTCACACCTGCAACACCATGTTCGATTGCATTTGCCAATAATTCATACAATACAATTTTTATGGAGATTAAATCTTCAGGTGAAGCATGTGGTGAATTTAAGATTTGTTTGGTTAAAAAGGCAATATAGGAAGTTAACTTTTTAATTTGAGGTTTTAATTTGATTTTGCAGTCACCACTGAATTGTGTAATTTCACCACTATTATAAAGTAAGGTGAGATCAATGTCTGCATTTTCAAATTTTTTAATTCGAGAGCGGAGAGCTTCCATTCGGAATGGTTTTAGAAAAAAATCAACGGCTCCCATACGAAACACATCGATTGCAATTTGAATGTCACTATCTCCCGTGATTACCAAAAAGGGAGTTTGGTTTCCATCTGCCCTTAATTTTTGAATGAATTGAATTCCGTTTAATTTAGGTAAGCTGATGTCAGAAATGATTAAATCAAAAGTGTTTTGATTTGCTATAGCAAGAGCCTCCATCCCGTCGGAGGCTAATGTAACATTAAATTCGTCTTTGAAGTATTCCCAAAACAATTCACGAATTGTTTCTTCGTCGTCAACAAATAGGATTTTCATAAGGAATGGCTTAGGGAATTAGAATGTCCTAGCATTAACAATTGTAAATCTATTTTTGATTTTTAGTCTTCCAAGTTGTACGAACGTCCCAATTTGTAGGTAGACTGAAGTTCTTGTTGCAATTCCAGAATCTCTTTTTTGGTAAAAAAGGCGATTTTTCCTCCAGACAATTCAAACGCGTAATAGGCGGACTCTTCTGATTGTAAAAGAGATTTTAATTGGCGAAGGGAGCTAATGCGAGTTCCATTTACCTTCTCTAAGACTAAATCTTGGAAATCTTGGTATCCTAGGTTACCTTCTAGGGGAAAAACACGACTGAGGATTACAATTTTTTCCCTGACTGGGTGGACTTTCTTTTGGTAATAGTCAGACAAATACACCAATTTTTTTTCCGACTTCACCCTGTATTCCGAGCCAAATTCTTTGAGATAGGCATTGGAAAGTTCCGTAAAGAAAAATCCTCCAACAATCAAATACAAAGGTCTGCGATCTTTTGCTTCCTCTGGGATTAAAAAATCATTAGAATCATAGGCCCTTAAATCATATGAAATACTGAGACTTTGAAAATTACGATGTAGCTTCAGTTGGATCGTTTCACCTAATTCTCGCAAACGTCCATCGGGTTTACGTAATAACAAATCCAAGATTTTATCAGCCCGGTCCCATTCATCTACTTTCGTAAGCGAAAAAGAATTGATCATGGTAACCAAGTCACCAGGGAATAAATTATAAGCAGGCCCAACTCCGGGAATCACTTCTGAAACTAAAAGTGGATTTGGAAATGATTTTGAATAATATTCTTTCTCCGAAGGAGTTAAATTCACATCAAATAAGAATCCTGGGTGAGGGAATGACTTACCACCAGATCGTAAAAACAATTCTACATATTCGCTTGGGATTAAAAAATCAGAAATCGTAATTCCGCATAACAATTGATTTTTGAAGAAAAAATCAGACTCTTCTGTTTTTTTCTGATCCAACATCAATACTTTGATTGGAGTCTTTGAAAAAGGCAAATAAACATATCGAGATTTTCCAGTAGGACAATGTTTGTCTGTCAGTTTTAAATCCAAACCTACTGGTTTTGGCAATTTCTGCATCCCTTTTGATTCTAATAATAGAAACCCAGTTTCACCATCATAAGCCTTAATTGACAATTTTGGTACTGAATAATCAAAGGATTCAAATTCCGCATATACGGGGTTTTGTTTGGAAAGAGTGACACCAAAAAACTGTCCCTTTCCTAAGTGGATGATATTTAATTTGCGATTGAAAGGTTCACCAACTAACCATGGATTTTGGTGGCTAATCTTCTGAAAGGTTACCCTTGCTTCAATGACACGTTTGTCTTCAAACTCTTCCGCAAAAAGATTGGAAGTGATTAATACTAAAAATGATACAAGGACAATAGACTTAAATTTCTTCATAATTGGCACCATATCTTTTTTTAACTCTTTGGTTCATTTGGTAAATGGATTCAGGTCGTAACACAATTGGTAGATCCATTCCTCTAAATTTTAGTACAATCACTCCACGTTTATTTTCTTTCCAAAGGGATTTAAATTCACTTAAATCTTTTGGAACTCGTCCATTAATCGACTCTACAACTTTGTATTTATATTTTTTATACTTTGATGTTTCTGGATCACTAAAGGCATAACTCAAAACAATATCTCTAGTTGTATAACGATAGAGAAGGTCTTGGATAAAATAACTGTAGTGGTATTGTAACGAACTATCTAAATCACCATCTTCAGAGTGGAAAAAAGATCGTGTAATTGGTTGGAAAACAAAACCTGCCTGTAAAAAATAATCTTCAGTTCCATCTCGATAGAGTTCCAATGCATAGTTTTTTTGCAAATTGACTTCTGCTTGGTTCGGTTTCCCTGCTCGATAAAAATTGATTGTAACTTTTGAATTCAATTGTTTGTCTTCAATCCAATCAATGATGAATTCTTTTTTATTGGAAGATGTAAGTTCACCATCATTTGAGATGGAAATTCCATCCACTGCCGTCACAAAATCTTTTTCTTTTAATACTTTCGAAAATGTAGAAGAAGGATAAATTCGATTCACAAAAATCCCTGTTTCACTCGCAGGAACTTTCATCGCTTGTTTTAAACTTTTTGGATTTCCATTTTGGAATGTAAATCCTAGATTCGGAAACCCATCATATTTCCCATCATTGATATCTTCTAAAAAATGACGGATGATGTCATTGGAGATCAAATACGCAATCCCTTGTTCTAATGTACTGATCTGGAATACAAGACCAACAACCTTTCCATTTTGAACAGCGGGTCCACCAGAATTGCCTGGTTGGATATTTGCTGCTATTTTTAATACATTTCTATAATCTAACCCAGAGTAGGTGTATCGATTTTTTTCAAAACGTAATATGGATCCTTTTTCGACAGATAAACTATCATTACCATTTGGAAAACCTAATAACAATACATCCGATCCTAAATTGGGAATTCCTTCCAATAAACTTAATGAAGTTGTTTGTTCCGAAAAATCGGGATCATTCACTTGTAATAATGCCAAGTCACAATCATAACCAATGAATTTTACATCTGCTAAGTATTCTTTTTTCGTGAAACTACTCTTCACTAAAATTCGTTTTGCATCACGAACTACATGTGCATTGGTTAATATAGTTTGATTGGGTAATACCAATCCTGAACCAAACCCTGTATAAAGATTTTTTTTCATCCAAGGTTGGGTTTTATTTTCAGTGTTAAACCCTTCATTCCGTATAAGGACTACGGAACGAAAAATTGAATCCACTGCAGGTTCTGATTCAGTTTGTGAAAATACTGTCTCACTCCATAATAATAAACTGAGACAAATTAAGATGATTTTATTCATAATACAGAATTACATTCTCCCAAATGATTTGAGTTTCTGAAATTTTTTTTAGGAGAGCCTTCCCTAAGACTCGTTCTCCTGGTTTTGGATCTTTCCAAATGGTATTCGAAACCATCAATTCTCCTGAAGGTGAAGAAGATGCACGTATCAATCGATAGACAGAGTCTTTAACGCATGTGATGCGAAAGACATAAGAAACTGTTTGATCCCAGTAAAAACTTTGGTCTTTTTCTACAAATTCCAGCGGACAGGAAGAATCAAAAAAGATTTCTAAATTGGAAGGTACTTCTTTTCGTCTCTTTGGATTTTCCGCAATGGATTGGAAATAAAACAAGTTTGGATTTTGAATTGGTTGGTAAGAGGTTACCTTAGTAGATTTTTGATTTCGAATCTGATTTACTTTTTTTTGAGGGTAATCTAAATCTGTATCATCAAAATTAGTCTTTGTACTTTCGTTTGCGTTAGATCCAACAAAATTAAATCCTGATTGGATTTCCAAATATTGTTTTTTACCAATTCGTTGAACAGACTTTAAACGGAATTCATCTTTCGGTAAATTGGTTCTATTCTGAGATAAAAATTCGATAAAAATTGGTTCTTCTGTTGATTGGCAACTGAGTCTGTAATAAGTTACAGATGAGATTTTTGATGCCAACTTAATTTGGCAATTTTCATCATTCGTAGGGTATACACTACGATTCCGTATTTTTTGTTCGAAGTTTTTTGAAATTTTACCTTGTTTCCAATGAATGATTTCATCGTTCAAAGATTGTAACGAATGAACCTTTGGAATTTTGTCAGCAGATAGATTGGCTAACGAAAATAGACTTAAAATGACTGAGAATGATATTGAAACATGCCAATTCATGGTTTACCGACTATCTTTAATATCGGATTCTATACCCCTCGGAATCAACTCTTGAACAATTGATTTCTTTTCTCATTATGTCCCAGACCAGCTTTGAATTTTTTTTTTGGTTTTCAGACTTTCAAAAATTCGAGGGGGGGAAAAGTAATGTAAGAAATAGGAGAATACTTTTTTGAACTGGAACTTTCTTAAAACCGAAATAGAACCTGGTGACTTCCTCATCGATTGTCGTTCCCAATCAGCATATGAAGAAGAAACATTAGAAGGTGCCTACTACTATCCATTTATCAAAAAAGCGTTCGGCTCTGATCCAGAATCCCAAAAAAAATTATATGGCCCAATGGCTGCTGTGGTCCAAGAGTTTCAAAAATCAAAAAAGACTCGAATCATTGTTTTTGATGAAGGAATGGGGATGTTTTCCACTCGTATGGTGTATTTACTCCGTGGAATGGGAATCAAAGATGCTTATGTTCTTGGTCAAAAATGGCCTGCTAATGGTAAAAAAGCAAAAGGAGAACTCAAAATCGAACCTCCTGTTGCGGATAAGGCAAAACCAATTGAAGGTGTTGTTGATAAAGCCTTCATGGAACGAAATCTTACGAAATTACAAATCTTTGATGCAAGGACTATGGAAGAATACGAAGGTCGTCTTCCACGTCTCACTGCTCCAGAAGAAGGAACACTCTGTGGCCGTTTGCCAGGTGCTTTCCTCTGGGATTGGAGGAATTTGTATGATGGAGAAGCCAATCTCATCGAACGTTCTATTTTCAAAAAACGCCTGAATGGTTTTCCTTTTATGCCCGAAAGGCCAACTGTGATTTATGATTACAATGGTGCCAGATCCTGTTTGTTAGCTCTTATGTTACGAGAAGCAGGATATATTGACGTTACTACTTACCAAGGTTCTTGGTTTGAATGGCGTAAATCCAACTTACCCAAACAAGCTGTTGCCGTTTTTGGTGCTAAACAAGGCGCACAAGCAGCAGCACCTAGGGTAGGTGGTGTTGATCGAAAGAAAGTCTAAAAAAAGATTTACGTAACTTAAGACCATCGGTTCACTAAGCTCTCGCTCTTGGAGGATCCGATGGTTTTTCGTTTTTTATCCCTTTGTTGTATCTTTTTATTCCTAGAATGTGCCTCTCATGTTCTCACACCTACTCCCATTCAGGAAGAAACCTTCCAAGTTTCCAAACAAATCCAATGGATCCAAAAACCAACTGAGCTTGCTCTGAAAAACACATCCGTTGACAAAAACTTCATCAAGCTCTCGTTAGATGAACCTTTCCTGTCAGTATCCGAAGTAGAAACCGTTTCCAAATACCGGATGGCTTCTTTTAAATTTGAAGAATCGACGAAACGGACTTGTTCCGAACAAACGGTGGATTCCATCAAAAAAGAAATTGGGAAAATTACCATCCTTGGTAAATTAACAGGGAAAAATTGTTCTTCCGATTACCAAGTCAACTTTGTCGCAAAATCTGATACTGAAATTGAGTTCAAAATCACTGTTTCTGATGAAAACCTAAATCGAATCCAACTTGTGTATGCGTCTCAGCCAGATGAAAAGTTTTTTGGACTCGGGGAACAATTCACTTATGATGAGTTCAAAGGGAAAAAACCCTTTTTTTTCACTGAAGAACAAGGCATTGGTCGTGGGGACCAACCCATTACCACAGGGGCCAATTTACTCGCAGGGGCTGGTGGAAACGCTTATACAACTTATGCCCCGATTCCCCATTACATCAGTTCCGAAAACCGATCTGTCTTTTTTGAGAACAGTGGTTATGCGAAATTTGATTTTGATCACGCCAAAAAAACTAAAGTTGAATTTTGGGACTTTCAATCTGAAAAATCAATTTCCGGATCCATATGGCTTGGCACTTCTGCCAAATCGCTCATCGAAACCTACACAAAAAAAACAGGACGTTTCCCCAAACTTCCAGAGTGGGCGTATGGAACTTGGTTAGGTGTCCAAGGGGGAACAGAAAAAGTTTCAGCTATCGTAAAACAAGCTAAAGACGCTGGTAACCCCGTCACAGCACTTTGGATCCAAGACTGGTGTGGAAGGCGTGTTACCAATTTTGGTGACCAACTCAAATGGCGCTGGTATGCAGATGAAACCCTCTATCCAGATTTCAAAAAATTTGTGAAATCAATGAATGATCAAAACGTGCAGGTGTTAGGTTATATCAATTCTTTCTTAGCTGATACCGACCCCAAAAAACCTGGTGATGATTTTACAAACCCCCTTCTCACAGAAGCAAAATCTAAAGGGTATCTTGTTAAAAATGCGAAAGGCGAGGATTACCTCATCCAAACAGTTGGTTTTCCAGCATACCTCATTGATCTTACCAATCCTCAGGCTGTGAAATGGACAAAGGACCTCATCAAAAAGAATTTAATTGGAATGGGTCTTTCTGGATGGATGGCCGACTTCGGGGAATGGTTACCCTATGATGCCAAACTTCACTCTGGTGTGGATGCAAAAGTGTACCATAACCGTTACCCAGTGGATTGGGCAAGGATCAATCGTGAAGCCATCAAAGAAGCAGGGATGGAAGGAAAAATTGTCTTTTTTACAAGAGCTGGGTATAGTTATTCTAATGCCTATTCCACTCTTTTTTGGGAAGGAGACCAAATGGTCAGTTTTGGAACCAATGATGGACTCCCTTCTTCTATCGTTGGACTCACAACATCAGGTATCAGCGGTTATGCGTTAAACCATAGTGATATTGGCGGATATACAACCATATCGAATCCATTAAAAAACTACCACCGCACAAAAGAATTATTACTCCGATGGGCAGAAGTTTCTGCTTTTACCCCTGTGTTTCGTACACACGAAGGCAACAGGCCTCTTAAAAACTGGCAAGTTTACACATATACAAAACCTGACGGAACAAAATCACTTGGGGATGAGGATACAGTCCAACTATTTGCAAAAATTGCTAGGATCCACTTTGCCTTAAAGCCATACATCCAAAGTTTGGTGGAAGAAGCATCCAAAACAGGACTTCCTGTTGTGAGACACAATGCAATAGTGGAACCAGAAGACAAAATTCTTCTCAATTACAAATACCAGTTTTTCTTAGGAGATGATGTACTCGTCGCACCTGTTGTAGAATCAAATGAAATTGTACAAGATGTATACTTACCTCGAGGGAAATGGACACATTTTTGGACAGGCACAACCTATGAAGGAAATCGAAAAATACAAATCTCTGCACCGATTGGAAAACCACCTGCTTTTATCAGAGTTGGTGGAAAATCAGAGGGTCTCATTCGTTCTTCCTTAGAAAGTATACGGAATAAAAATTAAGGAACCAACCCAGATGAAATTTGCATTGATTGGAGACATCCACGGCTATTGGAACCAAAAAGACATTGAATACTTCAATGAGTCAGATTATGACTTTTTGTTTTTTACAGGTGATCTAAGGGGGAATCCAAAACTAGGAAAGGTTTCCTTCCAAGGACTCACCAAACGCGCGTATATGATACCTGGGAATTGGGATGGAACAAGTCTCACCTCCGTGGTTGGAGAAATTGTAAATTCCAAACTCCTGATCCAATCAGGTCATTTGGGGCAAGGTAGAAGGTTACAAAAACTATCCGAACGAGTCAAACCTCTCACAATCCTTGGTTATAGTTCACTTGTATTGTCACAAGAATTGGATTTGTCTCTCATTGTAGGGAGACCACATGCCATGGGTGGAGGACTTAGTTTTTTGCCTCACTTAAAAAAAACCTATCACGTTACCGATATGGAAACTTCCATTGAGACATATAAACGACTGATTGATGGAACAAAGGAAAAACATTTACTCTTCCTTTCGCATAACGGGCCTTTTGGGCTCGGTTCTGCTAAAAATGCGATGTATGGAGCTGAATTTAAAAAGGAAGGTGGTGATTGGGGTGATACCGATTTAACGGAAGCCATTCAATATGCCAAATCGATTGGGAAAAAAGTTCCCCTTGTCCTTTCTGGCCACATGCACCATTCCATTAGCAAAACCAAAGAAAGGGAAACACATGAATACACTGGTGGGACTTTTTATGTGAATGGAGCCAAAGTCCCAAGGATCAGAGAAGGGAAACACTTTCACACAAAGATCGAATGGACAGGGGGATCTGCCACTGTCATCCCCTTGTGGGTTTAAGGGAGTAAAAGAGTTTCGATTTCGATTTTCCCAGTGAGAATTTTGTGAACGGGGCAAGCATTGGCAACTGAATACAACCGTTCCCTTTCCTCTGGTTTTAAATTTCCTTTGAGAGTGACTTCGCGAACGAATTTGTGATCCTCAGGTGACCGTTTATCAATTGTTACTTGGACAGAAACGGAATCTAATGCATACCCTTTTCTATCTGCATACATTCGTATTGTAATCGAAGTACATGCTCCTAAGGAAGATGCAAGAAGTTCTGTCGGCATAGGACCAAGATCTGTGCCTTCTTTATCTGCTGGTTCGTCTGCTATCCAATGGTGTTTGCCTTTTGAGATTTTGGTTTCGTATTTTGTGTTTTCCGTTGTGACGATCACTTTGTCTTCGAATACTGCTGTCATTTGGATTCTCCTTTACGAATTCGTTCCGCTTCCTGAATCGCTTTCTCCCTATTTTTTAACATAGCTTCTTCAACTTTCAATCTCATATTTTCAAATTCCACCTCATTTAATTCGCGAGGAACGTAAATTGGTTCCCCATATGAAACAACAAAGGTTGTAAACGGTTTTGGAACTCTATGTTTGTCCCACGCCTTTTCCAAAATCCATTGCCTTGAACATTCATAATGAAATGGAACGATAGGTACTTGTGTGACTTGTGCAGCTGCAATGATTCCAGGTTGTAGAATTAGTGCAGGTCCTCTTGGTCCATCAGGTGTAAATGCAGCAGGTAAACCTTTTTTCAAATGTTGGATCATTGCTTTTAGTGCTTTTGATCCACCTTTAGAACTACTGCCTCGAATACTTGAATTCCCAAAACGGTGAACCACTTGGTTGATAAAATCTCCGTCTTTCGATTCTGAAATTAAGACAGCTACGTTTTTATTTCGATGAAGGTAAGGAGAGTACAATACGTTCGTATGCCAAATGGAATAGATGTATGGTTTTTTATTTTTAAATATTTCTTCGTATTGTTCGTTTTTAATGATGCGAAATCGCGATGTGAGGCCGACGAATCGTTGTAGCCAAACGATAATGAGTGGTAAAAGCCAAACTAATATTTTTCGTTTCAAGAGATAAATTCACTCCCTGGAGTTTGTTTCCAGAGAATGTTTTGATTAGAGAAAGATCAAGTTAAGTTTTCTTCTTAAATAGGTCTCCCAATTTACCTAAGTCTTCAGGTTTGATATTTGTACCTGCAGCCTTTTTGTTCTCTTCTTGGATTTCTTTGTACACTTCTGCTCTATGTACAGAAACATTTTTAGGAGCTTTGACACCAATCTTAACTTGATCCCCTTTGATATCAACAATGACAATTTCAATGTCATCACCTATCATAATGGATTGGTTACTTCTCCTTGCTAAAACTAACACGAGCTAAACCTTTTCGGAAGACATTTCTTCCATTGATTCTATGATATTTTTGCGAATTGGATGGTTTTCATCTCTAGAAATACATTGTTTTCCTTTTCCTTCTTTTCCATTCAGGATGATTGGCCCTTGTAAATTGGCAGTCATTCCTTTTGGATTGTCATGAGGAATAGTCACAATGAGAAATATTATCCCTTCTTTCCAACTAGTTAATCCAATATCATGTAACTCTTCGTCACTGATTGCAGGTTTGTAATGATTCATAAACAGTTCGGGTTGGATTACAATGAATGCAAGACCCGACTCTTTTGTGGATTGTAACCATTTGAAAGGACTTTCTGCACTTTCTTCGATCAGTGCATATTCATCAAATTCTTCAAATCCAAGTAACCCTTGAGGGAATTTAAGAATTTGTTTTGAATCCACTTGGATGGTTCCGAAAGGTTTTGTATGAATCGTTACCGACATTCTAGTTCCTGTTGTTTCTAATCTTTCTAATGTGCCTGTCATTTAATCCCAATTACCTTAGGAAATCCATCAAAGTTGGTTTGATGATTTTAGATCCAACATTGAGCGCATAACTATGAATTGTTTCTAACCACTTCATGTTCATAATCGTTTCCGGAAAATCAATTCCTTCATTTTTAGCAAGAAGTTCCGTCATGTACATCTTATCATAAGAAACTCGTTCTTCATGTTGTTCCAATCGATTCATACGAGCACCGATGGTAGCACGATGGCGTAGAATATTTTCCAATGCTAAGTCCAAATCTCCTAAATCGCGACCACCAATTCTTTCTTGGTCTTTTTGGATGAGGTCATTTCGAAGTTGGATGAGAGTATCAAAAACAGAAAGTCCTGTTACCGTTGCTGATTTAGAATAATTATTTGGTGGTTCACTTGCACTTGGTTCAATGAGTCCAATGTCACGTAACACAGTTCCACCGTCTACATCCTCTAGCCAAATTTGGTGAGGTGCTGTGGAAGAAATTGAAATGTTATCTTGGGCAAGTTTACTTGCTTTTACTTCCAAAGGAGCGTTATTGATTTTATCAATCACATCATCAATGGTATCACCCACAGAGATATGGATTTCTACTCCATCAATTTTGAACTTTTGGTCAGAAGTAGCTTGGTAAGCAGAGTTGTCCACTTTGGATGTGACACTCACGTTTGTTCCCCAAAACACTTTGTTCCCTGGGATCGTGATAGGGATGTATTCCCCTTTTTCAATCTCACGGAGTTGTTCGCCAATGTCCCCTCGGTATTCCACACCCACGTATTGGTTTTTCAGTTCTAGACCTTGCAAACCCTTAATTTTTGATTCAATTGGTTCAAATGGAGGTCTTTCAATTACATGACCACCAAACAAAGGTTGTCCTGTCGCATCACGTGCGTTAGCGAGATCCACGATGGCACGTAAGTGTTGGTCAATTTCTTTTCCAATGGCAACTTCGAGTTCAAATCCTTTGTCCCCTTGGTAAATACCATTTCCAGCTTGTACGGTTAACACACGAACTCGTTGGAAAATTTCACCCATCTTATCGAGGACCCCATCAATCTGTTGCAGACGTTGGTATCCATCCCCAATGTTTTCTTCGTACTGAGAGAGTTCATTGAGGCGAGATCGAAAGTACATTTGGTTTGTGGCCGCACCCGGATCATCTGAAGGTTTACGGATTTTTAATCCAGTCCCTAGTTGCGTTTGGGTTTCGTCCATTGCCACTTGGTGGCGGTTTAAATTCCGCACCAAGGAATTGTTCTGCATCATGTTAGTAATTCTGATCATGATTATACACCTAACCTATTGATGATGGTATCTAACATTTCATTGAGTGTGGAGATCATCCGAGCCGAGGCATTATAAGATTGTTGGAACTGAACCATATTGGCCATCTCCTCATCTAAATTCACACCCATAACTGATTGGCGCATGTTTTCTAATTCCACCATCAGTTCGTTTTGTGTCGTATACTCTTGTTTCGCTTCACGAGCTTCGGTTCCCAGTCTTGAAATCAGTGAGTTGTAAAAATCATCAGTTGTTTTGGAATAATCAAACATCACTGGTTTTTCACGCAGAGCCGCTGCGATAAGAAGTGCATTGGATCCGTCTTTTTGACCGTTTGGTGAATTGTAATCACCGGAACCATTCACATCTTTACCTCGACCTGCGGCAATATTAGCTGGGTTATTTCTCACATCATCAGACATTTTAAAGAATGAAGAGGGGTGGTACATCGGTGTGAGTGTGATGTCTTGTGCATTCGCTTGGAATTTATTGATCTCACCAATTTTTCGGTAATCAAACGATCCCGATACACCAGAGGCAGTCAAAATTCCAGTGAGACCCACAAGGAGTTCTCCAGAATCTTCCAAGTGGCGGATCATAAAGTTTTCTTTTTTGTCTTGTGGGTTTGTCGTACTCTTTAGCGCCAATTGGTTGTCATGCGACATGTAAGCCACAACACCAGTTTCAGAACGATTGATTCGTTTGATAACCGCATTTAAGGTATCATCTTTGGAATACGGTACTAGGATTTCTGTTTCGCCTCCAGGACTTGCTTTTAAAAATCGCATGGTCCCTGAGATACCAATGGGGCGATCAGGATCAAGAGAAGTGCGACCTGTCACTCGAAACACTGCTGTTTTATCGTTGAGTCCATCACCATCAGTATCGATTTCCCCGAAGGTATTGGTAGCAAGAGCTCTTTGTTCAAAGAAGTTCACATTGGTTTTGCCATTCAGTCCAAATCCATCTTTATGGATTTCGTTGATCACATCCATGGCATTGATCGCAAGTGCATCCACAGCATTGATTTTTTCGACTAAGATTCTATCTCTGATTTCGTAAAGGGCTTGGATACTCCCTTTTCTCAGGAGAACTGTATCGCCAGTTTCAGACCATTTTAAATCAAGTAGTCCATCATTGTTTGGATTCCCTACCAAATCAATTTTGTGAACCTTTTGCCCTTGGATGAGGATTTGTTGGCCAATAAAAACCATCAGTTCATCTTCATCGCTACGTCCGATGGTGATGTCAGCCATCCCAGCTAATTCTTGTAAAAGTTCGTCTCTTCTATCCAAAAGGTCATTTGGATTGTCACCTAATGCTTGTGATTTTGTAATTTTTTCATTAAGAGATTTGATGTTTTCGGAAACAGTATTGAGGTGGTTTACTTTTGCTTCAATTTCCCGATTCGATTGGTCACGGAGAAGAGAAAGTTTTCTGTAAACATCTTCCATACGTGAACCAAGTGCTTCGGCTTTTTCCTGCACAACGGCTCTATGCGCTGTTTCTTCTGGATAGTTCGAAAGGTCTTCCCAAGAAGACCAAAACTGATCCATCATGGACCTAAGTGTCGTTCCCGTTGGCTCATTAAAAACTGTTTCTACTTGGTACAAATAATCATTTTTTTTGCCCCAATATTCTTTTAAGGAAGAGGAATCAATGATGCGATCATCAATAAAATTATCACGAACTCGTTCAATCTCGGAAATTTTTACCCCTTGTCCAATTTGACCAGGAACCTCTGCACGGTTGAAAGCTGGATCATAAATAGGATCCATGCTGTTCATGACAACTCGTTGACGCGCATAATGTTTGTTATCCGCGTTGGAAATATTATGACCTGTGGTTTGGATCGCCTGTTGGTGGACCGAAAGTCCTCGTTTTCCGATTTCTATACCTTGGAATGTTGATCCCATACGATTCTCCTAGGCAGTCGCGTTCAAAATGATCGCGCCTTTTTGGCTCTGCCCACGCCTTGTTGGTTGTTTGTGAGAGGTATACACCTTTTCACGGGATAACTCTTGTAGTGAGTCAACGGTTGCTTGCAAAAATTCTTTTCTGGTTCTTAGAAGTTTTTCGTTTGTGATGATGGCGTCTTTTAAGTCTGCCACCACCTTTTTAAGTTCTAACGCAAATGTTTTGAGTTTAAAATTGGACTCGCGGTCCATTTGGTTTAAAAAATGAGTGAGTGTGATCGAAGATTCGTCTTTTTGGAATTTTTCCTTTTCATAAACATCTTCTATGGTTTTCATCCGAATTCGTTCCAATTCAGAGGCTTCTACCATGATATGATAACTTTCTTTAACAAAGGACTCGAGTGATTTGCCGTCCGCTTGGTGGATGGCGTTTCTTTTTTTGCCTTCCAAATCCAAAAGGCGCTTGTAACAGTCTATTTCTGTAGTAAATAAACTTCTAAGTGATTCTACCCAATCCAACATGCGAATTCCTTTTCCCTTATGGGAAGGATCGACGGATTCCCAAACTAGCTTAGGAAAATTTATAAAAATTTACTATTTTCAGGTCTATGTCTCGAAAATCACCATGTATTAAAATCTGTATGATGGATCCAGAATCTGGGTTTTGTGCTGGTTGTTACCGAACAATCGAAGAAATCGGGGCTTGGTCCAGTATGACCGATGAGGAAAAAGAAGCAGTCTGGCAGGAGCTCCCGCGTAGAAAGGCGGGAAACTCTACCAAAGAATAGGTTATTTAGTACCTTTATCAATCTTATTGCGGTGTTCCTCACAGAGTCTATAGAGTTGATCTGTAGATGGATTTTTCTTTGTGACTTTTTTTCCGCATACAATACACAAACCTTGTGCCCTTCTTCTTTTGTATAACAATTGAACTCGTTCGGCACCTGATAAATTGTATTTACTGATTTGAAGACGAACTCCTTTTACCAAATAACTTCCGATGGCAGACTCCTCTCCTTTTTTTAATTCGGAAAAAATCTTGTTTAACTCATCCGGTTTAATCGATTTAGGCTTCATACATTCTCCTACTTTTTGCTAAATTTAACTCTCTGTTAGATTCTAAATGTTAATGCACATTAGTTTCTACCCACTAACGTGCAACTCTATTTTAAAATCATATCTGAATTCTCGAATATAGATTCAAAAACTAGGGACAAACTCTAATATTTGGAATGATTTTTGAGTTGGCAAAGTGAAAAGATCGACTAAGGTTTAGAGAAAGGACCAATTTATGGAAAAGAAGTACAAAACACTCAAAGATTTTTTCCCATTCTATTTAGAAGAACATAGCCATCCGTTTAACCGTGCGTTACATTTTGTTGGCTCAAGTCTTGCCTTCGGTTGTATTCTAGGATTTATCGCAACTACTAAGTTGTATATCTTAGGTTTGGCACTTGTTAGTGGGTATTTCTTTGCATGGATCGGACATTTCTTTGTCGAAAAAAATCGCCCTGCGACATTTACCTACCCAATTTATTCCTTCGTTTCTGATTGGATGATGTACTTCAAAATGTTAATGGGACGTATTGATGTTGAATTTGCCAAAATTAAGTCAAAAAAAAATTAAGATGAATCTAGTTCTCAATTTGATGATAACTCTTGTTTTGCTCTCGGGTTGTCGCCCGAGAGAAATCACAAAAGAAGAAATCACTTCAATACGTGATCAAAACAAAAATTCACTCATACCTTTTGCCGAATCAATATTACCCAATATACTTGGTACTGAATTTAAAAACATTGAATCAATGCTCAATAAAGACAAACAGAACGAAGTTCATGTCACATATGGAAGTAACAGTGCGTTAACATTCAATGATCCTTCTGAGTACCGCAAGGTGATGACCGAATACCATAGTTTGGTTTTACTACGCATAGGATATGTTTTGAACCTCCACCATTTTGATTTATTGTCACTTAGCCTTTCCAAACCTTTCTTCATCCAAGGTGAAAAAAATCCAGAAACAGAAATCCAAGAAGCTGAGATTTACCGAACAACGATGAAACAAATGGAGATTACGAATTTTTTTGAGAACCATCCAAACTTCGATCCATTCAAAGCACCTATGATTGGAGAAAAAGAATGGGAAAAGCTAACAGAAGAAGTACAGAAACTTTGGAAAGTAGAATTAGATGAAATCAGTCGTGTGAAGGTGGAATGACCCAAGGAACCATATCTTTGATAGAACGTTCCAATCGATCTAAATAAGATAGTTTTGGAATTTCATAAGCACCCAATTGCCAAGTCACATGGTTGAGCTGTTGGGTGTCAAATAACTCAAATTTTGATTCTTTCAGTTTTGCAAACAAATGAAAGAGCCCAATTTTTCCTGCATCTGATTCAAACGAAAACATACTTTCCCCTGCAAAAAACTTACCGATGGCAACACCATACACACCACCCACTAAAACATTTTCCGCATTCCATACTTCCACTGAGTGCGCCCAACCTTTTTTGTGGAGTTCCAAATAACCATCGATAAAACCTGGAGTGATCCAAGTGTTATCCTTTTCCCGATAAGAACAAGCTTGCATGACGATCGGGAATGCTTCGTTAAAACTGATACGAAATTTTTTTTGTCTTACTTTGCGAAGAACGGTTTTAGAAAAATGAACTCGATGAATGTCAAAAATGGCACGAGGATCCAAACAATACCAACGAATTGGATCCTCAGACCAAGGGAAAATGCCATGTGTATATGCATATAACAGCCGATCAACGGAGAAATCACCGCCGACTGCAACCAAATCTTCCCTCCATTGCCGAGGGTTTTTAAAAAATTGGTCAAAACTCCTTTTTGTCAAGGTTCCAATACATCCTTTGGATAATCATAAACAATTTTCACTTTCAAACTTTTCCCATTTTCATCATTGATATTGGAAAGACCTTCGAATTGTAAAATACGACGAGTTTGTACATCATACACCAAAAGAAATGGTTTCACAACTTGTTTCAAAAGAAAGTTATCAATTTCTAATCTGAGGTAAAGGGCAGGTCTTCCTTTCCACTCACCATCCTTGATTTTTAAAACCGCAAATTTATAATCATCAAGTTGTACTGGAGCGATGAAGTGGAAAGACATTCTCTCTCCTCTAGACAATGGTTCCCAATTGTTCCTTACAAAATAATCGAAACCTCCATCCATCACAGCGGGAGATTTTGGAGTATATGTTTTTTCAGAAAGAGGATCTTCTTTTTTCCGTTTAAAAAATAAACGAACCGATTTTCCTTTTACATCAGCTCCTTCCGTATAACCATCTCTATCATCAACTGTCTTAAAGGTTGGTACTTCCGAATTTTGATCAAACTCAATGTGTTTGGAACCAAATACTTTTCCATTGGCATCTTTGTATTGGATTTCGGAGTGAGTGTGTTTTCCATTATTATAATATTCTTTATGATTGTCCGAATAAATGTACTTTCCTGTGTTTAGGTCATATGCCTTACCAAAATATTGGTATTTAGGTTTTTCTG
Organism: Leptospira sp.; assembly: GCA_016742255.1. GTDB lineage: Bacteria > Spirochaetota > Leptospiria > Leptospirales > Leptospiraceae > Leptospira_A > Leptospira_A paudalimensis. Next base: position 38,778 of record JACVCB010000004.1, read on the forward strand.
CCAAAAGAGGCAAAAAGGATGGAAAAACTATGGCGAAAATTAGGATTTTACGTATCATACTCATTAGACCATGAAAAAATACAGACTGACTGACCAAAGGACACTTTTAGGGATTGTTTCCAAACTGACAACTACGGTTCTACAAGACCGTGACACCAATCAAAAATTCACACTTACCAATCCAGTCGCAGTCAATGATATCTTAAAATCTGTGCACATCACAATCGAAACAACGGAACCCATGGTTTCAAAACCGAAATCCTTGGTTTGTGTCCTAAAAGAAAATCGTGTGGAACTTAGAGTCAAACCTGTGAATCCGTACCAAGACGATTTGTTACAAGTATACGAAATTTTAATCGAACCTTTAGAACGTTCCGCAAAACGAGCAGCGATCGAAGACATTTCCGCTTATGATTTAAAGATGGCTCAAACTGCGGATTTAGGCACAGTGATTTCCATTTACGGAAAAACATCTATCATCAACCAAACATTAAATCAGTGGCAAATCCACCTAGAACAAGTGCTAACGAATTTTGGTTACTTTATCAAAAAAGTCCAAATCGGTTTTTATTATGCAGCTGACACACAGTTAATGGAAGCCCTAGCTACATCGAAAGCTCCGTATTATGTCCGTGATGCGAATCGTAGGATTTTTTATACCGATCGCGGATTTTATAGTCCTAAAAAATTGAGTGAAATGTACGTCCGTTCCTATTTGGATTCGTTATTACTCAGCAATACAAAATCTACATTAATTTTTCCATTTTTTGCCAATGGAAAGGTACTCTTAGGTTACTTCGAAATCATCAGCAATTTACCTGATTTAGGTAATCCGGTTTTACAATCTAATATCGAAGGTCCCGAAGGTATTGGCCCTTTACTTAGCTTTTTAGACCAAAAAGCAGAAGAATTTGTTTTCCAACTTGAATTTGCTTATGCAAAAGATTGGGAAACAATCATTCGCACAACACCCGTTAGAGACATTAGCCAAGATGGACGTGGAATTGGAATGACACTTCCGAAAGGAACAAATATCGATGGAAGACCCATAGGTTCACCAGTTTCCTTTCAATTAAAAATCAACTCATCTCCTTACACATTTTTTGGAAGTTTGCGAAGTCTAAAAAAAGGAGACAACGATACTACGAATATTGGATTACAAATTTTCCAATGTGACAAATCAGAAGGTATGTCACTTCTTAGTACATACGCATCAAATTTAATTGGAGAAGCTGTTTCATGACACCTGAACAGTTTGAAACAATCGTTACACTATTAAGAGAGATACAAAACCAAGGTGGTTCCGATCCTTACCGTTTGGCTTTGTATTTAGTCCCTCACATTGGCATCATTTTTGGGACCACATTTTTGTTTTTTTTGTTCCAATGGTGGCATAAACAGAAAATGGCATTAATCCAATCAGGACAGTACAAACCGTGGAGTTTTGACATCAGATTGTATTCATTTTTACTAGGTCTTTTGTTGACATTCACTGGATTTACGTTATCGTTTGTATTTATACTCGTCTTAGGTCGTTCTATGGCGATGTTAGGAGGGTTAATCCCATTCGCAATTGGACTCGGTCTCTTGACCTTTTACAAACTGAGCCGTTAACAGAGACCAAACGGAAATGTAACGACGAAGACTGGAATTCCATCCAGCTCGTTTTACGTGGAGATGTTTCTCAATTTGAAGTACTGATGAAACGTTACCAAGGGATGGTATTTTCCCAAGCAAGCAAAGCTTTTTTATCGGAAGAAGAAGCAGAAGATTTTACCCAAGAAGTTTTTCTCAAAGCCTATGAATCCTTAAGCCAATTCCGTGGAGAAGCTCAATTTTCTACATGGTTATTTCAAATTGCGAAATTTCGCTTAACAAAAGTTAATAAAAAGAAATCTCATCTCATCACAGATTGGACAGAAGAAGTTTCGAGTCTTGCAGACAAATCAAAACCTTCTGTTGCCGAAATTTTGGACAAAGAAGAAACTCATCATACATTACATTCCCTCATTGCAAAACTCCCAAAATCATACCAACTGCCGATCCATTTGCATTATTTTGAAAACAAACCTTTAAAGGAAATTGCTAACGATCTCAATATCAAACTGAATACAATTAAAAGCCATATCTCGCGGGGTAAGGAACTTTTAAGGAAATGGTGGTCTCATGAAATCGAAGGATAAAAAGATTATTTTTCCTGACGAAATTTTCTCTGAGCCAGATCCATTTCTAAAACACATGGAAGTTCAGTCCATCATTAGGGTCAGAGTGTTAAGCCAAATTTTGCCTCTTAAGTTTTTATTCTCTTCTCTCTTTGTTTCCTTTTTATTATTACTCATTCCCTTTGGAACGATGCTTTTTTCCATCCAACAAGATGAAAGTTCCATTTATTTACTCCCTCTCCTCATCAGCTCAAGTTTGTTTTTTTGTTTTTATTCCTTAGTGCTTGGCTTTTTACTCCTCAACACAAGAATTCCTTTTCTGAATGCATGGAAAGAGAAACTTGGATTTGAAGAGGTTTAAACGTTTGTGAAAGGTCTTTTAATTTCCTTCTTATTTTTATTCGTATCCGCATTGTCTGCAGAACCACTCCCATCGGCAGAAGAATTTTTGAATATGGACCTAGACAAGTCGATCCGATTAGTGGAATCTCTTTCCAAAGAAGAGGCAAAGGTTCTAGTCTCCGAGCTACGGTTGGAAGTGAAAAAATCCTACCCGAAGGCAGATCATTTTTACTTTCTCATTTCGCATTTAGAAGAAATCCAAGCGATCGAAAAAGAACAAGCACGACTTAAATCATTACTCTGGGTGTACGTACTGGCTTTCTTTTTGTTCACTGGATTTTTAGGGTTGATCCTACTCCGCCAACGAAAAGCAATCCGAGACATCAATCAAATGCTTGGCAAATGATCAGGAATCGATTTTTTGTCATCATTTTGTATTCTTTTTGTAATGAATCCCTGTTATTTTAAAGGCAATTCATGAAAATATTGATTGTAGATGACGAAGAAGACATTGCCGGTCTTATCCAATTTCATTTGGAAGAAGAAGGTTTCCAAACAGAAGTCTGCCATAATGGAATGGAAGTCCTCCCACGTTTAGAAAAAAATCTCCCTGATGGCATTATCTTAGATTTAATGTTACCTGGTATTGGTGGTATGGATCTATGCAAAAGGATCAAAGAAAAGTACCCACAAATCCCGATCCTAATGGTCACTGCCAAAACAGGCGAAACCGATGTGGTACTCGGACTTGAGTTAGGTGCAGATGATTATATCCGTAAACCTTTTAATATCAGGGAACTTGTTGCACGAGTACGAACTGTTACAAGAAGGACAACAGATCCAAACCAAGAAGTACAGGGAACCATAACCACTGGAAAAATCCAAATCAATCCAACTGCTCACAAAGTTTTTGTTGAAGGAACTGAGATTGACCTAACATTAATTGAGTTTAAGTTATTACAGCTGTTTGCTGGAAATCCAGGAGTTGCCTTTTCCAGAGACAAACTTTTGGATCGAATTTGGGGCAAAGACGTTTTTGTCACTGACCGTACTGTAGATGTGAATATCAAACGACTAAGAGATAAATTACTCTCCGAAAAAGAACGACTCGAAACGATCCGCGGAGTCGGTTATCGATTCCGAGATGCGTAGTTTTTTTTCAACACTTCTCCTTCTCAATTGGGGTCTCTTACTTGTACTATTGACCCTAGCATTGGGTGTATTTTATATTTATGATTTAGTTGTTCCAGCCGTAAGACCACTTATTCTTTTTGGTTTTGTACTCATTGCCATATTTGGGACATTTTATATTTCAACAAACATTGCAATGCGAATCACAGATCCTCTTGCAACGGTTGAGAAAAAAACAAAAGAAATCAATGCGGGTGATTTTGGTGTTGAATTGTCATCACCTGACATTCGTGAATTGGCAACACTTGCATCATCTATCAATGAAATGGCAAGGCGACTTAAAGTTCAATTTTTAGATCTTACCGTTGAAAAGGAAAAATTTAATTACCTACTTCAAAATTTAAAAGAGGGTGTTTTTGCAATTGATAGAAATCATAAATTTCTATTTTTGAATCGAAATATTGCCGAAACCTTAATTGAAAAAAATTCACAATTCAAAGAATTTGTACCTTCAATTAAAAACAAAGAACTACTCAGTTTTATCACCGACAAAATCAAATCTGGAAAAGAAGGAAAAACAGAATTCCAGGATGGAATTCATTTTTATACAGCAAGAATTTATCCAATTAAATCAGATGCGATGGTTCAATTATATATTGGAGTGATTTCTGATATAACAGAAGACAGACAAAACCAGTTGATAAGAGAACAATTCTTCCAAAACGCATCCCATGAATTAAAAACCCCAATTACATCTATTAAAGGTTATGCGGAGACTTTAGAATATAAACTAAAACTACCACCTGATTCAAATGAACGAAAATTTTTGGATGCCATTCTTCGTAACACAGATCGGCTCATACGCATTGTAGAAGATATGTTAACGGTTTCAAGATTAGAAAACCACAAAACAGTTTTAAATCTGACTGATGTTTCCATTTTAGAATTGGTCAAAAATGTTTCAGAATCTCTTGGTGTGATTTATTCTCAGAAAAAACAAAACCTGGTTCTCGACATTCCATTTGACCTAAAGGTTCGAGCGGATCGATTGTTATTGGAAGATTTACTCGTAAATTTGATATCAAACGCTTCTGCTTATAGTCCAGAAGGTTCCAGTGTCATTGTCAAAGCATCCACCACAGAGGAACAAAATTTGATCCAAGTCATCGACCAAGGCATTGGCATTTCTTCTGAAGATGCAGAAAGGATCTTTGAACGTTTTTTCAGAGTAGATACCAACCGATCGAGAAAAGAGGGTGGGACTGGGCTTGGGCTTTCCATTGTAAAACACATTGCAAGGTTACATTCTGGTGAGGTTTCTGTTTCTCCCAATCCGAAAGGTGGCTCCATTTTCTCCTTTGTTTTTCCTAAAAAATAGATTCTCGTAAGAGAAGTCCCCGGATAGAATATTGGTATCCGGTAGGTAATTATGAAGTATCCTTTGGGATTTTACTCCTTTGGCAAAAATATTGGAATCAAAGATACAAGTTTAGATTTTGCTGTGATTTATTCTGAAGTTCGTTGCCATGCGGCAGCGGTATTCACAAGGAATAATTTTCCTGGAGCTCCCATTTATGTTGGCCGTGATCATATCAAAGATGGTTACTTACAAGCCATTGTCATCAATTCCAAAAATTCCAATGTCGCAACTGGAGAAAAAGGGATAAAGGATTCGTATCAAATTTGTGAAACCTTAGCCAAATCATTAGGGATAACCAAAGAAGATATTTTACCATCTTCCACGGGAGTGATTGGTGTTCCTCTACCCATCGAAAAAATCTTAACCGCTTGCACAACTGCCAAAGAAAACTTAAAACCTGGAAATTTAGATGAAGTAGCTGAAGCAATAATGACAACAGATACCAAGAAAAAAATATCCTACCGAACATATTCGCATAACGGAAATGAGGGTGTGATGTACGGAATTGCAAAAGGTGCCGGTATGATCGAACCAAACATGGCGACGATGTTATCCTATATCCTTTGTGATTTTTTACCTGAATCAAAAGATTTAAATGGAATTTTAAAACGTGTTGTGGACCAAACTTACAATTGTATCACAATTGATTCTGATACATCCACAAGTGATACCGTTGTATTGATGTGTTCTGGTAAACTAGGAAACATCCCAGATCAGGATTTTGAATCTATGTTAAAAGACATAGCAACAGAACTTTCCAAAAAAATTGCTAGAGATGGTGAAGGTGCGAGTAAATTAATAGAACTGACTGTTAAAAATGGAAGAGATGATCTCCAAGTAACAAAAATTGGAAAATCAATTTTAAACTCACCTCTCGTCAAAACCGCCATATATGGTGGGGATCCAAACTGGGGACGTTTCATCATGGCCATTGGTAAAGTTTTTGACGAACCAATTCCATATGATCACTTAGAAATCCAATTGGGTGGGATTTCCGTAAAAGGTGCAAACAAAGAGACCAAATCAAAGTTAGCCGAGTATTTAAAATCGAATGAAGAAATTTTCATTACGGTTGATCTCAATACAGGTAACTTTCAAAAAACTTTTTGGAGTTGCGACTTTACTGAAGGATACATCCAAGAAAATGCCTATTACACAACATGAGTTTAGCTAAGTTAAAAAATTCATTGAAATTTTTTTTACCGTCAAGTTACCAATTAAAACTTTCGGTTACAAACTTATTCACTCGTACTGTTTTCATTTTATTAGTTTATGTTTCGTATTTTATTATTTTAGTACAAATACCTGAATCCATGTCTTATCGATTAGAATTAGCACTGCTATTGACAAGCGCTTTTGCTCTCATTTTATATCTGCCTTTAATTGAACGATTAGCAAGGTATATGCGAACAAAGTTTTTGTCTGAATATTTGACAGAAGACGCAGAGTCATATCGCCAAGCTATCAAACGATTTAATTTCGATGCATTGATCAAAAATGTTTTTCCCGATATGGTGAAAATTACAGGCAGTCAATCGGGTACGATGGCGGTTTTGACCCAAAATGGAACTTTTGCCTTTCACTCGTATTTTCGCGGAAGGCAAAAAAAATTAAGCCCCACAAAAGACATTTTAGTAAAAGCGAGTTTTCAATCGTTTTTATTAGCGAATCGTAATGGGGCATCGGTCGCCAATACATTCTCAAATGAAAACATTAACAATGACTTCATGGAACTACATGCCAATTATATTTATCCCTTTATCTTTCGAGAAAAATTATTTGGATTCATTGCAGTATCTAATATTCCCAATTCGGACGCAAGCCACAGTTTGTCGTTATTAGCTGGTCAATCTGCACTCACAATCCATAATCATATCCTCTCTTATCACATCTCTGAAAATAAAAAATACCAAAAAGAAGCTGAGTATGCTGTACGTGTACAAAATTTATTAGAAACAGGAACAATTCCGAATATTCTTGGTTGGGAAATTACACCGTTCAAACGCACCAATCGAAACTTAATCGAATTTTTCCAAGTAGAAGATGGGAGTTGGTTTTTTGTCATATTAAATGCAGGAAAATCCTACCAACACATTGGTATTATTCTTTCTTATATTTTAGGAGTTGTATACTCACAATCCAGATTAAAATTATTGAAGGGTTTTTCTGATATTAAAACACTAATCCAGTCCACCTTTCAAAAGTTAGATTGGAAAGAAAATTACGAAATGATCATTGGTAAAATTGGTTATTCTGAACTTTATATTATCCAAGAAGGAAAACAATTTAAGATTATTCGAAATTCTGAAGAAGTTGTGGCGAGTATGGGTTGGAAAAACATGATTAGCATGGACAAAGGTCCCATCATTATACAACAACGCGGAGAACCTGTATTAAAGTTTAATTTTAAAGAGTTGGAAGTCCAATGAGAGAACTGGCAATCACAATCCTCTCTTCTTTACTATTTTTCCTAATCCTATTTTTTTCGTTTATTGGAATTCAAAATAGCTCCAAAAAACTTCCCTTTTATTATTACCCTTCAGGTTTAATTGTTAATATTGGTGAAGAAAATAAAACCCATTGGGGAAATTCAATTGTAACTTCTGATTTGGAAAAGTTTGAATCCATTAGTGATTTTTCTAGTATAGATTCCTATAAGTTAAAACTTAAAAACTCAAAGGGAGAAATTTACGAAGAAGAATTTAAATTAAAGAATATTCGCAAAACAGATGTTTTGGGCGTATTTTTTTCTGATTTATTTTTAGCGTTTTTTAGCCTAGCAATTGCTGTATATTTTTACTATTCAACAAGAGATGCATTAATATTTGGATTTTTCTTTAATTTTGGAATAATCATTTTATCTAATGTTTTTGTACTCGCTTTCAAAAATTCCATTTTTTTATTCATTTTAACATTATATTTAGGAAGTTTTTTGCAATACCATTTGATCTATCGCCTTCGAGGAAAGGAAATTAATTCAAAATGGTTATTACCTCAAGTTTTGATATCTTTCATTATGGCAATGATTGCATCACAAGAAAAGTATGACTTAATTCTGATTGAACGAATCGGAATTGTTGCGCATGCAATTACAGTTTTGTTTGGATCGATTAATATCATTGCAAATGTCGTTGAGTTAATACGATCAAAACCTCAAGAAGAAGCACTTCTGAAACGTTTGGTTTTGGTATTTTCTATTGTCATCTATGTGGCCTTACCTACGAGTATTTTGTTTTTTGATGGTTATCCTTGGTTTTATGTTCACCGATCTTTATTTATATTTACGTACTTATTATTTATACTCAGTTTTTTCTATGGGACATACCGTTATACTTTTGTTCCATCGTTTGTAATCTTTACACCGAGTATTATTACTTTAATTTTAGTTGCTATTATTTTAGGAACCTATGTCGGTTCAATTTTTGTTTTAGATTATCTTTTACCCATACGTTACTTAAGAGACAGATGGGTTTTCAATTTTATATTTTTATTTTTGGTAACTGCGTATTTAATTCCCCTGAAACTGAAAGTGAAGGAACTTTTTGATTATTGGTTTTTTGAGAAAAATCCAATACTCAGTGCCGGTATCAACAAAATCACTGCGTTATTATCTTCTCCATTATCAATGAGGAAAACCATTCTCACGATCAACAAAACTGTTAAGGAAACGGTAAATGTTTCTAATTTAATCATCCTAATCCCAGGTGATCAATTCGCAAATACTGATCTCAGAAATATTGATTTTATGAGAATTTCTCCGCAATCAGAGATTTGGAATTATTTCAAAAGTACTGATCGTGTCACTGTCACCTCACATTTAGAATATGGAATTGGACTTAGAGAAACACTTTATAATTTTCTAAAAGGATTACATGTTCAATTGGCATTTCCAGCTTATGATTCTTCTTCAAACAAAAAAAATATCCAAGCTATGATTTTGATCGGTGAAAAATTAGATAAAAAATATTTTTCCATTGGAGAATTAAAATTCATTAATGAAGTTGTGAAAATTTCGGGAATGTTACTTGAGAACTATAGTTTACTCGAAGATGAAATTCAAAAACGTAAAATTGTAAGAGATATCCAAACAGCTTCCATTGTCGACAACACATTACGATTGATTTTACCTAGTGAAGTAAAAGGGATTGATTACGGTTATATATCAAAACCCGCTGTTGGTATTTCTGGAGATTATTTAGACATCATTCCTATTTCTAATACCAAAATGATTGTTTTGTTAGGTGATGTTGCTGGTCATGGACTTGGAACTGGATTTTTAGTGAGTGCTATTAAAGGTATTGTTAGAGAACAACTTAGAAATGGTACTTCGCTGGAAGGTTTATTCCGCGAAATTAATTCCTTTTTTCGTGCGAGATACAAAGGGAATGAATTTATGACCTTACTTGGTGGAATATTCGACTCCACTGAGAATGTATTTAAATATGTAAATGCAGGTCATCTTTCCTTAATTGAAATGCGTGCTGATGGCCAAATCAAATTACATTCTAAAACACAACGTGTGTTAGGAATTTTAGAAACAGATTACCATGTTCAAGAATTAAAACTTTTACCAGGAACCAAACTATTTTTGTATTCAGATGGGATTACAGAAGCCTTCAGTGAACGGGATGAAATTTTTGGTGAAGACACTCTCATTGATTTTTTGCACTATAATGCAGACAAAACGGTCAAGGAACTTCCCACTTTACTCGACCAAAGAATGACACAATTCAGAGGAAATCGGGAACAATCAGACGATATTACATTTATTGGTCTTTCTTTTAGCCCCAACTAGCCGATACTTAAACCGATGATGGCAGAAAAACCCGTTAAGTTTGTCATTTTTTTATCGCTTATCCTTAGTTTAGTCGCGTTTTGGGACCACCAATTCACTTCGTACTTAAAAGAGTTTGTGGTTTTGATTCACGAAATCTGCCATGCGACGGCTGCTCTTTTTAGCGGTGGTGTTGTGAAAGGAATCGCTCTACACGGTAATGAAGGTGGAGAGACCATTGCAGTTCCAGCATCCTTTCGAGGTTCTTTTATCTTAGTCGTATCCGCAGGGTACATAGGCTCTTCCATTGTTGGAGCATTTTTATTACGATTGGGATTCCAAGGCCGACATGCTCGCCAAACAATGATTTTATTTGGTTTGTTTCTGATTTCTGTCAGTGTGTTATATTCAAAATTAGGTGATCTAGCTTATTTTACAGGTATTTTCTGGGGAGTTGGAATTTTAGTTCTAGGGATGTTAGGCGAAACGACATCAATCCTATCCCTCGTTTTTTTAGGTACCAGCATTTCTTTGTATTCTTTATATGATTTATCTGATTTTGCGGAACGACTTGCTGAAACCGATGCTGGAATCCTTGCCTTTTGGATGGCTGGACTTGGACCTGAAGATTTACAAAATGAAGAAATTCCAACTGTCGTTTTGATTTTGGGATATTTGATCGCAACACTTTGGTCATTATTAAGCATTGGGATCATTTTTATGTCTCTCCGAACATCTCTTTCTCATGATGAAGTCCACCATTCTCCAGATCCTGTGGAACAATTTGAACGTTTCCCTGGGGAACTCTCACCAGAAGCCAAACTCTGGTTGGAAAAAAGAGGGGTTGATCCGGAAAGTGGGATCGTTTTACCTCCAAATTTCTTCTTAGACCCTCCATCGAAAGACAACCAAGGTTAGTCCTTATCGCAAATTTTCATTTGCGTAGGACACCGACTTCACAAATATAGAATCTCAATGGCAAAAAGAATTCTCATAACGGGGGGAGCTGGGTTCATCGGGTCTCATTTAGCTGAAAGACTGCTCAATGCTGGAAACAAAATCATCGTTTTAGACAATTTTCACACTGGTAGAAAAGAAAATCTCACTCACCTACTTTCCAATCCTAATTTTGAACTCATCCGTCACGACATCACTGATCCAATCAAATTAGAAGTGGATCAAATTTATAATATGGCTTGTCCTGCATCACCTGTCCATTACCAAAGTAACCCCATCAAAACCGTAAAAACAAACGTTTTAGGTATGATGAATATGTTGGGCCTTGCCAAACGTGTCAAAGCAAGGATCCTACAAGCAAGTACTTCGGAAGTTTATGGTAATCCGCTCGAGCACCCTCAAACGGAATCGTATTGGGGAAATGTGAATACCATCGGAATTCGTAGTTGTTACGATGAAGGGAAACGTGTGGCAGAAACTTTATGTTTTGATTACCACAGACAACATGGGGTTGAAATCCGAGTCATTCGCATTTTTAATACGTATGGCCCGAGAATGATACCCGATGATGGACGTGTTGTTAGTAATTTTATCGTACAAGCGTTACGCGGTGAAGACATCACGATTTATGGTGATGGAAGCCAAACTCGGTCTTTTTGTTTTGTGGATGATCTCGTAAAAGGTATCATCGATATGATGAACGTTGAAAATTTTGTGGGTCCTGTGAATCTAGGTAACGACGGTGAATTTACTGTCAAAGAACTAGCAGAACTAGTGATCAAAGAAACTGGAAGTAAATCAAAAATAATTTACCTTCCACTCCCTCAAGATGATCCAACAAGAAGAAAACCAAACCTAAGTTTGGCGAAAGAAAAACTGAATTATACTACCACCGTTCCACTTGTGGAAGGTGTAAAAAAAACCATCGAATATTTTAGCAAAAGAGTATAAAATGAAAATAGGCGTAATCAAAGAACCATCGTATGAAAACCGAGTTGCAATCACACCAGATGTGATTGATCCATTGAAAAAGTTAGGCTTCAGTGTTGCGATTGAAACTACAGCTGGAGACAGCGCATTTTTCTCAGACCAAGACTACAAAGATGTTGGTGCAACAGTGGAATCGAGAGATTCTATTTTATCTGGCTCCGATATCGTAGTTTCCATTCATGCATTAGATGAAGCGAGTGCTAAAAAGATTGGAAAAGATAAAATGTACATCGCTACATTATCACCATTGGCTTTCCCTAAAAAAGTGAAAGAAATTGCAGCGGCTTCATTCAAAATCTTTTCGATGGATACGATCCCAAGGATTACACGAGCACAATCTATGGATGTTCTCAGTAGCCAAGCAACGGTTTCTGGTTACAAAGCGGTTTTACTTGCTGCGTCTAACTACAGTCGATTTTTTCCAATGTTAACAACTGCTGCTGGTACAATTACACCTGCACGTGTATTAATCCTTGGAGCAGGAGTTGCAGGTTTGCAAGCGATTGCAACCTCACGTCGTTTAGGTGCTGTTGTTGATGTTTTTGATACTCGACCAGAAGTTAAAGAACAGTGTATGTCACTTGGTGCGAAGTTTGTTGAAGTGGAAGGTGCAGCAGATGCATCCAATACTGGTGGTTATGCGGTAGAACAATCGGAAGACTACCAAAGACGCCAAAAAGAAGCAATTGCAAAGTTTGCCGAAAAAGCAGATATCATCATTACTACGGCGCTCATTCCTGGAAAACGTGCACCTCTTCTGATTACAAAAGAGATGGTTGATAAAATGAGACAAGGTTCTGTCATTGTGGATCTTGCAGCAGTAAACGGTGGAAACTGTGAATTAACGGAAAATGATAAAACCATTGTTTACAAAGGGATCACAATCATTGGGAATTCAAATCTCCAAAGTACACAACCAATGGATGCTAGTAAAATGTATGCAAAGAACATTGTGAACTTTCTCAAACTGTTTGTGAACAAAGAAAAACAATTTAATATCAACCTAGAAGATGAAATCATCAATGCATGTATGATTGCTGAAAATGGTTCTATCCGACACAAACCAACACTTGCTCTTTTAGGAGAGTAATCTAATGATAAAGGCCAGAAATATTTCTGGCCTTTTTCTGTTCTTTTTCCTTCAAAAATCGTCTTTTATCGAGATCTAAATTTGGATCGAATGAATCCAAGTTTACAGTTCCAGAAAATTTAAAGCTAATAACCTAGATTGAAGTTGAGTTCGAATCGATCTGTTGGGGTTGAGTTCTCCATCTACGATGTACCCAAAAGTATTGCTCAGGGAATAACTTTACTTCTTCCTCTAAAGTTTTTGTCCAAAGTTCTGTATAATGGCGAATTACATCATCCTTTTTAGGATATAACTTTTTATCAACAAATCCAAGGTCTTTTACTCTTACAATTACCTTACCTTTATCACCAGCTAACACAGAATAATATAACATTTTGGCACCTGTGAGGTATGCCATGAGAGCTGGACCTACAAACGTAGAGGCTTGTCGATTCATGAAAGGAACAAATATGCCTGCTTTACCAGCGTTTTGGTCTGCACCAAATCCAATCCAATACCCTTGTTTGAGTAGTTTGATGACTTGTGTGGATTCTTCGACTGGAACTAAGACAACTCCATTTTTAGATCGCATCCGTTTCAGTAAGGTATCTACAAATGGATTTCTTACTTTTTTGTAAATTCCACCACCCTTCATACGGATTCCCAAAAATTGAACTAAAATTTCCCAAGTACCAAAATGTCCGGAAATAAGAATTACACCTACACCCTCTTTTTTGGTATCTTCTTCAATTTTTAAACTGGATTCATCTACTACAAGGTATTTGTCTAACCAAGCGCGCGTCATGCGAGGAGCCCAAAGAGTATGGGCAAGTAAAATTCCCAAATGACGATAATGAGCTTTGACCAGATTTAAAATCTGATCTTCTGTGTATTCAGGGAAAGCGAAACGAATGTTTTCAGCTGCTACCTTTCTATGTTTTTTATCAAATTGATAAATTAAGTTCGTTAAAAATATCCCATAAGAAAGGCACCATTGGTAAGGCAAAATCTTAAAAGGGAAATAAAATGAATAAACTACAATGAATGATAAAAAGTATCCGATGTATTTCATAAAGTTACCAAATATGGCCATAAAAAGAAATGGACTGTTACTGCAATAAGTCCAATCACAAAACCTATGACCCATCCTCCAATAATATCACTAACAAAGTGGTGTAAGGTGATCAAACGTCCCACTCCAGCAAACAAACTAAATAAAAAGAAATAGGGTGTTTCTCGAAACGCAAAAACAAGTATTGTTGCAACAACAATTGAATTAGCACTATGAGCAGACGGAAACGAATGTTTCATATCTGGATTTGAATCCACTTTTCCCATAACACTCACTAGTGGACGTTTTCTGGCGAAATACTTCTTTAATACCAAAACCAATCGATCAGTCAAATACGTAAAAACCAAAACAAATGGCAGACTAAGATAAACAGGTTTGTATAGTTCACTTAAAAACATAAGTGGCAGTAAAACCAATGCAAACATCTCTCCTCGATTGATTCGAGATAAAACCCAACTAAGGTTTTTATGATGTAAGTGTTTTTGTATCCAAGTGGATAACTTTAAATCTACACTGCTAATCCAATTCATTTCAAAAGCTCTTCTTTTATCTTTTGAAGTGCTTCCGAGAAACTAAACGTAAATTGGTCTCTAGTTGCCATGTCTTTTAATGTTACGGTTCCAGCCTTGATTTCGTCCTCACCACGGAGCAAAATCCATCTGTATCCTTTTTTTTCAGCATAAGAAAGTTGTTTTCCCATTTTTTGAGAAACTAAGGAAACTTCGACATTGATCTTTTCTTTTCGTAATTGTTTAGCAAAATTGTGATTTTCTGCAAAAGAAGAATCATCTAACAGCGGAATGTATACAGTTGCATCATTTTTAAAACTAGGCAATAGATTATGAACTGTTAAAAAGTTCTGTAACGTTACATCCCCCAGCCCAAAACCAATCCCTGTTAACTCTTCATTGGAAAATAATCCAATGAGATTATCATACCTTCCACCACCATACAAGGAACGTTTATTTTGTGGTGATGAATCGAAGATTTCGAAAATAAATCCTGTATAATAATCGAATCCCCTTACTACAGAAGGATCAAAATGGACAATGTCTTCTAAACCAATCATATTAATCTCTTGAAACAATCCTTTGATTGCACTCAGAGTTTCTTCTTTAATTCCAGGGATTTGATTGAGTGTCTCCACAGTTGAATTTAAAAACAAATCAATTTTTGAAACAGCAGAGCTATCATTCGGAATGGTTTTGGAAACAAGAGTGATGTATTCGTCTTGCGTGATTTTGTTTTTTTTGTCCAAAATTTTGGAAACTTCATGTGCTTGGTTTGGACTTACTTTTAATCCATCTAACAAAAATTCATCGAGTAATGATCTATGAGAAATGGTAACTTTAAAACTATTTCGAGGAGCACCAAATGCAAAGAGGATGTCACAGGCAAGGGATAATATTTCTAACTCTGCACGACTCGTTGCAACGCCAAACATATCAACGTTTAATTGCCAATGTTCCCTGAGTCGTCCATGGCCTGGTTGTTCATAACGCCATAAATTAGGAATGGAAAACCAACGAATTGGCCTTGGTAACTCACGTAATTTTTTTGCCACCATTCTTGCAACCGTAGGAGTCATTTCTGGTCGTATGGCAACTTCGCGATCACCCTTATCGATAAAGTTATAAATTTGTTTTCCTACAATTTCTTCACCAGTTTTTGCTCGGTATAAATCTAAGGATTCGACCATAGGGCCGTCATACTCTTCATATCCATAAGACCTTACGACGTCTTTCATGACGGAAAAAAGATAATTCCGAAGGCGCATATCCTCAGGATAAAAATCCCGAGTTCCCTTATAATTTTCTGTAGTTAATTTCTGTTCTTTCAATGTTTGGCTCCTATTGAACCACGAAGTTTAATTAAAAAAATCAATGAGACTATGGTAAATCTCTTTGGCTTTTTTGTCTCCGCTCACACCAGTGATCCTACCGCCTAAACGGTAAAAATCGTTCACTTCTTCTAAATGGCGTAATTCCACTGCCATCCGAATTGGTGCTTGTAATTTAAAATTGATGTCTAAGGTAAACGAAGGTTTCACTTTCAGTGCTTTTACTATTTCCATATCACTGATTTCCAAGGCAACTCCACCTCGAGAAACGTTCAAAACGTTTTGTTTGATATCAAGAATATGGGTATTTGAATCCATAATTCTTTCTTGAAACGTACGTTCAACCTCTTTAAACAAATCCAAAACTTCGCTAGGGATTCTTGTTCTTTCAGTTTCTAATGAGAGGTATGCAAAAAAATGCATTTCTTTCATTTGAATGAATAACGGATAATAAATATAAGATCCTATTTTTTTCTTCTTATATTCATTTACCTTATCATCGAGTAAAAACTCATCTTCAAAAGTCTTTTTAGGGTCAAATACCTCATCCGAATTGTATGATTCAAATGTTTCTGTATCCAGAACAAAAATTGGTTTTTTATGTTCCTTCATTAAATCAATTTCATCACTATGTGTTGAGGATGAAATAAAGACTACTTTCGACTGAGGATAGTTCTTAAGAACAGTTTTTTGTATGTCAGATAAAATGACTTGAGAACTAACGCCGGTTAATTTAGAAAAATCGATATTTGTTTTTGCAATTAAAAAATTAGAAGCAACAACATTCCCTCTTACTTTTTCATTCCGAGAATCTTGGCGAGTCGTATAGGTTTGTCGACGGTCAATTGCCTTTCCAAGCAAAAGATTATCTTTTTGATTTTGGATTTCGTAATCGATTTCTACATGAAAACTTGGAGTCGCTTGGATTGTAAAAATGGTCTCAATCATTTCTGGCATTGTTTCCAATTCCCAGATATGTGCTCCATCTGGACGTTCCCCTTTAAATTTCACTTTCACTGGGGAATCATAACCTTTGAGAAATAATCCATTTCCAGCCATCATCTGTTTGAAAAATTCAGGCAAAACACGGACGGCTTCTAAAGGAACATACTCGCGTTCTTGGTCGAAATGGATTTTGACTCGATTGATCATGTTAGTCTATCTTCTTAAAATTCACACGTCTATTGCGAGATCTTCCTTCTTCTGTTTCATTGTCCGAAATTGGTTGTGAATAATGATAAGCTTGCACTTTCATTCGTTCTTTTGGTACACCTTTCAAACGCAAATACTGGTAAACAGAGAGAGCTCTATCCTCACTTAGATTGATGTTGTATTCCTTATTCCCTATATTGTCGGTATGCCCACCGATTTCAACTTTTTCATTTTTATGTTGGATGAGGAAGTCCGCTAAAAGATCCAATTTTTTCTTATCCTCATCACTCAATGTTCGTTCGTTGAACGGGAAATAAATAATTGTGTTGTATAAATCATCAAAGTCTTTCAAATTTCGAAGGTACAGAACTGTCTCTTTACCTGACATCTCTTGGATTTTATCTTTCGAAAACAAAAAGGTTTCTTCTTTAAACCCTTTTGCTCGCGCTAAAATCTCAAAGTCCATCGCAGGTGTATGATCTAAATCGAAGTGACCATCTGTAGCCGATAAAGATTTTCCTTTACGAGTCAAATCATCAAAGTAAAAACAAATTGCATTTGGTATGACTAAATCTGTTTTTTTATCTTTTACTACAAATCGGATCCCTTGTATGGTTTTGTCAGGTCGATTGTCTTTAACAGGCCGAATTGGTTGCAAAATGATTTGAGAATATTGTTCTTTGTCTTTTCCCACATTACCGCGGAGATCGAGCAATATCTCTGTCGGATGGAATCCAGGTGAAGAAACTTCCACTCGGTAAAGTTTTCCTGTTTTAATTGTCGTACGAAAGTTTTCTGCATCTTCTAAAGAAAGATCCCCACCGATTCGTTTTGATGTGATGACTTGGATTGGTTTTGTATCATCATAAATTTTTAAAGTTGAATCTAAACCAATCATAATGGCTTCCGATCCATCTAAGACTAGACCTCGGAATACGAAGTCATAGGTCCTTCTCAAATCCTCTGGAACCATTGTACGATAAATATCAAATTGACCTTCTCCACCAGGCCGATTGGAGGCAAAGTAAAACCAAAGATCGTCATACGTCACCGATATTCCTTCATTGTCACTTTCTTCCCAAAGGCTATAGGTAGAATAATCGGAAGGTGTATCAAAAGGAAAACCTGTCGATTCGCCTGACAGTGGTTGGTTGGTATTAAATGGATTACCTAATAATTTAGGAGTTTCAAATTGCCCATTGGCTTCGTTAAATTCGCTATAGTAAAAACTGAACTTTCTATTTTTATCCCCACGGTTGGAACTAAAATACAATCTAAGCCCATCCCAATGAAAGTTGGGACTGATTTCGTCTTCGCCTGTGTTGATCACAGGACCAAGTGAAATAGGTTTTTGCCAAATACCATCCCTACATTTGATTTTTGGTTTATCAGGATTTTTTTCTGTGTCTTTTGTAATTGGTTCTCGTTTTGAAATCCATAAATCAAATCCACCAAGTCCGCCTGGCCGATTAGAGGAAAACACAACCGAACAACCATCAGGCGAAACGGCTGGCATTTTATCTTCAAAATTTGAATTAATCTCATTCACATGAGTGGGTACGGACCAAAGACCTGTTCTTTGATTGATCTTTGTATAATAAATATTTAATCCGTCATAACCTTCTCGGTTTTTTTTGACATCTTTTTGTGTTTTGTCACGAACTGAAGTGAAATATAGTTCGTAAGGTTTTTCCTCTTCATCAAAAAGAATCGAAAACATTCCTTCAAAATTGGTAGTATTCAGTTCTCTGAAATTTTTTGGAGCTGACCAGACAGGCAATTTCATTCGGTCAGGAAAACTTAGGTTTTCAGAAATCCAAAGGTCCATTCCTCCTTCTCCACCAGGTCTGTTGGATTGGAAGACCAAATACCTGCCAGTTGGTGATACAATTGGATTGTATTCCACATTTTGGGTATTGAGAGGTGGGTAAAACCTTACGTCCTTCACTTTCGGAAGTGGTTGGCCGAGGATTGGATACACCGAAATCAGTAAGGAAACAAGGAATTTTTTCATCTGCCGTCTCTCCTATGTATCGGCTGATCGGAATTTTCTGCCAAGGGAAAAATATGGCTTTAAGTGAGAGGTTCTTAAGGAATCTTCACAATCATGGCTGAAATCTTCGGAATCCTAAACATAACAACTGACTCATTTAGTGATGGAGGGAAGTATTTAAATCCAGATGAGGCAATCAAAAAAGGCACACAACTCTTACAAGAAGGTGCCGATTGGTTGGATGTTTCAGGGCAGTCCTCAAATGTAGCTGCAAGTTTGGTCACAGAAGAGGATGAATGGAACCGTGTGGAACCAGTGATACGTTACTTTGTTCCCAAAGGTGTTCGAATCAGTTTGGATAGCTTTCGTCCCGAAGTCCAAAAAAAAGCAATTGAAGCAGGTGTTCGTTGCCTCAATGACATCACTGGATTTACTTACGAAGGTGACCGCGAATTTTTAAAATCATACAGCCAAAAATACCCTGATTTAAAATTTATCATCATGCATTCGCATAACAGAAATATTGCGAAAATTAAATCTACATTATCCCCTGAAAAAGTAATCAAAAAAATACAAATTTTCTTCAGGGATAGAAGGAATGAGTTAAGTTCGCTAGGAATCGAGGAATCTGCAATTTTTTTTGATCCTGGAATGGGGTTTTTCCTGAGTGATGACCCAATGGTTTCCTTTCGAGTTTTGCAAGACTTAGAAATCCTAAAATTAGAATTCCCTCAGCTTATGGTAAGTGTTTCAAGAAAGTCTTTTTTAGGAAATGTATTGGGAAACTTACCTGTTGAAGACCGAGAATTTGCCACCCTCGCATGTGAACTTCATTTGTTAAAAAATAAAATTCCATTCATTCGAACGCATAACGTCCTTAAGTTGAGGCAAGCAGAAAAAATTTGGAACTTATGCCAAGAAAATGAATAAATCCAATCCTAAATCATGAATTCATTCTTTCCTTTAATATCAATGATTATGAATAGAAAATTGTTTTTAGTTTAACTTCTTCCAGTACGAATTGCTTTTCGTACATCTTTCCCTTCTTTCGATAAGGTTGGGAAAAAAACTGATTCTGGGACTGAATATCCTTTTTCCTTGGCTTTACGATAATAAGGTAACAAGGAATCCCATTTTGGATTGTCTTTTAAAACTAGAAGTGTGTCTCTCCAAAGTTCCAAAAAATTGATATCAGATTTTTCATTAGTAGAAGCTGATTCAGCCCACTTGAGTGCAATCTCATACCGCCCTAATTCATAATTCCCTTTTAAAAAGTAAAAATGGTAATCTTTGTTTTTTTTAGCAGAGACTTCTAATGATTTTGCATAATCTAGTAAACTATACCAATTCCCTTTGTGGACTTGAATGTCTGCCATTCCATACAAAGCATTTTCATGAAACGGTACAACTTCTAAAATTTGGTTAAAATAACCTTCTGCAAATTGGAAATTTCCAACTTGTAGATAATAATTAGCAAGTTCTTCATAAGCAAATAACTCCCAACCTTTGACACGCGATAGTGCATCCAAAAGGATTACTTTTTCTTCCAATCGTAATCGAAGATCTAACTCTTTTAAAATTGATTGGTAAGTAACCGAACTACGAGAAGGTGATTCTTTGGATACCTTCTGTTTTAGAACTTCATATTCATCTAATAAAAAATAAAACCGTAATCGATTGAGGTGTAAAGATACATCATTAGGATTTGATAGTATACAATTGTCCCAAGTAGCAGCGGCAGAATCTAATTGAATGGACTTTGTGAAACGGATTCCCTCTTCATTACATTCTTTTGCTTTCGGATCCGAAGATTCTAAAAATAAGGTATCGGATTCTAGGACATCTTGTTTGGCAATCGGATAACGACAATTTTCCAATCCAAAAATCAATAGAATGGCAAAAGAAAAATAAATGGAAGGTTTCAATTTAGGAAGTACCGTCTGAATCTGCGTTTTCCTTCATCTTTTGAGCAAATACTAAATACTGCATCGCTTTTTCTGGGTTTCCATTGAAAAGATACAACAAACTTAAATCCAAGGCCTCTTGCGGATCTGGCGGTGAAAACTCTTCCGGATTTTCTTTGGAGAGTTCTAATTTCGTTTTAAATTCTTTTAATTTCTTTTTGGCTTTTGATTGGATTCTTTCCAAACTTTCTTTTGCAATTTGGTCTTCTTCTTGCCAAGCAGACTGTAAACTTTCATTAAAATGTGTGAACCCAACATCTTCTTTTACCATTGTAGTCAGTAAATTTGCAGATGCTTTATAATTCCCTTGTTTGGCCAAAATTTCGGATTGGATGATTTTTAGCTGAGCATTCCCCGGATATAAAATCAAATAACGCTCAATCATTTTTAAACTTTCTGGAAAACGATTCCTTTCGTAATAAAACATCGCAAGCCCTCCTAAAGCTGATTTATGGTTAGGTTCAATTTTGATGACATTGTTCAAATACACTTCAGTTTTCTCATCGTTTCCCAATTTCTGGTATGCTTGAGCGAGTAATAAATGAGCTGAAATAAACTTCTTTTCAAAGGATAAGGTTTGTTTTAAGAAACTAATCGCTTTTTCTGTTTCGTTGTGTTTATAAAGAGAAACAGCCAGATTGTAACTGTTTTTAACGTTTGCATGTAATTTGTATGCTTTTGAAAAAAGAGGAATCGCATCTGCGTGTTTACCTTGTTTCGCGTAAATAACACCTAAGTTCTGTAAGGCCAGATGGTAATTTGGATCTTTTTCTAATAAAGTTTTGTATTGTGTTTCGGCACGGTCCCATTCACCATTCCGCTCCAAACGCACCGCTTCATTGAATAGAGTCTGGATTTCCTGTGCCATACAAAGCGATTATCGATTCAGAATCGATTCTCCCCATAGAAATTTTATCAGGAGATTGGAAAAACAAACCGAAAGGTACACACAAGAGTCCAGAGAAAGGGGAAAAATATGCAAAGGCTCATACTCATTACCATTCTATTGTGGTTAGTATCCTGCAGTTCTGCAGATGCTACGAGACGGGATTATAGTGCTTCCGGTGATCCAGAAGATATATTTTTTGAACGTTCACAAAAATCCAAACCAGCTAGTTCGAATGACCCTGTTGCAAGGTCAATCATGGATGATTTAGATGCAAAGTCCAAACCTAGCACTACTTCACCACAAGCTGAATTACCAACAAAAAAACCGACAACTCAGTTTGATGAGGTTGGTCTTTCTTCTTGGTATGGACAAAAATTCCAAGGTAGACCGACTGCCAGCGGTGAACCTTTTGACAGAATGAAAATGACTGGGGCTCATAGAACATTACCCATTGGAACCGTAGTAAAAATCCAAAACTTAGAGAACCAAAAAGAAGCTGTGGTTCGGATTAATGATAGAGGTCCCTTTGTAGATGAAAGGATTGTCGATGTATCTGAGAAAACTGCTGAAATCTTAGAATTTAAAGACAAAGGTGTCACCAAAGTTGGGATTAAGGTTTTAAAAAAAGGTGAGGATGAATTGGCAGATGACTTGGATGATTCTGACCTTTTAGATGATGCCCCAACAAAACCAGAAAAACTCACCCCTGTCAAACCTGGTGCTACAAAACCATTGGTAAGTGGCAAAGGATTCACTGTACAAGTTGGTGTTTTCCAAGAAAAAGAACGAGCGATTAAGTACCAAGAGACCATTAAGTCTGAATACAACCAAGCAGTCTTTGTCACACCAAGAGATGGCAAATATGTCGTTCAAGTTGGTGATTTTTCGGACCGTGCGAAGGCAGAATCCCTCAAATCAAAATTGAAATACGACGGAATTGATTGTTTCATCGTTACCCGTTAGACATTTCCCCTTTCCTCCGAGCAAAAAAGTACAGTCCTGATTTGCTCGGAGACGGTGGAAAATGAATTGATTTCACATATCCGCCTGTTACGATTTCGTATTAAATTAACATCTAGAAGACCCTATGGAAAGCACATTATCCGTTGACCACATACTAACAAATTATTATACATTCGGTAGTTTAATTGTCACTGTCCTCCTTGCGGTCTTGGCAACATTTTTCTTTTCACTAAAAGACAAAACTGTCGCAACCAAACACTTAGCTTTAGCATGTTTATTTTTAGCACTTTTCCAGCTTGGATATTTACTAGGTGCTTTTTACTACCATCCGATTGCCTCTTACCATCGTTGGATAACAGGTGGAATTATCATTTTTGGTATCATCCATTTTGGACAATACTTCTTTCGTTTTCCCGATAATAGAGATTATAAAATCGCAAACATTATCCAAGTCATTTCATACGTAATTGCTGTTGTTGTTGTATTATGGTTTCTAGTAAGTGTTTCCCAAGGGGAAAGGAAATACCATTTTACTGCTCACCATTGGGATTTTAATTCAGAAGGTGCCAGCCGAATTTTAAGTTTATTCATCGCTGGTTATTCTTTTTTCAATTTCATCGGATTACCATGTTATAGATTGTTAAATGTAGAAAAAGACAAACGAAGTACCCTCCTAATTATTATGATTGCAGGTTTGATCGCCGCAGTAGTTCCAAACATAACAAATGTTATGAGTCGTGATGGGGCCATGGAAAGATCGACTTATCTTACAGCAATTGTATTAACTTTCACATTCTCATTCTTTATCATCACGATTACATTCATCAACAACAGTACAGAACGTACAACGTTTATGGCCAAAATTGTGGGGATTTCCTTTGTTACAATCCTTCTCATCATGCAGGCTTTCTCGTATTTGGTGGACCAAGAAAAGGAACTTTCCTTTGATAATACCGCCATTCAAAAAGCCTTACGTGTAGCAGAAGGTGGAGAAAGATCAAAGGACATCGTCTTTATGATTGAATACGATTCCAATGGACAGAATCTTAAAAAAGCATATTTACCTTCGAATGTTACCTTAGATCTTCCACTCGTCCAAGCAGATTTGTACAATACAGCATTATACAATGAACTGGTATCCTTAGGAGATTCTGAGTACCGAAATTCTCTAACATCTTTAATTTCAAAAACACCTTACTACTTTGCTGGTTACAAGGATGCTATTCTTCATTTTTTAAGTGATAATCCAGATTTGGAAGGAAACGAACTCAAAACAGAAGTTTCCAAACTCATTGAAAAACTAAATAAACGTACATTCATTAATACCAACAAATTGGCAGATATTGATCCAGATACCTTCTGTGAAGAAGGTGTCAAATACATCGAAAAGGTCAAAAATGTTGATACTTTCCGAGACTCAATCCTCAAACATGTAGAAGAATGTAAATGGGATGGAAAAGAAATTTCTGGCCGTGATTTAAAAGTGGAAATGTTAAAATTTTTCCGCTATTTTAAGCCAGATTTAACTCGTCACTACCGTAAAGATTTGGATGGACTTTCGCATTACGTTGCTTATATGACTTATGATGCGAAAAAGAAAATCAATCTGGAAGTAGGATTTAATTACCGCGATTACAGAAATTACATGCACAAATCTGCCAAACTAGAACTTGTGATCCTTGCAATTGTAATGATCGTCTTATTGGTTGTATTTCCATTGTTCTTTCGATCTGCCCTTGTGAATCCACTTTATGCTCTACTTGCTGGGGTAGAAAAGGTAAACCAAGGAAATTTAGAAGTTGAAGTGCCTATTAAAGTAAATGACGAAATTGGATATTTAGCCGAATCGTTTAACGGAATGGTATCTTCCATCCGTGACGCCAGAAGAGAACTCCAAGATTATGCAGAAAACTTGGAAGAAAAAGTAAAAGAAAGAACAAAAGAACTCCAAGAAAAAATGGATGAGATCCATCGATTAAAAGTTCAACAAGATGGAGACTACTTCTTAACTTCACTTCTTGCAAAACCATTGTTCTTCAATGCTAACAAATCAGAAAACATTCGTTGTGATTTTTTTGTGCACCAAAAGAAAACTTTTGAATTCCGTAACAAAACGGGAGACTTAGGTGGTGATATTTGTATTACAGGAAACTTAAAATTAGGAAAACCTGATGACTTCCGTCGTTTTACCATGGTGATGAATGGAGATGCGATGGGTAAATCCATGCAAGGTGCCGGCGGATCACTTGTTATGGGTGTTGTGATGAATTCCATCATGGCACGTTCCGCTGGTAACAAACGAATCTTAAATCGTACACCAGAAGAATGGCTAACAGATGTGTATGAAGAGGTAAATGCTGTCTTCAAATCATTTAGTGGAACGATGGTAATTTCTGCTACCGTGATGCTCATAGATGACGAAACAGGAAAGGTTTGGTATTTTAATGCGGAACACCCTTACAGTATTTTATACCGAGATGGCAAAGCAAGTTTCATTGAAAGTGAATTAAAACTCAGAAAACTTGGACTCGATTCTGAATATGCATTTGAAGTACAGTCTTTCCAATTATTACCAGGAGACCAACTCATCCTTGGTTCCGATGGTCGCGATGACATTGATTTAACTCCTGACGAAGATGTAAGAACCATCAATGAAGATGAAACCATGGTATTACGTTTTGTGGAAGAAGCGGATGGTGATATTTATGAAGTCGAAAGACTCGTGAAAAATGCAGGAGATATCACAGACGATATCTCTATGTTAAGTGTTGTCTTTAAAAGTGAAAAATCACCAATCCATCATACTCCACCAAAAGACGAAATCGCAAACCAACCAATTGATGATTTTTTCGATACACCAGGTGATGATTGGGATGAAGCACTTACAACTGCAGGAGCTTTTGAAGAAGGCAAGGCACTTTACCAAAACGGTGAAATTGAACGTGCCATCACCGTCATGAAAAAAGCATTCCTCGCTGATCCTTATAACCAAAAACTAAATAAATTTTTAGGGCTGGTAAGTTATAAAGGAAAAGAATACGATATTGCAGCAAAAGTTTTGACTGAGTTTTTAAAAGAGAACGAAGGTTCTGGCGAATATTGGTATTACCTTGCGATGTCGGAGAAAAAATTAGGGAATTATGAACGTGCTCTAAAAGCAGCTCAAGAAGCATTAAAATATGACCCTGAAAATTTCCAAAACCTAATAAACCTTGCTGATGTTAGTCGATTATTAGGAAATGTAGACCGAGCTCTTACCTATGTCACAAGGGCGCAGTCAATCGATCCAACTAATAAAAACGTGGTCAAACTTTCTAAATTATTAGAAAAAGCAACTAGCCTCAATTAATTGAGGTTAGAATTAAGTTTTCCATAGAAATAGATTCTAAGTTTTAGTTTTAAAGTTTAGAAATTAGAAAAGAGCTAAAATGAATCTCAACATTTTGGCTCTCTTTGTTTTAAGAACACTCTGCATTTTCTTAGATTCAATTGTATAAAATTTTAAAAAACCAGCTTGCCATACATACGAAAATCTGACAAAATAAGCGAATCCATTTTTTAAAATAAGGATCTGTATGAATTTAAGAATTGTATTAAGTGTATGGGCAGTTGTACTTCTATCTAGTACTACATTATTTGCCCAAAATGCTGATGTTGCATTGGGAAGATACCTTCCACCTGAGAAAGATTCGGTCATCGAAATTTTCAAGTGTGGTGATAAATACTGTGGAAAAACAGTTTGTATCAAAGATAACGCATACCCAGAGAAAGACAAAGACAAAGGTGTCCCTGGCACTCCTTACTTAGATCACAATAATGAAGATCCAAAGTTGAGAACACGTCCGAATTTAGGCATGGTTTTCATCACTGGTTTTGATTATGTTGGTGAAGGTGTTTATAAAAACGGCCGTATTTACAATCCACGCGATGGAAAAACATACTGTGGAAAATTCACTTCACTTGACGGTGGAAACCGATTGGATCTAAAAGGAACACTCTGCTCCATCACATTCATCGGAAAAACCAACAATTGGGTGAAACTTGGTGGATTAAACTTAGATGACCCTAAATGGGATTGTACCTTTAAGACTAAAAAATAATTGAAATGATACAAATCCTGCCGACCGAGATGGCTGGCAGGTAAAAGATTCTCACCTAAAGTTTTTACTTTTTTTCAAAGTCTTTATACAATAATGAAGGTTGGATGCCTTGGTTTGCTTGGTACTTCCCTGATTTGTATTCGCTGATTTCCCCCTCAACGGTATGATAAAAAATCTGACAAATTTGCACTCCAGCGTAAACACGTAATGGATGAGTAACTTGGATTTCTAATGTCCAAAAACCTTTAAAACCAACGTCACCAAACCCAGCTGTGATATGAACAAACATTCCAAGCCTTCCAATGGAAGATCTACCTTCTAACATTGGTACTAAATTATGTGTTTCAGTAAACTCTATGGTCCTTCCCAAATAGAGTTTACCTGGTTCCAATAACAATCCTTCTTCAGGTATCTTTAAAGTTTCTACCGGATTTGGTTTTTTCATATCCAAAGGAAATTCAGAATAAACTAACAAATCCTCATGAAGTCTTAAATTATATGAGTTTGGGTTTAACAGCTTTTCATCATACGGTTCAATTTTAATATCAGAACCTAATCGTTTTAAAATTTCTTTACCAGTTAAAATCAAAGTTCATTCTCCCTTAAATATAGGTTTTCTTTTTTCAGCGAATGCCTGTAAGGCCTCTAACCTATCTTTTGTTGTTAACGTTTCAGAATAACATAATTGTTCCCACTGCAAGGCTGATTCCATGGACAATGAAAAACCTTGCCGTATTGCCTTTTTGGATGCAGAAACAGCTATAGGTGCAGATTCCGCAATCTCCCTTGCTAAGGCAAGAGAAGAATCCTTCAAATCCACTGGATTCACAACTTTAGAGACCAATCCTCGGCTAAGTGCCTCGGCGCTAGACAATTTTTTTCCAGAAAAAATCCACTCCATCGCCGTTGATTCCCCCACGATTCTTGATAATCTTTGTGTACCACCTGCACCAGGAATGATTCCTAATTTTGTTTCTGTTAGACCCATGATAGCAGATTCACTCGCATAACGAATATCACATGATAAAGCCAATTCCAGTCCACCTCCAAAAGCAAATCCATTAATTGCTGCAATTGTTGGGATGGATAAGTTGGCCAATTCCGAAAAACAAACATTAATATTGCGAAGAAATTTTTTAACCTCTGGTTCAGACATGTTTTTTCGTTCTTTTAAGTCAGCACCAGAACAAAACGCATCTCCTGCACCCATAATGACAAGGGCTCTAAATTTTTCCTTCTGCATTACTTTGATGGTTTGGTGTAACTCTTCCAAAAATTGTACTGAAATTGCATTTTTTGCTTCGGGTCTGTTCAGTTCAATAAATGCTACATAAGAATCGATCGTTTGGATGGAGACAGTGTTCATAGAATTTCCTGTGGGGTAAAAAATAGAAATGAATCTTCTGAAAAATATCCGATAATGGAAATGGGTACCATGAGAAGGATTTTATACACAATCGGATTCTCGTTAGTGTTTGGAAACAGTTTTTCCTGTGTGAAGTCGTCTTCGGAAGATCCGCTGGCTGCTTTATTAACCTCAGCACCTGTCATTACATCGGTAACCCCACAAATTGGAACACCTGCACAAAACAATGCGAATGCAACCTATAGCGCAACAGAAGTTGTGATCAAAGGTGAAAATTTTGGTATTGATCCTGTTGTTCGTTTCAACGATACACTTGCATCCATTACACTGAATCTTGGTACAGAACTTTACACAAAAGTGCCAGATGGTACTTTTTCAGGTTATATAACAGTTTCAAAATCAGGTGGATCTTGTTTGCCAAATTCTAAATCGGGAGTGAATTGTTCCGGTACAGAATTTTTTGTGGACTGTTATGCAGTGACCAATAAAGTCTATGGCCCTGAAATTGAACTCAAACAAGGACAAGGAATTTCTGTTGAATACGATGGAAATGAAACAAAAGCATACAGAACAGACACATTGTTAAGTGTCCGAAACTTAACGATAGGTTGTGACAGTGTGGTCACTGTTCGAGTGTTTAGTCGTTCTTGCAAAGCTACCGATTATGTACTTCAAAACAACCCTATCATTCCTTTTCCGGCAGGAGTTGCAACGCAGTTTTACGTTACAGCAGAATCTGCAACCTGTAGTTTAGTTCTTTAGTAAGATTTATTCTTCACAAATCGTTTGAATACGATAAGATTCGCTGCTCCCATCCACTCATTCATATACTCTCTAAAAATTGTTTCTCTTGGTTTTGATGTTTTGATTTCAGGATCAAGGTCGTCGTAATTTTTGATCACGAGTCTAGAAATTTCTTTATATTTCTCTTCAATCATTTCTGTAATTTTTTTAAGTAAGGCTAAGTTATTCTTTTCTTCACCAACATTTGGTAAAATCACTTCGTTCCAATAATCGATTACATGTTTTTTTACATATTCACTTGGAATCACACGGATTACCTTTTTACCATCGTTTCCTCTTGCATGGATATAACCCGTGTTCACTTCCATAAGGAATTTTTTGGCAATCATATAAAAGTGAGATGGACCTAAATGAAATAAAAAAACATATTTAAATTGAGTTGGTAACATCATATTCATAAGAATAATATTTTCACAAAAAGTAAAAAACTGTTTTAAGAAAGTTTGGTATTCGAGTTCGAAATCTTCAGCTGACTTACTTTTTTTCTCAATACTTGTCATAGAACGAATTAATTCAGAACGTAAAACCTGTTCGTCTGCACCTAAATGAGAATCTAAACTAATTGCATTTTTAAATAATGCTTTTTCCGCATTATATTTATCCAATTCGTATCTAAAAAAGTAATGTTGGTCTGAGTTCCAACTATACTTTCCATATGCTTGTATATAATTGAGTTCACCTTCTGTTTTGAATTTTTGTTTGATGGATTTCCAATTGTCTTTCGATTTTTCCTGATGATTGTTTATAACTTCATCTGCTTTATATTCAATTCCAGAATCTTCAGGTTCTAGTTCTTTAGGTTTATCATATAATGATTCTTCAAAAACGGAGGAAAGACGGTAAGTTCCTTTATCTCGGTATTTTGGCTTTGTCGGTTTGAATTCTGTTAAACAATTTGGATTATCAATTTGTAAAATAAAACTCATACGTTTGAGCAAAATTTCTAAATGAAATAATTTTTCAAGAGCAGGAAGGATTCGATAGTTTAGTAGTCCATTATTTTGAAATTCTAAATCTGTAAATTGGTTACTTTGAACAGCAGACTTTAGTTTTTCCCAACCTTCTTTGGTTTCTATCAGGAAATATCTCAACATCTCAAAGATTAAATGGAACTGAATGAAGTCATCACGATTGGCATCTTCAATATGCCTTGAAAAATACCGGGAGTAATCTTTCCTTACTTGAGCAAAGAGATGTTTTTCATCTAAGTTAAAGATGATTTCTTTTATTTTTTTTTGTGATTTGTCTAGTTCTTGGTCGAGGGTTTTTCGGAAAGGTAAGATCTCACGTTTATTTGCTTCTGTGAGTCCTGTGCTTAAGAATTGGAGAAAACTTCCAACGATGTTTTGGAAATTATTTAGAAAGTATACGTAACCTTTCTTAAAATCAGCAATGAATTGGATCTCGTGATCATCCCCTCGAAACTCTTGCGACATACCAAGAGGATGTTACGAATAAAAGATTAAAAAAGCAACAGGTTTTAGTTAGAGTAAAAAATCTCGATTAAATTTTGACTTGGATCAGCAAAGGTAAGGCTTTCTCCAGAATCGGTTCCCTCAGGTCCCTTGATAATCTTTACATTCTTTTCTTCTAATTCGCTGATTGCTTCTGTAAAATCATCCACATCCATCACAAAACTAAGGATAGGAAGGGATCGATCTGAAACCTCTGCTTTCACCAAACGAATTCGGAACGAATCGAGAGAAAGAATTGCCTCAGTAGCCTTCTTTGTCTCCACTTCGAAGTCAAAAATGTCCCGGTAAAAATCGATAGAGGTGTCGAGTTGGGAGACGGGGATACTGACGTGGCCAATGCCTTCTACAATAATCATAATGGAATTACACCTTCGTGAACTTTTCTGTCATCATGCTTGAAAAAGCGGCTTTGTCGAGAAAAAAGCAATTTCCTTCCAACAAACTCGCCTGTAAAATTTGAATTCCAATTCCAAGATAGGAAAAAAGAATCAAATTATGAAAGTATTTCGGATTTCACTCCTCATTTTAGCCATTTTCGCCCAATCCTGCAAAGAAGAAGTTGTTCCCTTCTCTCCAAACCATGAAAAACTAGTGGAAACAGTTTTCGCGAAAAACCAAATAATATTAGAAGAATATTTGAAAGATAACCCAAAGCCGACTTGGAAAGAATTTTCCGAAGCAGTTCAAAGTTTGGGTACAACTGGCCATCCAAAATTAAAATCTTGGGCAGACCAGATTCAATCCAACATTCCATCAAATGAGAGTGATTTAGAATCTAGTTATGAAAAAATTTCCAAAATCCAAGAAATATTGATTCAAATCAAAGCCGAGGTACCAAATCAATTGAAGTACAATCGATTTTATTGTCCAATGGTCGATAAATCATGGTTAATGACTGGGAAAGAAATAAAAAATCCATATGCTCCTGAAATGAGAGATTGTGGAGAGTTGATGCAATAATTCATGCCAAAATGCTTTTTAGGAACATCTCTATATGAAGCCTGCCCTCCGAGTTGCAGGCATTCATTCGCTAAACAAGACGTAGACGAAGATTGTATAGCTAAAAACAAACTAGAAGCATTTTTACAAGACAAAGTTACTTTCAAGATCGGCTTTTCCGCATTTTCACAAATTCCTGCAAAAAATTTAGAAAAATTTCTTTGGACTAACAAAGACAACCTCGAACTTATCACTTATTTTTTATACATAGGTGAGCCAACTTTAGTACGCGAAATCATAGAATCATTCTCCAATCATACTTTAAGTTATTTATATAAAGTTGATTTTGAAAATTATATGAATCTTCGTGAATCTTTAAAACGAGAAAAGACCATAAAACATATGTTTGATATTCGGAGTTTCAAATATTGGACATTTGTTAGTTATACAAGAATTTGTGATTTGATTCAATATTTTGTTCGTTATTTGAAAGAACCAGAATATGCCTGTCAATTTCTGACTATCCTGCCTTCCGAAGTAGTATCAAACTTAAACAAATATACTGGATTGGACTATGAAGAAGAAAAATCCTTATACACTGCTTTAGGAGATTCAATTTATGAACTTCCTTTACAATCTCCGAAAATTTACGATCATATGATGCAATTGTTTGCAGAGGATCCTGAAGTATCCATTATTTTATCGACTATGGAAGAATTGGTGCGTCGTCAAAATTTAATTTTGGACACAAGTTCCAAACTCACATCCTATATTTCTGATCATAGAATCGATAAATACTTTCAATATATTTTCTCTGAATTGAGTGGAATCGAAATTGGAACTGCCGAAGAAATATTAAATCAACTTTTAGAAAAAAAGATGATCACACCTCCTCAGAAACGTATGATCATCGATTTTCTTGAAACTGGAAAATTAGAATTATAGTATAATCTAACTTTTGCTAATTTAATCTTATTACCTAACCTGCAATTTTAATATTTTTTGCCAAATAAACACTAAACAATAAACTAAAAACAGAAATCATTCCAACCAACTCGTAATTTAAGAACTGATGGTCGGATGTTTGCACTAAAATCAATCCAGCAACGTAAGAAGCTGCTCCTGAAGCAATCTGTTGAATGGCAGAATTCACTGACATAAAACTACCACGAATACGAGGTTCGACAGCTGAAGTTACCATCGCAAATGCAGGCACCATTCTTCCTGAAACTAAAATCATAAAAACAGTTGTGATGACGAGAACGATAGGCAAAGAGGTTTTTGTTAAAGTAACAACTAATACGATGGGAATAATAGCCAATATTGATATGATTTGATATACTTTCAACTTTCCAAAACGATCAGCAAGTTTTCCAATCAGACGACTTGTAAAAAAAGTAAACAAACCACCAAAAAAATATATATAAGGCAATTCATCGACCGCCAAACCAACATTAGATACTAAAAATGGACTTAAAAAAGGTATAATAGTAAATCCACCAAACATTAGAAAGACCATAAAAATAAAAGGTGCCATATGGTCTTTTTTTAAAAGCACTTCTTTGAGTGATTTAAATTGAGATTGTTTTGGATGTTCATCGGAATCTAAATGATAACGGATTGCTGGTAATACCTTATAACCGATTGGCAAAATCAAAAAACCTGCAATCGCTAATGATAAAAACGGGAAATGCCATCCATACCGATTGGCTAAGGATAATCCAATTGGAATTCCAATCACAGAGGCAACAGAAAAGGAACTCATCACCACACCGGTTGCTGTTCCTCGTCTAAACACTGGAATGATATCTCCAATGATGGATAAAACCGTTGCTCCAATCATTCCACCAAAACCGCCAGCAATGATCCTTGCAAAAAGGAAAAATGGATAGTTAGGAGCAACTGCACATAATAAAGTTCCAAATGAAAAACCAAAAAATAAAACGAGCAAACTCATTTTACGATCAAAGGAATCTAAGAACAAAGCTCCAATTAATCCGAAAACACCAGCACTGATTGAATAAGAGGATACAAGTAATCCGAAAGCTGCGGAATCAATTTTGAAACTCTGCATAAATACTGGTCCTAATGGCATCATGATGACAAAATCCAGGATGTGCAAAAATTGGAGTGCAGCTAAAATAAAAATTATGGCTCTTTCTTTTTGGATGGTATGAAGCGGATGGGTAAGAGGTTGGCTCATAATACGAATATTGACCAGGTAGTCAAAATTGCCAAAACAAATTATTTAAGAATTGCCAAGTTTTCGAAATTGAAATAAATTTCCCATATGAAATATGCTTTAATTACAGGTGCATCGACAGGACTCGGAAAAGATTTTGCCCACTCTTTGGCAAAAAAAGGTTACACTCCAATTTTGGTAGCAAGGAGTGCTGACAGACTCAAAAGCCTTGCTAGTGAACTCAAACAAAAGTATGGAGTGGAAGGAGTTGTCATCGCTGAAGATTTATCTCTACCGAATGCTGCGGAAAAAGTTTATAAAGCAGTCAAAAAATTAAATCTCAATGTCAATTGCCTAATTAACAATGCTGGTTATGGACTCAATGGAGAATTTCACAAAAATTCTTTTTCAGAAGAATCTAAAATGATCCAACTGAATGTGACAACTCTCGCCGAATTATGCCATTTGTTTTTGCAAGACATGGTAACAAATAAAGATGGTTATATTTTAAATGTAGCATCCACAGCTGCTTTTCAACCGGGACCACTGATGACAAATTATTATGCTACAAAAGCATATGTACTTTCATTAAGCGAAGGACTTGCTGAAGAAGTAAATGGATATGGAATAACAGTTTCATGTCTTTGTCCTGGACCTACACGAACAGAATTTTTTGAAAGAGCTAATATGTCGGGAAGTAAGTTAGTAAAATCATCTTTTTTGGCAATGAATTCACAAGATGTTGTTGAAATTGGTTTAAACGCTTTGTTTGCAAAACGAGTAGTGAAAATTCCAGGGTTCATTAACTTTTTGTTGGCAGAATCCATAAGGATCACTCCCAGAATCATCATTCGTAAAATTGCAAAATCATTAAACAAAGTTGGATGATTTGACCAAAGTACATTTCCACTTTTCGGATCGATTTGGTTTACTTGGTGATCTAAACACAGAGAATCCGATTTACCAAATCAAAACAGAAAGAATTGAGGCAGGAAAACCAATCATAGATTTAGGAAATTCTAACCTAACAGAAATGGGATTAGAGTTTCCACCTTCCGTATTAACGCACATACTTTCTAATTTGAATGCTAGCATTTATGAGCCAATAGCAGAAGGTTTAGAATCAACTCGAAATGAAATTAGTTCCCTCTATCTAAATCGTGGAATCCAAGTAAATGCTTCTAGTTTTCATTTAACAGCGAGTACATCGGAAGCATATTCATATCTATTTAAATTACTCACAAATCCAGGAGATGAAGTATTAACACCTAATCCAGGGTATCCATTATTTAGTTTTCTGATTGGATTAGAAAATTTAAAGGAAGTACATTACCAATTAAAAGAAAATCAAAGTGATGGTTCTTGGATTTACGATGCTGAGACGATTGCCAATTCAATCAGTACCAAAACCAAACTCATTGTTTTGGTCAGCCCGTCGAATCCAACAGGATCCAAAACAACTGAAACCTTCTGGAAAAAATGGGAATCATTTGGAATTCAAATCCCAGTGATTGTTGACGAAGTGTTTGAAGCATATGATTTTTTTGGAGAACCCCATCACCTTCCCTCAAACCCAAATTTTCCTCTTTTTGTTTGCCATGGTTTTTCCAAAATGTTAGCATTGCCACAAACCAAATTGGCTTGGATTCTCAATCTTTCTCCTGAACCAATCAAAACAGAAATCCAAAAGAAACTCAGTTTCATTGCCGATACTTACCTTTCTGTAAATTCGTTGGTCCAACTTGCAACTAAAGAATTGTTACCATGGAAAACAATGGTTCAAAATCGAATTCGAACAAGAATTATGCGAAACTATTCAATCTGTAAAGATTTTGTGAACCAATTTTCCTCTTGTAAAAAGATACATCCAATAGAAGCAGGTTGGTATTTTTTACTCGAACTAAATCTTGATAAAAAAGATGAGAAAATTGTTGGAGAAATTTTATTCAATACTGGCGTTTTATTCCATCCTGGTTCTTGGTATGGATTTTCGCATAACAGATGTATTCTTGTGATATCTCTCGTTACGGAAGAAGAAATTTTAGAAAAAGGACTAAACTCTCTTCAGTCCTTTTTTAAGTAATTGATAATTTCTGATTTTTTGGCTAACGCATCCGCCTTCCCTAATTCATAGGTCTCTCGAACCCCTTTTGGATTGGTATAATCAAAAGAAGTGATGGGAAGGGGTTTGGATGGTGTGATGAGGAAAGTACGGGCAAGTAAATCTGGATCCTTTCCCACGATGGTATTTGGCTCATAATGGATACCGATGATTTTTGCTTTTGGTGCAAATGTTTCGATCATCATATTATTTGTGAGTCCTCCATCGAGGTAATATTCATTGCCTACTGACTGAAAGTCTACAATTGGAGGAATGGATGAAGAATTAAGTATAAATTGTTCAATGGTTTCTGGATTTACAAAGTCTTTTTCTGTGAAATCAACATCTTCCATATTCCATTTTTTAATGATTTCTGCGGTACGATTAGCTGGAATCCCTTCTGACCTATCTCTATCATCTAATATAAAGGCCCTTCCTGTTTCTGAAATCAACCTTGCTAATCGAAATTTATTTTTAAGCGAATCCTCTTTTGGATGGGCTTTCACGGAGTGGATCCAGATTTTTGCTCCCGATTCCAATACACGATCAAAACGCATTCCAAATCGAATGGTGCGTCTATACATATCTTCATGAGGGAAAGTTGATTCTCCTCTCAGCAAATTGGAAAAATGAAAATTACGGGAATTCCGTTTTGTGATTTCTTCAAAGTATTCAACAGACTCTTCTTCTGTTTGTGAAAGGATACAAAGTGCCATAGCAGCACCGGCAGAGACACCTGATAATTCATTAAAACGAACTCCCCACTCACGTAAGGTTTTACCAACACCAAGCGCATAAAAAGCCTTACACCCACCACCAGCAATGGCAAGAGAAGCATCATACGTTGGAAAAATCTTGACTAATGTTTGTAAAACTTGTTCACGCACACCCATAAATTCAGCTATCTCTAATCCCCTTCCCAACGAAAGCATAGTGTATTGTTTTCTCCCAGAAACCTGTCAAAATACAAACTCGCACGACAATCTTCTTCCGTTGCCAGAAAGAAGTCATACCCTCCTGCGGGGTATTTGATTTTACAACAACCTTTTTTGTCTTTTCGATCAGGTGGTTGCCTTACCGATTTATCTTGGCCTTTTAAGTCTCCAAGTGTTGGAGGTAATTCCTGCCTTGGGTCTGACCACAAGGTCGTTATTGTAACAAAGATCAGGAAAAAGGGTAAAGATGTACGCATTCTACACAAATAGACTGACCCCCAAAGGTTCCAGTTCTATGAATTTATAAAAATAGTGAATTCTGTTCAACCGTATAATCTGTATTTCG
The DNA here is from genome assembly GCA_016742255.1 of Leptospira sp. Lineage (GTDB taxonomy): Bacteria > Spirochaetota > Leptospiria > Leptospirales > Leptospiraceae > Leptospira_A > Leptospira_A paudalimensis. The sequence goes on from JACVCB010000004.1 coordinate 75,744, forward strand.
AATCAATTGGAAATATTTTTCTTTACCCTTTTTGAACATAGTGGATACTCTGCACACTATTATCCATTGGGGAAATCAATGAACAACACAAGACTACAATACCACGCCACTGGCGGACAACTCTTCATCTTATTTTTGAAGAATATGTTTCTCACAGTAGTGACTTTGGGGATTTATAGCTTTTGGGCTCGCACCAACGTACAAAAGTTTATGGCTGAAAATTTGGAATGGGCTGGGGAACGTTTTTCGTTTCACGGAACAGGAAAAGAACGTTTCATCGGCTTTTTGAAAGCAGCAGGAATTTTTATCGTATTGTACATTGCAATCATGATCATCCTATGGATTGCCAATAAAATCCCTGTCCCTTACTTTGCAACAATCGTTGGTATTGCACTTTACATTGGAGTTATTTTAGCATTGGTTCCCATCATCATTGTTGGAGGGCGAAAATACATAACATCACGAACAGGTTATCGTAACCTTCGATTTGGTTTTGATGGAAAAATCTTAGAAGTTGCAAAACTTTATGGGAAAGGGATTCTACTGACAATCGTTACATTAGGAATTTATTACCCTTGGTTTTTTGCTGAAAAAGAAGCTTATATCCAAAGCAAAACTCGTTATGGAAACACCAATTTTGGTTTCTCTGCTGATGGTAAGGAAATTTTCTTTTTGTATTTGAAAGGATTTTTGCTAAGCATAGTCACACTTGGTATCTATTACTCATGGTTTTTAGCTGATGTGCAAAATTATATCTGGAATCGAACTAGTTTCCAAGGTAAAAAATTTAGATCTGATATCACAGGTGGGAAGATTTTTGTCAATTTTCTGATCGCATATTTGATCATTCTATTCACACTAGGTATTGGATTTGCTTGGGCTGTGGTTCGATTGACGAAACTCTTTATCGAATCAGTCAGTTTAGAAGCTGAAGTTGACTTCTCAACAATTTCTGCCCAACCAGATACACAGGCAAATGCTACCGCGGAAGGTTTGGAAGCACTTGCAGAAACTTTAGAAGCCTTCTTATCATAAACATTGTTTCAAAATCAAACATTTACATCACGATATTTTAATGGTGTCTCGGCGGTCCCAGAAGAAGGGACCGTTCTTGTCCATGGTCAAACCATTCAATTTACATCTTTTGATACTCATCATAAATTAACCATATCTCAATTCGCAGAATTTTCACAGACGCATAAAGGTTGTAAGCTGATTCTCCTTCCTGATGAAAGGAAAGAAAGCCCCATTTTAGAAATTTTTTGTACGAAAGAAGAAACCAAATTATTGGAAAAAATTTGGATCCAAAATAAAAAATCACAAAGCCATGCAAGTGCTCTATTTTATTCCATTCGAGAAATGAATCCTATTGTACTTGGGATTCTTTCTTTACTCATCGTAACGATAGTTGGCTTTTTTTACTTTAAAGGATTGGAGTTTGTTACGAATTTTATTCCTCTCTCAATGGACAAATCCTTAGGAGATTCGGTACAATTGAAGATGGAAGCACAGTTTCAAAAATGTGATACAAAGGCAACCGATCGTTTTTTCTCTGAGGCATTAAAAAAAATTGTTCCAAAAGATAGTAAACACAAATTCGAAGTTTCAGTCTTAAGTTCGACAATCCCAAATGCATTTGCATTATCGAATGGCAAAATTTACTTTTTCTCTGGTTTGTTAAACGAAGCCGACTCACAAGAAGAAGTGATAGGTGTTTTAGCACATGAAATTGCACATGTGGAAAAACGACATCATATGCGCAATTTGGTAAAAGCAGGTGGAACATCACTTGCAATCAGTTTGGTGGTAGGTCCTGGACTGGGAAATATGGAATTTTTAGAAACCTTTACTGAAATAGGTTCCACTATATTAGTTTTAAAATTTTCAAGAGATTTTGAAACGGAAGCTGATAAATCTTCTATCGAATATTTAAAATCTCAAAACATGTCAACAGATGGTTTACTTCGTTTTTTCAAAAGAATGGAAGAGTTGGAAAAAGGAGAATCTGATTCCGAAGACAAGGATGAAGTTTCCAATGCAAAAGATGAAAAATCAACTACAAATCAAATAACAGATGTTTTAAGCACACACCCTGCAACAACTGAAAGAATGAAAACATTAGAATCCCTCATTCAAAAAGGTAAAAAAGGAACAATTAAAAAAGTAGTATCAGATGTTACTTGGAAAGAAGTTCAAACTGCTTGTTTGGATTTTAAAAATTCTGATTCCAAGTGATCATAAATTTCTTTGAGAGTTTCGCCTATACTGTGTTTGCTGGTCCAACCCAATGATTTTAATTTTGTGTTGTCACCATAAACTCTGGAAGTTTCAGATACTCTAACTCTACTTTCATCTACAGAGAATTGAATCGATTCGCCAGAGTACTTTACCAATTCTTCGACCATGGAACGAATACTATGTTCTTCACCAGAACATATATTGTAGATTTCGCCTGATTCCCCTCTTTCGATTAAAGTCAAATATCCAGCAACGATATCACTCACATGTGAAAAATCACGTGTAGGTTCTAAATCACCAACTGAAATCATTTTTTTACCTTGGTGTTTTGCTTCGATAATTTGAGTACAGAAGTTAGGTATCACAAATTCTTTTCGTTGCCCTACCCCGATATGATTGAATGGTCTAGCAATCACAACGGAAACATAAGGACTATATTCTGCATATTGTCGACAGTAAGATTCTGCCGCTAGTTTGCTGCCGGCATATGGATTCACAGGTTTCGGAAGTAACGTTTCTTTGAGAGGAAGTACTTCTACGTTTTGTTTTCCATAAACATCTGCTGAGGAAATGTACAACATCTTACACGGATTTTGCAATTGGTGAAGGGTTTCTAATAGGTTTAAAGTTCCACCCACATTAATTTCTTCTGTCTCCCAAGGATTGGCAATCGCATTGGGAACAAAGGCTTGGGCAGCTAAATGGATCAGAATATCGGGTTGGATTCTCTTCAGTTGATCGGAAACACAATCCCTGTCTCGTATATCACCTTCAAAACAATGGATTTCATATTTGCCATGGGAATTAAGCGCAGGAAGTAGATAACTTCCCACAAAACCACTGGCTCCGGTGACTAAAGTTTGTTTTTTTTTCATATATAAGGGAATTTTCTGATCTGACCCTAAGATTTAGTTGCCATTCTTCCAATTTTTCAAATCCTCTCAACAAAAGAAAGAAAACTGTGGAAGACAAAAAGAAATTCAATCCATCCCCCTTTGTCGAAATCAGAGACCCACAGCTAAACGTACAAGAAATTGTCGAATCATTAGAATCCAAAATTCCATTGGACCCAAACCACCAAATCCATTGGTCGGAACTCACTAAAATCAGCTACAAACCAGAATCCCCTCTCGGATTTAGAAAATTTGACCCTGCGGGAACCGCACATTTATTTGAAAAGGGAATCTCGAGTCCAAAGTTTTCCAATCCGAAGTTTTGGTACATTCGTGGCCCTATCAAATTTATCATCAATCGAGTCATTTCGGTCTATAGCCAGATTGATAAAAAACTTTCTGAAAATCGAATCCGAGCTTTTTTCTCTGTGCTCCATGAATTGGTGCGTTTAGGAAAAAGATTGGAACTTATTGAAAGAAGATTTGATGGTTTTTACCGTGATCATTTATTAAACTCGAATCAAACTAAGTCGCCTAATTTTAGTTGGGCAACAGAATCCTTTTTTGTGGATGCAGGCATCAATCCAAATTGGAATCTTACTATAGATGATTTAAAAAGCTCAAAACAAGTTTTAGTTTTGTTTCCTGAATGGGGTGAAATCCTTAAACAATTATCAATTCAAAAAATTCCATTCCAATCAATTACTTCAAATTCAGAACAATATCAATTGATCAAAAATAAAATTTCGCATAACATACATTATCTCGAATCAATATTCCCTTTATCACAACTTAAAATGCAAAATTTTGATGTTCTAGTTTATTTGCCTTTAAATAGGTTTCCAACTTATTTCATTGAAAGAATTTTTGCTGAAATTTCCTATTTGTTAAACAAAGGAAACCATTTATATTTTTCTGTATCCATCCAACCTGGGTTTGATAATCGACCATTTAGAGACCTACAAATATCCGAAATCAATTTGGAATTGTTACCAAATTATTTAAACACATTAGGATTTAATTCCTTAAGAGATCTATCTGTAACAGAAGATACAAAGGTATTCCGATATACAAAATTCTAAAATGAATGTTTTCCAACATTTAGATGAACTAAAAGATTCGGATGGTGTCGGAAATGATGCTATCGGTTTATCTGAAGTATTTCAAAATTTAGGTTATAAAACACATTTCATCACTAGGTTACCAAGAAAGGGAAAACCACTGATCAGTGAATTTCACTTAGTGGATTCATTTAATCATCCAACCCATTCCGAAGACATCCATATTCTCCATTATGGAGGTTCTGGTTATCCCTACACATTATTTCAGACCTTACCTGGCACAAAAATATTAAGATTTCATAATGTAACTCCTTCAAGATTTTACGAACATACAACAACAGAAGATATTTTTCATGCAATGGAAAAGTTTGAATCACTCTCTTATTTAGAACTAGCAAGTTTATCAATTTTTTGTGACTCAGTGTGGTGTGATTCTCAATTTAATTTCGAAACATTAAGTAGTTACAATTTTCGAAATCCATTTATTGTTCCGATTTGCAAACAATACCAAACTTTTCAAAATTCAGCTATACATTCAAAAAATAAATTCTCTATTGCTTTTGTTGGTAGATATTCACCGCAAAAAAAATGGGAAGACTTAATCAGTTTTACTTCTGAATGGTTAACGGAATTTCCAGAGGCTGAGTGTTATTGTATTGGATCCATCATAGGAGCTTTTGATGGTTACTTCGATCGATTAAAAGAGACTGTCAGAAAGCACCAACTCGAAGATAAAGTACATTTTATCATGGGAAAATCTGATTCTGAAGTTCTATCCATCCTAAATCAAACTAGTGTTTTTGTATCCATGAGTGAACATGAAGGATTTTGTCTGCCTATCTTGGAAGCGTTTGGATCTGGCATTCCTGTATTTGCTTATGCAGCTGGTGCAGTGCCGGGAACGATGCGTAATGGCGGAAAACTTTTTTTTGAAAAAAACGTTCCATCACTTGTGCAAACCATAAAAGAAACCCTACTCCAAAAAGAAAAATATAATGAAGTGATTCAAAGTCAATTTTCTGCATTAAAGTATTACAATGAATATCCTTTTCCATCTGTAATCTCAGGCATTTTACAAAGTGGTATCAAATGAACATTCATCAGTTTTCAGCAGGATTCCAGTTAGGTGATGCAATCTCTCAGGAGATGTTAGAGATTAAACGTCTATTAGCAAAGGAAGGTTATCAAGGAAATATCTACGCTGAAAATGTATTGTCCAGTGACCGTAAGTTTGCAGAAAAAATTGCAAAAGTGAAAATTCAGGAAAACGATGTAATTGTTTACCATCATTCCATACACTCTAAAGTATTAGATTTTTTATTACAATATCCAAATAAAAAAATACTAATTTATCATAACGTAACGCCAGAGAACTTTTTTGAACCTTATGACCTACGTTTCAGTTATCTACTTAGAAAAGGTAGAGAAGATTTGGAAATCATTCGAGAAAATTTCCAACATTCTTTTGCTGTCTCCAATTTTAATTTGAGTGAACTCATTCATTTAGGTTTCAAACACGCAAAACATTTTCCACTACACCTAAATTTTCAAAAATGGGACCACAATCACATTGAATCAAGATTAAAAACATTTCAATTTCCATCCTTCCTATTTGTAGGTAGAATTGCACCTAACAAATGCCAAGATGATTTAATTCGTTTTGCGAGAACTTGGAAATCGAATTTCGGAAATCAGTTTTCTCTACGTATGTTAGGTTTTTGTAACCCCGACCAACAATCTTATTTAGATGAACTCAACTTTATGATTTCACAACTAGATTTACTGAATGAAGTAAAAATTATTTCTTATGTCGATGAAACTATGGTAAAACAAATTTACCAAGAAAGTAATTTGTTTTTATCAATGAGTGAACATGAAGGATTTTGTGTTCCATTATTGGAAGCAATGCATTTTCAGATGCCTGTAGTCGCTTATGCTGCTGGTGCTGTTCCAGAAACGCTTGGAAATTCTGGAATTCTTTTTGAAACTAAAAACTTTGACAAAATAACGAGAGATATTAGTAAAATTTTTACCAATACAGAATATCGAAATAACCTCATTTATCATCAGAACTTAAGGCTTGATGCTTATTTAAAATCTACGAGCATTTTACCTTTGTTAGAAGTTATCAAAAATTAACGATGGCAAAAATTCTACTCATTACACCACGATTTTTACAAAACGCATCAGGTGGTGCAGAAAAATTAGCCTTTGATTATGTAGAGATATTATCAGAGACACATGATGTTACAGTTTGTACAACTTCGGCAAAAAATTATGTTACTTGGGAAAATGAATTTAAATCAGGAGTAACAAACGAAAATCGATATAAAATCATTCGTTTTGAAGTTAGGAAAAAACGAAATATTGATTACATGAATAAAATACTAAATCAATGTTTGGTTGCGGGTGATGCGGTCTCAATGAAAGACCAAATGAATTTTATAAAAGAACAAGGTCCCTATTCTCCAGACTTAATTGACTATGTTTCAAAAAATCAATTTGAGTATGATTTGGTCATATTAATTGGATATTTATATTATCCTGTAGTAATGAGTATCCCTTTGCTCAAAATACCATTTGTAATTGTTCCGACTTTCCATGCTGAACCTCCATTCCGATTACCGATTTATAAACAAACATATTTAAATCATTATGTCTATAGTTTTAATGCACCTGAAGAATTAGCAGTATACGAATCTTATACGAACCAACGAGCAAAGGATTACTTTTTAATTGGTACCTACGTCGAAGATCAGTTTCAATCTAATCAATATTCAATATCTAAAAGTAATACAATCCAACTTTTAACAATTGGTCGAATTGAACCAGCGAAAGGTTATCCTGAACTATTCCAAGACTATCATGATTGGAAAAACCTAAGCCATCGAACGGATGTGAATCTCAAATGTTTAGGTTCAGTGTTTTCAATGGATATTTCAAAAGAAAAAGAGATTCTATTTTCAGGATTTGTATCAGAAGAAGAAAAAATTTCTGAAATTCAAAAATCCTATCTTTTGATAAATCCATCAGCTTATGAAAGTTTTTCTATTTCTATTATGGAATCTTGGCTTCAGGAAAAACCTGTTTTGGTAAATGCTAACTCATCGGTAATGAAAGGTCATTGTATTCGAAGTCAAGGTGGATTGTATTATTCGGATAAAATTTCATTCCAAAGAATGTTGGAATACCTTTTAGAAAATGAGAATCTGAAAGTTCGATTAGGAAAAAATGGTAGAAAGTATGTACTCGCTAATTTTTCAAAGGAAGTGATTCAAACAAAACTCAACCAAATGGTCAATAAACTACTCGGTTGATTTGCCCTTCAAACTCTGCTAACAAATACTCATGTACGTAACCATTACTTGCAAGTAAACTCGGGATCATTATGGAAAAATCATTACCGTCCATAGAAGTTAATTTTCCCTTTGCTTCCATGACGATGAGTCCTGCAGCTGCCATATCCCAAGGTTTTAATCCTAATTCGTAATAACCTTCAAATTTTCCTTCAGCTAACCAACATAAGTCTAATGTTGCGGCACCTGTTCGTCGGATACCTCTCGATTTTTGTAAAATCGATTTGTAATATTGCATAAGTGTATCCAATGATAAATTTCTATCATATGGAAATCCCGTCACAAAAAGAGAGTCTTTCATCGACTTTGTCTGGGAGACTTGGATTTGTTTTTTTTCGCGAAAGGCACCTTGGCCCTTGATTGCATGGTAATACGTATTTAGTTCGGGAAAAAAAACCATACCAATTACAGGTGCCATTGTTTCTGTTTCGACAACTCCAACAGAAACACCATAGAGCGGTAAACCATGAGTATAGTTTGTTGTGCCATCCAAAGGATCGATTACCCATGTATACCCCGAACTACCTTCAATGGCACCACGTTCTTCTGATAAGATTCCATCCAAAGGAAAATTTTTTTGGATCTCCTCAAGGATCATCGATTCTGCTTTAAGGTCAGCTTCTGTTACTAGGTTGTATAAACTTTTTTCATCTACTTTTAAATTTGATTCCTTGTGTTTTTCAACGAGGAAGTCCGCAACATTCGGTAAAAAATTTAGAAAATGATAGGATCTATCAAGTAATTCAGAATGCATTAATACCCACCAAATTCGATGTTTTTCTTCATGGCGGTGATCTCAACATCTAAATTTAGGGTTTCATCAGCTTTCAATTTATTTCGAACTTGTTCTGTAGTTTTGATCACTTCACTTAACAAAGAATTGAGCTCTGATTTTCTCTTTTCTGCATCAGGAGCATTTGTATTTTGATTCACTCTGATGTATTGGCTCAGAATTTTGGAAACAGTTTCTGGAAAATAATTTAGGAATTGTTTTGCTTTCCGATACGAAAGTGGATCTTCAGCTAGTTTCACTCTTAAATCTGAAAGTGAATGCAAATATTCATTACACAGACTTTGTAGGTTTGTATCCGTAAGTAATTTTGCATCTTTTTCAGTGGATAATCGAAAGGAATCCAACTTTTCCATTTGAGTTTTATATTCAGAAAATTCTACTTTATCTTCAAATTTTTTCTTTAACTCATTCCAATTTTCCTTGGTTCGATTAGATGAAAAGAGTAATGGAAAAAAACTAAATGGATAATGGTGTGGTTTTCCTATTGTTGTTCGATAAATCGCAATTCCTAAAAAAACAACATGCAAAAAAGCCATAAATACGTAGGAGAACACAAGTAATACTCGGTCATCACCAAACTTGGTTCCAAAGCCAAAATATCCAAGAGAAAGGAGTGCTTGTAGATACATTGCTTCTAATGATTGTTTTGCGGAATAGGATGATTTACCACGAGATAACCACATCACGAATGGATAAATCATTGCTCCAAGTGAGGAAAAATAAAAAGGGAATGGCAATAATGCCATAGGATAAGTGAGTAAAGTAGAGATATGGGCCCTTCTGGCCCACTTTTTTTCTTCTTGGTCTTGTTCCAATTGTATGTCAGTCATTCTATTTAGATTCCAACAGTTTTTGTTTGATATCGGATTCGATTTTGATCATCTCTTGTTCCGCCAACTTTCGTTTTTGACGTCCGTCTTCCTGGATTTTTAAGGTTTCGGTAATCGTTTCAATCAATTGTTGGTTCACATTTTTAAGTGTTTCAATTTCAATGATTCCTTTTTCTGATTCTTTTGCAATCTCAACTGTACCAGACTTTAACATCTCCGCATTTTTTTGAATCAAATCATTTGTGGTTTTTGAAACTTGTTTTTGTGCTTCCAAGGCTTTTCTTTGTCGCATCAAACCAAGAGCGATCACAATTTGATTTTTCCATAGTGGGATTGTATTTAAAATTGAACTTTGGATTTTTTCAACCAACACTTGGTTTCCACTTTGGATCAAACGGATTTGTGGGCCAGTTTGCAGTGAAAGGATTCTAGTGAGTTTGAGATCGTGAATTTTTTTCTCAAAACGATCCACCATTTGCACCATATCTTGGTACTGTTGGGATGCTAAGGTATCTCCTTGCGCTTTTGCTTTTTCCAACATTTCAGGAAGAATTTTGTCTCGTAACTCTTGGATTTTTTTGTCACCTGCGGCAATGTAGATTTGAATTTCTTTGAAATATTCTAAGTTCTTCTCGTATAACGCCTGCAATAAAGTTATGTCTTTTGTGAGATTGGTTCTCGCTGAATGCAGTTCATCAACAATTTTTCCAATTTGAGATTCTAGATCTTCAAACTTTGCTAAAAATTTTCGAGAAACATCAAACAAACCACCGATCAATGGGATTTTAGAAAGAGTACTTCCTTCCCCCGCAAAACTATCCATGTCCAAGTCTTTGATTTTAAATAATAATTGATTTAACAAATCACCCGCATAACCAGCATCCTTCGTTTTAATTTCAGCTAAAACTTTATCCGCAAAATCAGATACCTTGGCTTGGGCAGAGGATCCATAAGAAACTATGTCATTTGGATTATTGAGTTTAATTTGTCCGGTTAATTCCTCAACTTTTTGAATGTCTTCTTTTGTCAGTTGAAGTTCCGGGTCATTTGTTTTGAGTTCCAGCGAGTCCATTTGTATTGATCCTTTATCGTTTCTCCCAATGATAAAATCGTTTTTTAAAATTGAATCAAGCAGAAAAATTCATCGTGCAAAAACATGAACTAGGAAATTTATTTCTTCAAAAATAGTGATCCAAAACTACGGTTTGGTGACAATTTAATTGCATGGATTGTTATACTCTGATACATTCCACAAGAAAAATATGCTAAATACTAATTTGAAACTACCAACTTTACTCCCACACATTCTTACTGTTGATGTTTGTACAATTGAAAACTCTCTGTTAGACCAAACAGAAGTCCGAAATTTACTCCATAAACTTAGATGCCGTAACCACCTACACTATTTGATCATCAAATTCTTAGTATGCACTGGTTTATCTTTACCTGAACTCATCCATCTGAAGGTTGCAGATTTTAATTCAGAAATGAATCGTTTCCATTTAAAGAACGGTGGTCGCCTTCGTAGGCGTCATATCTTTCTTGAACCCAATTTTGCGATCGAACTCTATCGGTATGCGTGTGAGTTTTTACCAAGTGATTATCTCTTCCCGGGAAGGGATGGAGTTTTGCGAACACGTACCATACAAAAAATTCTCAAAAATGCAAGCCGTCTCATCTCTAGAGAAATCCATATTCCCTTTTTAAGAGATGTGATTGCTCTCGATTTGTACCAAAAAGGTTTCCCCGTTTGGGAAATCCAAGAATTTTTAGGCCATCGGACATCACGTTCCACTCGTCAGAGGATTATGTTGCATATTCCTGAAGCAGAACACAACGATCCTCGACTTTTTACGAGAAACAGAAACCAAGCGGCGTAAAAATTTCTTGAACCTTTGGTGTTTTCAAAGATTCTAGTCTCCAAGTAGGCTCGCTTTGGAAATAAAAACCAAAAAAATCGGAAAGCACACACTCGTTCACCTCAATGGTCGTTTAGACATTACACATTCTGATGAGGTTGAGGCAAAATTAGCTGATGACGTGCAAAACGGGGAAGGTGACATCATCATCAACCTGGAGCTTATATCCTATATCTCCTCTTCTGGGATTCGTATCTTTGTGGGTATGGTTCGAGAACTCGACAAACAAGGAAGAAAACTCAAACTCTGTTGCATCACTCCACCTGTAAAAAAGGTTTTTGATGTTGTGGAACTACTCGATTTGTTTGAAGTTTTCGAAACGGAACAAGAAGCCGTTAATTCCCTCTCAAAGTAGAACGAACGTGGCTTACGCCTCGTTTTTATTCATCTCCCTTCTCTATTGTTTCCAAGTTGGTATCAACTTAGGAGTATTGCCTGTTGTATGGCCAGATGAGGTTTTATTTTATTCACCTGCCATCTCATTTGCGAAGACAGGACATTTAAAAACCGAGGTCCTCACTGGACTCATACCAGGAATGGAATCCAAAACATTATGGATGCCACCCGGTTATTTATTATTTTCAGGTTTTACATTATCTATTTTCCCTGATTCGTTAATCACCCTTCGCATAGCGAATGTTTGTATTATTTACTTAACTGCACTTGGATTTTACATTTTACTCAAAAGGCTTTCGATTTCCGAGGTTGCAGCTCAAATTGCTTTCGCAAGTGTACTTTGGGAACCTCTAGTGTTTCGGTTTGGAACTGTCGCTCGGATGGAAGCTCTCACTGCATGTTTTTTTTTACTAAGTTTACTCTTTGCAACAAACAAAAGTAAATCGAATTGGAATCCTTTTTTTGCTGGTTTGATGTTGTCGTTTTCCGCATTATCTCATCCCATTGGTGCGTCTTTTGGACTCATCACTCTCTTTTTAATATATCAAAATTTTGGTATCAAAAAAATAGTTTGGTTTTTGTTAGGTGGACTTTTGCCAATATTGGGTTGGATTTATTATATCCATCCCAATTGGGAATGGTTTCAAATTCAGTTTGGTGCTCAACTTACGAGAAAACAAAACCTTCTCAAAACTTTTACATTCGTTGATAAGTTGAAGATTTTTTCATTTGGTTTCGGATTTCCTAAAATTCGATTGGTGATCATCTGTTTGCAATTAGCAAGCTTAAGTTTTTTGACTTTCAAACATTTCCAAAACAAAACAAATCGAATGAATTCTTGGACTTTATTTTGGGTCTGGATTTTATCTGTTTTTGTAGCTTTGTATACTTCTTCTGAAGGTTGGTATGTATACCATAGTCTATTCCCTTTAGCTTTTGGAATGGCATTATTACTCCAAGAAAAATCATTCTCTAACAAACTTCCATATATCGGGATTGTAGTATCCTTACTTGCAATGATCTTAATGGTTTCGATCCATTGGTCAAAATCGGATGCAAACGAAATCCAAACTTTGCATTTTCAAAAGATTGAAAAAAGTTTAACAAATTCAAAAGCACTATACATTCAAAGTTTACCAGACCCTTATTTTTATCTCAAATCCAAACGCCCCGATTTGGATATTCTAGAATTTATTCCTGGTGAACTGGAACTTCCATCAACTACTTATATCAAAACGATCCATTCTCGTGATAGTTTTATCTTTTATGATGAAAATCTGATTAATGAAACCATCAAAGAATATTTAAAAAACGGGAATTGGATTCGGAAAGAATGGGATATACCCGTTCCATCAAATCATTGGTTGCATTACAAAACGATTGTATATACGAGAAAATGAATCTGACAAATTTAAAACATATCTTATGTTACTTTGTTTTTCAGTTTAGTTTCCAATTTTGTTACCATTCAGATAAACCATCGCAGCAATATCTGTCTTTATTAGGAGCAAATTCTTTGAATCGTAAAATCACAATTGTTGGAGATTCACTCGCTCAATGGTCAGATGGATTTGGCCTGAAACAAAAATTACCAAGTGAATTTACTGTTACGGATCTTTCAGTCGCTGGTTACTCTACAGAAGATTGGTTACAAAATAAAAATCGATTGAATGAGATTCCAACTCAGATTTGGATCCTAGAATTAGGAACAAACGATGCGATGGTTTATGGAACTTCTGGTTATGAAACTCGCACACGTTCCTTAATTGATTTTTTGCAAAACTCTCAAAATTCGATAGTGTATCTAACCCTAATTCCAAGAACAAATATGTCATCGATACGGGAAACAATACGCACCAACAATGAAACTCTTCGCCAAATCAAATCTCAAAAACAAAATATAGATATAATTGATGTAGAATCAGTATTTGAATCCTACAAGGGTGATGTACCATTGTATCCGGTCTCAGACCCAATTCATCCAAACCAAATAGGCTATGAAATTATGGGTGAGTTGTATCGAAAAAAAATCTTAGGAATTTAAATCGGCTAAAATTTTTAATCCTTTGAGAGTCATCATTGGATCAATTTCATCAAACACTTGGTTATGCGAAGCATGGATCGTTGTAACAAGACCACCTGTTCCCACTACTACATAATCACCAGGATGTTCTTCCTTGATGGCTCTTACAATTTCTTTCAAGAGGCCAATCCAACCAAAGAAAAAACCTGCCTGGATAGATTCTACAGTTGATTCTCCCAATACACGAGAAGGGGAACCAAATACAATAGGAGGGAGTTGGGCTGTGTTTCTCGTTAAGGCATCCATGGATATTTTTAATCCAGGGGCAATCACACCACCTATGTACTCTGGTTTTTCGCTAATCACACAAAATGTAGTCGCAGTACCCAAATCAACTAAGATGGCTTTTTTTCCAGGATAGGTTTTAGCACAATAGGCTGCATTGACAAGTCGATCCGCACCAATTTCAAAAGGTCGAGGGTAACTGATTCCAAAGTTTAAATTCATTTGGTAATGAACACGGAGTGGATTTACATCAAACCAATCCTCTAACATTCTTTCTACAATTGGATTGAGCGAAGGCACAACACTAGAATAAATTGCCTTTTTGACTCGGTCTGCTTTGACATTTTCTTGGGTCAAAAATCCCTTTAGAAATAGACCTAATTCATCCGAAGTTCGATCTCTTCGCGTAACAGTTCTTTTGTGAAAATCAGGTGTCTCTTGACCTTCACGAAAAACTCCAAACACTGTGTTAGTATTTCCAACATCGATAACTAATAATAATGGTGATTCTGTCATTTATATCATCCGAAATTTTGGTGAAGTGTCCATAAGCTCAATCTTTTGGCCAGTTTCAGTCATAATCAGAAGGAATCCTAATTCATCAATTCCCAAAACTCGACCTCTTACGATTCTTTCATCCCATTCAGTCTCAATGACTTTGTTCTTTAATAGAGAATGATCTTCGATCCATACTAAATCTTTTAAAACTTGGCTTTGGTCTAGGAGTGTGATCACAGCTTGGTTGATTCCTAAGACCAAATGATTGACAAATCTTTCTAAATCACCTTCTCCCAACTGAGAATCACACAAAAACGTAGCTTTCTCTTTTAAATTCTCAGGTACGGATTGTCCAAAAAAGTTGAGTCCAATTCCGATCACAACATCATAAACACCATTGATAAACTCAGATTGAACTAAAATTCCTGCTACTTTCTTTTCGTTTTTATAAATGTCATTTGGCCATTTGATTGTTGTATCTGCTTCTCGTTCAGGAAAAAAATGGAAAATTGTTTTGAGTAATGCAGAAGATATAAAAATCGAAAGTAAAGGCAAAGAAATTTCCGCTGCTGAAATTCTGATTTTCCCAGAGAATATCAATGGTTCTTCGCCTAACGACTGCCATAAATTTTGGCCCCTTCCTTTTCCTGCCGTCTGTTCTTCTGCAATCACCCAAGATCCAAAAGAAACTTCCGGATTTCGGATCCATTCGTTTGTGGAATTTACAGACTGTAATCTATGACCTAGTTCAGGTTTTAAAAGTCGATATTGCATTTGAGTCTATTTCCTATATGATTCCGATTGACGAAACTAAAAAATAGATTAGAGTCATAGTATGAAATTATCTGGAAATACAATTTTGATTACAGGCTGTGGAATGGGAATTGGTGCTCTAACAGCAGAACGATTGGCAAAAGAGGGAAACGATATCATTGGAGTTGATATCAACCAAACCCTTTTGAAAGAAATCCAACAGAAAGTGGAATCGTTCGGCAGAAAATTTTATGGTTATGTTTGTGATCTTTCCAAAGAAGATGATATCGGAAATCTCATTAAAAAAATCAGAAAAAATAAACTTTGTTTCCAAGTATTGATTAATAATGCAGGGATTGCACCTAGTGGTCCTTTTGAAGGAAAGGAATTTTCTGTTTGGCAAAAAGCCTTACAAATCAATGTTCATGGACCAATGAAATTGGTTTATGAATCTTTGCCAATTCTCAGAGAACAAAAAGAAGCATGTATCATCAATTTAGCAAGTATTGCTGGCAAGTTTGGAACAGAAGGAACTGTTACTTATTCCGCAACCAAACATGCCATGGTAGGTTTCTCTCAAGCCTTAAAAATGGAATTATATGATACTCAAATTGGTGTTAGCTGGATTTGCCCATCAATGGCAAAAACTAGAATGATTGATGGTGTCAAACCTTCCTTTTTTACTCCTGTTATTGAACCAGACCAAGTGGCAAAGGCAATCTGTAAGGCGATAGTGAAAAATCCTGGTGAAGTCCTGGTCCCTTCTTATCTCAGGTCTACTATCGTGATAATGCCTGCTCTCTTTCCTAAGTTTTCACTCTGGCTTGCGGTAAAAACAAAAGCGTCAAAAGGTTGGTTACTTGCCAACAAGGGGCTTGAGAAAAATATTCCTGTTTAGAGGATAGGTTTTATGCACATTTCTGAGATCCTCGGCAAAAAACAAACTACTATCAGCTTCGAATTTTTCCCTCCAAAAAATGAGGAAGCATCAGAAGATTTGTTCCGAAATATCCAAGAACTCTCTCAAATGAACCCTGCTTATGTAAGTGTCACTTATGGTGCAGGGGGATCAACTCGTGACCTAACACACGATTTAGTCGTCAAATTACAAGAGCAGACTGGTTTAACAATTGTTAGTCATCTTACATGTGTTGGTTCTACCAAAGAAGAAATTGGTGAAATCCTAAAACGATATCAAAAAAGTGGAATCCACAACATCATGGCTCTTCGTGGTGATCCACCAAAAGGCCAAAATGAATTTCAAAAAACAGAAAATGGATTCGAATACGCTGGAGAATTGGTAGGTTTCATCAAAGGGAATTATCCAAATATGGGGATTGGAGTTGCTGGATTTCCAGAAGGCCATCCTTCCACGCCCAATCGTTTAAAAGAAATTGAATACTTAAAATGGAAAGTTGACCAAGGTGCTGACTATATCTGCACACAATTGTTTTTTAATAATGATTCTTTTTATGATTTTGTAGAACGATGTGAGATTGCTGGAATCAAAGTTCCAATCATCGCTGGTATCATGCCAATTACTTCCAGAAAAGGTATGGCACGTATGGCAGAATTATCACTTGGTACAAATTTTCCCGCAAAACTTTTGAAGTCATTATCACGTGCTGAAGATGATGCTTATGCTGAAAATGTTGGGATCCATTGGGCAACGGAACAAGTCCGTGATTTATTAGATCACAAAATTGCAGGTATCCACATGTATACACTCAACAAATCCAAGGCCACACGCAAGATTTACGAATCACTCGGGATCCGAAATTTTGATCGTATCGTTTGATTCTTCTTTTGGTTTAAAACCAATGTATTGATTTTGGTGCCAGTAACCTTCTAGCACCAAACTACCTTTTGCGTTTGTGATTTTACATTTTCCATTCAGTTCATTTTGAGACCAAGTTCCTTCCAAAATGAAACCATCTGCAAAAATATATTTTCCGAACCCATCTCTTTTGCCTTTGAGATAATTTCCGTTAAACTGATCTCCATTGGCATAAAGATAAGATCCTAATCCTTCTTTATAACCATATTTGTATTCACCTTCAAAAACATCTCCATTAGCATATCGATAAATTCCAAAGCCATGTTTGGTATCTTCAAAGAATTCACCTTCAAAAAAGTCACCATTTTCATAGGAAACGGAGTGTTTACCGTTTCGGCAATTTTCCCCTTCGCATATTTTTTGGTTCGACTTACAAAAGACAAAAATGTAAAAAAATAAAAATATAAAGTATTTAGAACGCATGGATGGCTTACTTGAGAAAATTTCGTCGACTAAGTGTATACATGCTCATATAAAACTAGTTTGAAATTAAGGCAATCCATATGTCACAAAAAAAAGCACTTGTAGTTGATGATAGCACGGTCACCAGATTGATGATTCGGAAAATCATTTCCGAAAAACACCCCAATTGGGAGATTTTAGAAGCTGAGTCAGCAGATAAGGCAAAATCCATTTTACCAGACCATCCAGACATTGATTTATTCAGTTTGGACCAAAATATGCCAGGGACTATCTCCGGCTTAGATTTAGCTGAGAATTTAAAATCCAACTATCCGAATTCAAAAATAGTTTTAGTCACTGCAAACATCCAAGATGCAATTAAAAATAGAGCCAAAGATCTGGGAATTGATTTTGTCGAGAAGCCTGTTACACCTGAAAAAATCATACCTTTGTTGGACAAAATATGAACCACTTAACGGAGTTAGAACGAGATTCATTATGTGAACTTTTTAATATCAGCTTGGGTGGAGCTGCAAAATTGATGAGTGAAATGATCTCAGATGAAATTTTACTAACTGTACCTAGTTTAAAACTAATCACCGAATCAGAAGCAAAAAATTTTGAAAACCTAGCGAACAAAGATGTATGCACCGTTGAACAAAAGTTTATTGGTGATATTGGGAACGGATCCGCATTTCTATTATTCCATAAAAGTGCTAGTTTAGAAATTGTAAAAATGATGATGAAAGACTATGTAGCACTGAATGAAGTTTCACAATTTGAAAAAGATGCACTCAGTGAAATTGGTAATATTATTCTAAATGCAATTTTGTCAAATTTGGCAAAAATGTCCAATTACAAAATAGAAACTCAAATACCTGAATTTTTTTCTGGGAAATATGAGGAATTATTATTAAATCGAAATCCGAATCCAAATGAAGACAATTCTATCTTATTAGTGTTCATCGACTATCAGTTAAAAGGTAAAGAAATTAAAGGTTATATATTTTTTATTCTAAATTTTGACAGCATTAAAAATTTATCCAGAGTATTAATTGAAAAGTTAAAGTAGTGAGTTCTTTAACCGAAAAACACTTATTAACAATTGTAAAAAAATCAGGAATAGGAATTCTGATTTTAAATCAAAACTATGAAATCGTAATTGCCAATCAATGGTTTCTAAAAGGTTCCAATCTTTTAGAACAAGACCTTCAAAATAAATTAATTTACGTCGTCTTCCCTGAGTTAGTTGGAACAAGAACACTTAAATCAATTGAACAATGCATTCAATTTTCGCAGTATTCTATACTTACTCACACTTTAAATCCATACCCGTTTCCATTATACGAAAATGAACAAAAGATGTTGAAAAATGACAGAATTTATCAGTATTTACACATCATACCAATATCAATCGAGGATGAAACAAATTCATTTTGTATGATCCAAATCTCGGATGTTTCTCAACAAGTAACTAGGGAGAAATTATTACGCGAACAAATGGTAGTTGCAAAAGAAAGGGAAGTTGATGCAAAAAAAGCATCTCAAGCTAAGACAGATTTTTTAGCATCCATGAGTCATGAAATTAGAACTCCACTCAATGCTATTTTAGGAATGGCTGATACCTTAGCCGAAACAAATCTTTCTGAAGAACAAGTTGAGTATTTGACAGTCCTACGTAATTCAGGAAAAGCATTATACAATATCATCAATGACATCCTTGATTTATCTAGAATTGAGTCAGGTAAATTAGAAATCGAATCCATAGAATTTTCAATTCGAGATTTATTAAAAGAAACTATATCTCTTTTCTTAATGAAAGCAAAAGCGAAAGGTATCAAAATCAATTATAGCGTGAGTGAAAATATTTCTGAAACTATAAAAGGTGATTCCACTCGCATCCAACAAATTTTGATTAATTTAATTGGAAACGCCATGAAGTTTACTGAAACAGGAAGTATCAGTGTAAATGCTTCATTAGACAACAGTAATAAAGTATTAATCCTAGATGTAGAAGATACTGGAATCGGTATACCAAGCGAAAAATTACATTCTATATTTGAAAGTTTCACCCAAGTGGATAGTTCTACTACAAGAAAATATGGTGGAACAGGTCTTGGTCTCACAATTACAAAGAAATTAATCTTAATGATGAAAGGTGATATTTTTGTAGAAAGTGAACTTGGAAAGGGATCAAAATTTTCCATTCATATCCCGTATGAAGGTTTAGTAAATAGAGATTCGAATATCCATCAACATTGGTTAGACTTAGAACTGCCAGATCCAGACCATTTTCCTAAGTGTAAGATTCTTTTAGCAGAGGACTCTGAAGAGAATGTCTTCATCATTAAAACTTTCTTACGAAAATATCCAATTGAACTTGTGATTGCAAAAAATGGTATCGATGCATTACAAAAATTTCAAAATGAAAAGTTTGATATTGTATTAATGGATATGCAAATGCCTGAAATGGATGGGTTAGAAGCGACAAAAGAAATTAGAAATTATGAACAAAATCAAAATGTAGATCCACTTCTTATGGTTCCTATCATTGCAATTTCAGCAAACGTACAAAAAGAAGATATCAGCAAAAGTTTTTTAGCAGGCATTACTTCTTACTTATCCAAACCAGTTCGTAAATTAGAAATACTAAAACTCATATATTTTTATTTAGCACTTTGAGAATTTAAAATTCCAAATTTACTTTCTATTTTAAGACTTTTTCGACAGCAGTTTCAGGGTATGCTTCCGAAACAATCCCTTCATTTAACAATTCATTTGCGATTTCGACGGATGGATAACCTGGTTCCGTTTGGAAACTAACAATCCGAGGAGAAAATTGTTGTAAGAACACAATCTTATATTTTTGAGCTATTCTGGAAAGGGAATCGTTAGATTGGTCATTTTTGAATGTAACAATAATAATACCTGGTAAAACAATATTGGGGCCATAACCTGCTCCTGTATTGTAAACTTCAGTAACTTTAGCTGGAATATTTGATTTGCGTTGTTGTTGGCTGAGTAATGGTTTCCCAACTTTCCTTAAATTCCAACCACCTTTTATTTTAAGGTTTCCCAAACCTTTGTTTTGCGAAGAATTTACGTGGTTTGGTTCAATGAATTCTGCTTCCAAATTTGAATTTCTATAAAATGTTTTTTGAACACCACCTTCCGTAAACGTAATTTGATTTGGTGGTTCTTTTGCAATGATTGGATCACATAAAAACAATGAACTGTAGGTGGAACAAATGAATGAAAAAAACAATACATTTTGGAATCGAATGAAGGATTTGTTATTTTCTGATTTCATTGTTTACCTACCGTAAATTTTCAATCGTACAGATTGGATGGTTCCAGTATCCCCAGCTGCGCCATCATAAGCTCTTATCGTCCAA
The DNA here is from genome assembly GCA_016742255.1 of Leptospira sp. Taxonomy (GTDB): domain Bacteria; phylum Spirochaetota; class Leptospiria; order Leptospirales; family Leptospiraceae; genus Leptospira_A; species Leptospira_A paudalimensis. The sequence continues at coordinate 96,423 of JACVCB010000004.1, forward strand.
TTACCATTTGGATTTTCACCAAGCAAACGAGTTAATCCAAAACGATAAGTGGAGGAACCAGTCATATTGGCTATGGATGTACTACCAGAAGTACAAAGGCTGTTATTAGATGGATTACGACATGCATGTACTTCCGAAAGAACACTCACAGTTCCGCTGGGTGAAGTAATCGTAATTTTTAATTCCGGAAAATATGTATGATTCGTTGTAAATTCAACATCAACAAATTCTATATAGGAGATAGAGGAGGAAACTGAATAAGAAGCATTGGCTCCAGTTACCAAATCATTGTCTGGAATCGATGTACCTGGTGTAATTGAACTCATTGTTTCCGTTTTAAGTGCAGCACCGATCGGAGACCAAGAATTTGAACGGACTAGTAACTGTTGGGCATCAATGGCACCAAATCCATATTTATGGTTGATATTTAGACCAGCTGCATTGGTAGTCCAATCTGTATCTGATGCATCATTTTTTCTGGCCGAATAAGCAACTAACTCGCGTACGTCTCTCCATGTTAGATTGGGATTTTTGCTTAGGAGTAAGGCAACCACTCCTGCAGCTAACGGAGTCGCAGAAGATGTTCCATTGAATTTTTTCGTATAACTTGAATTGGTATAATCACCTGATGTGCCACCTGCATTTAATCCATTCACCCCAGTGGCATCCGTTGTTGAAATTGCTGTTGTATAAGCAGTTGTATTGTTCCCTTGAGTATGGGCAACGACCCAAAGATTGGCACCTGACTCAGAATAGGCTGCCTTTTTTCCATTCTCCCCAATTCCACCTATGGCCATAACTCCATAATAATTTGCCTGCCCATCATAATTCGCGTTATCAACAAGTATTGGAGATGTAAATCTATTTGGATCATTAGTTGCTGATCCATTGGCACCATTCCCTGCTGCCCAAAGGTAAACGGTTCCTTTTCCCCCACGTCCGAGAGTTACACCTTCATTAATTCCTTGTTGCCATAAACTGCTAGATGGCCATAACCAACCATAGACGTCTGGGGATCCCCAACTATTGTTTGAGATATACACTCTCCCTGATTCATTGACCATTGCGCGGTATTCATCGGAAGTATAGATGGTTGATTTTTCTAAGATATTGACACCAACCAATTTGGAACATGGAGCGGCACCACGAAGACCAATTGCATTGCCACCTCTTGCACCAATCACTCCTCCAACTGCAGATCCATGAAAACTATTGGAGTAAGAATGGGAGGGATTGAAGGTATTGTTAAACATATTTAAGCCACGGGCTGTGACAGAGATATTTGCACTTAAATCTTCATGTCGAATGTCCAAACCATCATCGACAACACTAACGATCACTTGGTTTCCAGAATAACCTTGGTCCCAAACAGATTTGACACGTGCATCTTCGCCAACGGTGCCACCGAACTGTCCAAGATTTTGCAGATGCCATTGATCGGAATAAAATGGATCAGTATCAGAAGAAGAGAAAGTACAATCCACTTCCCTTGCATTGAGAAGAGAATTGATCAGAAGCAGTAAAATTAAATTATCACTGAAGGGATCATTCTTTTTGACAGGATTACAATTCCCAAAAATCAAACTGAAAATCAGGAATGTAACCAATCCAAACTGTCCAAATTTCATGAAACCATTACCTTACCATTAGGAATAACAACCAAGGCAGATCATTCAATCGAAATCTGTGAGAAAAAAACTTTTTTTATGCCTTGGCTTCCGCTAATCTTTTAGACCGATCTTCTTGGATTAACGCATCGATTAATTCATCCAAATCCCCTTCCATAATGGCAGGGAGATTATGACTCGTAAATCCAATCCTATGGTCTGTACAACGTCCTTGTGGAAAATTATATGTCCGAATGCGTTCAGACCTATCACCCGATCCAACCTGTGCTTTTTTTAAAGCATCTGCACTTTGTTTGGCGGTCTCAGCCATTTGATCGACAATCCTTGCACGTAAAACACGCATTGCTTTATCACGGTTTTTAATCTGTGAACGTTCTTCTTGGGAAGCGACAACAATTCCAGTTGGTATGTGTGTGATCCTAACAGCAGAATCTGTTGTGTTAACGTGCTGACCACCTGCACCTGACGAACGATAAACGTCGATTCGAAGGTCACTTTCTCTAATCTCAACTTCTTTCTCTTCTGCTTCGGGAAGAATGGCAACTGTTACAGCAGAAGTATGGATCCTTCCGCCTGATTCTGTTTCAGGAATTCGTTGCACACGGTGTGTTCCCGATTCAAATTTAAATAAATCATATGCCCTATCATCATCCAATGAAAATACGATTTCTTTATAACCACCAATACCAGTCGGGCTCATATCAATGATTTCTGCACGAAGGCCTTTTTTATCTGCATATTTGTTGTACATACGAAACAAATCTGCACAAAATAATCCTGATTCTTCCCCACCCGTTCCAGCACGGATTTCGACAAGGATACTTTTTCCAGAGTTTGGATCGGGAGGTAATAACATAATTTCGAGTTCTTTTGCAAGTTCCTCTAATTTTTTTTCCCCTTCCTCAATCTCTGATTTTAGCATAGAATGCATATCTGGATCATTTTCGGATTCTAATAATGATTTTGCATCTTGGCAGTCTTTTGTAATTCTTAAATATTCATCTGCTTTTGTATATACAGGCGTTAGGCGAGATCTTTCTTTCGATAGATTCTTCAAAGTATCCGAAGCGGTGGCCTTGGCGAGCTCATCCTCGATACGCAGGTATTTTTCTTGAATTTTTTTCAATCTATCTATCATGTCTATGGAAAGGATACAGAATGCCTGTTTTTGATAAACCAAAATCTAACGAGGATTTAAGAAACCCGTGAACGAACTACCATCTCAGGGCAAATCCAATGGATTTTTAGAAGGCCTCATCGAATTATTCGCAGGTTTTGAGGATTATCGTAGTCCCTATGCTCCCACAATCCAACCTCCCGAGGAATTATTGAATGAGCTTGTTCAGAATGCTTCGTTTAAATCGGGACTCATTAGTGCTACTTGTTCCCTACCCCCAGGCCCTCTTGGAATACTCAGCATTCTACCAGAACTCTTAATGGTCTACCGGATCCAAGGCCATCTCATCATGGACATTGCAGCTCTGTATGGAAAGGAAGTTCAGGTGACAAAAGAACTTCTTCTTTATTGTTTATTCAAACATGGAGGAGCTCACGTTTTTCGCAAAATTATCGAGGAATCAAGTTTTAAAATTTTGATTCGCCCAACAACCGTTAGAGTATTTCAAACAGTACTCGAAAAGTTAGGAATCATGATTTCTAAATCGATCATCCGAAAACAGTTTGCTCGTTGGGTGCCAATCGGTGGAGCCGTAGTCACTGGAACATTTGCTTATTATGATACAAAAAGAGTTGGGAAAACAGCGATGGAACTTTTCTCAAAAGAAATTCACTCGGATGAAATCCGAGAAATGTTGGAGTCTCAGTGAAATTTTATTTCATCATAATTCTTACTTTTTTTAATTTCAGTTATTGCCAATCAAAACACGAATCGTTAGTCTCCGAAATTGAAGACCTAATCTCAAAAGAAAAATACGAAAAAGCTTTAGTGTTATTACAAGATCGTTTGTCATCCAATCGATCCAACGCAGAAATTCTTTCTAAAAATAAACCAAACCAACCCCGCCTCTTTGCATTATCAGAAGATCGAACCAAAATCGTATGGACCGAAAACAAAACGCTTTATTTCAAAGATTTGGTGAATGATAATCGGAATTCAATTGAACTAAAACTTCGACCAGATTCCATTCAACTATCAGCTAACGGAAATTATGTTGTTGTTCAATATCCATTAAAACAATATGGTGGTTGTGCTTTGTTTGGATATTCAACTTTGGATTCTTCATTAGAACATGAATCAATCGTTCATATTCCATGTAAAACAGGTATGGCAATTTCGAATTCGGGAGATTTAATATTTTATTTTTTTGAAAATCAGCTCTTTGTAGAAAAAACTGGGAAAAATTCAAAACCCGAAAAATTCCTTTCCAGTGATTTGTTTCCTTCTCCTTATCCAAAATTAAAAATACAATATCATATATCTCCTATTGGAAATGAATACTTAGTTTGGTCAGGTGTAGGTGGAGCTTATCATCTTTTCTTTCTAAACATCGAATCAAAAAAAGTTTCTTTACTCTCAAAGGACATCGTCCTACCAAAATTTTATTATAACAATGGTAATTCAGGATATGTAGTTGGTGGGAAAATTGGAGACTTGTATTTAAAGGAAGTGAACTACCAACAAGGTAGATCACCTTCTATCAATCGTGGAATTGCAATTGTAACTAGAGAAGCTTATTCATGGCGACTTACAGGTAAGGATGAATTCATTACTACCAACCAAAATGAACCGAACCAACCGATGAAATGGAAAGTAACTGGTAAAAAGGAACATTTCCCATTTTTTTTAGATCGGTTATGGGGAGTTGCTGGGGATAAAATCGTATACGAAAGTATACGTGGTGAACTTGTGTTAGATGATTTAACGTTTAGCGAAGAAGACTGGAAAGTTTATGAATATTTTAAAAAGGTGAGGAAACTGAACGACGGTTAAGCCGCTTGGTCTTTCTCTTTTTTAGCTGAAAAAATATCACAAGCCTTATATAGATCCTGAACACAATGAGATGTCAAACGACTCAGATCTTCCGATTGTAAACGATCCTTCGAACTTGGACATACAGAAAGGCCTTTCGCATACAATGGGCATTTTACGTAGAATTCGTTTTTCGGAAGGGACTTCTGTGGCATAACTCTGAAAATTTTTTGTGAATTCGGTGCCCTGTCAAACGGATTTTAATGGAAAAGCTAAAATTAAAATCTCAAATTTTATCGATTGTGAATCTATTTTTAAAAGTACAAATTTAAGATTGTAGGGCTTTCTACCGAAATCGCTTGGTCTTCAAAAGTAAAATCTCTCAAATTGAATGTTTTTCCATTCCAGTGATTTTCAAATAAATGCCCAGATAGAAACACTTGGACCAAATCTTGCGCGCGTGTCGATTTGATGTACTTAGGCATCCCCTCTTGTTTCCAAATATTCGAATCCGATAAATCTTTATCTGACCACTTCATATTCGGAAACACAGCTGATGGAGAAATTAATCCATCAATAGCTTTTCCACTTAGCCGACTATACAAACTAGATTCGAAAACATCTTGTCCAATAAAGATAGCCACCTTCCAACCTGGAACAATCCAAATGCGCTCTTGGTTAGTTTCTCCAGCAGAATATACTTTGAGTTCCTCTTCTGTAAGAATGGATTTTTTCACAATCGGTTCCATTAGTTTTCCATCTGCCGAAAATGGAATAGCAACATTGTAAAGAGGGCCATTTGGATCTAATACTAAGTTACCTTTTACAATTTTTGGATTTGGAAGGACAATCGTTCCGCCTAGAATAGGGACATTAAATTCTTTTGCTAAGTTCGAAAATGTTCTGACATACACTTCTGACATCAATTCAGCTTTGGATAATAGTAAGTCTTTTATCGTAAAATTTTCACCTTTTGTTTTAAGAGCTTCTTCCAAAGTGTCAGAACTAAGGAACTTAGATTTTTCGTTTAGAAAAACTAGGCCCGATCCCAAATGTTCAGGAAAGATAACGATAGTTTTGCGATCAAAAATCCCAGAAGATTTCCCTTTGATTAACGTTTCTTCGATTCTTTCACGCCACCATTCTTCTTTTACATAGTCTTCTGGTTTTAATACTAACTGTATTCCGACTAAATTACCATACTTTCGATCCGTTCCATTCGTTTGAATGGTTACATCATTCCATGATTTTTCTGGTTTTTGAATTTCTTCATCCACTTCAGGTTTGCTAAAGTTAAAATCAAATTTAAGATTAAAATTAAAACTAAAGTCTGTTTTAGGTGCTTCTAATTTTGGAATTGGAAGATTCGTATCATGTTCTTTTATGAAAGTTGCAGAAGCATATCCGATTCCAAAGAGAACGATAAATAATAAAATTTTATAAGGAGGCACATAAAGATTATGCATATTGATTTAAATAAAGTTGGACAGCATCCAACATATACTCCGAAAAAAGTGTTTTGGGATCAAATGAGTGAATGTTTACCCATTCCATATAATCATGTTCGTCTGATAATTGAACGTTCCCTTGTATTAATTTAGCCTCATATGCAATAATGATACAAGGGAAATTTCCTTCATTAACCATATGTTTATGAACAAAAATTGGTCTTGGGTTTACTTCAATTTTTATACTTTCACCCAATTCTTCGTTAATTTCTCGGTATACACTTTCCATCCAGTCTTCGAAAAATTCGTCTTCATTCATCCTTCCGCCAGGGAGGTCACCGTGACCAGATTTCTGATCTCGTAATACTAATAACGAATTTCCGTCTCTTAAAAAGAGCTTTTGGGTAATTTGAAAAAAACCGTGTTTACTCACAATAAATTTCCCCAAATATCAATTTGATGATCAACTGCATATAACTCCGGAGATGGAAGTTTTTTTGTTTTGTATTGGTTAACCATTCCTAAGGATACACTTGCTAATTGCGAAATAATCGGATCCATAGATTCTGTTGGTACACCAAAAAATAAAAAGTTAACAGGACTTCCATCACTGATTAGGTATATTTCTTTTTCTAAGTTCATCTCAGGAATTTTAAAAACAATTTTTGAACCTAAATCCATTTGTGTTTGTGGATCCAATATTCGTTGGAATGTAATAGAAAGATCTTTATCTTTTAATTTAGGTTTTTCAATCGTATTTAATTCATTTGTCCATTGAATGAAGTTTGCAAACTCAATTGTTTTTGTCGATCCTGAAGCTAAGAACAACTGTTTGTGTTCACTTTCCAATATCCAAGTTTCAAAGTCTTTAGGTTGTAAAATAGACTCACCAGTTACACCAATGACCAAATCGATTTTAGAAAATTCTGTCTCAGTAATTGCTTTAAATGATTTTTTAACATATGTTGATTCAATTTCAAATTTTCGATCAACTTCCAAAACATTTAAGTTTGATTCATGTAATGAACCACCGATTAGATATTTCTTTAAAAATCCGCCAATATTACCTTTTGCTCCAAGGATGAGTATTTTTCTTTTTGATAATACTTTACCGATTCCATGTAAAGTATTTTCAATTGCGTTAATTATGGAACGTGCTACTTCTTTGGATTCTTCCAAAGTTTTTTCTTTAGAAACTGCAATTGAATAAGCAGGTAAAACAAGTGATTTTCTCTCCTCTTTAATTTTAGTGAGTCTGTCGAAACCATTTCTGGTATGTTCCACTGATCCAATCACATGTTCTTTTAAAATTTCCGAAAATTTTCTATCAAGTAATGATTTGTTTTTTCCTTCTACCCAAAATTCAGAAAGAACTTCTCCTAATGTAACATCATTTAATGCAAATTCATTAAGAACTGGAGCAACATAACCACCATCTTCAATCAAAATGATTTTTTCTTTCTTCTCAACAAGTTGTAATAATTGATTTAGAAACAAATAAGTAGACAATCTTCGCATAGCATCGAAAAAACCTAACTTCGCCTCTTCCAATTTATGCCGAAAATTTGCATGAATCTCAAAATCACTGTAAAGAGGTGAGACACCATAATAAGGTGTATTATTTTTCGTGAGCTTAAATTCTAATCCCGCCATGTAAAACGTTTCAGTCGGAATATCTAATAAAATATCTAAGTAAACTGGAGGAATATTTCCACCATACTTTACAAACGCAACATTTAACGAATTCGCCTTCAATCTTCTGAAGGTTTCAATTAAGGAAATGATTTCAGACGTTATGTGGTGAATGAGAAAAATATGTATGCCTTCAAATGAAAATTGGTGACCTTTGTTATTTGCAATGGTTTCAAGTATAGGCATTCTCTTTAAATAGAAATTAGGATCTACTAATGTCCTTTTTTGATTAAAGCTAAAGTTTAATACTCTATCGAGTCTAGAGAGATCGACATAGATAGATGTTTTGCCGATGATTGCTCTTAAGGTATTTCCTTCTTTTATTTTTTTTGAAGCTGATGAATCTTCTAAAAGTAAAAAGAGTTTTTTCAGGATAGATAATGAAACACTTGGATCAGAACTTAAAATGAAATTACGATATTGTTCTTCCCAATAAAAATTAATATTGGATAATTTTCCAAGAGGTGTTTTTTCGATTTGCGAAAAGACCTTACTAAAATGGCTATTTTCTTCTTCGTAAAAAGTTTCTCCTTTCTGAGCAACATTGATAATTCCATTACTCAGAGATTCACTTATCTTCGATGCACCAGCTATATACGTCCTAGAATGTACGTCACTTACCACTTCGTGCGGGATATTTTTCAAATTTAAACACCCATCTTCTCGTGAATCAATTGTTATGCGAAGAAAGAAATCTCCGATCCTATTTTGACTTTGTACTCTTTCCATCAATATATAGTATCCAGATGGATGAACAAAATCAGTATCAAATGGGAATAATAACGCTATAGTAGAATTTCTATTTGGATCTTCACCGTAAAACTCTGGGTGTATTTTTTTCGCGATCGATTGTTGTTGGAATGACCCAAATACAAATCGTAAATTTTCTTCAAATTCTTCTCTGAATAATACCCAGTCTTTTAAAATTCCAGCTCTTGCAAATACTTGAACATGTTGGATATGCATATCCACTAATTCATGATTGATATTTGGATTAATTTTATAAGTGAATGCTAAATCACCTGGTAACGATTGTAATAAGTTTCCAATTTCCTCGCCAATCGTCCGTGACAGAATGGAAAGTCCAAAAAAAATCCGAAGATTGGTTAAGTCAATTTCCCATAACCCTTCATCGACTTGATGAAGGGTTGGCCCGAGAGATGTTTTTATATTTTTTTCTGAAGTCATATGGTTATTGGAAATCAACAACTACCTTTACACTCGATGGATCTTTTGCTTTGTTATATGCTTCTTCCAATTTGTCAGCTGGGTATCGATGTGAAATTAAGTTTATCTCTAATGATTTTGTAATTTCTGGATTCTCTCGTAATAAAGATATCGCCATATGGAAATCACCACAACGTGAACTATGAATCTCTTTTCCCTCTTTAAAAAATTCACCTACCAAACTTTGATCGGCAGGCCATAGTTTGGTATTGGTAGTATCTACAAGGATCACTCCTCTTGGTCGTACCAAAGAATTTTCATGATTTGGGTTTGGTCGAATGGCAAATCCAATTTCGTTCGGGTTTGATACTACTACCACATCGAATCTTGGCAAATGGCCAGAAAAATCATTAGATGATAAAATTGTTTCAGCCGTTTTTTCATTCCCTATATAGACAGTAAAATCTTGTTTCAGTTTGGTTTTAATTTCTTCCGCAACGTTCTCGAAAACAAAAATATTTTTGTTGGTTCTTGTTTCTTTTTGCCAATGGAATTTTGTATTCTGTTCTGAAAATGGGAGAATGGACAATTCATCTACCACAAGTTCTGTTAAATGATTTATCCCTGCCATTTGTTGCCCATTTGTCGTTTTTAAGTGGACTTCTCTTTTAGCAATTTGGATGGCAGATTCAAATCCAGAAGGTGTAGATGTAGTATCATATACAATGTCAAATTTGTTTTTTAAATTTTCAACATTTGTTATGCGAAGATCAATCACATCATCTGCACCCATTTCTTTTGATAATTTGACCAAATGGTCATGGCGAGTAATTGCCGTTATGCGAAAATCTGATTGATTGGATTTGCGGTAAGATGAAAGTGCTGCAAGGATCAAACTCCCCAAACGTCTAGGGCCTAAAACGGCAACCTGGTCTCCTTTTTTCGGAGGAGAAGCTATGATGGCTTGTAAGGCAGCAGCAAAAGGTTCCATTAGGACAGCCGCTTTTGGAGAAACTCCTTCTAAATTGATGGCTGCATTTACAGGAGCGAGGATATAAGGTCCAAATCCACCAGGCAATCGATCGATTCCTAAAACCCTTCGTTCTGGTGAGTGTGTTGGAATTCCTTCCTTACAAAATAAATCTGGTTCTTTATCACCACGGGCTTCGTAAGTGTCATTGATCTCAACTACGAATTGTTTGCCTTGATTTTCTTCGAGACCTTCTGCTAAGACCTCGTGACCGATGATTTGTGGGAGAGGAAACGGTAAAAATCTCCGATCGATATCGGTGGAACAAACACCACATGAGATAGTTTTTAATGGAATGTAACCTGGACCTAATTGGAGGTAGGATTCACCATTTCGTTTGATTTCCCATCCGTCTTTTTGATTGCCTACGTATTCGTATTCAGCTGATTCAAAGGAGTCACTGGAGAGATAATCCTTTGCTCTAAATTTTAGATTCATTACCTATTGTTGATAAAAAATAGAAGAATGATAGTCAATGTAAAAAAGGTAAAGTTGAGAAGAAAGCCTTGTCTGATTTCTTGCCTTTCTTTTTCCCCTAATAAATAACTTGTCACAAATACTGAGAAAAAACCACCTAAGTGTGCCCAATGAGCCACATTATCTCTTGCAAAAACATTGGTCACATCGGAGTAAACCATCATCCAACCAAATAAAAATACTGGAAATGGAATCGACTTGGTTTTGGAAATTGGAAATCGAAATGGCGATAACAATGTTGCCGCAGAAGCAAGGCCAGAAATCGAACCACTTGCACCAACAATCGGTGTTTTATCTCCTAAAATAATCCCTCGCACAAATCCATCGCCTAACACTGAAAGGAGTCCTGCCATAAAATAAAACAATAACCATCTTGTTTTACCAACTCGTTTCTCTACCACCCTTCCCAGTAATAATAAGAAAAATAAATTAGATAATAGATGGGCTCCAGATCCATGAAAAAAAGTGGATAATATCCAATTAATTGGTTCGAATTCACCTGGGGTAGCTATGAAATATTCCGTAACCAAGTTTGGTGTAAAAATGGAAACAATTGGATACAATAAGAATAAAAATAATGCGAAACTAGCGGTTAATGGAAATTCCCAAATGAATGATCGCATAACTATTTGAAGGTTGGAATTTTTGCTTCTTCTGGGTTACGAAAGTAAGCTGGATCAAAATTGGGAATTCCTGATGCTAATTCGTGTAAATCGGGTTGTTTCCAAATTTGTTCGTAATAATTCAGAGATCCATATGAATCAAAATGGCTATCGTACAATAATCGTAGATATTTCTCTTTGTCACTCACAATGATTCGAATTACTTCATTGGCCATTGCTTCGAAAGATCGACTTTCCTTATCAAATTCATCAACAGAGTCATGTAATAATCCAAGCAAAACAATATATTTCTCTGCTTGTTTTAAAGATTTTAAGGAAAAAGCCAACTCCTGTAATTTCATCAAATACAAATAAGGACGTATGTTTTTTCCAATGATTAATTTTTGTTTGGCAACTGCAATTTCACGATAACCTAATCTCAAATACAATTTGGTTTCTGTTTTTTCTTTTCCATTGGCAAGCCGAGCCAGTCTGCCTAACTCAATTTCTAACTCTTCAATTTCATCTTCCAAAACATTGATGTACAATTGGATGAGTAAACCTTGCGTTCTACGTAGTTCTGCGTATGATTTTCCCAAATCCATTTGTAAATGAAGGATTTCAGACTCTATATGGTGTTGTACACATCGTTTGAAGTATTTTTTTTGGTCTTCAGTCCCACGATTACTTATAGTTGAATTTAAAATGCGAAGAAACTCGTAGTTATCCTTAAGTCCGTAGCTAACACGAATTAACTGAGTTGCTTTAGAACTGGATTGGTCCGGCGTCGTCTCTCCCATTGCAGTGAAGAGAAGCAGTAGTATTACCGAAAAACGTTTCATCTATGCAACTAGTTTCGGCCGTACAGAGAAAACATTAGCATGATAAAAAAGAAAAGACATATACGTCTCATATTCTAGAATTATGTCGAGAGGAAACTGTGCAAAAGTTAGGATCATTACCCAATTCTCCCTTAGAAGCCATTGACCAATTAAAAATGGAGATGGACCAACCAATCTGGGAAAATCGCCTCTTAGAATTGATGAAATTGGCAGCAAATAACGATAAAAACGTTTGGGCGATGATTTACCAAATTATCCGTGAAGCGGACTCAGGAAGGCTTACTTGGGGTTACCATAAGGTTTTACTATCTGGTATGGTTTATCTGTTATCTTATGTTGGAGATTCAAAAAGTTACCGTGTCTTATTGAATTATGTCAAATCTTTGGACCGTACCATCCCTATTGGTGCTATGGAATTAATTTCCGATTTACTCCCTACCTTTGCCGAACTTGACATCAGAGAATTGTTTTCAATCGCATCAAACCAAGATGAACTCAAATCTGCATTCGGAGTTTTGGCTCTTTGTAAATTGAATATGGAAAATCGTCTCACTGATGAAGAAAAAACAAATTTAAAACTGTTTTTGTTGGAATATAAGAATTTGAAATATTATTTAAACGATATGATTGAACTTACGTTGGAACAATTGAACGAATCCGATACGAGTGAACTCTTATCTGAACTTGATGGAATTATGTTATGAAAGCAGCTGTTTTACCACAAGGATCTAAATCCTTAGAAATCCGAGAATTAGAATTACCACCATTATTACCAAACCAAGTGAAAGTGAAGGTAAAAGCTTGTGGGATCTGTGGGTCAGACATTCATCTCATCTTACATGGAAAAATGAAGGCAACATATACTCCCTGTGTTCCTGGTCATGAAACTTCAGGTGTGGTCACTGAGATTGGTGAACAAATCACAAAATTAAAAGTGGGTGACCGAGTTGTTGTGAGTGCAGGAACCTCTTGTGGGAAATGTAAGCATTGTTTGGCGGGGAGAGAAAATCTTTGTGAACACATTGGAGTGATTGGTTTTAACCAAAGAGGTGGTTTTGCAGAATACATCCAAACAGAAGAAAGATACTTACATATTTTGCCTGATCAAATTCCTTTTGCCGAAGGGGCGATCCTAGCTGATGCTGTCTCCACTCCTTACCATGCAATCAAATACCAAGGAGAACTGAAAGCAGGTGAATCTGTTGCAATTATTGGTTGTGGAGGACTTGGAATCCATGGTGTTGCAATAGTAAAAGCTTTGGGGGCAGGTAAAATTTTTGCGATTGATATTGATAGTGGAAGTTTAGAAAATGCAAAATCATATGGAGCCGACGAACTGATATTAGTCGAAAAAAACATGCAGGTAGGAAAAGTCCTTAAAGAAAAGTCGGGAGGGATTGACCTATTATGTGATTTTACAGGTTTTATGCCAAATATCGAAAGTTCTGTTCGTGCGATGAATCGTGGAGGAAGGATTGTCCTAGTCGGTATTGGTAGAAACAAACTCGAAATTCCTATGCCATTTTTTCTCATTGAAAGACAAATCCGAATCACAGGATCCTATGGATCAGATAGAAGGGCCATCCCTGAACTCATCCAACTTTATAAAGATAAAAAACTTAATTTAACAAAGTCCATCAGCGGAATTCACAAATTGGAAGATACAAATGAGTACCTACATGCTTTGGAAGAAAAAAAAGGAAATCCAATTCGTTTCATCATCAATCCAGAACTATAGTTTGTAAAAAATCTAAAGTATCTGTTATTTAACTTCCACGAGTAAAAAACTTAAATCATCCATTTGGTGTTTCCAACCATTGGAAAAACGAAATAGGGAATCTTGTAGGATACTCGATAAATCCTGGATGTTGTAGTAACGATATTCCCATAACAATGATTTGAGCCTATCTTCTCCAAAACTTTCTCCATGTTCATTTAATAAGTCAAATATCCCATCTGTATAGAGTAAAATTTTATCCTTTGGTTGGATCCCAACAGTTTCTTCTGCATATGATTGTTGGGAAAAAAGACCCAATGGTTTTCCCTTTGCAGTCAGTTGTATCACATCTTTCTCAGTGTTTCGAATTAGGTAAAAACAAGGATGTCCTGCATTACTAAATGTAGCTGTATAAGATTCTGTATCGATAAAAAGATAAGAAGCGGTAATGAAGAGATTTTTTGTTTTTCCAACCAAGTGGCGATTCATCAGGTGAAATACCCTTGCTGGAAATTGTAAATAGGGGCCTGCACCTACGAATGCCATTTTTGACATGGCAGCTACCATTGCGGAAGAAATTCCATGACCAGACACATCTGCAATTAAAAAAGCCCAATTACCCATACTATCTTTTGTATGGTCAAAATAATCTCCCCCGACTGATTCCAAATTTTGAGAAAATCCAATGATACGAATTTTATCGTCCTCATTGTATTTAGAAGACAAGAGTGATTTTTGTAAGGCATGTGCTAATGCTAAATCTTTATCAATTTGAATCAATCGTTGGAGTTCTTTATTTTTTGTTCGCAGTTCGGTGTTCATTCGATTGATTGAATGCAACAATTCCCAATAATGTTTGAACACATAATATCCAAAAAATCCCAACATTAGAAAAAAACCATAGTGAATGAATAGAATTTTGTAGTTCAAAATTTCTAAATCCACAAGTGTATCATGGAGTCCTGCAAAGACGATGACAAGGATGCCTAAGATAATTTCTCTAATTTGCCGATTCCCTTTCAAAAATACATAGATAGAAGATAAGATGGCTACGATTGCTTCCAATACAACAATCCAATTATAATCTTCCTCACTATTTAAAAAAGAAATTCCTAAATCATAATGACGAATGATAGACGTTAAAAAAACAAAGATGTGTAAAATCGCGATGAACTTAAAAACTTTCTTAAAGAAAGGAGGAAATACTGAGATCAAAAATAACAAAAAAGCAAAAGGGAAAAAAGTGAAATTGAGAAATGTTATTGGAATGATATACGAAGCATACTGACGTAATGAAAATCCAACAAATCCATTTAACACTTCGATGAGCGAAGCGGACAATAGCAGAATTGAAAAATTTAAAAAAATCAATTCTTTTCTGCGCAAAAAATAAAATCCCATGAATATAAAAGATAACACTAACAATATCGGGGAAAAAAAAGTTTTAGAAAGATTTTCCATAAACAAATCAATCAATGCTTTTGTATGATTTTTAAGAATAATGTCACGATCTAATCCAATGAAATTTTTATATCGAGATTGGAATTGAATGTATATAAATCCTTTTGGTTCAGGACTAAGAGGAATCAAGTGTGGAAATATAAAATCAAAATCCTTTGAAATATATACATTCTCTTTTCCTTGGAAAACTTTAAATGTTTCCAAGGCAATTTCCGTAAATAGAATTGGGCTTTGAAGTTGTCGTATGAATTGATCACTAAATTTGATATATAAATATTCTTTTTCCTTTTTCTTAAAGCCTAATGATTTATCAGAAATTGGTAACCATTTTGATTCTTGGATCATTTCTGGGTCTAAAATTTCTTCAGAAGACCAATAATAGTACCTGTCAATCAGATAAATAGATTGTTGTAATTGGATTTCTTGTTTGCTTTCGGAATGAAGGTCAAAGCAGTTTTGGATAAAAAAAATCAAAAGGAAAAAAAGAACAAATTGAATTGGAACCAGAAAGGATTTATAAGGTTTGACTTCTTTCAATTTTCAGTTCCTATAGGAAAAGCAGGATTACGTTCAATGAATCGCACACGATTCCAATCATTTTTTTATTTACTCCCTCTACTCTTATTGTCTCTTACTGCTCTATTGGCACAAGAGAACAAAACACCCCAACAACTCTTCATGGAAGACAAAATGGAATGTTATTCGATAGCCACAGAGATTGATGGCCTGGAATACCAGAAATCTCTTAAGTGCATTTCGCAAGATTCAATTTGTTACATCATCCAGGGATTTGCAATGAGTTGCATACCAAGATCTGGTCGGTATCCATCAGATCTTCCCAACCTAACGCCAAAACCAACCCAACCATAATCGTATAACAGGAGATTTATGAAAATCAAAACAAAAATTAGCGAAATGCTAAAAATTGATCTGCCGATCATTGCCGCACCCATGTTCCTTGTCTCCTATCCGGAGTTAGTAGTTGCCGTTTCAGAAGCAGGAGGTATTGGGTGTTTCCCTTCTCTCAATTACAGAACTCCAGAACAGTTACGCGAAGGGATTCTGGAAATTCGTTCAAAAACAAAAAAACCAATTGGAGTGAATCTAATTTTACATAAGGAACATAATCCTAATTGGGCAAAACAATTTGAAGTGGTGATGGATTTAAAAGTAGAATTAATCATCACAAGCTTAGGAACACCAAGGACAATCGCCAAAGAAATCAAAGCAAATGGTTCCGCATTGTTTTGTGATGTGACAACCCTCAAACACGCTAACATTGTCGCAAAATCTGGCGCAGATGCACTCATCGCAGTTTCTCAAGGTGCAGGTGGACACGCAGGTTCAATCACCCCATTTGCTCTCATTCCTTATCTTAAAAAAGAAACAGGACTTCCAGTAATTGCCGCAGGAGCCATTTCCAATGGATCACAAATGGCTGCAGCACTCTCTCTTGGGGCAGATGCTGTTTATATTGGTACACGATTTATTGCAACTCCAGAATCGAGAGCACAAAATGAATACAAACAAATGTTAATTGATTCAAGTCCAGATGAGATTGTATATACTGAAAAAATATCAGGGATCCCTGCTAATTGGTTGGCCAAATCAGTGGAACGATCACCAGATATTCTGGAAGACGGACCTAAAAAAATTGCAGCGGGACATGCTGGTGGAGAAAAAGCAATCGAACAAGAATACAAACGTTGGAGAGACATTTGGTCTGCTGGACAAGGTGTTGCCCAAATTGAAGAAGTGAAACCGGCTGGTGAGATTGTAAAAGAAATTGCAAATGAATATTTGCAAACTGTTAGCTCACTCCCTCGATAAATTCACAAAACAAATATTATGCGAATCATCCAAAAAATGGTTGATTCGCTTTGAATAAATTACTTAGAATTATTGTAAAAATTACGGATCGTAGAAATCATTCCTTTTGTATCCAGATAGTCATTGGATTTATACAAACGTTTTCCATCTGGACTGAGAATCAAAAAGAAAGGTAATCCAATTTTTAATTCGGGATATTCTAGATTTGAGGCAAATGTTTCAAATATAGGATCTGTATCATAAACTTTCCATAATATCACATCCTTCTGAAGGGTTTCGTTCCACTCTTTGTTTGTCAGTGTAAGTTTCTGAAATTCCTTACAGTTCGTACACCAATCGGCATAAAAATCAATAAATATTGGCTTATTCTTTTCTTTTGCTAATGAAAGTACATCACTTTCATTTCGGTACCAAACCAAATTTCCATGTTCTTCCTTTAATTCAAAATTTGAAGTATTTGAATTGGAAACTGCATTTCCAAAGTTTTGTTTCCATAAGGATAGATTCAAAAATAAGAACAAAATGAGTAAAGCAGTGATGGATACAATTTGATAGAGAGATTGTTTCATCTTTTCGGTAGTTGTTCCCTCTTTTTTTTGAAGGTACAAAAACGAAAGAGCCACTGTCCAAAGGAGAAAAACTTTCGAGCTTAAGCCTTTCTCCAGTCCCCATAAATCAAATGCCTTTTCAAGGTATGTATAAGAAAAATAGAAAATGAGAATGGCTAATGCCCATTGAATGTATTTCATCCACTTTCCCGATTTAGGAAGTGACAATCCAAATACACCAATCATCAAAAATGGAATTCCAAGTCCCATTCCAAATAAAAACATTTTAAAAGAAGTAAAAAGGATCGGTAAAATTTTGAATCCTTCTGTTTGGTAATTGATGAGTTGGACTAGTATGGAAACAACAACAGGGCCAACACAAGGTGACGACAACAAACCTGCTCCCATTCCTAAAAAGAATGTATTCGCATAATTTACATTAACCGAATTTTTTAGATCACCTGAAAAAAAAGGAAAATATAAAAATTCAGCAACACTCAGTCCCAATACAAATAACAAAATTGCTAAAACCAATTGAGTTTCTGGAAATCGTAAAAATGAATTAAAAACTCCCCCACTGACTCCTGCAATCAATCCAAAGATTGCATACATCAACGCTAAACCAAAATAATACACGAGTGGATGAGACCATTTGTGTTTGGCGACTCTAGTTTTTAAAATTCCAGCCGTGATTGGATACAATGGATATACACAAGGAAGTAACCCGGCAAATAAACCACCTAAGGCTAAAAATAACGCTGTGGAATAAGAAAAATTGCCAGAAGACAATTGTGACTCAATGAAGGTTTGGATTTCAGAAAACATATATTTTATCTTAGAACGAAGTTGTCGCTTTCAATATAATACTACGATCCAATCTACCATATTCGGAGATTGGAAACGTTGTAGGTTTTGAAAACTGTCCTATATATTCGACACGATTTGATGATTCCCCGGTACTGTCTACATACCATTTATTGTGTTCCCCTTTTGTATCATACGATCGGACTTCCATATACCCAATCGCAATCCGAGTTGTCGGGGAAAACAACCATTCTCCAAAAATCTGTTTTCCTATATAATAGGACTGGTCAGAATACCTTGGTTCTGTGGTACCAGGTTGGAACCTTACCCAAGGTTCCCGTTCTACGGTTTCTGTTGCCCTAAGTCCAGGGTTTGGACCTCCAGTTGCGATCTCACCCCTTGTTACCAACCGAAGGGTACCATTCCCAATCCCTAACCAGAGGTAAGCCCCTTTGCCTGTTGATTCGGGAATGATCGTTCCTTGTTGGTAGGGTGCCATACGATCAACAATCTTTCCACCCAAATGTTTTTTGAACATCCCGCCAAGTCCCAAATTGATGGTATCCTTCCAAAGGAGATGCGATTCTATTGCGATGACTTGTTCTTGGTTTAATGAAACAGGTCCTTGTCGTTTTGTATTTGGATTTCCATCATCTAAAAGGCATTTGGTTCGTCCTTCCCTACATTCATCATTCGCATAACCAAATGCATTCGATGCTCGACCAAGTAGGTGAATACCTGTTTTTAAATTTTCAGTCCAGGGAGGATCCCAACCTATTTTTCCGATTACATCATAACCAGTATTGGTTGTGTTTTGTACATCTCGGTAACCTTCTCCATTGACAATTGCAGTCTGCAAAGAAAATGATCTCCATTTTCCAATATAATTAATTCCTAAATCGACAGGGTCTTTTGCAAATCCAAGAGATTCCAAAGGTGATTTATCAAAATACCGCCAATCATAATTTCCTGACCAAACAGAAAACATATGTGGAAGTTCAAACATTCCAAACTGGATTTGGTGTTTAGTTGTTCCAAGTTCAAATGTTTTTGCAAGATTTGCTCGCCGAACTAAAAATACATACGGATTCGATTTATTTCCGGTTCCGACAGATGTATCATTTGTGAGTGCGTCATTTCTTAAAATTTCGCCCCAAAATTCTGCTTTAATTCCCAAATCTTCCCATTCTTTTGAAATCGAAAACATTGTCCATGGCATGGAAAATCCAGTTTTATCGGAGGGAGAAAGTTCGTTAGCACCTGAAGCTTTGTCACGGATTCGAATCGAGGCAGTGGGAGTGATGATGGCACCTAATTTTAAGCCATAGTAGCCATCGGGTTCTTCTTTTTTGGTTGTAACCACTTCTTCACCTAATATTGGATAGATGAAGAAGGAAAACACAATGATAAACCTAGAAAAAAATTTCACTTTTTGCCGTAGGTTTCATCCGGTGTAAAACTTTTATCTTCCCAACCAATAGGTTTGTGGCATGGTAGACAACGATTTAACATTGGCATTTGTTTTCTTTTTTCATTGAGTAAAACGGTTGCTCCGTCTTTTGTGATCATGTCTTTGTACTCATTTTTTTCAATTTCAGTAGCACCTTCTTTTTTAGCACCACCAGTACCTTTTACAAAATCGATTCCATTGATGTTAACTTGTCCTTCACAAACACAAGTATAACCCTTTTTCTCTTTTTCTTCGAAAAACACTCCAAATGCAGTTCCGCGAACTCCTGCTGTTGTAGTTGGTGTGGACACTTCAAAACTTCCTTTTTTGAAACCGTTCACACGAAACCAGGCAGCACCGTTTTGGACATAGGCTTTTGCTACTTTTTTATCGGAGTTCCATTCCTTTAAAGTAAAATCTGTGTTAGGTTGGATTCTAATTTCTGTCTCTTGGTACAAAAAGTCCACTTTGGATCCATTTCCAGTTTTGATCCGATCTCCAGGTTTTAACACATCGTTTACTTTGAGAGTTTTCCAGAGTTTAGAAGTGTCAGAGGCTGGTAAAAAACTTACCTTTCCACGTGTAAAAGTTGCGACTGCAAACTCCTCAGCAGAAAGGGAAATCGATGTTAGGAGGAACAAAAGGAGTGTTAGAGAGATTTTGAGGCTCATAATCACTCTAACAAACACAAGGAAATAAATTATCAATCAAATTCTCAAAAATAACGGTTTTAGAACCTGATTACCAAGGGATGGCAAAACCCAATTGTGATAATTTATACTCTAATTCCTCACGTTCACGGCTCTTTTTAGCAGTAGAACCTTGTTCGTCTAACATTCCTAGTTCGATCGCCTTTTGACGGGCTCCTTCTTTTCCTGAACGGTTTAGAGCGGCGATGATCTCGGAATCATATTTTGTCAAATGAAGGGCACTCAATCGATAATCCACAAATGCTTCCCAAGTATGTGGTACCCATTTTTGAACAATCTGTTCACCGATGGTTTTAGCAAATAAACGAATTTCTAGTTGGGCATGGTCATCCATTCGAAGGGCTAAAAAATGGAGTAGATTATGCAGGTCTATTTTCCAATAAGCTTCTGTATATGTTGCGAGTGGGAGGTCTTTTCTTGCTTGTTCACGTGCAACACCCAATTCCAATCTTTCATTGTAAATATCATTTGCAAATTTTTGGAATTCCGTTTCTCGTTTTGTTAGGTGGTCACCTTTGGATAATTCTAAAAATCCATCACTTCCTTGTTTATTCCCTACGGATTGTACTCTCCACTCACCAGGCAAAGTTGTTTGAGCAGAATCAATTGCTACGGAATAACGCGTAGAGTATTCATTGACATTTGCCATTCTATGGCGGATCCATTGGCGCCAGGTGTCCATGGGAACTCTCACATGTAGCTTGAGTTCGCACATTTCAAATGGAGTGCTATGGCGATGGCGCATTAAATACCGAATGAGCCCACGGTCTTCATTTACCTTTTTTGTCCCTTTTCCGTACGAAACGCGTGCTGCCTGAACGATGGATTCATCTGAACCCATATAATCAACGAGTCTGACAAACCCATCATCCAAAATTGGGAATGGTTTTCCTAAAATGGAGTCTAAATCGGGAACGGATACTCTTGAAATGGATTCGAAATCAGATTGTTGCATATTAGCTTTATTTTTTAGTTCACAGGCATATGAAAAGTCGAAAATAGAGTTATAGCGTACCGCACAGGCACATAAATAGAAAGGATGCTAAATGGCACTTGAAGAAAATACGTTGGAAGATCGTTTGATCAAAATTTCCTCCAGAGAAAGTAACAAAAATCTCATGGTTAGCCCGGACAAAATTTACATTTTTCCGGTGCCAAAAACAACCTTCCAATTTTTGGAAAATATTTGGCAATCCTTCACCAATAAAATGGTCTCCCTCGTTGATTTTAACGATGATCCGATTTTTAATTTCTCCATTTTTGAAGTCATCGACCAAGACGAGATGAAAATTGTGGCCACAGCCACTCACTTCAAACTGAAAGAAATTGCAGAACGTAGGAAAATTCCTGGCATAGAAGAATACATCAAAAAGTCGAGACCCATTCATTTAGCAGATCCAAGGAACGAATCCGCACGTTTTATCCGAAAAGCAATTATTGATTTTAATAAAGGACTTCGTCCTGAAGTCACTTTTGTAAACCTAAAAGAAGAAGAAATCCATCCTGAAAAAAAGGTACTTCTTTCTGAAACGATGAACCATGCCATTGGGATTCCACTTTTTGTGAATGAAAATCCAATTGGAATTTTGTGGGGGATCACAAAAGATCCAATCGCAGAAGAACAAATTAGACCTCTCACTTTACAACTGTATTCACTATTTGATGTCATCGAATTTGTTGTGGCAAAGGAAATGGAATCCGGAAACGACCATTACATAGCCCAAAAAAATATCGAAAAAGCTGATACAGTTTCTAACTCTAGAAATCTTTTTTATACAACGACTAAAGACCAAAAAGAACCAGTAACCTCCATTATATTCAAATCCCATCAATATAATATTGAATATAGGATGGATGCTTCTTTTATAATACCAACTACTGATGGTTATGCGGTATCATTAAAAAGTTTTACTCCTGAAAAATTAAACAATACAGGAAAAAACCTACTTTTAATTCCAGGTTTTTTTTGTAGACGATCCGTGATGGATAAACTTGCAAAAGAGTTAGCCTTAAAGTATGGATACCGGGTTTTCCTTATGGATATGAGAGGAAGATCCAGGCAAACCATGCCAAAACATGGGAAAAAAGAAGGATGGACAGTAGACAATTACATCCAAGACGATTTTCCAGAAGTGTTACGATGGATTCGTTGGCATTATCCAAGTGAAAGAACTGTCGTTGTTGGACACAGTATGGGAGGAATGATCCCAAGATTTTATGTTTCTTCCTATGAAAAGATCAAAGAACTCAAAGAGGAGTTCAATTTACCTCAACCAGAAGAATACATTGCAGGAATTGTTTCGATTACTTCGCCCAATTATATTAGTTTAAAATCCAATTTTATTGGATTGGACACTTTGAAACGTGGGTTTAGTATGCTCCCTCATAAAATGATTTCGGATATGATTCTCAGTATGGCAAGTTTTTCCATGCAAGCAACCATCCAAACCATTGATTTGAAAAAATTCTTTAAACTGATATTAAATCTACATTCCAGTTTACGTAGTTTTAGTTATAATATTGGAACAAAAGTATTAACGATTAAAGACTTTGTGGGATATAAAGAAATTACTCCACCTGAATGGTACTTTCTAATGGAAGACGTGTTTTGCGAAGAATCAGTATCTGTGATCATGCAATTTTTCCAAAGCCAAATCTCAAATGAACAAAGTTTTTGGTCTAATGATGGTAGAATCAATTACACAGAAAATTTTCTAAACAACTTTACTATGCCAATTTATAGTGTGGTAGGAACTGTTGATAAAATTGTTCCAGAAGAAAGTTTAACGGAATTAAAAGATCTAAAATCAGAAAATAAGGTGACCACTTATTATGAGCAAGGACACCTTGGAATCATTTTCCATGGGGAAACTGTTAGAAAAATTTGCAAAGGAATGGATGAATGGATCCAAGGATTAAAATAATCTTTGTTTCCCCTAACGTCCGCTAAATCGGTTTCGGATGAGCTCCATTTCTTTTAATAAGGTTGCGTCACGACCAGCTAGCACATAAGCCCCTCTTACAGGAACACTTGTGATTTCAGAATCTTCAATCACAGTCACAAGAGTTCCAGGAGTTTTCGGTTCTAGAATATAAGTCCACGACCCACGCATCTTAAAACTAGCATCCGTTAGCTCAATCTTCCACTTACGATTAGGAATCATCTCTTTTAATTCAAAAATCATGTACCCACCCATATCAGGAGTTTCTAGCCATTTTGTGGGAGTACCGTCTGGTTTTGATTCTAAAATTTTGATCGCTACGACTTCCTTCCTGCGATTAGGAAGGTCTTTTATATCAGTGATATAATTCCAAATGTCTTCTGGTTCTGCTTTCAGCCACTCACTTGTTTCTTTGTGGAATTTTGGTTCTTGGAAATATCCAACAGCAAGGAATAAAACAACAAGCCCAATCAGCAAAAAACTTGTTCCAAAAGCAAAAAGAAGAATCCGTTTCATGACTTTTTTTCTTGCTAAGTGGCAATCAAATCAATCATAATCTTTTCCACAATGAACGCAAATGAAGAGTTAATCCAAAAGTTTTACACAGCCTTCCAAAACAAAGATGGACAGACCATGATCTCCCTATACCATCCAGAGATTCAATTTGAAGACCCTGCCTTTGGAAAATTAACTGGAAAAGAAGCAGGAGCCATGTGGCTCATGTTACTCGAAAGAAGTCAAAATTTAACCATTCGATTCTCAAATATCAAAGCAAATGATAAAGAGGGTTCTGCTAATTGGGAAGCTGATTATAGTTTTAGCAAAACAGGTAGACTTGTTCAAAACAAAATCCAGGCAAAATTTACCTTTCAAGATGGTAAGATCATCCAACACAAAGACCAATTTTCTATGTGGAAGTGGTTAGGAATGGCGATGGGTCCTATTGGTTATTTACTCGGTTGGTGGCCTGCTCTCGGCAACAAAGTAAAAAAAGAAGCCGTCACCGGCTTACAATTGTATATGAAACGAAAACGTATGTAGTTTGGTTCTAAGAATGGGATTGGAAAAAACCAAATCCCATTTATCGACTTGGCATATTGGAGAGTCCACCAGCATTGATGACTTGTTTGTATCCAATCGATTCTAAATAGGATTTAGCACTTCCACTTCTACCACCTGACGCACAATAAACGATAATTGTTTGGTTTTTATCACCGAACTCATCCACTCGTCTGGATACTTCATCGATTGGAATATTTTTGGCTGTAGGGTAATGGCCGGAATTAAATTCTGCGACAGTTCGCACATCAACAACAAGTGCACCCGCATCAATTTTTTCTTTGAGTTGTGATTGGTCTATTCCAGAAGTTTTCTTCAATTGGAAAATGATGAATAGTACGGCGACGGTTACGACAACAATGAGGATCATTCGATTCAAAATTACTCTCCTACTTTATTAGAATAGACGAATGAAACCGAATCATTCTGACCAAGTTCTCTAAAAAAACAAGAATAATAGCCTGTATGACAGGCCGCGCCAACTTGATCGGCTACATACTGCACAAAAAAAGGATTTGTATGTAGGTAAATCTGTTTGAGATTTTGCAAATGGCCTGACTCTTCCCCTTTCACCCATTTTCCATTCCTTGAGCGACTAAAATATGTACCAAAACCTGATTCAATTGCACTAAGCAAACTTTCTTTTTTCCCCCAAGCCAGCATCAAATCTTTTCCTGTCAAATCTTGGGCTAAAAAAGGGGAGAGTGGTGGCATTGAATTTACTAATGTTTCCAATTCATTCTGACTGAGTAATAATTTACCATTTTCCCATAACAATTGCTTGGTGGAAGAATTTGCAGAAGGATCAATTTCTAAAAAACTATCTTCGTCACAATCGACAAACAATCGATTTTTTTCGAAATCAAAATCATGCATCATAGACTTAGTTTGTTTTGAATTCAAAACTTTCACTGATACATCGTGGGATAAAAAATTAGGTTTTGTTAGGATCACAATATCTTTGTCACTTGGAATTTGGATCATGTTTAGACCTCAATTGCTAGGATTTCAGTAGTTTTTGACTTACCACGTAAAGAAAGAGTACCCATTGTTTTAATTTTTAATGTCTGCCTGAATTCTAAAGAAGTATGGTCATACAATTCTCTTGAGATTAAAAAATTACGTTTTAATTCCTTACCCAAAGCTTCAAGTCGACTAGCTGCATTGACTGTGTCACCAATCACTGTATATTCTAGCCGTTTTTCAACCCCTACATTTCCAACAATTACTAAACCATAGTGAATCCCTATTCGTATGGAGATAGATTTTTCTCCATTGGATTCTCTCTTTTGATTCCAGGCAGCTAATGCTTGTATCATGGCGATTCCAGCTTTTATTGAGTTGGTTGCATCTTCTTTGGAAGGTATCGGAGTTCCAAAAGTAACCATCATCCCATCACCAATGAATTTATCTAGTGTTCCATGATTTTGGAATACTATCTCTAACATAAAACTATGGTATTCGGATAAAAGTGACATGGTTTTTTCAGGACCTAAAGTTTCTGAAATTTGTGTAAAATTGGCAATATCACAAAATAAAACTGCAACCGTGGATTCCTTTCCGCCAGGTTTGAAAAATTCGTCCCCTGCTTGGTCTAATTCTGCAACTACATTGGGAGAAAAATAACGAGTGAGTTGTGTCATCTTTACTTCATTAGTGACTGCAGAAAGTACTGTTCGCCTAACACGGTAAGTAAGGTAAGCCAAAAAGAATCCCAGAATTCCGATTATTCCCATTGACATAATGTAGTTATTCACATGAGCAGCAGGTCCAAGGAAAGCTTCCTTAAAACTTTCTGTACTGATAAACCTAGGATCCTGTTGGGCATAAACTAAAATCCCGGCTTGGCTTATCACCACTCCCAATGCATATAACATTGGATATATGGGTTGTATACTAAATGCATTGATGATTAGTGTTCCTGCAATGATAAAGTGCAGATAAGTTTTAATGAGATAGGTTCTTGGAACTTGGGATTCTCCACCCACAGCATTGTACCATATAAAAGGTAAAATTGTGATGATCACCAAATCGATCACCACACAAAACAAACCAACAAATGAAACGAATTTACCTTTCTTCAAGAATTTTGAGAGTATATACAAAACTACATTAAGCCCTACAGAAATTAATGTAATCGTAAACAATTCGGAAAGGGATTGAGCAACAAAGAAAGTACCGACAGTAAGGAGACTGAATATAATCATTTTTCCATAGAGACTAAATTTAATCCCTTGGATTTCTTTTTCCCTTAATATTTGTTCTGACTTTGTTGGCATTTTTTTATTTCAAAAGATCACCAGGATTTGCATCTCGATCTGGAACAAATAAAGATAAAGTTTTTTCTTTACCTGATGCAAGTAACATCGCTTCTGATAATCCAAACTTCATTTGGCGTGGTTTTAAATTAGCAACAACGACTACTTTTTTACCAACTAACTCTTCGGCTGTATAACTTGCTTTGATTCCTGCAAATACGTTTTTGATCCCTTTTTCTCCTAGATCTACTTTTACAAACAAAAGTTTGTCGGCACCTTCCACAGGATTTGCTTCTTTGATAAGTCCCACTCGCAGTTCCACTTTGGACAATTCATCGATGGTAATAAATCCATCCTCGGAAACTGTACCTACTTTTGTTTCGTTTGTATTGGACTTATTTGGTTCCTGTTTTGATGGACTAGGATTTGATTTTTCAAAGGCTTCTTTTGTTTCTGAGATCATAAGTGAAATATTTTTTTCCTCAACTCGTTTGGATAACATTTGGTATGGGCCAAGAGTTTTGTTTTCAATGGTTTCCGACAGATTTAAAAAATTTAAATCCGGAACTTGGAATAATTCCTTGATTGCAACTGCAATTTTTGGAGTCACGGGTGCCAAGTAGGTGAACAGGATTTTTGCACAATTGAGAGAAGTTGTGACAACCTCCCTTGCTTTTTCCACATCCGTTTTGATTAAGTTCCATGGTGCATAATCATTTACATATTTGTTAACTTTATCACCTAGACCTGTAATTTCACGCATCACCTTAGAATAGTTACGTGATTCATAGGCATCCCTGATTTCAGTTTCTTTACTGAGCAATTCAGAGACTAAGGTTTTTCCTTCGACTGATAATGTTCCAAGTTTACGATCCATCTTGTCCAAAATTGATGTAGAAACTCTAGATACTAGATTTACTAAATTTCCAATTAGGTCGGAATTCACACGGGAAACAAAATCATCAAAGGAGATGTCAACATCTTCCATACCAGAGCCAAGTCGACATGCCATATAAAAACGGAAATGTTCAATATCCAAATGTTTCGCAAACGTGGAAGCATTGATAAATGTTCCACGAGACTTGGACATCTTTTCACCATTCACAGTTAAGAATCCATGTACATTCAATTGATTCGGAGCTTTGTAACCAGATCCCATAAGCATCGCTGGCCAAAACAAACCATGGAAATACAAAATATCTTTTCCAATGAAGTGGACAATTTCTCCTTTTCCTTCTTTCCAAAACTCATTGAATTTTTTCTCATCTTTCAGGTGATTTAAAGAGGAAGCCATATATCCAATAGGTGCATCTAACCAAACATAAAAGTATTTGTTTTCTTCCTCTGGGATCGCAAAACCAAAGTAAGGACCATCTCGGCTAATGTCCCACTCTTGTAAACCAGAGGTAAACCATTCTTGTAATTTCTTTTGGGCACCTTCGTTCAATCGGTTCCCTTCTTCCATCCAAGTTTTTAATTGGTTTTGGAAGTCTTGTAATTTAAAAAACAAATGTTTTGATTCTTTTAAGACAGGCGTGGTTCCACAAATAGAACAATAGGAATCTTTTAAGTCTTTTGGAGAGTAACTGGTCCCACAAACTTCACAAGAATCCCCGTATTGGTCTTTTGCTCCACATTTTGGACAAGTCCCTTTGATGAAACGGTCAGGCAAAAACATTTTGTCATGTTCGCAGTACGACTGTTCGATGTTCCGAGAAACAATATGTCCATTTTTTTTGAGGGTTAGATAAATCGATTCCGAGAACTTTCGGTTTTCTTCTGAATTAGTTGTGTAATAATTATCATACTCTACTCCAAATGAAGTGAGATCTTTATAATGTTCCTTCTGTACTTCTTCAATCATGGACTCAGGTGTTTTTCCTGCTTTTTTAGCGGCAATCATGATCGGAGTTCCATGTGTATCATCCGCACAGAAAAAATAACATTCATTTCCAATTAACTTTTGGAATCGCACCCAAATGTCAGTTTGGACTGCTTCTAATATATGACCTAGGTGGATAGAGCCGTTTGCGTAGGGCAAAGCACTTGTAACTAAAATGTGTTTCGACATAGATTAATTCCAGTTTCCTGACGGGATTTTCCAATTCAGCCTATTTTTGAGAAAAATCAAGAAAAGCGGAAAAAAATGAAGTTGAAGGAAGGGAGATTCACCATAAACTTCCTGTTTGTTATGGCTAAGAAAATCGTTCAAAATTTGAAACAAGTCAAGGGCAATAAAAAGAGTCACCCTGAATCCATTCACAAAACCCTCGATATCGAAAGTGACCTACATATCGAATATGCAAAAGTACTTTTAAGTTTGTGGTCCTACGCCTGTAATGCGGATGGCCAGTTCAAAAAGAAGGAAGGCGAAATCGTTGGTGAACTTGTGAATGTATTGTTTGAACCTGATTGTCTACTCAGTGGATTCCAATCACAGAAAAAACAAGTTTTAGAGATTCTTTCCAAAACATTTGATAACCCCCTACCAATGAAAACCATTTCAAAGGTAGTAGCAGATAGTGATGAATACGCTCTTAATTTTTTCGAAGATGCAGTATGTATTGTGGCATCTGATGGTTCACTGAACCAAGCAGAAATCCAATTCTTAGAAGACTTAGCAAAAGAATTTAAAATTAGTTCTATGGATAAAGTAAGAGTCGAAAAAAAATACCTTGCGTAAGCTGATTACGATACTTTACCTCTCTGTTTTTTGGATTCCATCCTTTGATGCAAGGCCAGGGATGGGAAATTCCTATCGATCCTCAAGTTCGAGTAGTAGTCGATCGTCCTATTCGAGTTATAAACCTTCTTATAACTCCAGTTCTTCCTCATCAAAATCTAACCATTCAAGTACTTCCTATCCTAGTTCCAGTGGGCCAGAACCAACCTCTTATTTTGAATCTTCGAACCACAAAATTTCAATTCACTTCCATGCAGATGGTAGTGCGGATGTATATGAATCCTTTCGAATCAAAAAAGACCAATCCAAAATTGGGATCAAAAGACCTTCATTTTTAATCAAAAAAGATGCTGAAATAACAAATTTAGAAGTTTTTCCACAAACAGTTTATCCTTCGCATAACGCTGGGATGATTACTATTTTTTGGTCAAACAACGAACAAAATCCAGAAATGGATATTTCCATCCATTACCAAATCGAAGACGCAACCATCACGATGGGAAAATTGTCCCTAGTGAACTGGAAATTCACAAAAACAAATCTCTCTTCTCAACCGATTCAGTTTGATTTAAAATGGGATCCCAATTCCTTTTCTAAAAATTTTAAAATACAAAATGAAGTTTTTAATGAATCACTTTCAGAATACGAACGTTTTGAAGTACCTGTTAGGGTAGAAGAGTTTCATATCAATAGTGACTCATGGAAAAATGTAGAACTAAATACATTTTACGTGATCGACATACCTCAATTGCCTGAAAGAAAGATAGACCCTCAAAAGGAAATCCAAACAAATTCGCATAAGATAAGTTATACATTAAATGAAACAGTAACTTTGAATGAAAACGGATCCCACCATTACCAATCTAGAATTTTAATACCAAAGGACAATCCAATTCAAAATTCCTTACAATTACAGTTGGGATTACATCGATTTCGCGAATATGGCGAAACATTTTGGAATCATTTTTGGACTCCTGCCTTTCAAATAACCTACGGATTTAAGGGAGTTTCCACTTACTTTTGGCATCTATTTTCCGTAAGTATTGCAGATGGGATTACTACAGCAAACAACCTAGAACAATATGATTTTTCATTTTCTACATTGGGAGAATCTTCCAACCGTCAAAACAAAGGTTTGGATCATTGGATACGAATCACAAATTTAGAAAATCGAGAAAATGTAGAATTAGAGTCTTTTCATATACGGTTGTTAAGCGAATCTAACATCGATCAAAACTCATGTAAAATTGAAATGATCGTATCTGATTGTGAATATTGCTCAGACGTTTTTGACCAAACTTCTTTGATTGTTCCTATCGAACCAAAATGGGAAGCAGATGGATTTTCATTTGATTGGAACAATCCGATTCCAACTAATTACAAAGTTTACTTAAGACTCCAAGAGACAAATAAACAAATCACTTATAATCCAATTCTCATTTTCTATGCAGTATTGAATGCGTTTCTATACTCACCAGGGTCTGGGAATCATATGGGACATTTGGTTATTATAGGAATCTTCTTTTTAGGATTTACCATCCTAGGATTTTTTTATTGCAATCAATGGAAATACAAAGCAGAGAAAAAACAAAAAGAGAAGTTTAACCTTTTACAAATCCAAAAAATTGATCCCAATTTTGACTTGGATCTCTTTGAAAAAAGGTGATTTTGATTACTGAAAAAACTGTTTTTGCCTGGGACAAAGGAGATATGGAATCTGTAAGGAATTTTCTCTCTGCATCTGTATTCCAAAGATTTTCCATCCAATTACAATTGATGAATACGATTGATGGTGAAATCAATCGAATGAAAGGATTCAGCGTTGTTTCTGTAAGAATCATCGGAATGTCGATGGAGTCTGATTATTTAACACTACATTTAAGAATAAAATGCAAAACCAAAGATAAAACCTTTCCAAAACAAACTTCCGAGTTAGAAATTCAAAACCAATTGAACAAAGAAAAAGTAAGTGTTTATGAAGAGATACATTCCTATACAAGAAAGATAACAACACAAACAAAACCAAATATTGATTTAATCCATAATTTGTGTCCTAATTGCGGAGCGACTGCTACGTTTTCACATTCTACAAATAAGTGTGAATATTGTGGAAGTATCTACAATTCTGGCGAAGCGGATTGGGTGTTAACTGAAATGACTCAATTGGTGGAATGGGACGAAACAAATTCTAAAATTGGATTGGATTTACAGGATGGTATCGCAAAACAGTTATTAGAAGATAGAGCCAGTGCAGTTTTTTGGAAATACTTACACTACCAATCATTACCAAATAGCGAGATTTTAAAAAGAGATTCAGTTAATGAATCATACAATCGATTGTCAGGTCCAGGAAACGCACCAATTCACTCTCCCGTGATTGGATCTTGCCATTTGGTTCATTTGGATTTAAAGTCCAAACCTCAAAAAATGACCTGTGAAATCCGTTGGAGTGGCGCAAGGAAAAAAGGATTCATACCAGAACACCGACGTTCAAAGATCCATTTAGTTTTACTTAATGAAAGGACAAAAACACTGGGATTTTCTGAGGAATCTTGCAATCACTGTGGTGCACCTTTGCCAGAAATTGATTCTAGTATATGTTCCCATTGTAAAGGAACCATTCCCGGAAAAGTAAATGATTGGTTATTTGAGTCAACTGAACTGATTTCCCTTTAATCAGATCATCTTGGTTTTGAATAACAAATCCAATGTCTATCTGAAATCATTTCTACATTTAACTTATGGCTCATTCGTATGGAAACTAACATATCGGTTACTTCTTCAATTCGAAAAGCAGCAAACAAACTATTTAAAAAATCTGTTTTTAAAACTTCAGGTTCATTTTTCGCATAACGCTCTACTAGTTGGTAAGCTTCTGATCTTGAGTTGGGACGTAACAAATCGCAAACAAAGATAAAACTATCGTCATCAATCGACCTCTGGATCGCAGACCAAAACTCAAAAGGATTGTGAATGTGATGGAGGAGTGAGTTTGAGAACACTAGTTCAAAACTGGATTCGGGAACAAAGTCTTGAATAAGTTCGTTTTTAAAAAACATTTTATTGTTTCTTTTTTCACCGATTAACGTAAAAAGACGCTTCTGACAATAATTTAACATTAATTTGGAACCATCTAAGTAAGTGAAGTCGGCATTTGGAAATAATGGGAACAGACGAGATGACATATCTCCAGGCCCACATCCTAAATCTAACACCGAACGTGGCGAAAATTTAAGAGGAAGTCTGTTTTGAAAATGTTTAATGATCATCGAATGCGCTGTTTCAAATCCAGCATTTGCATACGAATCTACCTGAATTGGTTCGACCATGAGTTCAGGTTCCGGAATGCGAACCATAGTCTGAAGGTTAGTTTGTTCCCATCTTTTCATTTTGGTATGAGGTACCCTTTTCTATGAAACAAATCATTCTTTCCATTCTTTTCTTTGTCTTTTTGACAAATTGTATGTTAACAGAAGGGATTGGTATCCCCACTTATGGAGCCGTAAAAGGATCAGAAGCCAAAAAAAGAATATCTGATGCGATTTTTGAAGCAGAATCAACTGCTTCCTCATTTTGGTTAGCCCAATCAGGGATGAAAGGTGGACAAGGACCAATTTCGCCACTCCTCATCATAAACGGTTTCTTAGCAAAAATTTTGTACTCATACATCTCCAAAATTGAGGATAAAGAATCCTTTATGGAATCGTCGGTTCTACAGTGTGAATCAGACATTCGAACCAAAGGCGCATTAGTTTTGGGAAGTATATATGATGGCCTAACAACTGCTGGGGGAGTGATAAGAGATGCTTACTTACTTCCTGAGTTTGCATCCTGTGATTTGGAAAAAACAGGAAAAATAATCACAATCGAGCCAATTCGATTTTAAAGAGATATCAATATGAATCACAAAAAATTAATTGGAATCACCTTCACAAGTTTATCATTGTTTTTGTTTCAATGCCAAAAGCCTGTATCAACTGACAAAGACACACAAGCAACTTTAATCGCTGGAATTTTTGGATCTTGTTTTAGTTTGGATTCTTGTTTCGACCAATACGCAAGAACAACAGATGAAGGTGCAAGTTTCCAAGTATTTGATCAAAATGGATCTCGGATTTATGCGAGACAATCTGTGATTGATTATAGTACTTATAAACCGATTGCTTCCGGATCCAAGTGGGTCACCGCAATTACAGCAATGAGAGTTATAGATTGTAACACAAATAGTGGTACTTATGCACAATGCGGGACTGTAACAACTGGAACTTGTAATAATGGAGCTGTTGGAGGGGCAATTTCCTTATCTCGTACAACAGCACAAGTGTTAGGTTGGACTGGAACATATGCAAATGTCACCTTACGCCAATTACTTTCCTTTACTTCAGGATTGAATGCGGGAGGTGGGAATGGATCTGGTCAAGCTACTTGTATCTCTACTTTACCACTCGGTGCAACATCCACCCAAAAAGATACCTGTGTAGGCGAGATTCGAGACCAATCGACTGGAACGCCTGGAGCCCTATACCAATACAACTCCAACCATATGGCTGTCGCACAACGTATGTTAGAAGTTGCTTGCAACAAAACTTGGGACACAATTTACACTCAATTGATCCTAACTCCTCTTGGTTGGGATGCAAGCCAAGCAGTATGGCGAGGGAATTCAAGAGGTGGTACCGATACAGATGGAAGTTTGTCCGGGGCATATGGATTATCCATTTCTCCAGAACATTATGCGCGAATGTTGAATGTACTTTTGACCAATGGAACTGCTAAAAATTCGTCAGGTGGAAATATTACAAATTTTCTATCAACAACATCCGTTACAGAAATTTTGTCTGACCAATACAATGGCGCAAAGATTGGATATTCACAATTTTCTGCATTTGGATACCGATGGCAATATGGTTTGGGAAATTGGAGATTTTGTACGGTTACGGATGTACCCGCAGAATGTGACAAGGACTTGATTTCTCATAGTATCGGGATTAATGGTTTTTACCCTTGGTTGGATCGAAATCGAAATTACATGGCGATCTTAGCAGTAAATAATATCGGTAGAAAAAATGGATTGAGTTTGTTACCAGCTTCTTCAACCTCATTATTCTTTGCTGAAACAGTTAGACCAATCATTCATTCACAAATAGGCAGGTAACCATGATCCAAAAACAAACAGTTTTCAAATTCATACTAGGATGTTTCCTATTCGCTCAATTGATTCCATTATTGGCACAGACACCAGAGTGGTCGGAATCAAAACGTAAAAAAGGTATCCAAGTTCTAACAAGGCCAGTTGCTGGCTCCAATATCGAAGAGTTTTTAGGTAAAACAGAAGTTGATGCTTCGATTTCTCAAGTGATTGCCTTACTTGTGGATCCACAATCTTGTAAAAACTTATACCACCAATGCAAGGAACTGACAGTTCTTTCTGGTTCTGAAAAAAAATCATCTGTATATCTAAGGAATGGAGCACCATGGCCTGTCAATGACCGAGATGTCATTATGGATCGTAGTTTTGATCAAAATGACAAAACTCTAACAACTACAATGAAGATGAAACGATTGGATTCAAATGCAAAATCTGCACCTTCTGGTGTAACACGGATGCCAGCGTTTGAAGGGTATTGGAAACTCACTCCCTTAGCCAATGGAAAACTCAAAATTGAATACCAAGCACATTTTGAGCCAGGTGGATCTGTACCACAATCAGTCATCAACCTAGTACTGACTGACACTCCCTTCGAAACTCTGTTAAACTTAAAATCATTGGTCGAACAGGGAAAACACAAAGAAGCAAAATATGATTGGATTAAGGAACCTACAGTAACAAACCCATCTAATTAGTTTTAGATAAAAACAAATATTGAACCCTATGAATCCATGGATGATGATTGGATTCGTAGGCTAAAAAGCGGTCCGAAGCCCATACGAAACAAAATTAGAACCACAGTTTGGATCGGGTGGACAGTACAATCCAAATACTCCAGAACGATGGTGAATCCTTAAAAATACTTCTGTCTTTCGATCAATGGGTAAGTAAGTACTGATTTCCACCATCATATAATTGAGAAGTGCCCTCGATTCAATCGCATCCTTTTGTAAACCTGATTCCCAATAATATCCCTTAGCCTTATTCTCTAATTTTGGATTTTCAGATGCTAACGATAAACCTTCTCCTAAGGATAAACTGATCGGAGAATCATAGATACGATTGATTTTAACAATGTAGAATGTATTTGTTTCCCAATGGTTCATGCCATTAAAATGTTTAGTTATGTTTGTTTCCCATAAAAAATCAAACCAACGAATTCGATAATCCAAGGGCCGACTCACACCGACTGTACCAATATAAGATTCTTTATAGTCTGTTTTTTGCCGAAAAACAATTGGGATCAGGTCTGTGGTTGTAAAAATCCCACCATACAAAACAATATTCCAATTTTCTTTCGGAATGGATACTGAACCAAGGAATTGAAATGGAAGAAAGAAAATACTAAGCAAAAAAGTTTGGACTGTAATTTTTGAGAGTCTCATTTGTATCAATTGAACTTACATGATTATGGTTGGAACCAATCTTGGTTTCTTTTTTCCCATTCTGTCAGTTGTAAATGAATCACTTCGTAATTCTGTAAAAACAGCCTTCTTAAAAACAATTCATACTCTTTACAATTTTCCGAATGAGTTTGCTCCATAGACTCACGGAGTTTGGAAGGTTTTTCTTGGATACAGTATTTTTGTAAATTGGAAGGATATCGATTTGCGTTTAACATGGGAGTGATGACACTTGAGCCAGTACCAATATAAAATGGCATAGGTGCCCAAATCGTTTCATAGGTAGATAAAAAAGAAATTCGATGTAAATTCGTTTCCCCAGATGTCCAGACCAACTCCGCTTCTGTTTCCATTGTTCCATAGTAGACCATCGTAAGCGCTAATAAACTAATCCCTATACTTTTGAATGGCCTTTGGCTTTCATTACGAATCACAAGAGTTAAATTATCGATATTGGATAATTCAAATCCTCGATCCCATCGAGGAAGTTCATTGGGATTATGTGGTTTTTTTTGGGGAATTTTAGGCAACTGGTTTGGATCAGGAGGTGGTAGTGGAACAGTTGTTAAATCAGCAACATTCACTTGGTCATCAATGAGAATTGCAGGTGGAACAGGAAAAACCTCAGGAAATACTTTTGCAAGGATGGGATCCGTTGTTGTCCAACGAATGGAAATTGGTTGATTTTTCGAAAGTTTTGCTTCCGAACTGAGTTCTGGCATTGGTGTTTTGCACGTTACGTTCAATACCGATAAAATTAAAATATAAAATACAAAATGTAACTTCATATAACAGAAATAAGATTCTGGTAATACCTTAGACTTCTTTTTAATGAAGAGAAAGTTTTTTATCCATTTGGTTTTTGTAATAGGTATAAAAAAAGCCTGAAAGTTCAGGCCTTTTAACAGTAGATGTCGTATGTTTTATGACATTTCGACAAATGTTGGAATGATTCTTTACCGAAGAGAAATTCCTTTCGGTAAAGAAGTTTGTCTATTTAAGAAGCGAGTGCTTGGTCAAGAAGGTCTTTCGCTACAACGCGAAGAGCCATTACTTCTTCCGCACCTTCAAAGATAGAGAACACACGAGCATCCACGAAATAACGTGAAACTGGATATTCTTCCGCATAACCCATACCACCATGAATTTGCATTGCTTCACGAGTCACCCACTCAGCTATTTTGGATGCATACAATTTTACAAGTGTTGCTTCCATTTGGCCTTTGTGGTCATCGAGTAACGTTGCTACATAGTTTGTGTATTGGCGAGTTGCTTGCGTGATCATTGCCATCTTCGCAATTTTAAACTTAGTTAAAGTATAATCGTAAATTGGTTTTGCGAATACTTTACGTTCTTGGGAATAACGAAGTGCTGCTTCAAGAGCTGCTTGCATCACACCATTGGCACGTGCTGCAGTTTGGATCCTTCCACCAGCAAATCCTTCCATTTGGAAGTAAAAACCTTTTCCACGACCAGCATCTCCACCAAGTAGGTTTTCCTTTGGAACAAAGTAGTCTTCAAAAGATACTTCGTAAGAGTGCATACCACGGTAACCAATTGTTCCAATTGCCTTTCCTTGGATGGAACCACCACCTTCTTGTTTGTAGCTGAACTCATGTCCTTCAAAGGATGGTTTTTCAGCAAGAAGGATCGAAAGACCTCTGTGTTTGAGGCTTGGATCAGACTCTGTGCGGCAAAGGATGAGAAGTAAGTTTGCATACCCTGCAAATGTACACCAAGTTTTGACACCGTTGATGACAAATCCACCTTCTACTTCTTTTGCTGTTACAGAAACTCCGGCAACATCAGAACCGTAGTTAGGTTCTGTTACCATGATCCCTGCAAATTTTTCACCAGATGCAAGAAGTGGTAACCATTTGTTTTTTTGTTCTTCGGTTCCCCCTTTGAGGAGAGCCTTGGACATGATTTCTGGACGAGTGATGAGGGAACCTGCTGCTCCGAGTGATCCTCGGGAAAGTTCTTCCGTTACCACTAACATGGAGATGTTGTCAGGGCGATCGTTTGGTTGGATTCCACCAAACTGTTCTGGAATACAAAGACCAAAACATCCCATGTCACGAAGGCCATTGATGATCTCTTGTGGGATCAAATCATCATGTCTATGAACATGTTCTGCGTGAGGAACAACTACGTTCTCAGCAAAGTCTTTGAAAATTCCACGGAAGTTTTCGTGGTCTTCCGAAAGTCCATAAGCACCAAAATGTCCAAGATCAACGATCTTATCCACAATGGCTTCGTAGTTTTCCATTTTCGATGCGGCTTCAACAAACGCATTGATTTCATCGGAAAACAATTTGGAGAATAATTCCTGATACGTTAATTCATATTCTGCAGGACGCGCTGCGAGTTCAGAACGAATGTTCGAAACAGTTTCCGCCACAAATGTGAGCGCCATTTTCTGTTCCAATTCACCAGTTCCTTTGGAAGCGTCCCAAGCATATACGATGAAGTTTTCAGCTACACGTTGTTGTGCTGTCATCCAAGCAAGTTGGTAAAACACATGTTGCGTTTTGTCCATTTTGCTAATGGAAACTTTACCGTTGTCGGAATTTTTCTGTGCGAGTCGTTTCGTAACTTCATTGAGGAGGGCGGCTTGGGCGTTCAATGCCTTCTCCGCCTGGGATTTTTCGAGTTTCACTGCCGTTGCGGTCATGTGTTTAACGTTCCTGCGGGTGGTTTTCTTCCACTATACGGAAGGAAAGTACCCTGTCATTTTCATTTTTAGACTAGGTTTTGGGTTTGAGTCGTTGAAAACTGTCCCGAAGATAGATTTTAGGAAAGAAATAATTGAAAATTATCGGAATTGATCCAGGGTCCCACCGAGTGGGCTATGCCATCTTGTCCTTTCCAGAGGGACTACGCCGGAACCCTACACTTTTGGGCTACGGGACAATTGAAGTGGCACCCAAAACCCCTTCTCCTGATAATTTACTGCAAATCCGAAGGGAACTCCAGGCCATTCTCACCGAACACAAACCGGAATGGGCAGCTGTGGAAGAACTGTTTTTCGTACAAAACACAACTACAGGAATGAAAGTTTCTGAATCTCGTGGTGTGATTTTACTCACCTTAGGCGAAAATCAAATTCCCATGGTGTCATTAACAGCCACTCAAATCAAAAAAGGAATTTCTGCCAAAGGCAACGCCACCAAAAAAGAAGTTAGGGCGGCGATCCAAATGATTTTAGGTTTTAAAGACCTAAAAGGCCACGACGACTCTTGGGACGCCATCGCTTGTGCCTTTGTAGGTCGTTCTTTAGTTGGAATGACTCCGAGCCAAATTCATTGATAAAAAGATTTCATTCTTTTGTTCACGACTCGCATTCGCTGTCACTGTTGAAAAACCAGTGGTGATTTCGAGTTCCCCTTTTTTTAGTCCCTCAATCACACTATCCGCGTAATCATCCAAATTGAGTCCCGCCGTATGTGTGTTAGGGATTCCCAAATCGGTATCAACCATCGGTGGAGAAACTTCAATGACTTCAATGGGTCGGTTACGAAATTGAAATCGTAACGTCAATGTGAAGGAATGTAATGCTGCTTTTGTGGCACTATACACTGGTGTATACGCCAAAGGTATATGAGATAAACCAGAAGTAGTATTTAAAATGACCGCATTCTTCTTTGCAAACAAGTGATTAGCGAACAACATCGAAAGATGAATTGGTGCGCCTAAATTTACATCAATTTCTTTGCCAAGAAGACTCCATTGCTCTTGTTCATTTAATTTTGGATACCTTTGGATCCCTGCATTGTTAAATAAAACATTCACTTCTGGAAAGTCTTTCGTAGTTTCATAGAACAATCTTTCTCTTTCTTCCGGACGGGAAATATCGATACGATATGTGCCCCAATTAGGGAATGATCGTTTGATCTCTTCCAATTTTGTTTCGTTTGTACCACAAACGATTATTTGGTTTCCAAGGTCTGAGAATCGTTTTGCGAGTGCGAGGCCGATTCCACTCGTTCCGCCTGTTATCAAGATTGTATTTCCATTCAATTGCATTGGTTTGTACCACCCTTTACTTACATTAATAATATTTTGTAAGTTACAAAAAGTCAAGTCCGTAAGTTTGCAAACTGACATTTTTTTCATTTTGTAATTTGAGATTGACCCTCCCGATTTTCCTCACAAACTTTCCGTATGCCAAGAACCGGTCTAACAACCACAGAAATCAAAGACAAGGCAGTGGAAATTGCGATCGACCAAATGCGTGCCAAAGGATTTGAAAAAGTTCGATTGGTGGATGTAGCCAAAGAAATGGGGATTAGCCATGCGGCACTCTACTCCCATTTCCAAGACAAAACTGCACTTTTTGATGCTGTTTCGGAACGATGGCTAACAAAATTGGATGAGAAACAAGATTTGCTTGTAACTGAAAAAAGAGACCCCATCCAAAAGATTCTGACATGGTTTCTAAATTTACACCGAATGAAATTGGAAAAGGTAAAACTGGATCCTGAATTGTACAAAGCATTTGATATGGCAGCAGAAGAGTCAAAACCCTTCATTCAAACCCACTTGGCCAATATGCAAAACCAGATGGCAAAACTTGTCACAGAAGCCATAAACCAAAAAAAAATCAAAAAGAGAGATGTGAAGTTAGTCACTGACATCCTGATTTCTGCTGGGACAGCTTTTACCCACCCAAAACTCGTCGCACAACATTGTGAGGTAGATCGTGAAACTTTATTAGTGGATACGATTGAGGCAGTTTTAAAAGGATTAGGTTAAAACAAATTGAAATCATGAAATCGATATGATCCGGTTTCCAAATTTAAACTTTGAAAACCAGAAACAATAGTTTCGCAATTACTTTCGTTCTCCAGCAAGAAACCTAGCAGTGTTTACATTTCGGATTGTCATTGACTGATACAATTTGTGACTGATTAGTTTGGCGAGTTGGCTTTTATTTACATTTTCTCTTTTGATATTCCAGACTATGGCACCTTTTACATATCGGATCTCTAAAAATTCTTTCTTGATCGGTAGTTCATCGATCAACCTTTTTGAATCAAATTCTGGAAACAAATACGCAACATCCGTTCTTTGTGTTGGATCATTTAACCAATCTTCTGGAATAGCTTTTGCGATTTTCTTCATTTCATTTTCCGTCTTAACGATGGTTGGGATTTCAAAATCAAAGGTATTTTGAAAACACTTTTGAATTTTCATTAAAACGGATTTGGTATCTAACTCTGATTCAAAAAGAATATTACCAGAGTTAATATATGTCGAAACCTGAATGAAGCCTAAGGATTCAAAGAGGGTTCTTAATCGTTTCATATCAACTTTTCGATTCCCTCCTACATTGATTCCTCTAAATAGTGCGATGTATTTCATCCTGAATTAAAAGCCAATCTCTACTTTTGATCAAATTCCCACATCATTTCGTTAAGGTTTTGGACAAACCAAAAGGAAATCTTCGAATACCTGTGAAATGAGTAGTTTGTCTTTATAAACAAGACCCGTACTTCCAGCAGAAATTTCAGAACCTTCGTTTGCATAAACTTCTGTGACTTCTTTCGTTTCTGGGTTAATTTTAAACACACGAGTGGGAGCTAAATTGTTTCGGTTCATCACGTGCCGAATGAATTTATATGGTGAATCATGCGCTGCAAGCCATAACATACCATTATCATCTTCCAAAATATTATCAGGACCCGCACCTATCGGAATGGATTCTAAATACTTCAAATTAATTTTCCCATCCACACGATTTACTTCATACAATCGAATCTGTTTTTCCGAAAATACAGATCGATACAATAACTCTTGTTTGCCTTGTTTTCGAATGAATATTCCATTTCCTAACATCACAGGAACTCCCAAGGATTGGAAAGTTTTTCCATCATAATAGGATACATCAGCTCGACCACTTCGAATGATCATATCCCAATACTTACGAAATGTTTGGCTTGTTCCATTGTCATTGGATGTAAAAATTTCACCTGATTCATTCATGAATAAATCATTTGGACTTGTAAGAGATGGATCACTTAATGTTTTTGTATGAGTCCATTTTCCGGCCTTTGTACGTTCAAAGATTTCAATTGTATGTGGGATATCGTCTTTGAGTGTGTGCGAAATCACAGCAAGTGTATCCACTCCTTTGACTTTCGCATAACTAATTCCATGTGGCCTGAAATTCTCTGGGTAATTCGTTTCTACTTTTTTAGCTAACAATTTCTGTTTGGGATCCGAGAATGAAATTTCGAACAATGCACCAATATCTTTGAGTCCATTCCTCCGTTCGTGTGAGGAAACAATGATGGTTGAGGACTCTCGGATGATATCGAAGTCTTCTGGGCCTGGTGTACCTGTGATTCGTTCACAACCAACGATTGGTTTTTCTTGGATTTGGCCTCCACAGTGAGAAAGGGAGACCAAAATGGAAAAAATGAGGAAAAACTGCCGAAAAGGGGTCAAACGCATGTGGGTAGTTTACCGTAAGAATTCAGATTCCACTATCAATTTCTTTCTCGACATTATTGTGCAGTGCAAAATAATGGAATCCAGAAGGAGTCCCCTCCGATGAGCAACGTGGAAAACAAACTACAAGATATCGTGAACGCTGGAATTGGTGCTGTTAAAACTTCCAAAGAAGTATGGGAGAAACTCGTTGTGGATCTTAACGAGAAAAAAAGCCAATTCGAAACCAACTTTCAAAAATTGAAAGAACAAGGGGAAAGTGACACAAGTGATAAAGCCCTAAAAGTGAAAATGGGAGTTGCTTGGGGAATTGTTCGATTCGAAGAACTCAAAGACAATGTTGTGAAGTATCTAGACAAGGTAAAAGAAACAAACGATCAAAAACCTTCTTAAGTTTTATTTTTTCATCTCACCATCCTGAATTTTCTACCGGCAGGTTTGTGCTCAAACCTGCTGGGTTTTTTGCACAAACACTAACCAACCATCGGAGTGACCGGATTTGAACCGGCGACCCCTTGCCCCCCAGACAAGTGCGCTACCGCTGCGCTACACCCCGTGTTATGAAATCCAAAAACCTGAACAGATCCTCTTGGTCAAGCCTTACAAACGGAAGACGTAATTTAGGATTCCGTACCTAAATTATCAGGAGAAATCGCCCAAATGATTTGGCCATGGTTAAATTTTTCTCGTGCAACATTGATGGCAATTGTGGATCCAGGTTGGAAAACTAAATTTTCTGCTACACTAGAATTCCCTAATAATTTGGCTGCGAAGTAAGTGATATCTGGATTATGACCAACTAACAAAACAGTGTCGGAATTACTAAAATTCACCAAACAAGATATAATGTCGGTGCAACCTCTACCGGCTGCTAAATCGTCAGATGCGACCATTTCTCCATTGTATTTTAATTCTTCGGAAAGAATTTCGGCCGTGTGTTTGGTTCTGGTATATGGGCTATAATAAACTTGTTTAACGGATAAAGATGAATTTTTAATAAATTTACCGATTTTGTGAATGTCACTTCTTCCTTTATCGGTTAGTTCTCGTTGTGAATCGGAAATGGTAGGGGTGGAGTTTTCTGCCTCACCGTGACGAACCAAAATGATCTTCATACTATCTCCTAATCCCAAGATTGAAACTAAGGATTTACCAAGAAACAAAAAATTAAGGAAATTCTTGCGAAAATGGATGAAAGGGGCATTCTAACATTTATGACAAACAAACCCTACCGAAAAAATGTAGGAATGGTAGTATTTAACTCTTTGGGAAAAGTAATTGTGGGAGAACGGATTCAATTTCCTGGTTCTTGGCAATTTCCTCAAGGAGGAATCGACGAAGAAGAAGATTATTTAGAAGCCGCAAAACGTGAATTATATGAAGAGCTTGGAATCAAAAAAGCTATTTATGTAACTGAATACCCTGATTGGATTCCATATGATTTTCCAAACTCTTTAGGACTCAATTCTCATTTACAAAAGTTTCGTGGCCAATTACAACGATGGATTTTGTTTTATTGGGATGGTGAATTAGAAGAATGTGATTTGGTTCACCATGAACAAGAGTTTCTGACTGTTATCCATATGGAAATAGAGGATACTATCCAAGCCGTTGTTGATTTTAAACGACCTGTTTATGAAAAGTTTGTTCCTATTTTTAAATCTGCGATCCAAAATTACATTGCAGAGAATGTTAAATCAAAGTAAGGTAATTGTAGGAGACAATCTTTGGGAAAATCAGAAGAAGCAAGAGCAAGAATTTTAATACGGGGAACCGTACAGGGTGTCGGATTTCGTTATTATATCCTACAAAAGGCCCAAGAAATGAGACTCAAAGGTTATACTCAAAACTTACCAAATGGGGAAGTGGAAGCAGTAGTGGAAGGTGATAAACTTTTTATCGAAGATTTATACCGTGCAATGCAACGAGGACCTACAAAAGCAAAGGTAAAGGATCATGTCATAGAATGGAGTGATCCCAAAAACCAATTTAAAACTTTTTTAATTAAGAAATAACATGAAAAAAAGAAGACTTGGCAAAACAGGTATGGTGGTTTCTGAAATTTGTATGGGAACCATGACATTTGGTTCCTCATGTAACGAAGATGAGGCGTTTCGAATTTTAGACAAAGCTTATGATTCTGGGATTGATTTTTACGATACGGCAGAAATTTATCCAGTACCACCTCAAAAGTCTTGGGTTCACCGAACAGAAGAGATTTTTGGAAAATGGCTAAAAACAAAACCGAGAGATGGAATCATCATAGCAACAAAGGTTGCTGGACCTGGTCATGGTTGGTTTAGTCCACCATTACGAGAAGGAAAAACTGCTCTCGATAAATATCACATTCGACGTGCCATTGAAGGTTCCTTACAAAGGTTAGGTGTCGAAACTATCGATTTGTACCAAACTCATTGGCCTGATCATGATGTTGATTATGACGAAACGATGGAAGCACTCACCGAATTGAAAGAAGAAGGCAAAATTCGATATGCTGGCTGTTCTAATGAAACTTCTTTTGGTCTCATGAAAAGTCTTTGGACATC
This sequence comes from Leptospira sp., assembly GCA_016742255.1. Lineage (GTDB taxonomy): Bacteria > Spirochaetota > Leptospiria > Leptospirales > Leptospiraceae > Leptospira_A > Leptospira_A paudalimensis. Next base: position 141,251 of record JACVCB010000004.1, read on the forward strand.
AGATAAATACAATTTAATTCGATATGATTCCATCCAAAATAATTTTTCAATTCTCAATCGTCGTTTTGAAGATGAATTAGCGCAAGTTTGTCGTAAAGAAGGTGTTTCCCTGTTACCTTATTCTCCATTGGCCGGAGGAGTGTTAACTGGAAAATACAATGGTACTTCAAAACCGGAAGGAGCTCGTTTTGTTCGTTATATGGCAGAAGGGGAAAGACAAAAAAGAATGTCGAACCGATTCTTAAATGAACAAACGTTAGCTTCCACTAAAGAATTGATGGAAATCGCAAATAAATATGGGATGAGTGTCACTGTGATGTCTGTCGCCTGGAGTAAACAACATGATTACGTTGCATCTACAATTATTGGTGCAAATACCGTGGAACAACTTGAAGAATCGTTAAAGGCTACAGATGTCATTTTATCTGATGAAATATTATCCGAAATTAATGCTGTATCCAAAAAAATTCAATACCCAATGGGCTAAGGACCTATTTTGATATGAGCTCAAACTCGGAAAATTCAAATCCATCTGATCGTAATTCTGAAAACGATTTAATCTCGGATAAAAAACAAATCTCCAAATGGGAATCGTTTTCTTCGGGAATTCTTCGTAAGTTCTTAATATTACTTTTGGTAACTTATTTGTTTCCCGAGTGTTCTAGTTTTGGTCCAAAAAATTCTCAAAGTAGTTTGATTATCGTCCATATGACGATTGTTAAGGATGAAATGATACTAGATGAGTTGATTGATCCAAGGTTCCAAAAAGTAACCTTAAGAAAAGGTGAAAAATCCATAGAATACAGTGAAAGTTCAGAACATTATTATTACTTTCAAAACCTAAAAGAAGGCCAATACGAAATTTTTGATGCAGTCCACTTACTCAATCGTGGTGCCTCAGATTTTGCATTCAGCAGTACAAAACAACCGAATAAAATCGATATTGATTTTGATCCAGAAGAGATTCGGAAATCGCGAGTGGATTTGCTACCAGGCACTGTTGTGTTTATGGGAAGTTTTCATGTGACTGTTGATTTTAAGTTCCAAGAAGAGCCTAAAATTTCAGTTCGTTATAGTAAAACAAATGAAGAAGAACTAGCTGCGATGGATCATTTGTACAAAAATTATCCAAGATCCGGTTGGGGACAAAAAGCAAAAAATCGAGTTAAGTTATTGTCTTCCTTTACACAACCATAAATCTAATTTGATTTTTAAACAATCGTAATTAGATCCGGGTTTTGTAAGTGGGGAGTTCCATTCCAACTAACAGGTTCCCAATGATTGTTTTCATGACGAAACACACTTAAAGACGAATTTAAAATTGATTTCATAAATATAGGAAACTCTTTATAATTCATTTTGCAAGATAGACCCATCATAATTGCGATGGGTGTGCTCGAAGAAACAACAAGGGTACTTTTTACATCATCAGGGATTTGGAGTGGACCTTTTGATACCTTTTCAACATATTCTTCAAACGTGTATGGTTCGATTGAACCCCAAACTCCATTTACCCAATCGGCTAATACAAGTTGTATGAGCTCTTGAAAATAATGCCTAGTTTCTTCTTTTCCTTCTTCCCATGCAGTTTTATATGCTTCGTATAATTTTGCAAATGATGGATTCGCATTTCGGATTTTGGCCGCAATGCCTAACCACATTCTAGAATCAAATTCATCCCAAGCTGAATTTTCTATCGGATCTGGAATACAAAATTGATCGTTGGTAAAACTTTTAATGATTCCTTCTGCGGTTTGTTTTTGCCTGTTTAAGGTTCCTGTATATACGGAATCAAATTCAATTCTTTGGTGTTTAAAATATTCGCCTAAAAGATTAGCCTGTTTCCAACCTAATTCTGTTAGTTGATCATAATTTTTTCCAAGTCGATCCGCTTGGCCATGACGAACTAAATATAAATAGGACATCTATACTTGGAACCTCGGATTAGAAACAGAAAGGTTTTCTTTTAATTGTAATTTGACCAAATTCCATACTTTTCCCTTTGGGGATGTATCAATTTTAGAGGAATTAGTTTTTGAATTCGTTTGGTTTGATTGGTTACGAATGGTTTGGGCTAAACTTTGATTCCAATGATATAAAACTTGGTATTTCTCTTTTTTGGATAATTTTTGAAAACTTTCTAAATCGTATTTGGATTCCAAATCTGAGATTCGTAATTTCTGATTTAAAATTTCCGACCAAAGATTGGTATATTCTGAATTGTCAATTTCCCTTGCTATGACACCTAACATATTCCAAGAAACTAGTGTTTTATATGATAATAAATCATCACCTTCTAGTTTGGGTAATAATTCTTTCATCATAAAATCTTGAATGGCAGAGAGTAGTTCTTTTGTATCAGGTCTATATTGCATTTTCTAATTCCTCTATGAGACGCATTGCTTCCCATTCCATTTCTGCTGTCCTTCTTCCGATGGAAGCAAGTTCGATTCCTTTATCTTTGCCTGACAAATGCCTCTCAGCTTGTTGTGCACTTCCAATTGCCCATCGAACGTTTCCCATGATCTCCCAATAGGAAACTTTATATGGATCAACCTTGATACCAGAAGTAAGTTCGTATTCTTTATAAAAATCCTTTCGATCGCCGAATCCACCTACTTCTTTATTGAGACGACCAAATCTCCAATCTCGCATACACAACCAAGCAATGTCTTCGTGTCGATCTCCAAAATGGGCAAATTCAAAATCTAAGATTCCTTGAAGACCATCTGCATTCATCATAAAGTTACCAGTGCGAAAATCTCCATGTACTAAAACAATTTTATCAATGTTTGGTGCATGTGACTCCATCCAATTGAGGCATAATTCAATCGCTGGGTGAGCTTCTGGTAAATCGTCTAAAGACTGTCTTAAATCGGCAATCGCTTGGCTTATGTAATTTTCAATCGTGACTAATTTGAGTTTTTGTTTTAGGTCTTCTTCCTTAACAGTTTCTGGAGTTACTGTATGAAGTTTTGCAAGATTTGATGCTAAATCAGAAACCATTTTTGTTTTACGATAGGAATCTAATTCTTTATCTTTAGTGATGAAACGACCCGTTGCTTTTCCTGCAATTTTTTCCATTAGAAAAAAAGGGGTACCTATAATAGAAGTTTGTTCTTCTAAATAAACTGGCGTTGGAGTTTTGACTCCTGCATTGTATACAAGTTCTGCTACCTTAAATTCATCCCGTTTCGATAAGGAAGAAAGTAAACTTCCACCCTTATCTGTACGAAGAACTAGTGATTTTTTGGACGTATTGGATTGTATTTCCAAAGCATAATTATCTTGGCAAGCTCCTCCACTTAAATGGAAAATTTCAGTTATTTTAACTGGCTCTTTCCATACAGAAGTTAGGTGGACTTCAACCTTCTCTTGCAGTTCTTTAATTTCCATGAATCTTTAAAAATCCCATTTTTCCGATACATAATTGCGACCAATGACCATTTTATGAACTTCGGATGGCCCATCTGCAATTCTTGCTGCACGTGCATCTCGGTAAAATAATTCGAGTGGTAAGTCTCTTGAATATCCTTTTCCACCACATATTTGGATCGCCATATCAATTGTATTACACAACGATTCACTGACTTTCCATTTTGCCATGGAAGTTTCCTGTCTTGCATCCTTACCCATTTTTAATAACCAAGCTGCCTTCAATGTTAATAAGAATGCCATCTCGATCTCAGTAGCACGTTCAGCAAACATCCACTGAATTCCTTGGTGATCGGCAATCCGTGCACTAAAAACTTCTCTTTCTTTCGCATAACTTCGCGCAATCGAAAGGGCTCTTCTTGCCATCCCAGTCCATCTCATACAATGGGTGAGACGAGCAGGTCCTAATCTTTCCTGCGATAAACGAAAACCTTCGCCTACTCTACCTAAAACCATATCTTCAGGTACTTCTACATTTTCAAAATTGAGTTCACAATGCCCACCTGGTCCGTGTGAACCCATGAGTTCTATCTCACGTACCATCGTATAACCTTTCGCATCAGTTGGCACAAGAAACATCGTTGTTTTGCGAAAACTTCCATTCACCTTCGCCATTACGATGAGGTACTTTGCTCCATTTGCGCCAGTGCAATACCACTTACGTCCATTGAGAATGTATTTTTCACCTTGTTTTTCTGCATTGGTTTGCAAAGAAGTGGGATCTGATCCTGCACCTGGAGAAGGTTCAGTCATAGCAAATCCAGTGCGAAGTTCACCTTTGATGAGTGGATGTAAAATTAATTCTTTTTGTTTTTCTGATGCTGCAAGAGACAACAAATGCATGTTTCCTTCATCTGGAGCATCACAATTAAAAATATAAGGAGCAATGGGAGAACGACCAAGCTCACTAAAAATAATACAGGTACCAATTAAATCTAAACCCAATCCACCTTCTGATTTGGGAAGGTGAGGTGTCCAAAACCCGGCCGATTTTACTTTAGCGCGTGCTTGTTGGTTGATGTCCTCTGGCATTCGACCTTTTTCATAATCATAATGTTTTTCCAGAGGAATGATTTCTTCTGTTATAAAAGATTGGATGTTTTTACGAAGTGTTTCAACTTCTTGGGGAATTTCAAAGTCCATTGAATCCAAGAAGTAACACAATCAAGATAGATCGTAAAATCTTTTTTTAATGAGATCGAAAAATAGGTCTTTCTCTTTTTGAATTTCTTCTAATTTCAAAATGCAAATGTGGACCGGTCGCTCTACCTGTTTGACCTACTTCCCCAATTTTTTCTCCTTTTTTGACTCTTTGTCCTTGTTTTACTGCAAAGTTCAATAGATGTCCATACCTAGTTTCGTAACCTAAAATATGTTTAATAATAATTAGATTACCATATCCACCTTGTGCACCAACAAAACTAACTTCTCCGTCCATTGAAGAAAATACATCTGATCCTTGTTTGGCGGCCATATCCAAACCACCGTGAAACGTTTCCTTTTTAGTAAAAGGATCTAATCGTTTTCCAAAATTTGATGAGATGATAGCGGCTGTTAGTGGGAACTGAAATCCAAATCCGTAAAAGAAAGATTTTTCTGATTTTCCCATTGAGATACCAGGCAAAAACCATTTACTTCGTTCGGAATCATATTGTAATTTGTTTGCATCAATTTGGTATTTATCTGCTAAAAGCAATTTTGTTTTGTCACTACCATCCGTTTCTTCTGGATGGAATGTTCCACGCATATTTGGGATTTCAAGGATCATCCCTTGTGATAAATCATGAGGGGAACTGAGCTCGTTAACGGAGGACAAAGTTTCTAAATCCATACCAGTTCGAGCCATGATTTTGAAAAAGTTATCTTCCTTTTTCACCTTGTATTCGTAATATTTGAGTGGGATGAGGATTTCTTTTTTAGTTCCAGATTTTGAAATTCTTAAGTTTTCTTTGATTTCGGAACGGAGGTTTTTTAAAGATGGATTCGAATATTCAAGGTTTGCCAATGTGAGAGGACTAGGAAATAGATTCGCCACGGCTCCAAAACCGATCCAAATCACAGTCCATTTCAGAAAAATAAGGCGATTAGACATAATCTTCTAAAATGATTATCGGCCATTTCTCAAAAAAACGATGACGATTCTTGCCGAAATTGAGGAACTGTAAGGCAGATGCAGAATCGATTTTTTGAGATCTTTCGGCTCACTGCCTACTCTTTGGGTCTCGTTTATGTTTGTTCCTTTTTTTATTCCGTATTCTTTCTAGCGTTTGTAAACCATTCGGTCTTAAACCACAGGATCCCAGAAGAACAAATCCTTCCTCTCTATGAAGAATACTCTGAAGGTAAGTTAGATTTTTCGGGACTTTTGGCGGAATACCAAAAAGTTGTAAATCCTATCAAGGACCAATTTCAAAAAGAAATCACCGAAAATCCAAATACGTTACTGAGTGAATTCTATGAGATTGTTTTTTCTGAAAAACCATATTACTTATTAGGACACTCAGTTCCGTGGTTTTTGTGTTATGTGGGGCTTGGTTATTTATTATACAAAAAAGTATTACAAATTCCTGTCACAAACTTACAAGATGAACTTTCAATTCCCATTTTATTACGAGGGATCACAAACGGCTTCTTATGTTTTTTTGTAGTGGTAGTATTTGGTGTGATTCTTGAAAAATTATCGGTTCCATTGGAATCAGGTGTTTTTGCAAAAAAATTATACGAATCCATTCATGGAAATGGTTACCTTCTAGCTTGGGGTATTTATGTTGTAGGTATCATTACAGGAATTTTGGAAGAAATCTTTTTTAGAGGTTTTTTACTTAAAGCTTTCATTGATAAAGGATTAACCCAAGAAGGACTTCTCATTGTATCCTTATTATTTGGTTGGTTACATTATGGAGAAGGTACTTCCATTGCCATTCCTTTCATCATTTGTGGAGTTGGTATGTTCTTTGGTTATCTGTACATTAAAACAGGAAATCTTTGGATCGCTATGGCTTGCCACGCCACTTACAATTCATTAGGATTAATCAATGCTTATCTTCAATTACCAGTGGTCCAATCATGAATTTTTCAAAATCGAAATTAAATATTCGCATAACAGAAGTATTGTTACTTTTTTTTCTTTTATGCTTCTCTCCTAAATCAATTTTTGCAGGAGAAACGGTTGAAGTATTGGGTGGACCGGATGATGTAAATATTCGGCTGCTTGCACTTCTCAACAAGTTAGATCCAGATTTTTACGCCGACGAAAAAACCCAAGGATTTATGTATCGATATAGAAATCGTTGGAGTAATCCATATGACTTTAACATCTATGTTGGAAAAGTCGGGAAAACTTCACCCGATTCCATTATCCGAATCGAATCTCCAAGAAGGGGTCAGGAAAAAATGTGGAAACAAATTTTGGAACAGGAATTGTTACAAAAACCTCCTCACGAATCAGCGGTTCCCTTAACTGAAAAATATCATATTGTTTCCCAAGGTTTAAATTTAATTACGCCTATGGCCTCTGTTGGTTATAATTCTTGGAATTCTCCACTATTCACAAATCGTGATACATTTGTTAGTATGAGTATTTATTTCTTATGTGATTTAATTTTGGTAGGTGGTGCATACTTATATGCACAGGAGAATTTACCAAAAAAGAATATTTATGATCATATACTGAATACAAAAGGACCAGGAAATGTTTGGGAATCACCAAACGCTGTTGGAATTTTTGCAGCAATGGCTGTAACGAGAGTTGTGCGAGCATTTGATGCATGGGAAGATACAGCTGCTCACAATAAAACAGCTCAATTTGGTTGGTCTTTCAAGTTTTAGCTAAAAAAATTTATGATTTAAAAAGATCACGTGCTGCATCCGAGGCACTTGATCTTTCAAAATCTTCTCTTTCAATGAGAGTTAGTTCCAATCCTTCTTTTTCAATTCTACTCAAAATTTTGGCAATATCTGCCACCTTACTCAATTTAGTTGCCAGATACTTGAAAGTAATTCCACAATCTGGGCATTTTTTATCTTTGAGGTAATTGAGACCAAGTTTTTTGCAATTTCCACAAGTTCCGTAAAGATCATCGATGTAGAGTAATTGTTTTTTTACATCGTCTACATTGAGTTGTCGCCAAACTCGTACAAATTTAGTATTATTTCCGGATACATCTGAAGTCATAGGCAATAGGAAGTATCGAATATGAAACTTGTCAAGAAGCAATCCGATTTAGTTTTAATCTTACTCATTTGTTTATCTGGTTTTTTAGCTGTGGCGATTGGTGCCTTTGGAGCACATGGTCTGAAAAAAATCATACCACCAGATCTTATGATCACTTTTGAAACTGGAAATAAATACCATTTTTATCATAGTATTACAGCTCTTATCGCATTTTTGATGTTAATCCTTTCCGAGCAATACGAGACCTCTGAGAAATCAAACAAATATCTTCGATTCTCCATTTGGATGTTTTTGGTAGGTATTTTGATTTTTTCTTTTAGTTTATATTTCTTAGCAATTACAGGAATTAAAATTCTTGGTGCTATCACTCCTTTTGGAGGAGTGAGTTTTCTGGCTGCTTGGTTTTTTTTAGGACTAGGAATGTATTATTTTTTTGTTCCGAAAAAATAGTGACCTTGTTTACTAATTAAATTTCTTGAAATAAGGCCGTCGCCAATGAGTAACAATCCTTCTGCGGCGGCTTTTTTTGACTCTTCTGAGCTATCTTTTTGTAATGCCATAAGTTCATGAACATACTTTCTTCTTTGCAAATCCAAAACACCTAACATTGATCCAGCGATCTTTTCATCCATCTGCAAAAATGCCAATGCCAATGTTTGTGGAGGTGTTTCATTACACAAATAGTATAATGCTAAATTATCAAAATACGAAAGTTGACTGAGTTTTTCTAATACTTGTTCTGATCCAGACATAGTGATTCCTTTGATTCAATTAATTGGAAATTGAAACTTCCTTTACTTTTTCTTCTAAATATGAAATAAGATACTTCGCATTTGCTGGTTCGCCTGTAGCTTCCGAAACTAAATTTTCAATCGTTAAGATTTTTCCTTTGGAATGAATGTTTTTTCGTAACCAAAATAATAAATCTGAAAAATCACCTTTCGAAGCAAATTTGTTATGCGAATCAGGATATTCTTGTGTAAATTTTTTAAAAAATTGTGCACTGAATATATTTCCTAATGTATAAGTTGGAAAATATCCGAAGGCTCCCATAGACCAATGAATGTCTTGCAAAACTCCTTCTGCATCGTTTTCAATTGTCATTCCAAAACTTTCTTTCATTTTAGAATTCCAAATTTCTGGTAAATCTTTGACTTTGATGTTGCCATTGATCAAATCTCTTTCGATCTCAAATCGCAATATAATATGGAGGTTATATGTGACCTGATCTGCTTCAACGCGGATCTTTGATTTTTCCGTGCTGTTTATATATTTATATAAATCTTGAAAAGGAAGTTCTGATTCAGACAATTCAAAGTCATTTAATAAAATGGGATACATAAATTCCCAAAAAGGTAAAGACCTTCCGACTTGGTTTTCCCACAGGCGACTTTGTGATTCGTGAATTCCTAAACTTAGATACTCCGTTAATGGATTTGGCCAATTTGGCATTGTAGACAATCCAGACTCATATAAAGAATGACCAGTCTCATGTAACACGCCAAAGATGGAAGATAATGGATCGGTTTCAGAATATCTAGTTGTGATTCGTTTGTCCCCTTTTCCTAAACTAGTGGAAAAAGGGTGGTTACTAATGTCTAATCTTGATTCTTTTTTTGTGAGTCCTAAAATGGAAGGAAGTCGATTACAGAATTTGTTTTGATTGGCAATTGGTATAGGTCTTTTGAATGGACTTTCGAACCTTGGAGCCTTTGATACAATCGGAATAAGTGATTTTTTTATATCAGAAAATAAAATTTGGATTTGGTTTGCCTTGGCACCCTTCTCATAGGAATCCAATAAAGCATCATAAGGTTCTGTCGTATAACCAAAGTAATCTGCTTGTTTTTTGGATAATGTAACCAATTCCTCAAGTCGATCCGAAAATAATTTAAAGTTTTTTTCCTTTTTTGCCTCGGCCCATTCTGCATGTGCTAAATTGGTGAGTTTTGCAAATTCAGCAACGAATTCAGATGGCAATTTATCTGCTTTTTCTTTCTCCTCCATCAAAATTTCAAGCTCACGATTCCATAATGACCTTTCCGATTCTGGAAGTTCTTTTGTGGTTAGTTTCGCAGATTGAATGAGCTCCAAAAAAGATGGATCCGTCATCCATTCATGGGTGAGTTCCGCAACGGCAGCAATTTGAGTTGATCGATACTCTCTTCCCTCTTCTGGCATCATCACTTCTGAGTCCCAGTGGAGAACGGAAGAAATATCTTGGAAAAGTTTGATTTTTCGATATTGTTTTCGATAATTTTCGAGCGCTTGAGGGAGGGCCATAGACTCATTTTCTTCCACCCACACATTCTGGAACCAAAAATCATTGACCCTTAACCCTCAGACAAAACTATGTATTTACGTCGCGGGTGTGGTGTAACGGTAGCACAGCAGCCTTCCAAGCTTCTGGCGAGGGTTCGAGTCCCTTCGCCCGCATGACAACTTCTCCAACTAACCAATCACAATTTTCTAACCAATTGACTCGAACAGTGGCGCGAGCTGTTTTATGAGCGACCCATAGGGAGCGAACAAAACAGAAAGAAAGCCATGATGGCTTTCGACGAGCGTCGCCGTGCCTCGGAGCGCAGTGAGGACAGGATGTCCGAACAGCGGAGAGGTCTTTGTCCCTTCGCCCGCATGACAACTTCTCCAACAAACCAATCACAATTTTCTAACCAATTGACTCGAACAGTGGCGCGAGCTGTTTTATGAGCGACCCATAGGGAGCGAAAAAACAGAAAGAAAGCCATGATGGCTTTCGACGAGCGTCGCTGTGCCTCGGAGCGCAGTGAGGACAGGATATGGTTTTGATTCGATATTCTTGGGAATGGTGCTTACAGAATGGATATCGGTATCCCCGCCCGATTTAGGGAGGGGAACTAGACCCGCCACCCAATACGTCCTCTCTATCTCAAATGTTGTAATTCTGAAAGTAAAACTGTGTTTTGAAAAATTAAATTATCAAAAAGTTCATACTTTAGAAAAGGAAATAATAATATCTGACAATGAAAGTCTCACTTCCTACAAAACTTCTAAATTGATTTTTGGATTTAGTGATTTTAATTTTTGTTTTTTTTTTCCTTAGATTCATTTTCTTTTAATCTAAACCTTACAATTTTTCGAATTAGTTCATCTGGCATGGGTTCCGTAATTGGAAATTGAATGGAACCTTTTCCTGATTTAAACTTTGAAATTTCCTTTTGGAACGCAATATTCCCGGATGGTAGTGCATAAAATCCAATGTGATTCTTAAACGCTGCGAAATGGACTAAATTCCCATTCTGAATAAACGTTGGAATTGCATATTTTATCGCCTCTTTTGCATTAGGTGCTTCTTCTTGAATTATATATCTTATATGATTCAATATAATTTGTATGTCCTTCGGAAATGAAAGTATATATTCATCTATATTTTCAGGTTTTTTAGATTTCATTTTAAAATTTCCTTAGATAAATCAAACCTTTGTTTCTTTCCATTTTCCTTTTGTAAATAACCAGAGTGTATATATACCGACTGATGTTTCAGAAATCATCATGGCCCAAAAAACTCCACTATAACCAAATTCAAAGTATTTTCCCAATGTGTATGCTAAGGGAATTTGAATGATCCAGAAAAAGATTACATTAATTTTAGTAGGAGTCATGGTATCACCAGCTCCATTAAAAGCCTGACTTGCTGCCATCCACCAAGCATAAACAAAATAAGAGTAAGATACAATACGTAACCACTCAGATCCTATTATAATTACTTTTGGATCAGTAGTAAAAATCCCGATAATCCTTTCACTTAAGAAAAAATACATGAGAGAGACTAATACCAAATAACACATATTATATAAACCAGTAACCCAAACTGATTGTTCTGCTCTGTCTGGTTTTCCTGCTCCAAGATTTTGCCCTACTAAAGTGGCAACAGCATTTGACATACCCCAAGATGGCATTAAAGTAAACATCATCGTTCTAAGTGCAATTGTTGCGGCGGCTACAGTCTGACTGCCAAACTCAGACAAGATTCTCATGATAAAAATCCAAGAGGTCATACCAACTATCATTTGGCCTATTCCACCTAAGGAAGTTTTGAGTATACCGAGGATCGTTTCCCATTCAATTTTAAGATGGCTTCTCAGTATTTTGATATGTTTACCACCTCGAAATAACAACCACAGTTGGAATAGAACACCAACCCCTCTTCCAAAATTGGTTGCGATTGCTGCTCCTGTTATCCCAAAAGCAGGGATTGGTCCCCATCCAAATATAAAAATTGGGTCTAATATAATATTTAATCCATTTGCGAGCCAAAGAACTCGCATCGAAATTGCTGCATCCCCTGCTCCCCTAAACACAGCGTTGATTAAAAATAAAAGTATAACAATGAGATTTCCACCTAACATCCATTGCATATAATGAAATCCTTCATTTAGGACCCATTCATCAGCTCCCATTAGTAATAACAATTCTTTAGAAAAATAAATTCCTGCTATAGAAAATGGAATAGAAGATAAGATTGCAATCCAAATCGATTGAATCGCAGCAATGCCAGCCAAATCTTTTTCTTTTTCTCCAATGCGTCGAGCAACAATGGCAGTCACTGAAAAGGATAACCCCATTGCAATCGCATATAGAAGGAATAAATAAGTTTCTGTAAGTCCAACAGTTGCAACCGCAGAGGCTCCTAATGATCCTACAAAATAAATATCTACAACTGCAAAAACAGATTCTAAGACTAGTTCTAAAATCATTGGGACAGATAATAGAAATATTGCCTTTTTTATATTTATTTCAGTGAAATCTTCCTCAGATCCAGATAATGCTTTTTTTAAATCTTCCCATAAACTAGCACGTGTCATTTTTTACCTTCCCACCTTAAGATTTCGCATCCAAAAATTGATTCAATCGACTCAATGTTTGGTGAGCACCTTCAATTGCTCCAAAATCTACGACTGAATTCCTAACACTTGCATTCGGAAAGGTCATTTTCATCTTGATAATAGTCTGTTTTTCTGAAAGGGCTACAAAACTAATCCTTACGATGAAATTATCATCTTTTTCAGCTGAACCAGAACCATGAATATATTCTAAATATTCGTCATACCGAATCTCTCTGTATTGAACTAAATTTGGATAGACAGTTCCATCGGGAGCTTTCATTGTATAAATCCATTTACCACCAACTTTGAATTCTCTTGATTCAGTTGTAGTCGTAAAACCATTTGGTCCCCACCAAAGGTTTATATTGGTTGGATCTGCAAAGGCAGCAAAAACGTTAGAAATTGGATGCGATAATTTTTTTTCTATTATTAGTTCATTTGTTTCAGGTAATGCTTCTTCTTCTAATTTTTCAAAACTTTGTGACCATCCTTCTTTCATACCAGAATGTGCGAAACCATCGCGGATTTGGTTTGACATAAATTCAGTTATTAGTATAACCTTTGTTATTTCATTCGATTCTTCAAATAATACTCGTAACTTTGAATTTAACATGGAACGATCACCGGTAACTCCAGCGATTTTTTGAACTTCTTTCACCCATTCATCAGGATGTTCATCAACTAAATCACTCATCACAAAACTTTGATAAGGTGTTATTTCTAAAAATTTTCCTTTGACTGGATAATCGATTCCTTCTGGAGATCTCATCACAATTCGATATGATCCACCAACGTGGAAATCAAAGTCCACAATCGGATTGGTAAATCCTTTTGGTCCCCACCATTTTTCAATATGTAGAGGATTTGTCCAAACTTCCCAAACTAGTTTTAGTGGTGCCCGAAATGTGCGTTCTAATCTTACGATTTTATCCTCTAATGTGAGAATGGCTTCTTTTTGGTACATTCTATTCTTTTCCTTTTGTTTGTTGTAAATCCATCAAGTATTGGTCCAAACGATCAAAACGTTCTTCCCATAACTTTTTATATTGTTGTAACCATAAATTAGCTTCTTCTAATGCTTCTGCTTTGATCCGACAAGGGCGGTATTGTGCCGATTTCCCTCTTTCAATCAAACCTGCTTTTTCTAAGACTTTTATGTGTTTTGAAATTCCTGGTAAGCTCATTTGGAATGGTTCTGCTAATTGCAAAACCGTCGCCTCACCAGAAACTAGTTGCATGAGGATTTTTCTACGCGTTGGATCAGCAAGGGCTTGGAAGGTAGTATTTAAGGATTCTTCCGTTTGCTCTAATTTAACCATTTAGCTAATTAACCTTTTGGTTAAATAAAGAGTTCACTTAGATTTCGTCAATTAGAATTGTTGGAATTGGGAATTTCTTGGGTTTTCTTTGGGTACACTTGGGATATGAGTATCCCCGCCCGATTTAGGGTGGGGAACTAGACCCGCCACCCAATACGTCCTCTCTATCAGATTCCTTACATTTCCGAAAGGTAATTTCAAAAACTAAGGAATTTAATTTGGAGAAGTTCGTAGTATCACTGTTTGATTGGAACTGGTTTAGGAAGCCCTGCCGATCTTCGTTGCTTCTTTGACTTCTATCAATTTTCCAGTTTTGACATCATAATAATATCCATAGATAGGGATGTCTTTTGGAATCAAAGGATGGTTTCGGATTCTTTTGACATCATCGATGACACTTTGTTCCAAATGATCAAAGGTTAGAAACGGAATGTATTTTGCTTCGTCTGAGCCTCCTGATTCTTCTACGTTTCGCCAACCATTTGCATCAATCGTTGCTGTTTTTAGACTTTTCGAAAGGAGATTACGAATGATTGCATCGGTGAATAACTCCATCCCACAATCTGAATGATGAATGACAAAAAATTCTTTGGTACCTAATAACTTATACGATATCACCAAGGAACGAATGGCATCATCACTCGCTCGACCACCGGCGTTACGGATCACATGGGCATCCCCTTCTGCAAGGCCTGCATATTTGGCAGGATCCAGTCTTGCATCCATACAAGTAAGGATGGTAAAACTCCTCGCAGGAGGGAGTGCTAACTCGCCTTTTTTCCCAAATTCTGATGCATACTTTTCATTCGCACCGATGACTTCTTTATGTACTTTGCTTGTTTCTTGTTGGATGAGTGTGTTTGACATAGTGGATATTATATTCACTATAACAGATCGAACAAGGAGAGAATTTCCTTGGAATGGATTTTCGTTCAAGATCTGTACATTGCATTTTGCAAATGACTAAGACATTGGAGAAGGTAAGTATCTCAAGGACAGAGGTGAAGTTAGAGAGTCCATTTGCGCCAGGGATCTGGAGGGCTTTAGGTCCAATGAGGTGAAACCTCTTTGGACGGGAGCGAGAGCGGACCCCGTAGGAGCCCGATCCTTGATTGGATAATATGTATGTTCGTGATTCCAATTGAGGCGCCCATAAAAATGAGCGCTTGGATCAATTAGGAAACAAGTGGATAATCAGTGTAACCTTTTTCTCCAGGAGTATACAAAGTTGTTTCATCAAATTTTGCAAGAGGCAAATTCTTTTGGAATTTAGTCACTAGATCTGGGTTTGCTAGGAATGGTTTTCCGAATGCCACCAAATTCGCGTTACCTGATGATAGATCTGATTCAGCACGTTGTGAATCATACCCTCCACTTAGTATAAGAGTGTGTTTAAAATTTTTTCTGATTGCTGAAACAGTTTTTGGTTCTACAGTTGGTGCCCCCATTGAAGAGTGATCCACTAAATGAATATAAACAATACCAAGTTCATTTAACTTTTGTGCCAATAAAGAATATTCATCATGCGTTTCCTCAAAAGGAAATAAATCGTTAAATGCTCCATAAGGAGATAATCTGATTCCAGTTTTTTCTTTTCCTATGGCATCTGAAACTGCTTTGGTCACTTCAAGAATGAATCGAATACGATTTTCAATTGAACCACCATATTCATCAGTCCTTTGATTGGAAGAAGGATGTAAAAATTGTTCTAACAAATATCCGTTTGCTGCATGTAATTCAACTCCATCAAATCCTGCAGTGATCGCATTCTTAGATGCTAAAACAAATTCTTGAATCGTAGATTGAATTTCCTCTTTAGACATCTCTTTTGGTGTTGGATGATCCACCATACCATTACTATCAGTCCACATTTTGCCTTTTGCCATGATGGCAGAAGGTGCAAGAACTTTTGCTGATTTTGGCAAATTGAATTCATGGCCGATCCTACCAGTATGCATCAGCTGAACAAAAATTTTGCTTCCTTTTTTATGAACTTTATCTGTAACAACTTTCCAAGCTTCTGTTTGTTCTTTTGAAAAAATTCCAGGGATTCTCGCATAACCTAAACCATTCGGAGATGGTGAGGTTCCCTCTGTAATGATAAGTCCTGCTTCCGATCTTTGTTCGTAGTATGTAGCTACGATTTCACCGGGAACATTTCCAATTGATCTCGATCTGGTCATCGGTGCCATTACAACATGATTTTTTAATTCCAAATTTCCTAATTTTGCTTTTTCAAACAACAAACTCATATAATTTCCTATTCAATCCTCTGAAAAATAGACGGATTTGTCTCCTCATTTGATATAAAATAATTTAATATTAAACCTTTTTTAAAAAAATAAACCTACAAATCAAAACCCAAAATTGTTAAATCATCCTGTCTGTCCTGACCATTTTGAAAATTTTGGAGAGATTTCAATAGTTCTTCTTCCACCTCAGACAAAGACAAATAAGTGGTGTTCAAAAAAAGTTCATGTAGTTTCTCTTCTCCAAATTCCTCATCATTTTGATTAAAAGCTTCGAAGACACCGTCTGTAAAAATAAACAATCGATTTCCTGAATCAAATTTGAGCTCTATGTTTTCATAATGGGTTTGTTTTTTGAGTCCAATCATCCGTCCTGTTTTTGCTAATAGTTTCAATTTTCCATTTTGTATTAATACGGCAGAAGGATGACCAGCAGAAGCAAATTGAATTGTTTTTTCCTCAAAGTAGATATCGATGATGATGGCAGTCAGTAAGCTGTTTAATGAAACAAAATTATCCATAAATTCTTCATTAAAAATTTCCATTACTTTACTTGGAGTGAGTTCAAATTCTTTAATTGGATCATACAACCCTTTGATCGCCATTGTAATCATAGCAGCATGGACTCCATGGCCTGTTGCATCTGCTACCAATATTCTAAATCGTGAATCTTTAAGATGAGTGATGTCAAAAAAATCACCACCTACTTCTGAAACTGGAAGGTATTTGAAAACAAAATTCAGTTGTTCTAATAGTTTTACATCAACAGAAATAGAATTTTCCTGAATTTTTTTTGCAACAAATAGATCTCTTCTTAATACACTGAGTGTTTGGTTTAGTTTAAATGTTCTTTCTTTTACTTTTTCCTCCAATTCTAAATTGGATTTTTCTAAATTGATTTTGACATTGTTTTCAGCGATTTCTTTTTCTTTAATGATAAAATTGTAACGATCAGCCAACGCAAAAGCAAGTAACATCATTTCAGCAGCTGATCCATATTGTGGACCTTCCATTGTAAATACATTTGTAGGAATATAACCTAATGCTCTTAATGTGGAAATGATGAGTGCAAGGAATAAAAAAGCAAAGGCTAAAAGGAAAAAATAGGCAATTCGTTGTCTTTTAATTGAACAAATTACACCGATGATAAGAATCCATAAAGATGTAATTGTATGACTTAATACTAACCATTTTATAAACATATCAAAGTTTAAAATGTAAATCATAGGGAGAAAAAACTGGATTAAAATTAATAATGAATTCACTCGATCAAGTCGCGGCAAAACTTTTTTAGTATGGAGTAATGTTCGCATAAAAATTAGGAATAAAATCAATACAATTGAAATCAGTAAATTGATCGCATATTGGTCTAACCAAGGTGAGTTGTTCCACAAATACTCGGAGGCAATTCCATTATGAGTTGCAATCGCAATCGCAGAACTCAATACAACCAATACATACAATAAATAACTAATATCTCTTAAAATAAAAAATACAAAAAGGTTAAACACGATCATCGCAAGTGTCATTCCAAAATAAATTGCCTGCAAAACATGATCATCAATTTCATGACGGTCATAGGTTTTTTGTTTCCAAAGTTGAATTGGTAAGTTTATTGCATTTGGAGAATTTACTTTTAAGAAAATCGTCGAAGTTGTATTTTTTGGAAATGCAATAGGAAAAACAAAATTCCTAGAAGGATAGGGTCGATCCATTGATGCCACCGCATACCCAGAAGGAATGAATTTCACTCCTTCATTCGTTTCAAAATACAAATCCAGTGTCTTTAGTC
This sequence comes from Leptospira sp., assembly GCA_016742255.1. GTDB lineage: Bacteria > Spirochaetota > Leptospiria > Leptospirales > Leptospiraceae > Leptospira_A > Leptospira_A paudalimensis. The sequence goes on from JACVCB010000004.1 coordinate 159,088, forward strand.
TTGGATAACTTACAACCAAACTAGATACAAACTCGTGATCATATGGATTTACAATCTTTACCTTAAGCCAATAAGTTGATTTAGAATATGAAAAGTTGAAGGCTTCTTTCGCATTTGGATTCTGATGAAAAGGAAATTTGAAAACATTTACCTTCAAATCTTGGAATTCAATTTGATGATTCGTATCCTCCAATACATACATATACTTTGCTAGATGAATTGGTTTTTCTTGCATTTGGTCTAGACTGACAATGATTTCGTTTGCAGACAGTTCAGAGCAGAACATAAATACCAAACATTGTAGGAAGAGGCTTTGGATTTTCATTTTGGGTTTATGGTTAATTCAATTTGCTGAAACAAATCGAATGAATAAATCAGATTTTGTTGGGTAAAAATGAGAAATCCATTGAAATTTGCACTCAATCCTTCAGGACCTGGGAACAATTTTCGAAGTAATTGCTCTCCATTTTTACCGAGTAATATCAAATCAATTTGATTGTCTTCACTGTACTCGTCATAACAAGAAAGAGTGACAACAGTATGTTTTCCATCAAAACTAAACAATTGGATTACTTCTGATTGGATCGGAATATGACTGATCTCATTTCCTAATTCATCTATCATAACAATAGAATGGTAATCATTTGTAAAAATAAGTTTGTCTTCTACGTTGAGAATGGGTGATTTTGTAACAGCAAAAAAATGGGGACCTAAGGTATCCGTACAAGTAAACGCAAATTCCTTTGTGACATTGAGATTTTCATCTAACAAATAGGATTTGTCCCAAACAAATGGAATCAATATTTTATCTTTGAATTCGATAGGAAGAGATGCCAATTCGAATGGTAGATTGATTCCCGAATCTTGTGTTTTTGAAAAACGTTTTTGTTCCCCCGTTTGGATAATGTCTACAATAGCATAATAATAGTAAAAATTTAATTTTGAATCAATCGAAACTGGATGGAACTTGGAACTGTATTGAAATACAATTTCATACTCATTGTTAATTGCAAATACTCCCTTTAATGTGTGAAATAGGATGATTCCTGTTTGAGTCAGGAAAGTTTTACCAGTAAAGGCATCACCATTTGGAGATTTTAAAGTATGGATCAATTTTTTTGACTTCAAATTGTAAATATGGACCTCATTCCCATGAGGAAGGTATAATGTTTCTTCGATGATGGTAAAATAAAAATTATGAACCAAACGGTATTCAGATACATCTCGTTCTTCTGTTGAAAGTACGTCGTAACAACGAAGGGCAAGTGGAATTGAAATTTCTAAATTACCATTTAGATCAAATAATAACAACTCATTCGGTCGATTGAGTTTGGAATCAAATTCTGATCCCTTTTGAAACCCTTGGTAATAACACAAATGTCCAGACTGATAGAACAAATAAGGAATGGATAATCCTTCCAAAAATGGTCGTTTGACTGGTAGACTCCAAAGGATTTTTTTTTCGTTTAGATGAAAAGCCGTGAGTGTATACACTTCATCATAAACTGAAAGAATCACAAATTGATCGATCGTGATCCACTCAGTAACCAAAATAGATTCTCCTTCTCGCATCGAGTGCAGTAAATTGGCCCCACTGGGAAAACCTTTTGTTTTCTCATCTAAAAATTCTTTCGGAAATTCCTTTTGAAACCAAGTACGCAACCATAGTTTTGCTGAACTGGGTAAGTTCTGAGTTCGTTTTAAAAAGATTTGTTTGAGCGAATCTTTTTCCGTCAGTGCAATTTTTTCCAATACTTCTGTAAAAAAGGAATAGGGATAGTTTAATCCACCGTAACGCAAGAGGTGATCCACCGATGGATAACGGATCAATTCTAAACGTTGGTCATCAATTAATTCTGCAGTTTGTTCGTAATACTCTGGATAGGTGGACCTTGGGTCTCCCGTTCCTTTTACCCGGATCCACCAATACTGATGGCATTGGGAACATTCATAAATTTCTCGGTAAGGAGTTAGTGTTTCTCCTACAATGTCATGGATTGGAAAATTAGGAGTTTGGCTCAATTCCTGGATGGGTTCCAAACGCGAAAATGATTTTGAACCATTTTGACAAAACAGACAAGCCATAACTAGAGGCTGTTAAGTTAGATTGATCATTTTTACTTGGTCAAGTCAATTTCCAGAATTGGATTCTTAAATTGAATTTCACATAGTTCTTGGCAATTTTTTGTAAGCTTTGTAAAATAAGTCATTCCTTATGCCTACTTCGCGAAAATCCTACGAAGTCCTCCTCGCTGAGATCCAAAAATTAGAAAAGGAGAATCAAACTCTAAAACAGTCTCAGATCAACCAAAACTACCACCAAACAAAGATTAGCGATTTACTTCATTTTACACAATTTTCTATCGATACCATATCTGATTCCATCCTATGGTTGGATGAACATGGTAAGTATGTATTTGTCAACAACGCTGCTTGTATCAATTTCGGATATTCGAAAGAGGAATTTCTTTCAATGACAATGTTTCAAGTGGATCCTCTTTTTACGAAAGAAATTTGGGATGCACATTGGTTAGATATTTTAGAGAGAAAATCTTTTACACTAGAAACTATCAACAAACGAAAAGATGGAACATCAATTCCCATTGAAGTGACTGTCAATTTAGTTGAATACGATGGCAAGAAATACAATTGTGCAATCGCTCGCGATATCACCGAACATAAATTAAGTGAATCTAAATTAAAACAAGCAGCACTTAGGTTGAGCGAATTAAATGCAACCAAAGACAAATTTTTTTCAATTATTGCTCATGATTTGAAAGGTCCTCTAGGGTCACATAGAGAGTTTACCAAAAGTTTATCAGAAAAAATTACTATTCTTTCCAACGAAGATAGATTTCTTAACTTACAAATTTTAAATGAATCATCAGAAAAACTCTATTCACTTATGGAAAATTTGCTCCACTGGGCAAGTACACAAAATGGAATGATCACGTTCCAACCTGTAATGATTTCTTTATACGAATTAGTTCACAAAACGATTGATCTATTATCATTATCAATTCATAAAAAGAACTTATCACTCAAGAATCTAATACCAAAATCTTTTCAATTGATGGCTGATTCTTTTATGATCGAAACAATTTTTCGTAATTTGATTTCAAATGCTATCAAATATAGCAATCACAACCAAACAATTGAAATTGGATGTAATCCTTCTCATCCAAAGAATGATACTAATTCTAAAAACCATTGTTTTTATGTAAAAGATGAAGGGATAGGAATGACGAAGGATCAAATCAATTCTTTGTTTCGCTTAGACCGAAAAGTTTCAACACCTGGCACAGCCCAAGAAGTAGGCACTGGGCTTGGTCTCATCTTAAGTAAAGATTTTATAGAACAACATGGTGGTAAAATTCGGGTCGAAAGTGTGTTACAAGAAGGGACAACGTTTCACTTTGATTTAGGACAACACACAATCTAGAAGAAATATATTTCCAAAGTTTGTAAATTTTTTAAGCCAACTTGCCATTCTTAATTTTTTTTAATAGAAACAGTTTCTAAGATTTTCATTTTTGAAACAATGCGAAGTACACTGTTTTTTCACCTCATCTTCATTGTATTCCTCTCTGTTCCGCTTGTGGCACAACCTGTTTCCCAACCAAATCAAGAACCAAATCCTCCCACAAGTCCCACTCCCAAAAAATCTTTTTTTGGATCGAGACTTGCTGTATTAGAACTTGCAGGTGAATTTGTACAAACTCCTTCCGAAGGTGGACCACAATCAGTCTCGAGTATTCTCAATTCTGCTCGTGTCGCTTCCAGTTTTGTCAACAGCAGTAACACAACAAATAATTTAAACCCTCCTGGTATCATCACTGAGAGTGCAGAATCAAGACCAACCTCCACAATTTCACCACGCATTAAATACTCTCATCAATTTTCAGAAGATTTTTTTATTGGATTTGTTTACGCGAAAGGAGAACAATACAACGATTCGAGGACTAGCTTTAGTACAAATGGCCTTTACCTAAATGATAAGGTTAGATCTGGTGTGAATGAAGTTGGATTTAAAATCGGTTTAGGTCCCATCAACTATTTAACAGATTCAACATCTTCTGAATTGAGTTTTAGTTATTCTGAATTATCATCTAAAGGCCCATTCCAATCCTTCCAATTAAAATTTCCATTTTTACGAACAGGTGAACAAACTGTAACAGAAGGTTATGCGTTCTCAACTGGTTCAGTAGAATTTAGAACAAAGAATTATGGAATGAATTATGGTTTTGCTACATCCATTACGGATTGGCTCAATTTTTATATGATTGGTGATTTAACAATCTTTGCTGGCCAATTAAAACTACTGAGTTATGGAATTGAAACATCTTCCACAGGTAGTTTAAATGCAAGTAACCAAGTTGTTTTTAGCTCACCTGTTTCCAAAACTGATTTAACAGCATTCCAATCAAAAGAAGGATTGATGCGTGGACTAGGTGGAGCTTCGGTTTCTTTGGAGATGGGGCTTGTGTGGAAAGTGTTTGATACTTTGGGAATCAAATATGGTGGGTTTTACCAAATTTCCTCTTTTAGTGTTTCGGAAGTGACAGGATTTAATTTAGGCCAAGGAAAAACTCCTGTGGAACTTAGCTCGGTGCCAGACTTAAATTCTTCACAAAGTTCCAAAGAATTTGGATCTTTTGGAGTGAATGTATCTCTTGTTAAAAACTTTTGACAACGTTTGCTTGTCTTATCATTAGAGGGTAATCCCTTTTGTGATAGGACAAAATGAAACACAAATCCATACTATATGCTCAAAAACTAGACTTCCAATGGCCAACTTCTGACCCATTTTTGTTCTGCGTACACCACGAAGATTTTTATCCCAACGGCAATGGAAAATTTGGACCCAAAGCATCCTTACAAGGAAGACAAATTGGACAGGACTTTGTTGGAAAAGATGGATGGAGGATGTACCATGGTGAGACCATTCCTGGTTTTCCAGGCCACCCACATAGAGGGTTCGAAACCGTAACAGTTGTTCAGCGAGGATTGGTTGACCATGCCGATTCACAAGGAGCTGCTGGCCGATATGGTGACGGAGATGTACAGTGGATGACGGCAGGTGCGGGTATCCAACATTCTGAAATGTTTCCACTCATCAATGAATCAGAAGAAAACACTCTTGAACTTTTCCAAATCTGGCTCAATTTACCCGCCAAAGATAAGTTTGTTGATCCACATTTTAAAATGTTTTGGAACGAAGATATTCCAATCAAAATTTTATCTGATTCAAATCATAAGAAGGTCAAAATTAAAACGGTCGCAGGTTCTTTATTTGGTGACAAAGCATTGGATCCACCTCCCAACTCATGGGCAGCAGATAAGACAAACGAAGTAGGAATTTACATTTTGGATCTGGACCCTGAAGTTCAATTTGTGATACCAGCAACTTCAAAAGAAAACAACCGAAATGTATATTATTTCCGTGGTGAAGGACTCATTGTCGATGGAACCCAAGTCCCTGGCAAACATATGTACAACCTAAAAGCAGATGAGACTATCGAAATTCGAAATGGTTCGGAAGCCGGTAGGATTCTGATCTTAGAAGGTAAACCTATTGCAGAACCTGTTGTCCAATACGGACCATTTGTAATGAACAAACAAGAGGAAATCCAACAAGCGTTTGATGATTACCGTAAGACTCAGTTTGGTGGTTGGCCTTGGGACTCATATGATCCCGTCCATGTTGGCAAAGGAAGATTTGCCAAACACGCAAACGGGAAAGAAGAAGCACCCACAAATTCAAAATAGGAAATTTGTGGGTTAGCGGATCGGTAAAATTACCGGTCCGTCAAACAACCAGTACTTGCATCCTTCACCATTTGGATGTACTTCCACAAATAACCACTGGTCACCCTGTAAGGTGGTTTTTTCCATTTGGCTCGGCGTTTTTCTAGTTCTTCCGCACTTACTTTTACATCTAATTTGTTTGTTCGTGCATCAATGGAGATAACATCACCGTTTTCAACCAATGCAATTTCGCCGCCTTCCATCGCTTCTGGAGTGATATGACCCACCACAAATCCATGGCTTCCTCCAGAAAACCTCCCATCAGTGATGAGGGCTACATTATCACCAAGACCAGCTCCGATGATGGCAGAGGTTGGTTTTAACATCTCAGGCATCCCTGGTCCCCCTTTAGGACCCACATAACGAATCACAACGACATGGCCAGGATTCACTTTCCCATCTCGGATGCCTTCGTTTGCTTCTACTTCAGAATCAAAACAGATGGCTTTCCCTTCAAACATTTCCCCTTCATGGCCAGTGATTTTTGCAACTGCACCTTTTTTGGCAATGTTACCGTATAACACTTGTATGTGGCCTTCTTTTTTAATTGGGTTACTGACTGGTCTGAGTAAGTCTTGGTCTTTTGGAAGGTCTGGAAGTGATTCCAAATTTTCTGCAATGGTTTTTCCTGTGACGGTCATACAAGAACCATCTAACATACCTTCTTTCAGCATAAATTTCATGATGGCAGGCGTCCCACCAATCGCAAACAGATCTTCCATCAAATACTTTCCACTTGGTTTCATGTCAGCAAGCAGTGGTGTTGTATCTGTTACCTTTTGGATTTGGTCGAGGTCCAAATTGATTCCCATCGTACGTGCGATGGCAATCATATGGAGTGCAGCATTTGTAGAACCACCGAGGATTGTGATGACACGTAATGCATTAAGAATGGATTTTGGAGTGATGATATCAGAAGGTTTGATGTCTTTTTCTAAAAGATTGTACATATACTTTCCAATCTCTTGGCATTCTTTCTTTTTTTCTTCACTTCTTGCAGGAGAAGAAGAACTGTATGGTAAACTCATTCCCATCACTTCAATGGCTGTTGCCATAGTGTTAGCAGTGTACATCCCTCCACAAGCTCCAGGGCCTGGGCATGAATTTTTGATGACTTCTTTAAAATCTTCTTCGGAAATTTTCCCGTTAATTTTTTTACCGTAAGCTTCAAAAGCAGATACAATATTTAATTTTTCACCTTTAAAATGACCACCATTGATGGTTCCACCGTATACCATAATGGCAGGACGATTGAGACGAGCCATCGCCATGATAGCACCTGGCATATTTTTATCACAACCAGCAGTGAATATGATCCCATCATAAAAATGAGCTCCAGAAATTGTTTCGATAGAATCTGCTATGATTTCTCTTGAAGGAAGGGAAAAACGCATCCCATCATTTCCATTGGTAATTCCGTCACTCACACCAATTGTATTGAAGAGTAGACCAACCATTTGTTTTGTATCGATGACACTTTTTTTTTGTAAGGCAGCAAGTGTTGTCAAATGCATGTTACAAGGATTCCCATCAAAACCTGTACTACCAATACCTATAAAAGGTTTGTTTAAATCTTCGTATGGTACACCTGAACCAATGATCATGGCTTGGGATGCTGGGAGAGATTCATCTTGGGTTAAAACGCGGCTGTATCGATTCAAACTCATAATTTACAATTTCCTTGGGATTAAAGTCAAAATGGTAGAGTCTTAGAGAAAGGAAAGCGGATTTTCAATTTTAAGGTAGTGTCATTTCGATCAGGATTTTGTTATCATTGTTCGCTTGGGCTAATTCTTTTTCCCATTCTAAAAATTCTATTTGCAAACAACTGTTAGCCTTATCCCGGGAAGATTGAGGCAAAAATCCATTGGCAACAATCGCTTTTGCTGCTTTTGCAATTTTACCTCTTGCTGATTCCAACCATTGGATTTGGACAAAACTAGCTAGTTGTGTTCCGGCTGCAGGTTGGACTCCAGCAACTTCGCAGGATTCCGTTATGGTAAATCCATACCTTGTTTTAAAGCTGTCTGTATTTGCGTTTGTGGTTGCCTTTGTATTTAAAATTCCTGATTGTAAAATTGATTCTTGGCAATCGGGGACACGGTTTTGTAAGTTTTTCGTATCGTTTAGGAGAAAATTGACTTCCGCTTGTGTCACGATCAGTTGGTTCACATTACAAATTCCTAATGGTCTGCGACTACAAGTTCTAGAATTAGTATTATTATCTAGTTTGATACAATTGCCAGAATTCCTTTGCCAGTATAAAGTTGTTAGGATCCAAGTTTGTTCTTCTTCCTTCTTATTTTGCACATCCTTTCCACTTTCAAAACAGGACGGAAGTGTCATGATACATATTGCGATGATGATCAACTGTTTCAAAATCTTACCTCCATTCCTATATTGATTAGAGGAATGATGGCCATCTTTCCATTGGGTGTTTGGGATACAATGTAAGGAGAGTTCACTGTATCATAAGTGGGACTTGGATTTTGGTTTCGTTGGTAATTTTTAGTATTATCAAATTCGAAACCCGCTTGGTTCCTCCTACCATAAAAATTCACAAATTCAATGTAAGTATTAATATAACCCCATGAATAGTTTTCAATGCGGTCGATTCGCAAATCAAATTGGTGGAATGGTAAAAAACGATCACTATTATAATTTCCTGAATAATTAGGAAAATATAGATTGAGCCCAAATGTTGCTGCCTGGCTTGCTCGTGTAGCTCCTGTTATGGGAGTGTATGGAGTTCCAGAAAAATAACGAAGGCGTCCACCAATCATCCATTCTGGATTAAATTTATAGCCGAAAACTAAGTTTAGAATATGAGTTCTGTCGAGGTCGTACAATTCTTGTTTGTCATTATTGTAGATGATCTCCAAATTATTATCATCATAATAGTTTATGTAATTGGTACCAAGTTTCGTTTGTGCCAATAAGGTTCTAGAGTTGTTTTGTAAGGTTCGATTCCTTGTCTCATCACTTGTAAGTCTCGATTGGTTATTGATTCGTTTTGTAATCGAATTGGTATAGGAAATCCATCCAAACAAACCTGATTGTTCTCTTGGGTCTCTTGTTTTCTTTAAAAAAATCTCTACTCCTTCAGAATACCCATAACCAGCGTTAGAGTAATTTAAATTTTTGGGAGTAATGGGGTTGGCTAGAACTTTTGCAGTTTCATTTACAAAGATACGTGTATCATTGTTGAGTGCATAAGGATCGACGATATAAGCATCCGGAACAATGATGTTTTGGAAAATATTCCGAAAACCTTCGATTTTAATTTGCCAATTGTTTGCAAATTCTTGGCTGATTCCCAAAGAATTATGCTCTGCTCTCTCCATGAATAAATTTGGATTCCCAGATTTTTTTGATAAGGCTTCCACAGAAACTGGTGCATTATAATGGATACCATGCCCAGCCATAATACTTGTTTTCGTTGAATCAAATACATAACCGGCGGTAATTCTAGGTGCTAAATTACTCTCATTGCTTCCCGAATAATTGTCTACCCGTGCACCAGGTGTAAAACGAAACCCACCATACTTCAATTGGAATTCAGCATAGGCAGACTTTTCACGATAACGAATTCGATCACCATCGATCACAGAACGAAACGCAGCATTGGAATTCAACAAGTCGTTAAAAATATTGTAAAACAAACGGTTGTAAGACGAAATATTTTCACCTTTTAAAGTGGTCTCACGAAATCGACCCTGAACACCTGCTTCAAATTTTAAGTGTTCCTCCCATAATTCCCACTCAAATGAATTTTGTACATAAGTGATGGTATCAGAGGTTCTATTTTGTAATCCGAAAATATTTTCAGCTGTGAGAGGATTTGTGAATCGAAGTTCAAAAAATTCATCAAACCATGTACGTGAATAAGATAATGTATTTCGAAACGATTTTCCTTTCCAAACATAACGCACACCATCTGTTCGGAACATTCTGTCAAGGCCAGTCGGTGGTCGTGGGTCTCCACCACCTCTTTCTAAATCGGCCTGTGCTTTTGTGTATGCTTGTCTATCTCTCGTTCCAAATGTTTGGAATGTGATTCGATGGTCTGAATGAACATCCCAAATGAGTTTCCATTGGTAATCATGGTATTCAGCAAATTTGGCATCATCAGGAATCCCTTGTGGGTACGCTTGGAGAAGCACTAAGTTGGGATAATTTTTTCGCCCAGAACTGATCATGGCAAGACCAGGTAATACTTTTGTTTGGTTATATATATCAGATAAAAATAAATTTACATTGATGATGGTTTTATTCTCATCCACTCGATCAGTCCCTTCAATGGCAATGATCCCGCCAGTCGCATAACCATACTTTGCCGGAAAAGCACCTGTATAAACATCAAATGATTTGATTAAATTGTTATTTAAAACAGAAGATTGGTTACCTAAATGGAATGGATAAGGAAGTGGGAACCCATCAAAATAGTATTGGTTTTGTCTAGTTCCTCCACCTCGTAAGGACAAGTCTCCCCTTTCACTATTGGAGTATGGATTTCCAGTGAGTAAATTGGTTCCGATATTGGTAAATACAGATGGTAAAATTCCAACTGGTGCACCAATCACTACACCAGGAACAGTTTGTAAGGCTTTTAAGGAATCTCCAGAAACTCCTGGTAAACGTTTGATTTCATCTTGGACAAGGCCATACCGAGAAAGTGGAGTTTTATCCCTTTCACCACTCACCACGATTCCTGAGAGATTTGCCTCCGAAATCGAAACTAGAATCACTTGTCCTTTGAAACGAACTTCACGGAATAAAGATTCGGTTCTATCAGCAGTGGAAACCTTAATCTCATAATAACCTGGTTCAGGAAACTGTAGTTTGGCGATCCCTTCCGCATTTGAGATACCACTCGTTTTTCCTTTTTTCGATATCACTACTGCATTTGGAACTGGTTTCCCGGAATTGGATTTTACAATTTGGATCGAAACTTCTAAATTTCCTTCTGCAAAAATCGATACTATTCCCATTGTAGAGACAATAAGAAACAGGACAATCAATTGGATTGTAGAGTGAGAAATGATAGATTTCATTCTGAGATAGGGATTAAGTTTTCAGCGATTTTATATAGTTCATCCAATGATTTTTTATCATCTAATAGTCGGTAACTCTGTAATACACCTTCATACACAATAAACAACTGTTTTGCGAGTGAATGAGGATCCACTTTCTTAGAAATATAACCATTTTGGATTGAGTTTTGCAGAAATTCAGATAAACATTCAATCGTTTGGTTGGCTATCCTTTCAATTTCAGAACGAATGTGAACTTCTTCTGAATTGATTTGCGCACGAAAATTTGCCATTCCACATCCAAATAATTGTGACATCCGAGCTTCCCTGGAAAGGATTCGCACCCAAGCTTTGATGAAGTCTAAAGGTTTTGGATTTCGTTTCATTAAGGTTTTGAGTAAATTTAAATTTTCGTCCGAATAAATTTTGAGGACTTCTTTTCCCAACTCTTCTTTAGAAGAAAAGTGTTGGTACAAACTTGCCTTCACCGTTTTGGCTTCATCAACAATTTGGTTCAAACCAGTCTCTGAATATCCTTGTTTTAGAAAAAGGTTTCGGCTGACGGCTAAGAGACGTAATTTTGTCGGTTCCTTCTTCATTTCTGTCCTAAAATGAGGATAAACAAAATCCAATCAAGAAATACACCGACTAGTCTGTTCAATTTTTTTGTTCCAAACTAGAAGTTCGCACATAAAAAATCCTTGCAAATACATACCGACTGGTATGTATGTTTTCTGTAGGTGTACGATGAACCAAGAATTAATCTCCATTCATGAAGTATCAAAAACTGTTTCCGAAGCAATGAACACTCGTCATAGCATCCGAGAATATGATCCAAAACTGATTCCAGAGGAAATTCTCAGGAGAATTTTTGAAACAGCTTTAAGAAGTCCTAGTTGGAAAAACTCCCAACCTTGGAAGGTTCACATTGTCAATGGAACCAAAAAGGAACTACTCGCAGAAAGACTGACCAAATCTGCAAAGGAATCTGCACCTACTCCCGAGACTTCTTGGCCAGAATCTTATCCTAGTGATGCCAAAAAACGTATGTTTGATTTGGGTATGAAAATTTATGGAGTTGCTGGCATTGATCGTAAAGACAAAGAAGCAAGAGACCAATTTATGCTTCGTAATTTTAGTTTTTTTGGAGCACCTACCGCTGTTTTCATCACATCAAAATTTGATCTTAATTTTTTTGTCGGAATTGATCTGGGTTGTTTCCTACAATCTGTTTTACTTCTCGCTAGAGAGGAAGGGCTTGGAACTTGCCCACAAGCTGCATTGGGCGCTTTCCCTGAAGTGGTTCGTGAAACACTAGGTCTACCGAAGGAAGAAAAAGTGATTATGGGTTTAAGCATTGGTTATCCAAAAGCTGATTCGAATTTGAATCGTTACCATACACCAAGAGAAGAATCCTCAGATTTAATTCGATTCTATTAAAAAATCATTTTGGATTCTGAATCTTTGGTATAAGATAGTTTCACAAATCGAAAGTTGGGTGAGTATGTATAACAAAGATTTCTGGAACGAACGTTATGTGAGCGAAGAATATATTTATGGAAAAGAGCCTAATGAGTTTTTACGTTCTCGACTTCCCAATTTAAAAAAAGGGAAAATCCTTTTTCCTTGTGAAGGCGAGGGAAGAAATGCTGTTTTTGCAGCAAGTCTTGGTTGGGATGTGTTTGCATTTGACCAGTCAGAAGCGGGAAGACAAAAAGCCATCCAATTAGCAAAAGAAAAAAATGTCACATTCCATTATGAAATTTCTGATGCTTTAACATATCCTTATGCACCCGAACAAATGGATATGGTGGCACTGATTTATAGTCATTTTCATAAATCGATACGAACAACTGTTCATCGAAATTGTGTACGAACTTTAAAACCAGGTGGTCTTTTACTATTAGAAGGTTTTTCTCCTGAACAATTAAAATATACATCAGGTGGGCCAAAAGACCCAGATATGTTATACCAACTAAAAGATCTAAAAATGGATTTTTCAGAAATGAATATTGAGTATGAAGAAACACTTGAAACTGAACTCAATGAAAGTCCGTTCCATAGAGGCAAAGCAAGCATTGTGAGAGTTGTTCTTCGAAAGATTTAAATGTGAATCTTTTTAATGGAATAGTTTGAGCATTGAAAGTTACATTCAATCTGATATAATATGAATTACAAAATTAGAGAAGCCAATGAATTGGATATTGATCACATTTTCCAATTCATTTTAAAAAAAGCAGAATTTGATCGGAACTTAGGAGATTCCTTGGGTTTGGTAACAACTAACAAGGAAATCATAAGAAAAACTATGTTTAATGATCATCCATATGCAAAAGTTTTATTGGCAATTGATACAAACAATCTCCCAATCGGGATTGCCATATACCATTTTAGATATTCCTCATTTACAGGCCTTCCTTCCGTTTGGTTGGATGATCTTTATATAGAACCATCGGATAGAGGAATTGGATTAGGCAAAAACCTAATGCAATCTCTAATTGCAATTGCAAAAGAAAATAACGCATCCGATATAAGCTGGATTGCTAGTGACTTGAATGAAAGTGCAAAGAAGTTTTATGATAAAATCGGAAGTAGACAAATTCAAAAAAATGGTTCAACCATTACCTACCAATTAACATTTACATCTTAGAATTATAGGTGAGTTAAAAACTCTCGACAATAGTTCATTCTGTACTCATAAACCGACTATAGTTTATCAATCGTTATTCTAATTTTGTCAAATGATTGGTAAAAATTAGTTATTTCCATGGAAATTGAATTTTTCCATTTCAATGAACAATATGTTTTATCATGAAATAGAACATTAGAAACTTCTAAATTATTTTTTTGACCTAAGAAATAAATTTTAATTGAAATTAAATGACTAGTTCCGATCTCATGTTCGATAGAGTTAACATCAATTTTATGTTAACTCTAAGAAGTGAAATATGTTCAATTTGAAAAAATCATTGTTAATTGTTGTCAGTCTAGTTTCCGTAACGATTTGTTTGTTAGGATACCTTCTATTTTTTACTAAAACATTCTTAAGTTTGAACTAAATTCAAAATTAAATTATATGATAGATGTTTTAGGGATTGGCTTCGGCCCGTCAAACTTATCGCTTGCCATTCAATTAAAAGAACTAGCTTTCTTTAATGATAAGAAGGTGAGATTTTTTGAAAAAAAGAAATCCTTCTCTTGGCAACCAGGACTTTTGTTACCAAATACAAATCTTCAAATTCATTTTTTGAAAGATTTAGTAACCCTTATCAATCCAAAAAGTCCATTTACCTTCATAAATTACTTAAAAGAACAAGGTAGATTATCGGATTTTATCAATTTGAATGTAAGTTATCCATCCCGTATGGAATTTAATGATTATTTATTTTGGGCAGCGAATAAATTCGAAGATATCGTTAGTTACAACTCTTATATTACTGATATAGAGCCCAAATACGATGTAAATCAAGTAAGTCATTTCAAAGTAACTTATGTACATGATAATATACCTAATGAAATTGAAACTAGACATTTAGTCATCGCCTCAGGAAGAAGCCCGAAAATTCCATCTGCTTTTTTTCAAATTTACGATGGTATTAATGTAATACATTCAGACCAATTTACCAAATCTGAAGTTCATAAAATTGCATCAGAAAATAATCTTAAGGATCATAAAATTGCGATCATTGGAGCAGGACAAAGTGCAGCAGAAATTTTTCTATATTTATTAGAAAGTAAAAATCCAAATCTAAAAGTTGTCAATTTCATACGACAGTTTGGTTATAGTCCTGCTGATTCTTCTTCATTTCGAAATAAAGTATTCGATCCTGATTTTGTAGATGTATTTTATAATCTCCCTTCTGAAGCGAAAAATAATATATTAGAGAGTTTGTTAAATACAAACTATTCAGTAGTTGATCCTGATTTAATATCAAAAATATTCACAAAACTATACCATATGCAGCACTTTGATCGCTCTAACAATGGTGCTATTGTTTCTTTAAGTGAAATCAAAAATGTAATTCGAAATAGTGAAAATAAAATAGAAATAGAATATTCATCTAAAATTAATTCTAAAGTAGAAAAGCAAGAATTCGATTATATAGTTTTGGCAACAGGTTTCGAACAAGCTTTTCTCTATAAGAAATACTTCAATAAATTCAAAGATATCATTCATTATGGAAACGATTCCAATCTTGAAGTGAATAGAGACTACTCTATAAAATTTAAAAAATGTTCTGAAGCAAAATTATTCTTACAAGGTTATTCTGAAATGAATCATGGAATCGCTGATACTTTATTAAGTGTTATGGCAAATCGTGCATTCACTATAGCAACAAGTTTAATAGGAGGCAATAAAAATTGAAAAGATCGAAGATATCATTTGAATTTGAAAAAGATTATGGAGTTAATGCAGCTAGAATTAAACCATTATTTCCAGAACTCAATCAGGCTCCTTTTGAAATGGCACTTACCAAAGTCTTACCAGGAGAAGTTATAAAAAAACATAACCATCTCGAATACGAAATTTTTATTCATTTAAAAGGCTCTCCCTTTAGAGTACAAATAGGAAATGAAGTTAGCATTATGGAAAAAGATGATGTGATCTTTGCTGAAAGAAATTTGGATCATGAATTTGAGAACATAGGCGATACTGAAAGTATTTTATATTCAATTTGGTGGGAATAACCAAATGAAATATGATATCACAATCGTAGGAGATGGATTATATGGTTTACTGATTTCTTATTTTTCATCTTTAGCTGGACTAAGGGTTAGACTGATTGGAAAAAAAAAGAATCAGCAATATTCGGCAAGTTATCGATCGGAAGCTTTTTCGCATCAATTGGGTGAAGCTTCAAATTTTGAAATTGAAGAATCTAAAAATTTCTATGAAAAACTCTTAAAGGAATCAGTAAATCCATTTCCGGTCTATACCTACATCCATTCTGATTCTTTTCTAAAAGAAATTTCAAAGCGCCATCCATTCAAATCAAATCAAGGAAATTTAACTCAGAATTCAGCAGGATTAGGTTATAAATTTAATGCAAAAGAAATCTTAGCTAAATTGGAAGAGAAACTAAAAGCAACAGAAATTGATTGGGTAAATTCAGATGAGATTGAAACTAATTCAACTACAAGAAAAAAACCAAATGAATTATCCAATGTATTCAAACCTTTTGATGATTCTCTCAAAGTGGTTTATGCGTTAGGTCCATGGTCTTACCATAATTCTGAATCTATCAAAATAAAAAAAATATTAGTTTTTAATATCTCTTTGGAAGATGAAGAATTCGCATCTGGACTTCATGTTTTCTCAGACAAAGATTGTTTTTTGTTTAGTGAAAATACAAATTCAGGAATTATAAGTGTAAATACAAAGCAATATGAGGATTCTATAAACGTCGAAACTGATTTTTTAGAAATTAGCGAAGTCGAAAAGAAGTTAGTAAACCAAATCATCAAAGAAAATTTTAATCTCAAAGTAAATTCCTTCGAATCGATATATTTGAGGTGCATTGGTTATGACCTTTATTCATTAAATACTAACAACAATTCCAATATTCCAATGAGAAATCATGAAAATGGAAAAAATAAATTTTATCTTCCTCCCATGAACGGTCAGGGATTCAAAAACGCACCAACAAACTGTTTAAAATTTTTATCAGAGATTTTCAAATTCACAGAACTTGAAAGATACTTTCGAGAAATTCAATTAAGTGTTCAATATTAATATCAAAAATAAGAGAAAATGGATCATATAAAATATACATTAAAACCGATTTCAGAATCTGAAATTGCACAAAAAACCGCACACCTAGTTTTCGAAGATTTATTAACTGAAGAATCTAAATTGGAACACCTAACAAAGGAAATAAGATATTTAATTAGTAAATTAGTGGAAGAACGTAAATATAGGATCATAATCATATCTTGTTTCATACATTTGCATAAAATTATTGAATCATTGGAAATTTTAGAATTCAAAGAAATCTTTTTTTTGGATAGTTGGCCAGTTGGAAATAATAGAACAGGGGTAAAGAAATTTTATCATATCGACTTAGAAGGATATAAAATTAATGTCTGATATTTCCATATCAATTGCAAAAGAAGATAATCTAAAGGAAATCATTGAAATCTTCAATGAATGTGTTGGTGACGAAAATCCTTCAGTGGCATATGAAAATCAGATAGATATCAATAATCCACCTCTTTGGATATTGAATAAGATCAAATCAAATTCAATTTTAATCGAAACAGCAAATACCGAAATAAGAGGATTTGCACAAATTGGCGATTTTTTACTTGCTCCAAGCGTAGAAGAGTTTTCACAACTTGGAGTCTATGTAAAACGCAAATACAGAAGAAGTTTGATAGGTGCAAGACTAATAATGAGTATCATCCATTTAGCTTTCACCAAACAAAAAACCAAGATCTTCTCATTCGTCTTAGCAAACAATCGTTCAAGTTTACTCGCTACAGCTAGACTATTCAGACCAGTTGGCGTATTGGAAAAAATTGCATTTATTAGAAATGAATTTTCAGATATTCATCTCTTCGAAAGAGATTTGACCTATGGCTTTAATCTTCAGGAATCTCATTTTTTTTCTAACCATGTTGAAACGTATTTAAATATTAAAGAGATAAGCAATGAAATTTAATGATAAAAAAATAACTTCGATTCTATTTTTCCTTTTAGTTGTGCTACATGTTTGTCTGGACTCGATCTTGCAAGATCGATCTCATCTAGTAGTAACAAAACTATTGCCGAACTTAATTCTCCTAGCATACACAATTCAAAATAGAGAATTAATCAAATTTGAGAAAAAGTTTATTTATTTTATATTGTCACTTTCACTTATTTTATTTGGTGATGTTTGTCTACTTTTCCCAAAATATCTTTCACTTGGCTTATTGGTATATATAGTAGCACAGTTTATTTATTCTTATATATTCTTTAACAAAAGAAATCATTCTTATGTAAGATTGGCCATATTCTTGGTGTATGGAATTTTAACAGGAGTATTGTTCCTTCCTAAAGTAAATAGCAATGTCTTGATTCCTGTAATAATTTATATTGTCGCTCTAATGACAATGGGATATTCAGTATTTTCCAATACTGAAAAAAACTTTTTTTTGCTTAAGATTGGTGCCATCTTGTTTATATTTTCAGATACTTTACTCGGATATATTCGATTGAATCAAATTATTTACCCAATATGGAACCCGATTATACTTTTAACTTATTATTCTGCACAATTTGGACTTATCTTAGGATCGTTAAATGATGAGAAGAGGTAATCGAATTTGCCACATAGTATTTTTACCTCCTCCATGTTCAAACGGAGATCTCCACTTAGGCCACATTGCTGGTGTATATTTACCAGCTGATATATTCTCAAGAGTTTTACAAATCATCGAATCGAATGCAGAAGTTATTACTATAGCCGGAGCAGATGAGAATAACACCTATACGTTAAAAAAATCCATACAAATCAATAAGACAATTCATGATACTTGTGAATTCTATTCTAATCGAATCCAACTGAGTTTAAATTTCTTGGAGATCAAACCAGATATTTTTATCAGAACATCATCTCAAATTCATAAGAAGGTATCGAACGGAATTTTTGATAAATTAAAAGAAAATAAACATGTAGTGTATCAAGATACACGCCAACTCTATTCCAAAACCAGACAACAATTTGTTTCTGACTCATTTTGCAAAGGTTATTGTTATATCTGTGCAAGCGAAACAGATGCAGGAACGTGTGAAAATTGTGGTGAATTGATCGACCATAAAAAACTTTTGAAACCTATTTATTATTCTGATACTGAATCATTAGAACTGCAACCCACAAAAGCTTATTCGATAAAACTTGGAGAAAATCGAAAATTATTCACAAAAGATTTTAAAAAGCAAAAATGGGATTCTTGGATTAAGAAAAAAGCACTCAAATGGATTTCTTCCAATAAGAATCAAAGTCTAGAATTAACAAAAATATTTTCTGAAGGTTTGCAAATTCAAAATTCAAAACTAAATTTTTTATCTATCCCATTATGGTTTGAAGCTGTTTGGGCATATTATACTGGGATTTATCTATTTTTTCAGTTTGAAAGTTTTGAGAAGTTTTACGCAGAGCTTAAAAATAAATCTATTAATATTTATTACTTCATGGGCGTGGATAATCGATTTCACTTTTCCATTTCTGATTCTATTGTAAGGATTTTATTAGGCTTTAAACAAATCTACACAAGGATGTATATAAAACCTTTTTTAAATATCAATGGGAAAAAATTTTCAACGAGTCGTGGAAGAGCAATTTTTATCGGAGAACTAGAAGAAATTTTAAATCCTTACTTTTTAAGATTCTCTTTATATCAAATTCATTGTTCTTCTAAAAACAACTTCACCTTACACCTTTATTTTGAAACTATAAAAAAATACAAAGGAATTGTTGATTTTCTCATCCAATACAATGTCATCGAAAATTCTTTCAAAACTATTGATGACAATAAGTCATTGAAAAAATGTTTGTACCCCATTAAAAAAGATATTAAAAATTCAAAACCTGTATCTCTTTCTAAATTCTTTAATAAAATTGAAGCCGATATTAGAACGGCAAAAAATGATAATGATTTATTTAGTGGATGTTACAAATACATTTCGCTTTTAGAATGTGTTTTACCAAACATTTCACAAAACAAAGATTTAAAAATTACGATTCCTACCTTACGGCAAAATATAAACTTTATTAAATTATTTAATAAAAAATCAGTTTTATAAACATTAATATGAAATCCAATACGATAACTTATCTTCTATCTACTTTCTTTGGATACTTGGCTATAATTATGTACAACTATTTTGTGATAATTTATGCTTATAAACTGACATCTAATGAATTTTTCGGAGCTACTTTATTTTTACTAATGAACGTTCCATATATATTATTCGGATTCATTAGTTCTAAATATACAGAATTTACATCTAAAAAAAAGATCATACTTTATGCACAATTTTGTTATTTAATCTTGATTTCCGCTCTAGGCGGAATGATCTACTATGAGATATTTTTCTCAAAATTAATAACAATTCTACTTCTTATTTCATTATTACTTGGATTTGCTTTTGCTTTTTTACCAGCTTCAAGGTTGGCAATCATAAAAGATCTTAATGACTCAAATACGATTGGTAGAATTTCTTTGTATATAAACTTACTTTATATCACGGCATTTGGTATCGGTCCACTATTGGTAGGGATCCTAAAATATTATCTTTGGGATTTTCAGATTTTGTTTTCTATAAGTTTATTTTTTTTGATAAGTAATTTGTTTTTATTAAAAGTGAGTTCAATTTCAAAATTTGAAGTTTTGAAGGAAGAATATTCGATTGGTTATTACTGGAAGGAGTTGTCATTATATTTAAATTCAAACAAGCGAATTCTGTTTCTATTATTATTGATTCCATATTCAACACTATTATTAGGACCATTTCAAGTTTTAATTCCAGCATATGCTGAAGCGGTTTTCCATCTTTCAGAAATTTATAAACCTATATACTTTATTATCATGTCCATCGGTCTCGCTTTCGGAGGTTTTTTGGCTATTTTATTGCGTAATATGAATTTTAAAGTAGTGGTATTCGGGTCCTCTATCGTTGCTGGACTCTCTTTAAGCATTTTAATGCAATTTGAAAATTTGATTATTAGCATCATTTCTGTTTTAATTGCATCTACATGCAGTAGTTATGCAACAAACTTAATTGTGTTGCTCATTCAAAATTCTCTTAACGATAAATATAGGTTAAGAATTTTGAATATTTATTCTATTCTTCAGCTTGGATCGTCTGCATTTATAGGATTTTTAACTTCGAAGATTTCAACTAATTTTAATCCAAAAACTACCTTTCAAAGTTTAGGTATTATGTTAATTATTTTTAGCATATTAATCCTTTTTTCACTATCTTATAGAAAAATTAATTTAAACACAAAATATACGATTTCAGGATAAATTTTGATTTTTTGATCAAGTTGGTTTAAGATGAAAATGCCTTATTTAGATATTATAATAAAAGAATTAGAAATTGGAAATGTATTTATTGAAAAGACTTTCGGTAATAATTTACATTTTGGTTATTGGGATTTAACTTCTAAGCCCAATACATCCATTGAAGGCTTTGAAATTGCTTCAAGAAGGATGAACGAAGTTTGTTTATCGGGAAGAATCGAAACTCATGAAAATATATCAGTATTAGATGTTGGTTGTGGTTTCGGTGGTACATTGAGATGGATGGATGAACAAGTAAAAGGTTCTATTTTGTCAGGAATCAATATTGATCCGAGACAAATTGAGATAGCTAAACAAAAATCAAATTTAGATTCGAGCAATGGAAATATAATAGAATTTAAAGTTGCATCTGCAATGGATTTACCTTATGCAAACGAATCTCAAAATTTAATTTTTTCTTTAGAGTGTATGTCGCATTTCCCTTCTCGTAAAATATTTTTACAAGAAGCTTATCGCGTTTTAAAACCTGGAGGTACTCTGATTATAACTGATTGGCTAATGAATCATACTTCTATAATTAAGAATTTATTTTTATTTCTTAGAAATATTAAAAAATCTCAGAGGTTGTATGGAAAACGCTCCCTTCCTTACAATAAAAAGAAATATAAAACTATTGCTTATAAGTTAGGATTTACTAAAGGAATGTTTTTAGATATTAACGAAAACACATTACCTTCTTTTGATTTGTTTAGAGATGTAGCATCTCATCTAGGTAATTCAGAAACAATTTTTCGTGAAGGAAATGAATTTTCAGAGATAATATGTCGTCGCGGATTAAGTCGGTATCATATAATTTCGTTTCGAAAATAAATGATAAATTTATAACAATCTCAAATTATTTTATACTTTCTAAATACTTCAATATACTGTCTTCTCCGCGTTCTTCTGCTAGTTCAACAATACTAACACCACCTACTGTTTTTGCTTTTGTCTCAGCTCCAGCTTTTACCAGAAGTTTGACAAGGTCCAAGTTACCACGGAACACAGCTCGGTAAAGCGCTGTTTCACCCATCGTATTACGAAGGTTGACATTGGCTCCTTTTTGGATGAGAAATTTTGCTAACTCCATTTCTTCTTCGTCGACAGCTTTGATGAGGGAGGAATTGCCAAGTGAGTCCTTCGCATTGATGGAGACACCTTGGGCTAATAATGATTTAACTTCTTCTAGATTCCCTTTTTCAACTGCATGGAAGAGACGTAATTCCAGACTAGGTGGATTTTTAATGACAGTTTCATCCTCCACACATCCATTCCCAACCACAGCGATTAGTAAAATAATGAGAAATGGAAAGATATTTTTGAAAATTCGGCTCGATAAGATTTGGGACATCTGTTTTAGTCTAATAGTTTAACTATGAAACGTCGATCCATTTTTCTCTTTAGTTTCCAGTTCCTTCCTGTTTTGTTACTTGGGATGATATTCACCTCTTGTATTTCAATTATCAACCCAGGTGAGGTAGGGCTTATGTGGAGGCCTTATAGCTCGGGACTCAGTCAAAAACCTTTGGAGTCTCGAGTCCAAACCTATATGCCTTGGAACAGTGTCTATGTTTACTCAATCCAATGGAGTAGTTACCAAGAAAAGGTAGAAGTTTTAACTCGTGACGATTTGACAATCACTGTGACTGCCAATATCATCATTCGACCCATACAAAATGAAATTTATGAACTGGAGATGGAAATAGGCAGAGACTATTACGACAAGGTGGTCAAACCCCAATTCAGAACGGCAATTCGAAACATACTCTCTGCTTATAATATGGTATCGATTTCGAAAGAGACTCCCAATGTTTCAGCACAGATTAAAAAATCGTTAACCGAAAAATTGAAATTTAAACATGTCGAAATTGATGATGTGATTATTGATGATGTTGAATACAGTCCTTCGATATTAAAAGCAATCGAAAGTAAACTCACAAAACAACAAGAACAAGAGCAGATGAAGTTTGAAATTAACATTGCCAAACGTGATGCTGAAATCCAACAAATCACAGCTGATGGTAAAGCCAAAGCAGTGTTAATTGAAGCAGAAGCTCAGGCCAAAGCCCAAAAGATGATTTCTGATTCATTAACTCCAAAATACATCCAACTCAAAGCAATGGAAAATCCAAATAACAAATTGATATTTGTACCGAACGGGAAAGATGGATTGCCTATTATTGTGAATCCTGACGGGAAATAGAGAGAAATGGATCGGATCCAAACCCCGCTTATGCGGGGTTTGGTGAATTGGATTTGTTTTTAAAATCGATAACTAGCAGACATTGAAAAGGAAACCCCTTCTCTATAAGAACGAAAGAGTTTTTCTTCGTTTAACAATTCATCTTTTACATAGATTTTAAACCTTTGGTCTGTAACGTTTTTTGCAGCAAATTTAAAATCTAACTTATCATCCATTTTATGGGAAAAAACGATGTCTGTTAATCCAACGCCTCTTTCATATGCATCAGGTGTTCCATTGGCCCCTACTACAAATATTCGATCACCAAAGTAGTTGTAGTAAAATCCTAATGTTGTCGTTTTTAATTTGTTGAGGAAAATATCGAATTTAAGATTTGCCACAAAGTCTGATTGTCCTTGCAGAGGTCTTCTTATGTTGGTAGGATCATAGGAGAAACTTCTATCAATCGGATCTAAGATACCTGCTTTTCCTACAGTATATTGTTCCCAAGAAATCACGTTAACAAGCGATTTGATAAAGAAGACGTTTGTCTCAAATCTAAATTTATCAAAAAACTCTCTTCTAAAATCTAACTCGATACCTCGAATAGTAGCACGACTAGCATTTGCATAAGTGAAGAATGGTGAAATTTGTCCGGCAACAGGTTGTCCAATTAATTCAATCGGATTGGATAAGTCTTTTAAGAAAGCTCCTGCTCCAACATAGTTTGATCCACCCATAAAGTATTCATAACGAAAATCAAAGTTATGAATATATGTTCTCTGAAGGTTTGGATTACCACGAATTCTATCACCACCAAAATAAGGAGTGAAAGCAAATGGAGACATCTCTCTAAAATCAGGTCTTGTAAGTGTTTGTGAATAACCAAATCGTAAATTTTGATCCTGAAGGAATTCATAAACCAAATTTACACTTGGCAAAACGTCTTTTGTTCGAATCTCTCCGATACCGTTATTATCTGCAGAACAGATATTATTTTTTACTAAAAGAATTCTTTCCCCTTCTGATCCTACATCACAACCATATCCAGGTCTTCTCACATCAAATTGTTCTTTCAGTACAAACGTTTTTACCTTTTGATAAGAGTCTTCATAACGTGCACCACCAATGAATCTAAATTTAGGAAATAAAGGAATGTCAAACTGAGAGAAGTAAGAATGTAACTTCTGATATGCATCATAAGCGTTTGGCTCCACTTGTCTTTCAGAAAATGTTCGGTTAGCAAGTCCTGAACTATTAGTTCTTAAGAATTCAATAGGGTTATATGTGATTTCACCAGGAACTAAATAAAGATCACCCACTCCTGTTCCAATATTTGATTTTGAACCAAATTCTCTAAAGGTAAACGATTTAAAGCGATCGAGTGCGGAACCACCAAATTTAAATGAAGATTTTAATCCATTCCACTGATCAAATGGGATTTCATAAGCTACACTAAAACTTCTCACTGTGTCATTTGAAGTTGAATAAAATCTAGATCCGTCCGGGTTATTACCAAGTCGTGTTGGAATCGTTGTCACAGGGCTAGTTTGAGGCCGTCTCCATACTTGTTGTGTTAAATTTGGTTCATCACGTTTAGCTTCCCCATAATTCATTTGCCAATCTAATGTATGTGGTCGATTCATTGAACCCAAATTGACAGCATGTTTTCCACCGAAACTAGTATTGAATAGTTGACGACTGATGAAATCATTTGTTTGAGAAAAAAATTGAAAATTGTCAATGTTGTTTGTTCCAACAGACTCTCTTACTGATTTTTCGGAAGAAACAGAGTAAAAATTCTTTAGAAAGAATTGTTGGCCAGCAGTCGGTTCATATGCCAAGTTTAAATTATTACCGAAAAGCCTCTCTTCCAAATAGATATCAGCATCCTGAGTTTGTAACGGAGTAACTGTTGTTAAATCTTTCACTGATAAGTTAACTGGGTTACCTGGAATATAACGTACATCTTTCTGTCTTTTGAATCGATAATCAACAGAATGAGTTGTACCAAAAATTACACCCAAACGTTGTCCTGATTCAGTTAATTTGAAGGTATTCCCAATGGTAAAATTAAAATTTTTATCGTAAGGAGCTTTTGTTTGCTCTGGAGACCACTGAGAAGGAAAACTGACTCCACCAATATTCACAAGTGTTGGGTTTAGACCACCGAAACGAGATCCTGGCTCAAAAGGCAAAAAATCAGGTACAGATTTTACTAATGAAGGAAGTTCTTGGTTTGCAGTTGGTCTTCCAAAAAAATCTCCACCCTTAAAAGTTAACCATTTATTGCGAGTTGTGTTAGAATTGTATCCAACGCCCATTCCAAAATTCACAGTTAGTTGGTCTGGGTATTCTTTGGTTTCAATTTTTACTAAACCACCTGAAAATTCACCTGACTCTTCTGGAACAAAAGATTTAATTACTCTAATATTTTTAATTAATGATGCAGGAAATAAATCCAATGGAACCACTCGTTTGTCTGGCTCTGTAGATGGGATATATGCATCATTTAAATAAGTAGAAGAATATCTTTCACCTAATCCGCGAACAAATACGAATTTTCCACCAACGATTGTAATTCCAGTTACACGTTTGATAACATCACTAGCTGAAGAATCTGGAGATTTTTTAATCGATTCTGCACCAATCGAATCAGAGACTGTTGCTGATTTTTTTTGTAACTGCAATAGAGCAGCATCAGACTCATTGATGGCTCGGTCTTTCACCTCGACAGTTTGTAATACTTGTGCACCAAATGTTACATTCATTTGACTAGGTTTTCCCGCAGTTACAACAACAGATCTGTTTTGCGGACCATATCCATACATTTGGTATTCAACTTGGTAAGTACCTGGAGGTATCTCTAAAATGTATTTTCCGTCAAAATCAGTTTTTGCGAATTTTTTTTCAGATCGTATAACAATGGTCGCACCAAAAACAGGTTCTCCGTTTTCAGAATCAATAATAGTTCCTCGGATTGATCCATTACTTTGAGCAGATAAGCCAAAAGTTGAAATGAAAACCAATAAGGATAAGGTAAGAAGAGTTTTGATTGATTTCATAAATTCCTTCAGAGCCAAGCTTCTAGAATTTACGTGTACGTAAATGAAAAGGGGATTAGATTGAGTTACGTTTATGTGAACTAATTATTACAAACAGATTACAAAAACTAAGGTCCAATCACTCCAACTTTGTAACCAGATTTTGTTTCAAATACCATTTTAATTTGATCTAAGACAATGAGTTGATTATCAATTTGAATCTTTATCGTTTTAGGTTTGTGACCTACGATATCTCCATACATTCTAGGTTTTTCCCAATCAATTGAGATGATTCTATATTGTTTACCTTGGATACGATTGTAAATTTCTGTGATTGCGAATGTTTCTCTTGTTTCTAATACTTTTCTATACTCGACCAATGGAGTAGTATCAAGAAGGGTACCTTTACCCAAAATATTTGGAAAAATTACATTCATTTTTTCATCCCAACTTACATAATAATCGTTTTGTGATTTGTTTTGAGTCACTTCTTTTAAGAAATTTTGGACGGCAAGTTCTTTAGATTTGGAAAATTTAACCCAATCACTGTTCTTAGAAGCATTTGCTCTAATGAGTTTATGGTCTTTCTCGACTGAAAGAATCACTTTTTGATTTTCAGCTTCCATTTGTTCACGCCAATCTTCTTGGCTACAAAATGAAATACTTAATAGGGAGATTAATAGAAGTAGATTACGTATCATAAATCCTAGTGACCTTAGTTAAGGCCACTAGGTAAAGTTTTAAATTAATTATCGAGCTCTAAAAACTGCCCAATCTTTATACCATTCTGTTGAAGCACCACCCACATACGTTCCTGATAATGAACTAATCGTTCTATAGTCAGGTTTAGTATCTCCAAATCCACAATTAGATGTTGATCCATCAGATGTAATTGGAGTTGTTGTTATCGTAGTTGATCCTGTTGGAGTAATAGCAGTTGTTTTACCATTTTCGTATGCAAGATTTGCAATCGTTCCGCTCACTGCAGGATAAGTTCCAGAAGTTGTTGTGCTCACTGCCGCAGCGTCAGCAAACCCGAAGACAATCGCTCTATTGATTGTCCCTGCAAATCCTTCTCTCAATCTCATTCCTTGTCCACCAGCAATACCTGCACCTATTAAAGTAACATTTGTAATTGTTGGATTTGTGCAACGATTGAGTGAACCTGAAGCACATGAAGAACCAGCACCACTTGTTGCATCAGTTCCATCCATCTCAAATCCATGTGGATCAGTTGAGAAGGAACCACCACAAGATGAAGGGTATTTATGACCAATCAAGTTTGTCATTGTTCCTGTGAATGCTTCATCTAAGTCGAAGTCATCATCCAAACCACCTGTTGCCAAAAGGTTTGACCATGTTCCAGATCCACCCCAAGCCTCAAATCCATCATCCAATCCTCTATGGACTTGCACAAAACTAAGTACAGATTTAGAAGCATAAATTGACATGTTATTCAATTCATCTCCAGGTGCCACTTCGTTCCCTGCAAATTCTATGATGTTATAAGACATATTCAAATTTTCTACATCAGAACCAATTGCTCCACCATAACCTTGAGGCGTCGTTCCTTCTGTGTTTGATGCTCTAGAAGCACCACTTGTTCCAATAACAACGATTCCACCCCAATCTCCAGGGAAACGAGATCCAAGAGATGCAGCAGAAGACCAACAGATTGGGTCGGCAGCTGTTCCGTTTGAAACTAATTTCGATCCTTGTTTGAAGAAAATTGAAGATCCTCTTTGTCCAAAAATGGCAGTTCCAGGAGTTACAGTGATTGTTGCACCGGATTCTACAAATACAGTTCCTTGGAGAAGGATTCCACCAGACCAAGTCTCAGAACCTGTAATGGAACCAGTTTTGATCGCTGGACCTCCAAGTAATCTACGACCATCGCATACGTTCTCTCCAACTGTTGGACTAACAATTGGATATTCACCTTTTACAAATACATTCACAGATTTAACAGTGACAGAATACCCTGCTGCTGTAATTGGAAATGCATTAACGTTGGTTCGGTTGCTCAAGTCTATATTTACACCTAATGTGCCATCTCCCAATGAATTCGTAAAAGCTGAAGAAGATAAATTTGTTACAGTAGTGCAAGCTGTCGTATTATCTGCTCCAACTGCTTCTACTGCTGACATAGTTAGATTACCTGTTAAAGAGGTTAATCTAAAGCTAATCACAAATTCTCCATCAAGAGCACCTGCTCCTGCTGCGGCTACATATGAGTTAGTTTGACAAGTTGTAAAGTCAGATAAAGCAGATTGGCCACTAGATAAAATTCCACTTGAATCTGCAATTGTCACCTTTCCATCTTTAATCGGAAGACCGCCTGATGTTTTTAAAGTACCAGTCATAACTACAGTGTATTCTGGCTGGTTTAACAAAGCTGCCAAACCCAGAAATAAAGCTGTATTATCATCTTTCTTTCCTGGGCAATTGATCATCGTGAATCCCATCATCGCGATGAAAAGAAGCACCATGCTTTTTTTGAATGAATTTTTCATTTTGTTCCTCTTTCGAAAAAATTCGAATTTGTTTTGCTAGCGGGTCTTCCCGGAAAGGGATTCGCAAAAATTCTCCCTCTAGCAATAGAAACTATGTTCTTTATTTGTTACAGAGGGATGACAAGCTGGTGAAGGTTTGGTAAAGGTTTCATGAAAGAATGATTAAGTATGGAGACGGTTTAAAATTTTTACAAGATTACTTTTGATTCTACGAATTTGGTCGGGAGTTAATTGTAGTTCGCCAGATTCTGCTTTTTCGATCACACGTTCGGCTTTGGTGATAAAAACAATTGCTTCTTCATCTATGGCTTCTTTTCGTAATTGTTTTTCACGGTAGGCATCCAAAGCCTTTTGTACATCCAAAAGTTCTTTGGAAATTCCTCCGATCGCGATATTCAATTCGACAATGTTTTCATCCATAATGAATCTAATGAGTTAGCATTTTTATAATACTATTTGAATCTATTGATACAAAACATCGATGAATTTTTTCTTAGCTTCCAAATGTTCTTTAAAGGTCGCAGAAAAATAATGTGATCCATCTGGTTTTAATAAGAAAAACAATTTATCAGATTTCATTGGTCGAAAAGATGCTTCGAGTGCGGGTAAACCTGGGTTAGAAATTGGACCTGGGGGCCAACCGCCATTCATATATGTATTGTATGGTGATACTATTTTCAAATCAGACTCAAAAAGTCTCTTTTTTGGTTTATCGAATAAGTACTGTATGGTGGCACATGATTCTAAATTGATGTTTTTTTCAATTCTGGTGAGAAATACTCCAGCCATCATAGGCCTTTCTTCTTTTCTCACTGCTTCTCTTTCCACTATCGAAGCAAGTACAACTCTAAAATGTAGATCTGCGGGTTTGATTCCTTTTGCTTCAGGGATGGTCTCCAATTTTTTATAAAACCGTTTGATCATCATTTCAGTGATACGTTCAAGAGGATAATTTAATGGCACTGAATATGTTTCAGGAAATAAATAACCTTCTAAAGTTTTAGCAGGAATATTGTATTTTGTAAGTAATGCTTGGCTTTGAGTTACTTTTAAAAATTCTTCTCGTGATGGAGCTAGTTTTTTTGTAACCAAGAGATCACCTATCTGGCGATTGTTATATCCTTCAGGAACAGTGAATGTGATGAGTTTAACTTTTCCGGAAATGATGACATCTAAAATCTTACGAGAGCTCATTCCATCATTGATGTCATAAACTCCTTGTTTGATTTTGTTTCCAGCTCTTGTAAATTTGATGAGATAATTAAAGTATACACTAGATTTAATCATTCCAGCACTCGCTAATTCTCTTACAACACTGGAAGAAGGTTCACCGGAATCAATGATGAGTTCGTATTTGTTTTGACCGTCTCCAACAGCTCCGCCCTTGATTTCATCCACGACAAAAAAACTGATGAGTGCCAAAACTAAGAGTAAAGCAGCACCTAATCCTGAAAGTATCAGGTATTTTTTAACTTTTGAGTTCATTCCTTCCCCATCCTTCTGCAACTATCGACAATTACCAAATCTTTTTTAGGGTCTTACGACTGGTTCCCTCTCCAAATGGATGGAAAAAGTTTCAAACACACGTTTTTGGATCGATTCCGCCATGGCCAACAATGCGTTTGCAGTTCCATTGATATTGATTAGACCCAAACAATGGTTCGTGGAGATACCCACTCCGCCTGGAAAAATATCACCTTTTTTGATTCCAGAATGTTCAATGAGCCATGCTGCCGAAAGTTTTTTGGTTCCGTTTGATTCATGATACATTGGGGGATCAGTGTATCCTAATTTGCTAGCTTTGATTAAAAATTTTTGAATCTCTGAATCTGCTAAGATTGGGTTTGTGAAAAAAGAACCAGCTGAACGCGTGTTAGGATCATTTTCATCTAGCACCATGGATTTTTTCTTCCTCAATCCTATAATCAAATTTCTTAGAGATTCTAATTGTGTAGTACGTAAATTTTCATTCGATTTGTGTTCTTTACTTTCTGAGAGTAAAATTTCCCATTGTTTTTTTACCTCTGGATAAAGGATACAAGGTTCTTTTTGTTTTGATAATTGAAACGTAACAGAACATACAATCCAATTTCGAAACATTCCAGATTTGAATTCGCTATTACGATAGGTAAAATTACAGTCTTCATTAGAGATTGTTATTTCATTTCCAGCTTCATCTAAACATTGAATCGAAATGATTGTATCTTTTACTTCTTGGCCGTATGCCCCAATATTTTGAATGGGTGAAGCTCCAACAGATCCTGGGATTCCAGATAAGCATTCAATTCCAGTTAATCCTTGTTTAACGACATATTCAACAAATTGGTCCCAAATGACCCCAGCTCCTACTTCATAAATCACAGATGATTCATTTGCTTCTAAACATCTAATTCCAGGAATTTGTATTTGTAAAACAACTCCATCAAATCCAGAATCTCGAATGATTGTATTTGATCCACCTCCTAGTATCATGTACGGGAGTTTTTGATTTCGGCAATAGAGTAATGCGTCTTTAACATCTTGTTTTGTTTTGATCGATATAAAATACTTTGCCTCACCACCTAATCGAAATGTTGTATAGGGAGCGAGAGGGATATCATTTTGGACCAACATAGTTCCAATAAAAAGTTTCCTCAAAAATAGTAAGTAAGAAAATCGGTTCTATGGGTCGATCCAAACTGAAAGTTTACGAATATTCTGGCTGTAGTACGTGCAGAAATGCACTCAAATACTTAAATTCCAAAAAAATCGAATTTGAACAAATTCCCATTCGAGAAACTCCGCCTTCAGTTACTGAATTAAAGAAAGCAAAACAATACTTAGGTGATATTAAAAAACTTTTTAATACCTCTGGCAAAGATTACAGTGAAGGAAATTGGAAAGAAAAATTGGGGAAACTTAGCGAAGACCAAATTTATAAAGAACTATCCTCAAATGGCAATTTAGTGAAAAGACCATTTGTTGTTGGAGACGGATGGTATTTGGTAGGCTTTAAGGAAGGGGAATGGGGTGAACAGCTTTAGGTGAGTTGCTGGAAATTGGTATCCCCGCCCTGATTAGGGTGGGGAACTAGACCCGCCACCCAATACGTCCTCTCTATCATATACGATCGATTCAAACAAACTGATTCTCATTCCTACGAATTATTCTTTTAAAAAGTTCATATTTGCTCACGTATCACATCAACTTCAACTTTCAGTTTATGTTTACCACCGCCGAACAGAATCCCTTTTAAAGGGGAAACATCTGAATAATCTCGACCAATTGCTGTAATGATATATTCTTCAGTAATCAATTTTCCATTCGTAGGATCAAAATCCAACCAACCGAGCGTTGGGCAATACACGGATACCCAAGCATGGGTTGCATCACTACCTTGCAATTTTTGCGTTCCTGGAGGAGGAAACGTTTCTAAATAACCACTAACATAACGGCACGGAATTTTTAACGAACGTAAGGTGGCAATCATTAAGTGAGAAAAATCCTGACAAACACCTTTTTTTTCTATTAACACTTGCTCTAATGGAGTATTTATATTAGTTGCTTTAGGATCATATTTAAAATTTTCAAAAATATATCTCGTTAGTTCAAGAGCACCAACATAAACAGGTTTGTTTTCACTAAATAAAAACTTTGCAAACTCTGCATATGCTGATTTCGAAGATACATAAGGGGAAGGTTGAAGGAATTCAATTGCTTGTAGGTCGGCATCAAGCGTTGATTCATGGATGATTTCATAAATACTTTCCCAAGGAGTAGATTTTGATAAATCAAAATCAAAACTTTGATGTGTTCTTACAGTTGACTCAACTACTACTTCTAAAAAGCGATGTGGGTCCTCAACCGAAAATAAAAACACTTGGTTTCCAAAATAATCCCTTCTAAAAGAAGACACAACCGGTTTTGGATTTACTGTCACGTGAGTTCTGTAACAATCCTGATGGTTTGTGGTTAGTGGATACATATGTGCCATGTTATGACAATAAGCAACTAAATCATCATAACTGTACTTTGTTTTATGAATCACTCTAAAATCAGCCATTTGTATCACCAATTCTAGTTTGTTCTTCCGTGTAATTGAAGTAACGTGAAGAAAGTGCATCTGATAAAAGTCTTAAATACCCATGTAACTCTTCTAACCATACAGATACTGCCGTTAATGGAGTTTCTGCTTCAAAGAAAATGGCAATATCTTTCATTTTGAAATGAGTATACAATTGCAATGCTGCTCTATCTTCCGAATAAACAATTTTTTTATCTTTGCCTGGTAAAAATTGTAAATCTCCATTGATCTGTTCCAATTGGTAAGCTAATGACCTTGGATTGGTTGTATCAAACAGTAAAATGTCTAAGACAGATTCTTGGTCAATTTTTCCGGAATACCTTCGGTTGTATGTGAGGCGTATGTCACTGATTCTTAAGAATGTCTCAAAGGAAGATTTGTCTTCAAAACTTTTCCATTGGATCATACCTTGCAACATAAGAATCATGTTAATTGATCGTTCAATTCTTCGACCTAAGTTTAAGAAGAACCATCCTGCTTCACGACTCATATTTTCAAATGATAAACCAGTAAGTGAAGATAAGTTAACAATAATTTTTTGGAGGAAATCAATGATTTGATCATATGATTCAATATTATGAGTAGATTGGTCTTCCAAATGAAGAAGGATTTTCTTCATATCATCAGATAAACGATCTCTTACTGATTTTGAAGCGATCACCAAACTCCTTAAGTGAAAACCTAAACTACCAACAATATTTTTATCAACTGTCAATCGTTGTAACTCTGGAAATGGATTTGCAAAAAGATCTCCAGAATCATCTCCCAAAAAGCCTGGATAACTATTTGTAACATGTGTTACCAATTTCAAAATATTCTCTAAAGATTCTTTTTCATATCCATCTTCAACCTGAAGGATTTTGAAAACTGCTTCTCGTATCACTCTAGTTTGATTTTCCGATCTTTCTAGATAACGAGCTAACCAAAATAAATTGTCTGCAACTCGGCTTGGAACACCTGAACTTTTTCGAGAGATTAAAATTTGGTCCGATTTTGGTACAAGTAACGATTCTTCTTTCTGAGTTTCAGTAGACAAGACCCACAAATCTTTGCTCCAAGCACCACGTTGGCTTGTAATAAAAAATTCATCGAGAGAAGGAGAAACTCGAACAAGACCTCCCGCCATAGTTTGATAACCAGATCCAGAAGAAGATACAAATGTTCTCATAATGGCACGGACAGGACGAAATCCATTTTCACCTAACACTGGAACTGTGGCTGATTCAATCATTTCTTGAGCAATAAATCTTTTTGGAGCATGTTTTAGTTTTTCTAAGAAACTATCTTTTCTTTCACCGCTGAGTTCAACAAAGGTAACAGGAGTTTCTTCATCAGTTCTTGATACTGTCTTAAAAACATATTTCTCTGGGTTTTGTAAAACCAATTGAAATTGCTCTTTATTTCCCAACCAATAGGTTGGTGCCATAGGAAGTAATAAATCTTCACCTAAGTAAAATCTACATAACTCAGAATAAAACGGTAATAATGCACGATTTTCTAAAAATCCTGTTCCAATAGGATTTGCAATTTTTACATTTCCGGAACGTACCGATTCTAATAAACCAGGTACTCCTAATAAAGAATCTCCTCTTAGTTCCAAAGGGTCCATAAAATCATCATCTACTCTGCGTAAAATCAAATCTACCTGTTGTAACCCTTCAACTGTCTTCATGTACACTTTATTCTTTCGAACAGTTAAATCCTCACCTTGTACAAGAGTGTAACCTAAATATCCGGCGAGATAAGCATGTTCAAAATAAGTTTCATTGGATGGACCAGGAGTTAACAAAACTATTACGGGTTCTCTTCCACTAACACCCGATAATTGAGTAAGAGATTTGCGAAGGGATCGAAAGTAAACAGCCACACGATGAACCATCGCATCTCGATACATACTTGGAAAAATTCGAGAAAGAACAATTCTATTTTCTAATGAATACCCTGAACCTGATGGAGCTTGTACTCTGTCATTTAATACGTAAAAATTTCCGTCAGCTGCCCGGATCAAATCGCAAACAAAAAATAATAATGCAGGGTTTTTTGCTAAAAAATGATTCGAATCATACATTCCATCACAAGCTCGCAAGAAAGATGACTCGTTGAATAATATTTCTGGTGGTATTTTTTTCTCGTATAACAATCTTCTTTTGGAATATACATCACGTACTAGCGCATCCAAAAGATCTGCTCTTTGGTTTAATCCTCTTTCTAATATTCTCCACTCTTCACTTTCCATCACCAATGGAAATAAATCGAGTTCCCAAGGTCTTTCTTTCGCTTCAATTTGTTCTGACTGATAGAGATTATAGGTAACTCCATTTTCTCTTAAGATTCGATCAGTATCACGCCTACGATTGATTAATTCTGCAGGACCTAACTCTTGGAAAGATTTGACTAAGAATTTATATTTGTTTCGAATTTGACCATCTGCATCATACAATTCGTCATACACACCAGGTATGGTTTTATAATTGTCAATTAGATGATAGGGATCTTTTGTCATCATTACTTAGAAGTAACCATACGTAAATCTAAGGTACAAGGAAAGGCTTTATTCTCTAAGCGAACCGGTGGCAAACTTTTTCCTATTTTATGACCGTGAGTCCAAAATCGAGAAATCCTTCTGGATTCCGCTTCATAAGCATTAATTGGAATTGTTTGGTAAGATAAACCCCCAGGGTGTGAAACATGGTAAGTACAACCTCCGAGCGAGCGATGATTCCAAGTATCGTAAACATCGAATACCAATGATTGTTGTGATGGCAATTGCGGATGTAAAGTAAAAACAGGATTCCAAGCTTTAAAACGAACACCTGCAACAAACTCATTTTGAACCGAAGTCGCCTGCAATGGAACTTCAAAACCATTACAGCTGAGTTTGTAACGTTCAGGATGAAATCCTTTTATTTTTACTTGTACTCGTTCAGTAGCTGAATCAACACCACGAGATGTTCCTTGGGAAGTATTCTCCTCACCTAACACATTCCATGGTTCAAGAGCCATTCTCAATTCAATTTCCATTCCATCTAAATAGCAGATTCCATATTGAGGAAATCGAAATTCAAAAAATGGATCAAAATCTTTTGATAAAAATGAAAAACCTTGGTTTTGTAAATCAAAGATAACTTCTTTAAAATCCTTATAAACAAAGTATGGTAACATATAACGATCATGTAGTTCTGTGTTCCAATTGATTGGATTTCCATAGTATGGTTCTTCCCAAAACTTACAAATGATTGCCATCATAAATGCTTGTTGGACTAAACTCATTTGAAAATGAGGTGGCATTTCAAATGCTCTCATTTCAATCAATCCAAGACGGCCGGTTGGAGATCCTGGATCGAATAATTTATCTATCGATATCTCTGTTCTATGTGTATTACCTGTTACATCGATCAATATATTCCTTAATAGTCGATCCAATAACCAAGGAGGTGTTGTTTTGCTCGAATCAATTTGTTGAAACGCAATCTTTAATTCATGTAATGAATCATTCCGTGCTTCGTCAACTCTTGGGGATTGTGAGGTTGGTCCAATGAATAATCCAGAAAATAAATACGAAAGCCCTGGATGATTCTGCCAATATGAGACAATACTTCTAAGCAAAGAAGGTTTTCTCAAAAATGGACTGTCACTCGAAGTTTCACCACCTAACGTGATATGATTTCCACCACCTGTCCCGGAATGCCTTCCATCAATTAAAAATTTTTCAGCAGTCAGTCTTAACTGATAAGCTTCTTCATACAGAATTTTTGTTTTTTCTACAATTTCTTCAAACTGACTCGAGGGATGAAAATTAACTTCAATCACACCTGGATCGGGAGTGATCTTAAATCGATTTAACCTTGGATCATTAGGTGCTTCGTATCCTTCGATCACAATTGGTAAATCTGTCTCTAAAGCAGTTTGTTCAATAGCATAGATCAGATGTAACCAACCTTCTAAGGATTGGATTGGAGGTAAAAATACTCTTAAATTACCATTCCTAGGCTCCACACACAATGCTGTGCGAGTATGAACACCACCCCATGAATAACTTACGTTAGCCATAGATAAAGGATATTGGCTTAATTCTTTTACCTTTGGAAGAGCTGATTTTGGAGAAAATGGATCCTCAGGATTCGTATAATACGATTTACCACCTAACGATTGTAATGGTAACCGTAATCCAATTGGTGAATCTCCCGGAATTAAGAACATCTTTTTCCTGCGAAATTTCCATTCATCTGATATCCATACCTTCTGGAATGCATCAAAATCCAAAGGTAAAACATATCCTACTTCTTTATGAAGGCCTTGGTCTAAAACTCTTATAATCCGTTCTCTTTCCAAAACATCATAAGAATTTAAACCATCTAACAAAGATTCCGTTTCTTCAGGCAAATTCGATTCTTGCCATAGATAATATAAATTATCTTCATAAGCAGGTAAAACGGAACCAGAAGATACATTTAAATATTTGATTAAACTTGAAATAAATTTTCTCGCATCATCAGTGTTTGCCGATCCAGTGTAACGATCATCGGCAAGTAAATGAGGGTTTCTCCATAAAGGTTCCTTGTCCTTTCGCCAATAGGAAATCATTGCCCATCTTGGAATTGGTTCCCCTGGATACCACTTGCCTTGTCCATATTGTAGTAATCCACCCTCTGCAAAATGTTTTCCCAATCGTTTGATGAGTTGTTCCGATTTGGAATATTTTTCAAAGCCAAGAGCATCAAAATTCCACTCTGGGGCTTCTCTGTTTTCCGTAGAAACAAAAGTAGGTTCGCCACCAATTGTTAATCGGATGTCATTCTTTTTGATTCGTTTATTAATTGAATCACCTAACTTAAGAATACGATTCCAATCTTCTTCCAAATAAGGTAATGTGACTCTAGGAGTTTCCAATACACGTTCCACGTGCATTGAAAATGAAAATTCCACTTTTGCTTTTTCAGCAAATCCATAAATGGGACCTGCTGATTCAGGTTCTGGAGTAGCTGCAAGTGGAATATGCCCTTCTCCCGTGAATAAACCTGACGTCGGATCAAGTCCCACCCAACCTGCTCCAGGTAAGTATACTTCTGCCCACGCATGAAGGTCAGTAAAATCAACCTCTGTACCCGAAGGACCATCTAGCGATTTTACATCTGCCTTTAATTGGATGAGATAACCCGATACAAAACGAGAAGCAAGTCCAAGATGTCTTAATATTTGTACGAGTAAATATGCAGAGTCACGGCATGAACCCATTCGTTTAGAAAGAGTTACTTCAGTTGATTGAACTCCAGGTTCCATTCGTATCACATAACCGATGTCATTGTAAACTTTTGCATTCAGTGCCACAAGAAATTCAACGACTCTTATTTTGTCTATTTTGATCGACTTCAGGTAAGATGATAAAAGTTTTCCCGGTTTTTTTGGTTTGAGATATGGAGTGAGTTCTTTTTTTAGAATCTTATCGTAAGAAAATGGAAAATTTTCTGCATATTCTTCGACAAAAAAATCAAATGGATTGATTACCTTTAAATCGGTTACCAAATCTACAGCCACTTGCAAAATATTGGTTTTTTCTGGAAACACCAAACGGGCTAGGTAGTTACCAAATGGATCCTGTTGCCAATTCAAGAATTTCTGTTCGGGTAAAATATTTAGAGAATAAGAAACTATATGATTCTTTGTATGTGGCGCAGGTCGTAAACGAATCACGTGTGGAGATAGTGAAATCGATTTATCATACTGGTATGTTGTGATATGGGTTAAGGCAACTCGTATACTCATAATTAGTTGGTAAAAAATCGTTCCACAATCTTCGATCCGATTTGATTGAGTTCAATTTGAATATCATCCAGATATTCGTGTAATCCTTTGTCAAAAATGGATTTGATATTTTCAGATCGTAATCTATTTAAATAAACTGTTGTTGCATCTTGGGCAGAATTTCGAGGTAAACCTTCCTTTAATCCTGAAATTTTTTCCAATGCTTCTTGCATCTCTTGGATACAAAAGATAATCGATCGAGGGAACGTATCGTTTAAGATTAAAAACTCTGCAATGTCCGTAGGATCGATTTTTTTATACCTACGGTTATACATTTCATGTGCACTTGCTGATTTCAATAATGATAACCATTGTAATAAATCCAATGTAGATCCAACATCATGGACAGATGGAAGAAGGATAAAATATTTCATATCCAAGATACGTGTGGTTTTATCAGCACGTTCTAAAAATCTTCCTAATAAAGAAAAATTCCAAACTTCATCATGAGAGATAGTTGCATCCGAACATCCATAAAAACTTTGGCAACTTTTGCGAACTGTACTTAAAAAGTCCGAAAGTCCCATAGACAATGTATCTCCATGTTCTCCATTTGTTTCCAAATAAAGTTTACGATAGTCTTTTACATAAAGGTAAAATTCATTTAATACTTCCCACATCGAAGTTGAAATATTTTCACGTATCGTACGGGCATTTTCCCTTGCTTTTGATAAACATTGGAAAATAGAATTCGGATTCTCTTCATCAAAGGTCATAAATCGAATCACGTTCACAGGAGAGGTTTCTAAATATTTTTTAGCAAATAATTCATAATCACCAGTAGTATGCACTAAAGGTAACCACTGGTTTGGAACTTCTTCATTTAAATCCAAAGACAATTGATGATTGACATCGATAAAACGGGAATAGTTCTCCGCCCTTTCAATGTACCGATTCATCCAAAAAACAGATTCGGCAACTCGGCTTAACATAAAAACACCTTATCCTAAAACCCAGGTGTCTTTTGAACCGCCTCCCTGGGATGAATTCACAACTAAAGAACCTTTTCGTAATGCTACTCGTGTTAATCCACCAGGCATTACGTAAATATCTTTACCGTACAAAATGAACGGCCTTAAATCCACATGTCTCGATTCAATTTTATCTGAAATTAATGTGGGAACTGTTGAAAGATTTAAAACTGGTTGCGCGATATAGTTTCTTGGATCCGCTTTGATTAATTCCTTAAAATCTTCCTGTTCTTGTTTAGAAGATTTTGGCCCAATGATCATGCCATACCCACCGGCTCCATTTGCAGCTTTGACAACCAAATTATGGATATTATCCAAAACATACTTTAGATCCGAATCTTCTGAACATAGATACGTTGGAACATTTGGAATGATAGAATCTTCACCTAAGTAATATTTAATGATCTTTGGCACATAAGAATATATTACCTTATCATCCGCTACACCAGTTCCTGGTGCATTGGCAAGGGCAACATTTCCTCGTTTATAAGCTTCAAATATCCCTTTGACTCCAAGTAAGGAATCTTCACGGAAACTGGATGGATCCATAAACGTATCATCGATTCTTCGATACACTACATCTACTTTACGGAGACCTTTTGTTGTTTTCATGTAAACTTTATGGTTTTCCACTACAAGATCCGATCCTTCCACCAAATACACACCCATCTTTTGGGCTAAAAAACTATGTTCATAATAAGCGGAGTTATATACACCTGGTGTCCATACAGCGATCACTGGATCACTGACATCTGTTAGATTTTCTAACATAGAACGTAAGTGATAAGGATAATCATATACTTGGCGAATGTTTAATTTTTCAAAAAGTTCAGGAAAGGTTCGTTTCATCACTTCACGATTTTCCAATACATAAGAAACACCAGAAGGGCAACGTAGGTTGTCTTCTAATACATGAAATTTACCTGCTCCATCACGAACGAGGTCAGTTCCTGTAATATGAATCCAAATGTCTTTCGGTGGTTTTAATCCAATACATTGTTTTAGAAAACCAGTACTAGACTCTATGATATCCCGCGGGATAATTTTATCCTTAAGAATCTTTTGTTCGCCATAAATATCATTTAAAAATAAATTCAGTGCAAGGATCCTTTGTTTTAATCCTTTTTCAATATTAATCCATTCCTCACTTGGTACAATTCGAGGAATGACATCAAAGGGCATAATTCTTTCTTGTTCGCCACCATCACCATACAACGTAAAGGTGATCCCTAGTGACATTAATGCACGTTCGGCGGAACTACTCCGTTTGAGTAATTCAATCCCACCTAAACTTTCCATTTTTGTTTTCACAAAATCATAACTTTTACGTGGAAATCCTTCATTGGAAAACATCTCATCATAGATATTTTTTGCGCTATAGTCTGCGATAAACATGGGTTGGCCTCTGCTAACATAAGTAGCAATATTTGTACCAAATGGAAAAAATGTCGGGAAACCAGGAGTTTCTGCCCTATCCGACATAAGAAACTAAAATAGAAGTTTAGTTACGCTTAAATAATAAGCAACGAGAGAGGAAGGGAGAATGGAGTGTGTAAAATCTCTACAGAATGATTAATCTTCTGTTAAAAGACCAGAGTGAGAAGGTGAATTTTTCGTTCTTTTCTCTTCTTTTAAGCGAAATCCATAATAGAAACTGCGAAAAAATTGTGAAAAAGGCAAAAATTTAAGAAATTGTACCTGAAACCAAAGTTTCCAAGTTTCATAACGAGCTCGTTTTGGTCTCAAAATCGACTGAACCACTTTTTTTGCCAATTGGTTGGGATTTGAGTGGGTTGGTACATCTGCCATCACTCGTGAGAATTGGAATGATTTCCCTATTTGTTTGCGATAAGAATCCCAAAAATAATCAAAAGCGAGTTTGGAAGAACCATACAATCCATAACCAGGAGTAGGATAAATGGAAAGATTAGAACTAACAGAAATGATATGAAGCCCAACAGAGATAAGGTTTGTCAACTTTTGAATTGCAAAAATGGGTCCGAGAGAATTTGTTTGGAATAAATATTTTAGTTGGTTCCAATTTTCCTTATCATCTTCTGCAAATGTTACTTGTTCAGAATTGATGATAAACACATCTATTTTATCTAATGTTTCAATTGCGGATTCAATTAATCTTTCAATCTGATCTGGTTTTGAAGGATCAATTTTGTATTTTTGTAAATTTGCATGATTGGGAATTTCTTCAGGAGTGATATCCCCAACAACTACCAAGGCACCTTGGGAAAGTAAATTTGATAAAAGTTCCTTTCCTAATTCAGATGATCCATTGGTTAATACAATTTTTTTAGAAGCAAGTTTCATAATTGTTGAGTGATGATACTATATTTAGTTAAGGGAAGGATCTTTGGTATGGTCTACAAAGTATTTGTAAATTCCACCTTTACTTCGAAGTGCTTCTCGCCAAATCGATTCGGAATCATCTTCGTTAAATACAATGGAATCATCTACCAAATCAGAAACTACCCAAGACAACCTATCAAATTCACTTTCCAATTGTCCAGACGACCAACCTGCATAACCTTGTAAGACACGAAATTGGATTTGGTCAGAAGATAAAACTTCTAACATTGTATCAAAACTTCGAGCCATATAAATCCCTGGAACCACTTCTACTCCTGGATCCGCTGTTTGTTTTCCATTATGTAAAATAGATACAAACAAATTGTCTACTGGACCACCAGCATACACTGGTTTGTTGGCATGAACAGTATCCGGTAAGTTTTTGATGAGTGATTCCATGGTTTGATCAGTAGGTTTGTTTAACACCAGACCAAAGGCCCCGTCGTCATCATGGTCTACCATAAGGACAACGGATTTATGAAAAAAATCCTGAATCACACTGGAATTGGAAATGAGTAACTTTCCGCGCGTTGAATCAGGATGATCTGTCATTATTTTTTGCCGTGAATTTCTTCTAAGATACGATAAGCCACTTCTAATGTTTTGATATCGGAATCACCTTTCACCATCGGTTCGGATTCTCCTTTAATACATTTTACAAAGTGTTCGTGTTCTTGTTTGAGTGGGTTATCTTTATGAACAAAGATTTTTTCCACAATGGATTCTTGTCTGTATTTAATTT
Source organism: Leptospira sp. (assembly GCA_016742255.1). Lineage (GTDB taxonomy): Bacteria > Spirochaetota > Leptospiria > Leptospirales > Leptospiraceae > Leptospira_A > Leptospira_A paudalimensis. The sequence goes on from JACVCB010000004.1 coordinate 201,657, forward strand.
CTCCACTACCCAGTTGAGTTGTTGAACTTGCTTGTCTGTGGAGTTCAATTTCTTGGTTTGTAAAATCTAAAAATACATACGAATCTTTTTGGGAAATGTTAAGAGTTCTAATTTTTGCCTGAGAAGAACGAGAAGCATTGAGTGAAGCGACACAACCATTCGCAAATTTTAAAACCACACTTGCAATATCTTCGTGATTCGAAACAACAGAAGATCCAACAGCTTTGACTTCTGTCACATCTGATTTTACTAAGTTGAGAACAATGTCTATATCGTGAATCATCATATCGAGAACCACACCAACATCAGTAATACGACTGTTGTAAGGAGCGATCCTTCTGGATTCAATGAGGATTGGGTGTTCGGCTATTTTACCTAACTCAAGTACAGCACCATTAAATCGTTCCACATGGCCAACTTGCAAAATCAAATTGTTTTGTTTTGCTAAGTTTACAAGCTCTTTCGCTTCTTCTACTGTTTGGGAAATTGGTTTTTCTACCAAAACATGTTTTTTTTCAGTAAGCGCTTGTTTGGCGATTTTATGATGTAAAAAAGTTGGAGCTGCAATGATGATTGCATCCGCTTCTTTCAACAAATCTTCAATCGTTCCAAATGCTTTTGTTTTGTGTTTCTCAGCAATTTGAGTGGCACGCTCTGCATTGGCATCAAATATCCCGATGAGTTCTGCATCAGATAATTGTTTAGCCACGTTTACGTGGTACTGGCCCATATGACCTGTACCGATGACTCCGAGTCGGACTTTTTTATCCATAGATGCTCTCAATATTTTAAAGGATCAGCGGAAAAACAACTTCGATTTTCCCCCGCTGCCGACCTTTTCGCCAGACTCACGGGCAAATTCTTCCATTAGTTCTCTCTGTTTTTTAGAAAGTTTCTTAGGAATTTCGACTTTAATGATGACATGTTGGTCTCCTTTCCCATAAGAACCGAGGTATGGGATTCCATGTCCTTTGAGACGGAAAATTTGTCCACTTTCCGTCCCTTCCGGGATTTTCAATTGGATGGTTTTTCCATCAATCGAAGGTACTTCAATCTCTCCACCAAGGCAAGCCATAGATAATGAAATGGATTTTTGTACGATGAGATCATTTCCTTGTCGTTCAAAGGTTGGGTGTTTTTTGATATGAGTGACTACGTATAAATCACCACTTGGACCACCGTTTGGACCAGATTCCCCTTCGCCAGAAACCTTAAGACGGCTTCCTGATTCGACACCCGCAGGGATTTTGATATGTATGGTTCGTCTTTTCTCTGTTAGACCCTCACCTTTACAAGTTTTGCAAGGATTGGAAATGACTTTTCCCTTTCCTTTACAACGTGGGCAAGTGGTTGTCACACTAAAAAATCCTTGGGTTCTTCGCACTTGTCCCGTTCCAGAACAATCTGGACAAACAGTTGGAGAAGATCCTTTGGATGCACCTGAACCCGAACAATCAACACAGGTTTCGAGTCTTGGAATTTCAATTTTATATTCTTTTCCAAGAGCAGCATCTTCTAAACTAACTTCTAAATTATAACGGAGATCTGATCCCCTTTGAGGACCAGATCTTCTTCCACCACCGCGGCTACCGCCACCACCTCCAAAAAATTCACTGAAGATATCACCAAAATCTCCAAAGATATCCGAGAAGTCGGTATAAGCTCCCGCTCCATACCCTCCTCCTGCACCCGCATTTACACCAGCTTTTCCAAATTGGTCATAAGCTTGGCGTTTTTGCGGATCGCGTAACACTTCGTAGGCTTCTGTTGCCTCTTTGAATTTTTCTTCCGCTTCTTTATCACCCTTATTTTTATCAGGGTGATATTTGATGGCTAACTTACGATAGGCGCTCTTGATCTCATCATCAGAGGCACCTTTCGAAACGCCTAATACTTCGTAGTAACCACGGTCGCTCATTGTTTTTCTTCTTTATCTTTATTTATTTTTTGTCTTCATCAACGACAGTGTAATCAGCATCGACTACCTTCTCGCCACTTGCATTGGAACCAGCAGTGCCTTGGTTTGCACCCGCACCAGCTTCTGCACCAGGAGCTCCTTGTTCAGGACCTGCTTGGCTATAGATTTTTTGTCCAATTTGCATCGCAACTTGTTGGATCGAATCTCTAGATGCTTTCATACGTTCGAGGTCACCAGATTCCATTGCTTCACGGCCGCGTTTGATTTCGTCCTGAGCTCTTTGTTTTTCTGATTCATCGAGTTTGTCAGCGGATTCACCGATGGTTTTTTCCAATTGGTAAACGATTGCTTCCAATTCGTTTTTAGTGTCAGCAGCTTCGCGAAGTTTTTTATCTTCTTCAGCGTGAGCTTCTGCATCTTTTACCATCTTTTTAATTTCTTCTTCAGAGAGTCCGGAAGAAGATTCAATGCGAATCTTTTGTTCTTTACCTGTTCCCAAATCTTTTGCAGACACATGAACAATACCATTAGCGTCGATATCGAAAGTCACTTCGATTTGCGGAACTCCACGTGGAGCCGACGGAATACCCACTAAGTCAAAACGACCTAGAGTTCTATTGGCACTTGCCATTTCTCGTTCCCCTTGTAATACGTGAACGGAAACAGTTGTTTGGTTGTCAGCTGCCGTTGAAAATACTTGAGACTTTCTTGTAGGAATGGTTGTGTTTCTTTCGATGAGTTTTGTCATCACACCACCGAGCGTTTCAATTCCTAGAGAAAGTGGAGTTACATCAAGTAATAATACATCAGTAACATCACCTGCAAGAACTCCCCCTTGGATTGCCGCACCAATTGCTACCACTTCATCAGGGTTTACCGATTTGTTTGGTTCTTTTGCGAAAATTTCTTTTACTAGAGCTTGAACCGCTGGGATACGAGTCGATCCACCCACAAGGATGACTTCATCGATTTCACTCGCAGTAAGACCTGCATCTTTTAATGCATTGATACATGGAATACGAGTTCTTTCGACAAGAGATCTTGTGATTTCATCAAACTTTGCTTTGGTGAGTGTCATATCCAAGTGTTTTGGACCAGACGCATCAGCCGTGATGAATGGAAGGTTGATTTGAGTGGAAGATGTTCCAGACAACTCGATTTTAGCTTTTTCAGCAGCTTCTTTCAATCGTTGTACAGTGTTTTTATCTCCAGAAATATCAATTCCCGTTTGTTTTTTGAATTCGTCGATCATCCATTGCATGACCACGTTATCAAAGTCATCTCCACCAAGATGAGTGTCTCCATTTGTGGATTTTACTTCAAATACACCGTCACCAAGTTCAAGGATCGAAACGTCAAATGTTCCACCACCTAAGTCGTATACAGCGATCTTTGCATTGGTTTTTTTCTTATCAAAACCATAAGCAAGAGCCGCAGCAGTTGGTTCATTGATGATACGTTCTACTTCTAGTCCAGCAATACGACCAGCGTCTTTAGTTGCTTGTCTTTGTTCGTCATTGAAGTAAGCAGGAACAGTAACTACTGCTTTTTTTACTTCATGACCAAGAAAGTCTTCTGCTGTTTTTTTCATTTTTTGAAGGACACGAGCTGCAATTTCTTGTGGAGTGAATTCACCAGATACGGTTTCAAATTTTACACCATCATTTCCAGCACGGATCACTTTGTATGATACCATCTTTGCTTCATCACCAGCTTCGTTAAAACGACGGCCGATAAAACGTTTCGCAGAGCGAATTGTATTTACCGCGTTTGTGATTGCTTGGTTTTTCGCAAATTGTCCAACAATGGTTTCACCCTTTGCTGTAAAAGCAACAATCGAAGGAGTGGTTCTTGCCCCTTCAGAGTTTTGAATGACAACGGGAT
>JACVCB010000054.1 GCA_016742255.1 Leptospira sp.
AAAGTTAATATAAAAAAAAACTTCTTCATTGGAATACTCCGTATGTATATAAGACGATTATTTATTCAATCCCTGACACGCTTTAACTACTTCCTATGGTGAGTATTGTGTCAACACTGCCTGTGCTACCTTTTGAATTGGTATCCAAGTTTTTTCTGATTTTGCATCAAGGGTATAACGCGTTACTAGCGTAGAGTATTTTTTTTTGAAGTTTTTGATTTAAGCCATTGGTTATTTCATTTATAAGCAAAATTTTTTTAGAATCCAAACGCGATTCAGTCTTGGTTTGGTTCAAAGTATGACTTTGCTTGTGTGTCAGGAATGTTTTGAGTTGTAGTAGTGGGAACCTAAATTCAAACTCCCAAATGGTTATAATATAATTTCTATTCTATAAGCAAACGACCAAATGACTTTCAGCTTACGCCTATTCCCACTGGTCGTTTACCCATCTATCTAGGCTCTTATGTAAAGATAGACACTACCCAAGAAATTGCCTGACCAAAAATATTCTCAGTTAAGAATTTTTTCAAATCAATTGGATTTCTGTTCAGTGTATCGTAATACCAAGCAGTGTATTCACTCACTTGTGGGATTGTAAATCCGTAACGAGCGTTAATTGCTTTAATTAACTCGTTCGCAAATAGTGAGTGACCGTACATGTTCGGGTGAACTCCGTCAAGACCAAACACACCAGGTTGGTTTGGAATTGGCCAATTTGCACGTGCACTTCCAGGAGACCATCCAGAAGCACTCTGAATAGGTCTTCCGTTTTCTTTGATGTCGTCAAAGATCACACGTAAGTCAGCCACTGCAAAACGCATTGTTGCACCTTGCGCTTTGATTTCATTGTTCAACATGTTCAAAAAGTTTGAAATGGTTGTTATTTCGTTTGCATCCAATACTTGGTTCGGATCAGAAACTGAATTTCTAAAAAATGCTTTGAGTCCAGAATAGTTTGCTCTACCATTTGGATCTTTGTAACTTTCAAGGAAAGCAATTGCAGTTACGTTTGGAACTGTAAAGAGTACTCCACCTTGCAAACTTCCCATCGCAGCCATTCTTCGGAAAAATTCACGAATGTCTCTTTTGAATCGTGTTTCATCCAAACAATCGGTAGAAGTATGAAGTGCAGTACAAAGAACGTGGTTAGCACCAGCAGAACCAAAAAGGAAAGTTGGTTTTACTTTTTCCATAACTTGTGCTTGTGTTCCCGCATCTCGTAAACCGAATCGGTGAAACTTGTCTGGTTCTTGGCAATCAGCAACAGTCACCCAGCGGTATGTGTACCAATACCATTCTTTCCAATACCATTCTTTCTCTTGTTTGGTGGCAGTGATGTCTTCACATTGACCTGAAGTTCTGAGAACAGTTGTGTATTCCGCTCCAGTGATACCAGCATGAGTTGGCAAGGAAACGGTCGACTGATTTCCCCCAATGATACTTTCAGCGATACAAAAAACACCGCAGTCCCATTTCAGGACATCCTCTAAGTTTACGAATGGTCCTTTCAGAACATTGTAAGATACTGAGGCACCTGCTTGTTTTGATACGAGTACTGGGTAAGCCCAATCTTGTGTTTTTTTCTCAACGGTCACACCGAAGAACCCTTGGCTCAAGGAATCCCCAATCACACCAACCTTTTGGAACATCTGGCTTTGTGTTTGCGCAGACAAAGAACCTGCCAATACCAAAGCGAGCACCAAACCGAATGCTTTTTTTGTGTTCATATTTCCTCCGAATCGGAACATTTTTCACATAATCTGAACAATTGAGACATTTTGGTGTCTTTTTGAACCAGTGTCAAATAATTAATTTCCGAACCGGTGAGAATATTTGAACCAAGTTCAATGTTTTGGATCAATCTCTGAGCGCAAAATAAAGGTCTGTAATTGGAGTTTCATTTGGCTCCCGTTTCAAATAAACTTCGAAGGGAGCATGATTTGCCAAACGTCTGTGAAACTTTGGAAAGAATTCGTTGATCACTGCATTATATACTTCAGGCAGTTTTTCATAAGGCAGTCGAACCCGAATTTGAAGCCTCTCACCACCATGTACAATTTATATGCCTAACCCTCTAGGACATTGTGTATGAGAAGAAACAGGAATACCAATATCAAATCTGATTTTATTTGGATCTGTGATGTCTGGATCGTCTTGAGAAATACCAATCCATTTTTGTTCTTTGGATAATTGTTTATGTTGGGTGAACCATTGTTCAAAAGGATTTAAAAAAGTTAAATCCTTTGGAAATCCAGGCATTTCTTCGTATGGTCCGATATGTCGTTTGTAAAGCAAATGGAACGAAGAGATCTTTTTTATACTGATATCTTCTCTTCCAATCCCGAAAATTTTTAATGCGTCTAAACCACCAAAGTTCCTTTGTTTTGTTTGGAATTTCTTTCTATAGGCAGCTGGAGTAATTCCCAATGTCTTTCGGAATGCTTTTGTAAATGCCTCTTGACTGGTATATCCAGTTTCTAAAGCAATCTCTAAAATTGGAAATGAAGTAGTTTTGATTTCAAAGGCAGATTTTTCTAAACGCAGTCGCCTAACGTAGTCCTTAACATTTTCCGACTGAAATCGAGAAAACAATCGATGAAAATGCCAAGGAGAATAGGTAGAAAAAAAGGCTAATTCGTTTAATGCAATTTCTTCGGAAAGATTAGATTCTAATTTTTCCCAGATAGGATATAAAAATGATTCTTTCTTTGAATACAATCCACAAAAGTTTAGCTTCTCATTTGTACGAAGTCAAGACCGATTCCATTTGGATCAATCATTGTAAAATGTAAATCACCCCATTCTTCTTTCGTGATTGGAAGATCGATTGGCGCTCCAGCTTTCACCATTTGCTCATAAAGTGACTCAATTTCTTCTGATTCGATGATGAGCCAAACTCCTTGACCAGTATATGCTTTCTGAAAATAAGATTTCCTTACGGCTGTTTGGTTAGGCAACATAAATGCAATCTCTCTGTCTTCTTTTTCGGGATGTGACAAAAGAAGGAACCATTCAGATTCAAACTTAACTTGCCACCCAAGCCATTTTTGGAAGAACTCCTTAGATTCGATCAATTTTTCGGTAATGATACCGATCTGGATGATCCCAGGTGTTTTTATGGTTGGATTCATACTTCTCTCCTTACGAATCCTATCATAAGCAATTTTAAAATATGTTTTGGATCGAAATTGCGATTTTTTAAAATTGAATCAGTGCACCTTCTCGAGACATACATCCCGCTAGGAGCGAGAATGTATGCCATTGTAAGTTAGTATTACTGTGTGAGTAGGTCTTGGAGACCAAAGATTCCATCACAACTACCAGCGATGCGATTGGAAAGCTGAGCTCTTGGCAAAAATCCTTCTAAAGATTTCGCATTCGTTTCATTGATATGGATGAAACGAAAGGATGTCGCTTTTTTCTCTTTATCGATGAGACCGCAAAATGCGCCAGCTCCTCCGCCAGGAATGGTGATAATCATTTCTCCAGCTTTTTTTGCCGTATAGGTTGTAATCGTATTTCCACTTCTTCTTGAAGTTCGATACACACCTTTGATTCGGTAAGTACCAGGACTTACGGTTCTTACGTTAGAATCGTTTTGAAAAATGGATTTGTATTCATCGTTTGCATTGGGAATGACATTTCCTTTCTCATCTATTTTTTCAAACTCAACGGAAGATAGGTTCGCAAAAGTAATCACGACTGGAATTTTTGATGACTCATCTAAAACAGCTTTGTATTTTTTTTGAGTTGGTGAATTTAAATCAACCTTGTATTTTTCATCACGGATTAAATCTGCTTTAATATTGAGTGGAGTAAAACTTTCAAAAACACCTGCTAGATAATCAATTCCAAATCCGATGGGTGCTCCGAGTAAAAACAAAAAGTTTCCCCATATCCATTTATTTGTTCCCTTTTTTAATTCGATAACTTGCGGAGCATATCCAGTTTTTTCGATCCGTACTGTCTTTTTTTCTACAACATCTTTTTTCGGAAACCCAACGTCCTTAATGATAAAAGATTCACCAATTTTTTCATCATCAAGAAAAATATGACTGTCTTCTGGTCCAATCACATTCAAATCTTGATTTCCTTGCATAGCATACTTCATGTAAGTTGCACAATTTCCAGTCAAAAGTATGCAAAACAAACAAAATATAGAAAGAAGAATATTCAATTTAATTTTCATAGAACTAGTGTTAATGATCAGTTCAATTCTGACAAACAAATAAATTTGTCTCTAAGGTAGAACATGTTACATCACGTTCGGCAGGCACGATATAACCGGTTAACATTTGGTGAGTAGTTGTTAGGAGGAGGGAGTAGGTGATAGGTGGTTGGAAATTCATATTGAGATGAAATTTTGTAGCGTTTTACATGAGTTTTCTGCCATGAATGAACTTGAATTGCATTCGCAATTGCAAAACCAAAGATAATGATTCCATGGCCTCACTTAAATTTCTTTCTTAATTTAAACCCTACTTCAAAATATAAATTTTCTTTTGAAGAAAAGAAAACACACCAAAACCCAGGGTTTTTTATGAATTTAGTAGTGAAAATTCCATAAATTTCACTTTTAAATTAGGGGAAAACATTCTTACATCACCTGACCCGTATTTTGCGGTAATTTCCCTTTGACAGAAAATATCATACATCAAAATGTTTGCATATATGAATAACATAACATCTAAACTTTTCCTAATTTCAATATTTGGATTTTTGATTTGTTGCAACCAACCTGTGATTGGAGGTCTCAGTTCTAAAAACATCACCGGCAAAAAAGCACTCGAAAAACTGATAAGCGCAGGGAGACAAATTGACACTCTCTATTTTAGGTCAACATCCTCCTCATCTTCCTCTTCTTCATTCAGTTACACTTCTGCATCCTTATTAGCCAACTTATTAAATGGGGCACTGATTCCAATCGCTGCTGGACTTGAAGATAATAAATACTATCTAAAAGATGGAGTAGACAAATGTGTAACACAAATCTATGCCTTTGGTCTCGTAATAGATAATTTTGTGACTGTCGGTTTAAGTTGCGATATCAAACCTGCACCTGTATTTGCTCTTCCTTGATTGGATTGAAGTTTTTATAAATTTCCAAATAATAGAGATATCCCTTTCGTTGGAATTTTTGATTCAGGATTCCAACGAATCGAAAACACATAATCTGAACAGATGAAATAAAATGAATTGCAGTTCCTAGGAAAGTAGATTTAAGTTTCAACTAATCCTACGAACCAAACACAGACCCAAAACCATCGCACCACAATCATGATATTTCGATCCCTGAATGAAAAAAAAATTGTTCTTTTACTGATTGTTTTTTCCACTTTTTTTTCATTTTTAATTGGAATCTTCCAAATCCATAAAATTCATAAAAAAAATCTGATCGAATTAAACATGGAAGTAAATCCACAATCGTTTTTCGGATTTGATTTTCATTTTTACGGTGATGCTGGATTCAAATGGATCCAAATCCAAGATTTAAAATCTAAAAATTTTAAAGATATTACCTGCTCCTATCCAGGGAAAGAATTTGATCCTAATTTTGTTCAAACAAAAAAAACAGGTGTGATCACAATACAAAACGAATCCTGTTATTATCTATTTCCATACGCACTTTCTTATATTATGTATTTCCCAACCATTTTTGGGGGGCAAATTGGGATTATGGTTTTCCAACATATACTTGTTGGATTTATACTCTATTGGATGTTTCAAATTGGAAAAATTCTCAAGTTGGATTTTTGGAAAATTTTGCTCTCATTGATTCTAATTCGATTTGGAACTTCCTATGGAACCGCAGTTTTTGATTTAGAAGAACATATACTGACAGGATTTTTGTTCCTATTTGCTATCTATAGGCTCTTGCTAAAACCTAACAAACACCAAATTTGGATGAGTGGTTTTTTCATTGGACTTCTCTTTTTATTCAGACCCGAAACATGTGTGAATTTATTGGTGTATCCATTGGCTATTTACAATCTTTCAGTAGATCGAATCAAAAAACCAATGAACCAAGTGATGATTGCAATCTTTGGTATCATTTCCAGTATCCTTCCGATTTTGATACTCAACCAAGGATTGGTACACCATCCCCTTGGGATTAAAGCATTTGATCCCATACATTATGTTTCGTTTGGAGAGAGAATTTCAGGTCTCATTCGAAATTTATTTTTTTATTCTCCATTTTACTTTAACCCTCTATTGTTTCAAATGCCAATTTTGGTATTGGCTTTGTTTCAGTTCCGATTCCATCAGTACCAAAAGGAAAGTTCTGAAATTAAATTTCTCTATACATTGCTCTTCTCTCTTCCTATCTTATTATTTGTTTCACCCACATCGGCAACGTATTATTTAGGATTACGATTTGCCTATTTTTTATATCCAATTTTAGTGATTTTGATTTTCCATACGGTTCATCTAGATACGTTAAATAAAAAAATCGGATTCGGTATTCTGTATGGTTGGAGTATTGTCACTTTCCTTATGAGTTTCAATTTTTCCTTTTTAATCTATAAGGGTTATGATTTAAATTATAAGTTATTAAAACAAAATAAAACTGAGCTTGTTTTTGTCCGTGATATGGGAGCTCTGATGAGTCTATCCGATTTGTATCTATCTGGTAAAAATATACTTGCCTTTGAAGACAAATCGTTCCCCGAAATGATCCAAGAAGTTGGTAAACGACAACCAGGTTCAGAGACAACAATCATCCAAAGTAAATATTCTGGTGAACCAATTCCATTCACTCAAATTGCAAACGATTACATCCAAAAATCAAAATTTGAAAATCCAAGCATATCCATTGTTCAGTATGCCCCAATCAAACATTGAAGATTCACTCCAAGATTTGAGTCACCTTGGTGCTCACGGGATTTCCTTTCGTCTAACAATCAATGTTTTCGGATAAACCAGTTTGGATCTGGAAGGGAAATCCAGAATTAGTTCTCCTACAACTGGTAGGTCTCATCTTATTTTTTTACTTTGCCTTTCGGATCAGTGCTTACTTCACGCACCGGTATGAACTCATCCAAATGCATCGTAAACGCCTCGACCGACTAGCGTTCCGAGCTGGTTGTAACCAAGTGGAACGTTCCCTCCTCCAAACCTTCTACAACCAGTTGGACCGTCACCATCGTGTACTCCTTGCACATAACCATGCGAAAGAATACTTACGGGCCCACCTCTTACAATTTGTTTCACAACTCGACCAAGATGAAGAACGAACCTTCTTATCCCTCGTGGCCAAATTTTTGGGAACTGCCCGTGAAAAATCACCAGTCTTTGGAGTCAGAGAGTTTGTTCTCGTCCACTGGGGAAAGGATTCTTACTTGGCACAAGTGGTCGACCCTGGACCTGGCTTTTATACA
>JACVCB010000005.1 GCA_016742255.1 Leptospira sp.
CAGTATGGAAGATACCAGGAAAGAAAAGTTCTTCCTCCATTCAACTGTAGACAGAGTTGGATACCACCCAACAGCAATCGCTGGTGACAGAGGTATTGAACATCGTACTCAATTAGGTTACGAAGTCACCTTCTAACCAGAATTATATTGATATCCCCACTCATTAAATTTTAGATCAATTCTAAATCTCAAGTCCATCCTTGACAAAAATCAAGGGTGGAACATAGTCCATCTTTCCAGTTTTTCTTTCTTTTCTTCGTCTTCTTTGTATAAAGGATTAAGTTCTCTAAAGAAATAGAACTGATAAAGATTAAGGAGAGAAACATTGGCTACGGAAAAAACTCAATATGACGATTTTATCGTAAAAGGGTTTATCATTTCAGCGTTAGTCTGGGGCGTTGCATCAATGACATTTGGTGTCATAATTGCCTTCCAACTTGTGTATCCACAGCTGAATTTGGAATTACCTTGGACGAGCTTCGGAAGGTTACGACCACTACATACCAATGCTGCCATTTTTGGTTTTGCATTGAGCGTAATCTTCGCCACTGCTTATCATACAGTACAAAGACTTTGTCGCACAAGAATGTGGAACGACACTCTTTCCAAACTGCATTTGGCATTATACAATCTATCAATTGTTTTAGCTGCGATCACATTACCACTCGGTTACAGCCAATCAAAAGAATATGCTGAATTAGAATGGCCTATCGACTTACTCATAGTTGTATGGTATGTAATCTTTTTTGCAAACTACCTCATGACGGTACTCAAACGAAAAGAAGAACAAATGTATGTTGCCATTTGGTTTTACATTGCTTCCTTCGTAACAGTTCCCCTACTTTTCATTGTGAATAACATTGTAATCCCTGCTGGATTCTTAAAATCGTATTCGGTTTATGCAGGAGTATTTGATGCCAATATCCAATGGTGGTATGGTCACAATGCGGTGGCATTTGTTCTTACTACTCCATTTTTGGGACTTATGTACTACTACCTCCCAAAACACATCAAACAACCAATTTACTCACATAGACTCTCCATCATTCACTTCTGGTCCCTCATCTTTATCTACATTTGGGCAGGTCCTCACCACTTATTGTATTCACCAATCCCTGAGTGGTTACAAACAACTGGTATGGTATTTTCCATCATGTTATGGATGCCATCTTGGGGTGGTATGTTAAATGGATTTTTAACCCTCACGCAAGCCAAAGACAAAATCAAAGTGGATGCAACCCTCAAAATGATGTTAGCTGCCGTTACATTTTACGGTATGTCAACCTTTGAAGGTCCTCTTCTTTCGATCCGTGCGGTTTCTGCATTAGGTCACAACACAGACTGGATCATTGGTCACGTTCACTCTGGAACTTTAGGATGGGTTGGATTTATGTCTGCCGCTGCTTTGTATTACTTAGTTCCTAGACTTTGGAATGCAAACCTCTATAGTGAAAAATTGGCGAATGCACATTTTTGGCTCGGAACTCTTGGGATCCTACTCTACATCATTTCCATGTGGGTATCTGGTATTACAGAAGGATCTATGTGGAGAGCTGTTGGTGAAAACGGTGAACTCGTTTACAAAGATTGGGTCGAGATCGTTGAGTTCTTAAAACCATTCCGTTTGTTCCGTGCGATTGGAGGAACACTCTACCTAACAGGGATTATCCTTATGGTGTATAACTTTATCAAAACCATTCAAAACAAAGACAGTGGTTTTGTGGAACAAGACTTACGTATAGGAGTGAAATCATAATGTTTGGTTTTAACAAATTCTTAGATTGGTTTTCAGAAATTGCTGACCGTTGGGATACAAAAGGTGTCAAGTTTACTATTTATACAACCATTGCGGTTGTGATTGGTGGACTTTTTGAGCTCATCCCGCCGTTTTTCCTAACCAAAACGGTCACTCCAATATCCACTGTAAAACCATATTCAGCATTGGAGTTGGCAGGTCGTGATACCTACCAAAGAGAAGGTTGTATTGGTTGTCATACACAAATGGTTCGTCCTTTTAAATGGGAAGTGGATCGTTTTGACCCAACTAAATCTTACGGAAGAAATGGTTATTCCAAGGGTGGGGAGTTTGTTTACGACCATCCATTCCTTTGGGGTTCAAAACGTACGGGACCTGACTTAGCACACGAGTCACAAATGTTACGATCAAATGAGTGGCATAAAAACCACCTCATCAACCCTAGAACCGTAGGTGGTGTACCAAACTCCATTATGCCAGCCTATCCATGGTTATTCGAAGAGTCACACAAAGTAGATGTCGAACAAGTGGTTGCGAACATGAAAGCACTACGATCCATCGGTGTACCTTACACAGAAGAAGATTTGGCAAATGCTCCATCACTTCTCAAAGATAAAACTGAGGGAGATGCACTTGTTGCTTATTTGCAAAAACTGGGACGTGACTCTGCGGAGTTACAAAAAGGGATGAAGTAAAGTCATGAATGACGCCGACCTTCTCTTAATTTACAAAAGTTTGCGATTGCCGATCCTTGTGATCGCAATTGCATACATCACCTACTACGTTTATAAAAAACGCAGTAAAGAAGAAATGGAAAAACCCAAGTATCGAATGCTTGAGGAGGATTAATACGAATGAAAGAACCAAAAGAAGTAGACGGAATCTTCCAAGCCGACAATCCAATGCCACCTTGGTGGAAATTAGTATGGCTCATCAGTATCATCGTATCCATCGGTTATGTTGTATACTTTCACTGGTACTCAGATTGGCCACAAGATGTTGCTTTCGAAAAAGAAGTAGCTGAACACGAAACAAAGTTTCCAACAAAACAAGTTGTTGTAGCAAATCCTGAAGATGGCTCAAATCCATACCGTGATGATGCTGTTGCGATTAAAGAAGGTGAGAGCACTTACAAACAAATTTGCTCAGCTTGCCACGGCCCAACTGCAGAAGGTGCGGTAGGACCAAGTTTGGTTGATAAAGATTGGATTCATGGAAACACTGATAAAGAAGTGTTTAACAACATCATGAAAGGAATCGGACCAGATAGACAAAAACTCAACCGAGGTGGTATGCCAGCTTGGGAAGGTTTAGGTGCTGAGAAGGTATATGCTGTAATGGCATGGCTTGCAACAAAGAACAGTAGTTTGGTAAAGGCAAAATAAAGATGATCATATCAAGACCCCAATCAGGAAAAGTAAGGACACGTAGAAATATCGTTATGAGTTTTCTCGTGGGATTATTTTTAGTCGCACCTTGGGTGGTGTTACCAGAAGGTAGCCCACTCATCCGACTGGACATCCCGAAGAGGATGTTTCACTTGTTTGGTGGTCTTTTTATCCCACAAGAAGGACTGATCTTATGGTTTTTCCTTCTCACAATGGGATTGTCACTTTTCTTTTTTACATCCGTCATTGGACGTGTCTGGTGCGGATGGGGTTGCCCCCAAACCATTTATACCGACTTATTCGACCGAATTGGTCGGTTTGTTTTAGATTCTAAATATGGGAAAAAAGACGCATCCATTATAGGAAAATACACTGTGTATTTTTTATGGATCGTAGTTTCATTTATTGCTTCTTTTCACTGGATCGCATACTTTGTTAGCCCCTATGAAATGTTAGCTGATTACAAGAGTTTCTCAGCATTTTCCGAAACATATTTTTATTTTACCTTATTTTTTACTGCAGCGATGTTCATTGATATCGGGTTTATCAGAGAACAATTTTGTCGATATGCTTGCCCTTATGCAAGATTCCAAACCCTTCTCATGGATGAACATTCCTGGAATGTAACTTACGATTTCAAACGTGGTGAACCTCGTCGTGATGGAAAAACCAAAATCGGTGACTGCATTGCTTGTAATATGTGTGTGGTAGTTTGCCCAACAGGAATTGATATCCGTGATGGCTTACAAGTAGGTTGTGTTGCCTGTGGGAAATGTGCGGATGCTTGCACTTCTATCATGGCAAAAGAAAACAAAAAAACCTTAATCGGTTATTTTTCTCTCAAACAAATTGAAACTGGTGATAAAATCAAATGGGTTCGACCAAGAACCGTGGTCTATGCAATTTTATTAGGTGTGGTTCTCACAGGGGCAAGTATCCAACTGCTCACAAGAATTCCGATGTCAATGATTGCTGCTTCCAATAAATCAATGCCCCCTATCCTCATTCCAGATAATAAAATTAGAGCCTTCATAGCACTTAGAATTCAAAACATTGCTCCAGTCGAAAAAGAATTCCAACTCACTGCTTTTGATACAAGGCATGGAAAGGAGATACTGATTCGATCAGGTGAAGAAAACAATCAATTCACATTAGGTTCAGGAGAAATCAAAAGCATATCTGTTGTGTTGGAAACGCAAACCCTCTCCGAACAGGAATTAAACGAAGGATATTTACCTGGTTCCATCGTTTTAAAAAACACACAAGATCCAGATGAAAAACTAGAGAAAAAACTATCACTGTCTCTACCGAGGAAATAATTATGCTCAAAGACTTACACCCTAGTTTACGCAATGCAATGTATGTAGTATTGTTTAGTTTTACTGGCCTCGTGGCAGCAACATTTTATACAATACGCCTTACTTACAAACATTTTGAACCGGTTATGGACAAAAACTATTATGAAATCGGTTTGAATTATGAAAAGGCGATCGAGAATCAAAAAGAATTGATCAAACAAGGTTACAAATTGTCTACCAATTGGGACAAAACAACAATTCTTCCTCTAGGTGATTTAGAATTAACAGTGACTTTAAATCAAAACGAATCATTTGTGAAAGCAGATTCAATGTATGTCATACTGGAACGAAATGCAACTACCAAAAACACAACTCGATATGATTTAAAACCATCAGATCTCACTTTCACTGGGAAAATTCCATTAAAGAAATCAGGAACTTGGAACATGAGGCTGATTGCAAATATCAACGGAAAATCCTTTGAACGAGAAGGTAAAATCATAGTTAAATGAAAGAGACAACATCACAAAACACAACAACAGAATGTGACCACTGCGGGAATCCCATTCGTTTGGTTCGTATCGAATCCAAATTGGGAGACGAAACAAAGGTTTTCTGTTGTGAAGGTTGTGAAACTGTTTATTCCATTATCCATTCATTGGGTGGAAGTTATTATTATAGCCTAAAAGGAAATACAAAACTCAGTCCCGTTGAAATCGAAGAAAATGAAACAGAGGTTGAGAATGAATTGGTATACCAAAAGTTCGTAAGGCCTTCAGGAGAATTTTCAGAAGTTTCAATCCAAATCACGAACATCCATTGTTCTGCCTGCGTTTGGATCAATGAAAAAGTTTTGAATGAAGAAGAAGGAATCCTTTCTGCTCAAATCAACTTTGCATCTGGACGTGCAAGAATCCGATTTGATAAATCTAAGATTAAAATTTCACGTATCCTATCTCTAATTCGTGCCATTGGATATAAACCGATTTTATTCTCCCCTACTGAAGGGAATTTACAAAAGTCAAAACAACTTAAGAACTTATTACTTCGAATTGGCGTAGCCGGTTTTTGTTTTGGGAATATCATGATTCTCAGTGTTGCATTGTACTCTGGATACTTCACTGGAATTGATCTCAATCTCAAACGTATGTTTCACTATGCCTCTTGGGTTTTTGCAACTCCTGCTTATTTGTATTCAGGGTTTCCTTTTATGTCGGGGTTTTTAACAAGTATTAGAAGGCGAACTCTCTCCATGGACTTCCTTTTATTTTTAGGAATTTCGATGGCGTATTTTTATTCTGTTTTTGTCACATTAACGGACAAAGGAGAAGTGTATTTCGATTCCGTTGCGATGATTTATTTCTTTATTTTAATAGGGAAATACTTTGAAGAAAAGGCAAGGGTATTTGCTTCTGATAAATTAGAATCCATCCTTTGTAAACTTCCAGAAACTTCAGTTCGTATCAGTGAAAATATTGAAACTACAATCCCGAGTAGTGAAATTAAGTTAGGTGATAAAATCCAAGTTGCACCTGGTAAACGTATCCCTGTGGATGCAATTTTATTATCAAAGGAAACCTATGTTGATGAATCGTTTTTAACAGGGGAATCTGTTCCGATTCGAAAACAAACAGGAGATTCCATTCTTGCTGGTTCCCTCACAATGGACAATCCAGCTCTTATCCTAGCTAATTCTGATTACCATGCATCTACATTGTCTTCGCTGAAACTCCGTTTAGAGGAAGCATTGCACTTAAAACCAAAAATCCAAATCCTAACGGAAAGAATTGCCTCTTATTTTATTTCAGTCGTTTTCCTATTGGCATTTATTTGTTTTGGAGTCTGGATGTTTGTCACGAATGGTAATCTAGAACAGAGTTTGGTCACTACAATTTCTGTTCTGATTGTTGCCTGCCCATGTGCCTTAGGAATTTCAGTTCCCACTGCCCTTGTCACAAATCATATTCTAAATGCAGAAAAAGGTGTACTTTTAAAAAATCCGTCTGTTGTGGAAACTTTAGCAAAGGCAAATACAATCTATTTGGACAAAACAGGGACACTCACGGAAGGGAAATTCCTTGTTCGTTTGGTGACTGTTTCAGAAGACCACCTACCATTTGTTTATCGAATCGAAAAGGAAATTAACCATCCCTTAGCCAAATCTCTCGTAAAGTATCTTTCCCCTTTCCATTTGGTGAAGGAAAAAGCAAAAGAAATGGATCTTGTCCAATTACAGAATCTCCCAGGGCAAGGTGTCAGAGGAACTATCCTTTGGTTGGGGAAAGAACATTCGGTTCTTATTGGAAACCAAACTCTTTTAAAAGACCAAAATATAACCATAGATTCCCATGCTGAAAAAGAAGGATCGATCATCTACGTTGCCATTGATGGTAACATGTTAGGACAATTTGTTCTAGCAGATGAAGTAAGACAAGGTGCTCATTCATTTGTGACCTTACTGAAACAAATGATTCCAAAAATAGCCATCCTTTCTGGGGATCGTTTCCCGGCAGTAAAGTCCATAGCAAATACATTGGGGATCCAACAGTTTTATTCAGACCTTTCTCCCGAAGAAAAAGCTAATATCATCCAAGATTCACAAAACAAAGGCAATGTGGTCATTATGGTGGGTGATGGAATCAACGACAGTTTGTCTTTGGCTAGAGCAAATGTTTCCATTTCTCATACGGAAGCTGAAGATATGTCACTCGAAAAATCAGATGTTGTACTAACTTCTGGAAATTTAAACGGACTCATTCATTCCTTACTTTCAGCAAAAAAAACAAAAGAAGTCATATTGCAGAACATTATCATTTCTTTCTGTTACAATTCGATTATGTTACCACTTGCCATGTTTGGTTTGATGTTACCCGTAATCTGTGCAGTATTTATGGCTTGTTCTAGTTTGACAGTTCTCATCAATTCGTTATCAATACGGATAAGGATCCCCAAATGGAAGCCCTCTATTTAACCATTCCCATGGCTATGTGTATTGCTGGTTTCTTTTTATATGTATTTGTTTTGGCATTTCGAAAAGGCCAATTCGAAGACATTGAGTCACCCAAATATAGAATGTTCTTTGAAGAAGAGTATCCTGTTCAATCAAAAGCGGAACCTACTTCAACAAAAACAGAAGACAAAAAAAATGGACCAACTGACAAACCTTAGTTTTTTTGCTTCTATCATTATCTATGGTTTACTCAGTAGTTTTCACTGTGCCTTGATGTGTGGACCGTTTATTTCTCTCCTGCAAACATCGAATCCATCCAAACAAATACCCGTGATTCTCTATCATTTAGGCCGGATGGTATCGTATTCTTTTTTAGGAATCGTGTTAGGATTGATTGGCAAAGGAGCAAACGCATTAGGAGATCTCAAGTCCATCCAAAGTATTGCAGGAACATTTACCTTTGTCCTATTACTCTTTTTTTTAATTCGGATGCTTATCCTACCTACAAATTCTAAATTTGGAACCTTGCCAAAAGGGATTTCCAATGTACTACAAAAAATCCGTGAAAAAACAAATCTAAATGGTTTAGGTTTTGGAATTGGAATTCTCAGTGCTCTCCTACCCTGCGGTGTTTTATACCCAGCCTATGCCGCATCGTTTGCAACAGGAAACGCAGTCACCGGAGGACTTGTGATGTTTTGTTTTTATCTAGGCACAATCCCGATGCTAACGGGCTTAAGTGTTGTTATGGGGAAAATTCGAAAATACATCCAACCCAAGTGGATTCCAGTTTTTGGCACTGTGATCATTCTCACTTCACTTGGGTTTTTACTCTTCCGATTGTTCTTTCATGCCCACTCGGAGTCTTGTGATCATTTGATCTAAAAGTTATGCCCTTCCTCGAAAGTACTTTTCTTTAAAGTGACTGACGACACTTGGATTGATTTTAGTTTCGATTGTACTTCCAATCACAGCGATGAGTTTTTTGGCTAAAACACGGTCATGGTTGGCTAACCATCGGCGGTATTCGGTGTTCAATCCCGATTCACCCACAAGGATCACTTCATTTGGTGAATTTAAAGTTTTGGTGATTTCTGCAAAATCCCATTTGTCAGTTTCCTTCATTTTTTCCCAGGACTTTGATTCCATGTGATCTGATTCTAACTTGATCATCTCAATTCGTTTTTTGTTTAAGTAGAGAATGCAAGCGTTCATTTTATATTGTTCCTTCCCAAATTATGACGAAACAATTGAATAAAATATACCTAATTCTTCAGTAAGATGCCTCCAAATTGTACTGATATTTATCAATGACAAATATCAATCAAAACTCAAACTCACAATCGACTCAGAACTTAGTTCTTCGACCAAATAACTCATGTTACTGATCATTTCGTTGGGTTCAATCACCCATTGGTGAAAGGTAAATGAGGACAAAATGAGAAAACTAAGCCCAAATGAGACAACTAGGTTTCGATTCTTACGTTGTGTTCGCACCTTGGTTTCAATTTTACGAACAATACGCGATTCAAAATCAGAATCATTCAATAATTCTTCCCATCTTTTATGATTCTTGGAATTCATTTTTCACTCCTGGCAACGATTTTCGAATCCATTCTTTTGTACGAAACAATCTGGATTTTACGGTTCCCTCTTTGATGTTGAGTTCGTTTGCAATTTCATCCATTGATTTACCTGATAAATACAAACGTACTGTCTTTTGGTATACTTCTGGGATTTTTAGTAAGGTAGATTCAATCCATTCTTGTTTTAAAATGGAATGATTCTCATCTGATTGGAACAAGTTCGATTTGTTTTTTTGCAAATATCGTTTTGCTTTTTCTTCTTCTCGCAAACGTTTTTCGTTCATACGTATAGCTTCATTTTTTGCAATCGTGTAAATCCAAGTGGAAATCTTAGATCTACCATCAAATCCACCTTTTTCGAGGGACTTAAAAACACGGAAATACACTTCCTGAACTACATCCTCGGTGGCATCGTCAAAACGATCGATGAGAGTGTCACCGATCGTTTTTAAAACCAAGTATTTGGTTTCTTTGACTACAGATTCGAAGTCAAAATTTGCCATGTTTTACTCTTCAGGTGATTGGTGACGAGATGCAAATTTTTCTACGAGTTCTGCAAATTTTTCCCTTTGTTCTGGTTTTAAAACTGCATGGAACTCAACAAGTTTTGTTTGGAAAAACTTACGCATTTCTTGGTGGCGTGTTTCTCTTTCTGCACTCATTTTGTCGAGATACTTGGTATCAATTTTTTCAGAACGAATCTGAGTTGCCAATTCTTTGGCCCAAGATTCATGTTTTGGTTTCATCTCTTTGTGTTTGGCGATGAGTTCTGCTTTGATACTTTCTAGTTTTGCTTTCTGAGCATCGTCTAAATCTAATTTTGAAGTGAGTTTAGATGTCACCCATTCGATACGTTTTTCAAAGTCTTTGTGACCACGGCAATTTCCAAAGGCAAACGCCATAACCGATACAAGACCAACTGTCGTTGTGATTTTGAGGGCTTTTTTAAGAGAGATCATAAAACCTTCCTTTTTAGTTTTGAGAATATGACCCGGAAGATTTTGAATTGGTTCCCTGCTCTAAAAAAAAGAGCAGGAAAAATATGGGAAGATTTTAGAAGCTTGGGAACGGATCTCCAGTAATATATCCATCTGTTTTCAAATCCTGGCAGGATATAATATTTGTGATCAAAGATCCAAGTACAAAACCTTTGAATCCAGTAATGTCATCGATGCATTGATCAACATCTGCTTTTACATAATATTTATCTGATTCAATTTTTGCAATATCGGAAGCGAGTAATGTGATAAGTGAAATCGCAGGTCTTCCTGCCAATAGCGTTGAATTAACCAAATCGGTTTGGATGGCTGCATCCGTGATTCGACCCGCAGCGACAGAACCTTTTTCCCTATCAATTGTTGCACCAAGTGGATTTAAAACCAAACAGTTGGTGAAAGAAAGTGCGATGGCACCTAAAAGCAATTTTTTTAACATATTGAATCCTTTTACGATTGTTTGTTCTCATTTGAAAATCTAGCTTTCGAATATCAAGAAAAAACTAATCGAATTGATAATTTAACAGCTATCAATCGCCAACAATGAATGTTGTTAGATACCACTGCCCATTCTTTTTTTCGAAAAAAGCTCTGTAGTCGAGAGGACTACGGATGAATCGATCACAAACAAATCCGGCTTTTCCCTGAGGTGTACAAATCTTTTTCCAATTACAATTACTTTCCTTTTCCAGTCTCCTTCCATCCAAATCATCAGCCTCTGACTTAACAATTTGGTAACTGAGTTGGGCAATCACCTTTGATTCTTTTGATGCATCCTCTCTTACATTTACATTTTTACCAATGATGAGATAATGCGAAAAGGGATCATAATCACTTGGGAATGTTTCAAAAAAATAAGGAGCTACCATTTGGCCTTCCGCATTTTGACGTAAACCTAACTGGATCGTATCGTTCATTAAATTCCAAAAATCAGAATCATTCGGTTTTTCTGTCAGTTGGAATGATTTTAAAAATTCTTTTTTGCCAGTTTCTGGACCAAACGTAAAATGGATGTCTTTGTCCAAAAAAGATTCTAAGGATTTTCGATCTTTTGATTTTAAGGTTTTTAAAAATTTGACTTTGAATTCCGAAAAACTTTTGTCTTTCGATGAATGGTCGATAGGTGACAAAACCTTCGTAACAAAAGGTTCACATGGCAAAAGGACCATAGGAGAAAGGAAAAGAAGGGAAATAGAAATGTACTTCAACATATACTTGGCAATAAATTTACTAGATTGAGTCGAAGAATCAATTCTTTTTCGTAACGGATTGGTAGGAATTACATTGTTTAGAAAGACCCAAATTGTCTCGAATTTCTTCTAATGTACGTTTTTTGCGTTTTAACTCACACACTTTCAAAAACAATTCTTGGTATTCTTTATCCAATTTTTCGCCTTCTTCATCTTCTTCAGTGAGAACAAGTTTTGCAATTTCAGGACAACTCCGTTCTGAATCCGGTAAAAGTTGATAAATCGTTTTGACTGTTTCTTCTTTCTGTTTGCAAGTCACTTCCAAATTTGTCTTTTCAATACCAAATAGAAAGATGGAAAAAAATGGAAGGCTAAAGTAAAAAAATAAGAATGTGAATTTCTTCATGCAGAACATAAATCTTCTTCCCAATTCTTTTTGGTCTAGTATCTTTCGTTCTCAATTGGAGAAATTCTGAAATGACAGAAACAAATTTTCGGATGGAACATGACCTGCTTGGCGAAAGAGAAATTCCTAAGCATGTTTATTGGGGGATTCACACTTTAAGGGCACTCGAAAATTATCCCATTACGGGAAAGTCCATTGGCACGTATCCTGATTTAGTGTGTGCCCTCGCCCATATCAAAAAAGCGTCTGCATTGGCAAATCTACAATTAGGACTACTCCCTTCCGAAAAATCAAAATGGATTGTGGAAGCTTGTGATCAAATTTTAAATGGCAAATTCCATTCTGAGTTTGTAGTGGATGTCATCCAAGGTGGTGCAGGCACTTCCACAAATATGAATGCCAACGAAGTGATCACAAACATTGCTTTAGAATTAGCAGGCCATCCCAAGGGTGATTATACATTTCTCCACCCACTCAATGATGTCAATATGTCACAAAGTACGAATGATGTTTATCCTTCTTCTATCAAATTGGCTGCTGTGTTTTCTATCATCGGATTACTTTCTGCCCTAGAAAGTTTACAGGTTTCGTTTCGAAAAAAATCAGATGAATTCAAAGATATATTAAAAATTGGAAGAACTCAGTTACAAGATGCAGTGCCAATGACCTTAGGCCAAGAATTCTCAACATACGATGTAATGTTAGGTGAAGACATTTCCCGATTAAAAGAAGCAACTTCCCTCATAGGTGAAATTAATTTAGGAGCAACTGCAATCGGCACAGGAATCAATACTGACATTCGTTATTCGAAAATCGTAACTGAAATCCTGGCAAAACAAACGGGGTTTGATTTAAATGCAGCTCCAAATTTGATAGAAGCAACACAAGACACAGGTGCTTTTGTCCAATTATCTGGAGTATTAAAACGAATCGCTACCAAACTGTCAAAAGTATGTAACGATTTACGATTACTCTCGAGTGGCCCACAAGGTGGATTTAATGAAATCAATTTACCAGCAAAGGCTGCGGGTTCCTCCATCATGCCAGGCAAAGTGAATCCTATCATCCCGGAAGTGGTGAATCAAATTGCTTATGAAGTGATTGGAAATGATATCACAATCACTATGGCAGCAGAAGCAGGACAATTACAATTGAATGCATTTGAGCCAATCATTGCTCATAGTTTATTCAAAAGTATCGAGCACCTAACGGCCGGTTGTAAAACTTTGGAAACTAATTGTGTTTCAGGAATCACTGCAAACCGAAAAGTTCTTGAATCCAGAGTCAAAACATCAGCAGGTCTTGCGACTGCTCTCAATCCATACATTGGGTATGAAAATGCAACCTTAGTCGCCAAACGAGCTCTTGCCGAAAATCGATCTGTGGAATCCATAGTCCTTGAACTTGGATTCTTGGAAGAAACAAAACTAAAAGAAATACTTAGACCAGATGTTTTAACCTCTCCACATACCTTATAAAGAGAGGATGTTTCATTTTATTGGTTGCTTCTTTTCCAGAAATCGATAGTTTCTGAGAGAAGTTTTCCAGAATCATGAGCCAAATTTCAAAAGTATTTTTGATCGAAGATGATGTTGTTACTACTTTTCTCATCAAAACTCTTATGGAAAAACTTTCCTTTGCTTCTGAAATTTTCACTTACCCGAATGGATCGGAAGCACTCACTGCCTTAAAGTCCACGGAACATCTTCCTGAACTTTTGTTTTTAGATTTGAATATGCCGATCATGGATGGTTGGCAGTTTTTGGAGACAGTCCAAACGATCACACCCATTTCTCAAATCCCGATTTACATTCTCACATCCTCCATAGATCCTTCCGACCAATCCAAAAGTTTGTCCTTTCCCAATGTGAAAGGTTACCTTGTAAAACCACTCGACCCAAAAGACCTACACCATATCCAGACTTCCAAAATTCAGTAAGAGACATAATTTTTTACTTCAGTTTTCTAGAATCTGACCGAAAGGAATGATGTGAAACTCACTGATATCCCTTCTGTTTCTTCTGTCTTAGGCAGAATGGAATCTTTGTCCCAAATGGCAAAGAACCCTAGTGCCCTTGTCTCCTTCCCTGATCTGTTAGAAAAGGAATGGAACAAACAAAATGGGGCAAAACAAACGAGTGAAACAAATCCCATCCCGAACGACTCCATCCAACTTCCTTTCCCTGATACAGCGAAATCCTTAGCACCTGCTCTTTCACGAGGGCCCAAACAAACAGAGGATCTCATTGGTACAATCGAATCCATAGCCGAAGCACAAGGGATGGATCCAAATTTAGTAAAGGCAATGGTGAAGGCAGAATCTGGATTTAAAACGAAGGCGGTTTCTCCCAAAGGTGCAATGGGCCTCATGCAACTAATGCCCGAGACTGCAGAAAGTTTGGGTGTGAAGGACCCTTTTGATCCCGAAGAAAACATCACTGGTGGTGTAAAATTCTTAAAAGGTCTGATGAAAGAATTTAAGGATCCAGAAAAGGCAATTGCTGCTTACAATGCAGGTCCTGGTGCTGTGAAACGATACAAAGGTATACCACCATATGAGGAAACAAAACAATATGTTTCCAAAGTGAAACGTTTTTATAAAGACTTTAGTTCTTAATCTAAAGTTTTAGTAAAAACTCAAATAACCAAACTTTTTTTGTAATCCAGCAGTATATTCATCAAACGGGCGCTTTGCGGGAACATTGGCCCACGATTCTTCAATCTTCTTAGAGATAAAACTTAGATTTTTTTCATTTTTAATTTTATCGAAGGTGATTTTTTGGATGAGGACATCGTCTTCACTCAATGGAACAATGCCAACCGACCGATTCGATCTTCGAAACAAACCAGATTTTTGTACCAATTGGATGTCTTGGTTCCATATCCCTTCTACATATAAAAAGGATTTATCAGGTATCACTGTTTCTTTTAAATATTTTGTTTTGGTTCCTGTTTGGAAATACAAAGCAAAGGAAAACTCTTTTGGTAAATAAATAGGATCGGATTTTAGAACAAGTGCCTGCCCAAATGATTTGGTTAAATTTTTAGTTTGAGTGTCCCACGGTTCTTTGGCAGTTGAACGTAAATCCTTAAAGATAAAATACACGGAAACAAGAATGGAAATGCCTAACACAACAGAGGCTGTGATTGTATTCAGTTCTTTTTCTGTTTTTAATAATATATGTCCAATCCCTATGGTTACCATGGGAAGTAATATCATCAGAGCTATTTGGTACCAAGTTTTGAAAAGAAAACTGATCGATTTTTCACCAAAAAAATTGGAGTAAGAGAAAAAGATAAGTGAGATAACAAAAAAAGCTAAGTATCCAAGTAAAAATAAAAACGGAACATTTTTCTTCTTATAAAAAACTGATGTTTTTTGTGCTGCTTTTCTCGATCCACGAATCCCTGTGAAGATCACGAAGAATGTGAAACCCAAGTAGAACATGATAAAACTAGAGAAAAAGGCAAGAAGAGTGAACGTTGGGAAAATGAGTAAGTCTGTCATCTTTTCCAAACGAAATGTCAAAAAAACTAGTAACAAAAATACCAAACAAAGTGTCTCTGTGAAATAGGAAGTTGGGAATCCGTAAGAAAATGGCAAAAAGGCAGCAAGATAAACCACAAAATAGTGATTTCGTTTCCATTCTACATTTCTGAGTAACAACAAAAAAAGATGTAAAAACAAACTATAAAATAAACCAGCTAACGCAATGAAGGATGGAATGTAATTGCTACCAAAGATTTTTTTCCATGTGACTACAAACCAGAATGCAAGTGGTTCTCTTGCAGAAATGAGCCCCCCCTCCTCCGTTGCAGCTTTGGCATTTGCCAAAAATTCCCATTCTGTTTCTGTTGTGGGGAATGGTCTAAAATATGAGAACAACGCATAACCCAAACTTAAGAGTAAGATGCTAAAAATGAATGGAATTGGTGAAAAAGGTTTAGGTTCGCGCATCTTGGAAAAGGCTTAAATTGCCTAGTCCTGTATAAATTTTTAGGTGAAAATATTCCAGAAGATTTTCAATTATACATAGAAATTATAAAACGAGGCAAAGAATGTCCGCCGAAAAAAAAGATTACCTTCTCGTTGACGAGAATGGACAGGGAAAACCTGACAAACCATGGATTTTTAGGACCTATGCAGGGCACACCAACGCAAAAGCCTCCAATGAGTTGTACAGAAAGAACCTTTCTAAAGGCCAAACAGGGCTTTCCATTGCATTTGATCTACCCACTCAGTGTGGTTATAGCTCCGACCACGAAGTCTCAAGGCCTGAAATCGGAAAAGTGGGAGTTCCTATCAACTCACTTGAAGATTTCCGCATTTTATTTGACCAGATCCCAATCGAAGAGATGAACACATCGATGACCATCAATGGAACTTCTATGTGGTTATTGTCGCTTTATGTGGCACTTGCGGAAGAACGTGGAGTTCCCCTCGAAAAACTAAACGGGACCACTCAAAACGATCTCATCAAAGAATACCTGGCTCGCGGAACTTATATTTATCCACCAAAAGACTCGATGAAAATCATCGTGGATATGTATGAATATTGTCTGCACAATATTCCAAAGTGGAACCCCTCTAACATCTGTTCTTATCACTTACAAGAAGCGGGTGCAACACCTGTACAAGAACTTTCCTTTGCTCTTGCAACAGCGATTGCTGTGTTAGATGCCATCAAAGAAAGAAACTGTTTCACAGAAGATGAATTCGAACAGTGTGTGGGAAGGATTTCCTTCTTTGTCAACGCTGGGATTCGTTTTGTAGAAGAGATGTGCAAAATGCGTGCGTTCACAGAAATGTGGGAAGAAATCACGAAAGAACGTTACGGTGTCAAAAATGCAAAGTACAGAGTGTTCCGTTATGGAGTACAAGTAAATTCACTTGGTCTCACAGAAGAACAACCAGAAAACAATGCATGGAGAATCCTCATTGAAGCATTGGGTGTAACGTTATCTCGTAATGCAAGATGCCGTGCTTTACAATTACCAGCATGGAATGAAGCACTTTCGCTTCCAAGACCTTGGGACCAACAATGGTCACTTCGTTTGCAACAAGTATTAGCATATGAAACCGACCTTTTAGAATACCCAGATATTTTTGAAGGATCAAAAGTCATTGAATCAAAAGTAAAAGCCCTGAAAGAACAAGCCAAATTGGAAATCCAAAAAATTCTCGATATGGGTGGAGCTCTTGTTGCCATCGAAAACGGTTATATGAAATCACAACTCGTGAAATCACAAACCGAAAGGCTTTCCAAAATCAATTCCAATGAACTTGTGATTGTTGGTAAAAACAAATGGACTGACGGGATCAAATCACCACTTATGACTGACTCTGACGGTGGTATTTTCAAAGTTGATCCTAAATCCGCTGAACAAACATTAGGTGTATTAGCAGAAGCAAAAACACGTCGGAATGCAGAACTTGCTAAAAAATCTTTAGAGGAACTCAAACAAGCTGCAAAAGATGGAAAAAATCTTATGCCATACTCCATTGCATGTGCAAAAGCACTTGTGACAACAGGAGAATGGGCAGACGCTCTTCGCGAAGTGTATGGCGAATATAACCCACCAACAGGTGTAGATGGCCAAAAACTCTTCCTCTCTGATGATAAAGTAGCAACTGTTCGTGGGAAAGTGGAAGCCTTCACAAAAGCCCATGGCCATAGACCAAAAATTGTTGTAGGAAAACCGGGACTTGATGGTCACTCCAATGGTGCTGAGATGATTGCAGTATCAGCAAAACACAGTGGGTTTGATGTGATTTATTCCGGAATCCGACTTTCTCCAGAGGAAATCGTACAATCTGCGGTGGAAGAAAATGCAAATGTGATTGGACTTTCCATTCTTTCTGGTTCCCATAAAGAAATCGCAAAACAACTATTTGATGAACTTGCTCACTACAAAGCAAACATTCCGGTTGTGATTGGTGGGATCATCCCAGAATCCGATTTTGAAGAACTGAAAAAAATGGGAATCCGTGAAATCTTTACTCCAAAGGATTATGATTTGATGTCGATCATGAACAAAATCATCGATATCATTTCGGTTGAACCAGCCCTCGTTTAAACACGAGATCCAACTGCCTCCACTACACTTCGATATGAATGTTAGTGGAGGTTTCACCTCGAATTTAACTCATTTTACAATGGCACACTCTTTGATGGATTCCACAGAAACACTATCGCAATTGGTTTCAGAAGCACTTCTTGGTGAGAAGTTTCCCATTGCTAAAATCATCTCCAAAATTGAAACAGAAAACAATCTAAGATTTCGAGAAAGTTTGTTCAACGAAATCCAATCGCAAAAACCAAATGCCAAAGAAGGTCTCACCATCGGAATCACAGGCACCCCTGGTGCTGGCAAATCATCGTTACTCGGAGAACTTTGTCGTTTGTTCCTGGACTTTGCACCAAACAAAAAAATGGCAATTGTGGCAATTGACCCCTCTTCCAATATCAGTGGTGGGTCGATACTTGGAGACCGAACAAGAGTCACTCTTCCCAGAAGGGACACGAGGATTTATTTTCGATCACAACCTTCTCAACTTGAATTAGGTGGACTCAATCCCT
Organism: Leptospira sp.; assembly: GCA_016742255.1. Taxonomy (GTDB): domain Bacteria; phylum Spirochaetota; class Leptospiria; order Leptospirales; family Leptospiraceae; genus Leptospira_A; species Leptospira_A paudalimensis. Next base: position 18,151 of record JACVCB010000005.1, read on the forward strand.
ATACCTATCATGTAATCCGTTTTTTAAGAAAGATATTTGATTATGTATTCATTGAAACAGTTGGTATTGGTCAAAATGAAATTTCAGTATCACTCATTTCCGATATTTCATTTCTCGTGATGCAACCTTTGGGTGGTGACCAAGTACAGTTTATGAAGTCTGGGATTATGGAAGTTCCAGAAGCTTTTATCATCAACAAATGTGATGAAGAATCTCTCGCCAATTCAAGTTATTATATGTTAGAGTCAACACTTGAATTTATCAAAGACATTCTCCCTGACCAGTCACTTCCACCTATTTTTAAAACATCCGTTGTCAAAAAGAAAGGGATCGAAGAACTATTAAATTTTATTCTCACATATCCGAAACGGAAAGATAAAAATATAGAAACCATAACGCAACTTATGCAGTGGATTCGAAATGAATATGGTCGATTTGGAATTGGAATTTGGAAAAAAATTGAATCTAACACATGGAATCAAGCAGTCAGACTCAATTCTTTAGGTGGCATTCATAAGCTCAATTATGAATCAGAGGAAACAAAATTTCTGTCTCTCATTCAAAACAACATAGTTCAAAACAACAAAAATTAATTCTTAGATTCTTTTTTGATGACACTTAAAAACACTGCTGGGATTGAACAAGGTTTCCGTTCCGAATAATCAAAAAAGACAATTGCAGTTTTAGCACGAGCAATTTCTTTTCCATCCTTATGTGTGATCACATACAACATATCCAATGATTTTGATGAAATTTGATCTACATACAATTGGATGTTTAGATCATCAGGGAAAAAAGCTTCTGATTTATAAACAATGGCTACGTCAGAAACAACTATCCCTTTGCCTTCTACATTGATCTCAGTCCATCCATGAGAATGGAAAAATCTAGCCCTACATTCGTGTGTTAATGTCAAAATCGCATCATGAGCCAAATGACCGGCAAAATTGATATCTGATATTCGAACTGATAAGTATGTTTCAAATATTTTATGATTTGGAATCTCGATTTTTATTCTAGGCACTTAATCAACATACCACTGATAACGTTCATCAACTTTTTTGACTTCTTCTTTCAGGCGATCTGCGCTCCAACCAAGTAACTTAGCAATTTTTTTATCAAGACGAGTTCGTTCCGAAGTTTCTACTTTCCCCACTGTTCCGACTCCAGACCTTCTGAAATAAAAATCAGTTAAATGATGAATGTCTTCATTTAGAACAATGTATTCAACTTCGTCTTCAAAATACATCTCACCATTAGGAATTCGATATGTATCCAATCCTTTTAAAGATAATATTTTCCAAGTTAAACTTCCATACCGCCTAACTAAAGTATCGATCTTATTCCCCGAAACATGTGGGAACTTAAATTGAATTTCCGTCACTAATTCTTTAAGGTTCTGATATCTTCCGCCAAGTAATGGAGTGAACTTTGTGACACAAGTTACATGTTTTCCTTTTGTATAAGTATCAATTGCATTCACTAAACTTTCTGCAACCGCTCTACTTGTTGTGTATTTACCACCTAAGGCTGAAAAAAAACCTGGGAACCCTTCATTTTCATAATGAAAAATTTCCGACTTCCTTGATGCAGAGTATGTTCCCTCCGTACTACCTGGATCCTCTACAAGTGGCCTTAATCCACCATAATAATAATCGACATCTTTTAATGTTAATTTTGCAAAACCAAAACTGAAATTCACTTCATCTATCAAATCAACAATTTCAGATTGTTTAACTTTAAATTTGTCTGGATCATCCTCATATGCAGTATCAGTAGTTCCAATGATTGTTTTCCCACGCCATGGTATAACAAATAAATGTGAGCCATCTCGTTTTGACAATACAACACATTCATTTCCGCAAATATTGCGTACAACTGCGTGGATCCCTTTAGATCGAACTAATTTTTTTTCAGCAGAAATCCCCGCCATTGATTCGATTATATCTGCCCAAGGTCCTGCCGAATTGACAACTACCTTAGCGGATACCAAAACTTTTTTGCCAGTGATTTCATCTGTTAATCCTACCGTATAACCACCGCTATTTTGTTTTTTTAAGGTAGTAACTGCCAAATAATTAAAAGCATGTGCACCTTTTTCTTTTGCAGAAAGGATAAATTCCGTTGTATGTTTCTCTGGATTTGGGTTTGCATAGTCGTAATATTGGAAACTTCCTTTGAGTGATTTTCTACCAAGCCCCATCACTTTATATATTGTTTCCGCTACTGAATTCCATCGGTATTTGGGAAGTTGAACATCTGGATCAATATCTTTGTTTCTATCAAAAGATAGTAAATTGTATAATTCCATTCCTAATAATAACAGAATCCTTTGGAAGAGAGACCGAATCGGAATGATAAATCCCATAGGACGAACTGCGTGTGGAGAGATTTTTGCTAGATACCTCCGTTCTGATAAAGATTCACGCACAAGCCCTAGTTCAAAATTCTTTAAATAACGTAGCCCACCGTGGATCAGTTTGGAAGTAGCTTGGCTCGTGCCAGATGCATAATCATTCTTCTCCACTAGAAGGCAATTATACCCTCTTAGTGTTGCATCCCACAATACATTGGCACCAGTAATCCCACCTCCAATGACAAGAATATCGTATTCTTTTTTTAAATGATCTAATCTCGAATTTTCTTGTTTGGTGCTATTTTTCATAAATTTAACATTTAATTGGCAATACCTTGGGAAGAACTTTAAACTGAGCAGGAAGTTGCCCCATATTTTCTCCATCTACATCGATAAATACATCTTCTTCAGACTCTGCTTTGAGTTCAGTAATTTGTTTGGAAATTACTTTGGCATCATCAGATAATTTTCCTTGGTAAAGATTTCCAAATTTGCGAAGTGTTTCAAAAACAGAAACGTCTTGGATTGCTAATAAATCCATTTTCCCATCATCTAACTTCGCTTTCGGTGCAAACCACATTCCTCCTCCAGCAAATTCGCCATTCGCACAAACAATTAACCGACATTTATTTGTGATTTTCTCAAATTTGGAAAGTGTGAGTGTGATTTTTTTATTTGTATAAGAAAACAAACAAACAACTGTATAAAAAAGGAATACACCTTTCCCACCAATAAACCTACCTAACTTTGATTGGTTTACCCTATATACAACTTCTCCACCCATTCCAAAATCAGCCAAATTCAAACACAAATATTTACCTTTTGATTTATCGGGCTTGGTATAGGTAACATCAATTAAATCAATATGTCTTTCATCGCCATTTAATGCTTGTTCCAATGCTTTTACCGGATTTTTAGGAACGTTTACAGTTTTGATAAAATCATTGCCCCGGCCAGCAGGGATTGGACTAAATACAACATTTTTATTGATCAATTTTCCATTTTCGAAAAGTCCATTGATAATATTTGAGAATGTACCATCTCCTCCAATACCTAAAATCCAATGATACCCTTGTTTTACGGATTCTTTTGCGATATCTTTGGCGGCTTTTTCTTTGGTAGTTACTTCATAGGAATAGGGAATCCCCTTCTGGATGAGAATAGGTTCAATTTTTTGCCAAACTTTTGCAGAAAGGCCTCCACCTGAAACTGGATTTAAAATTACCTTTATCTTTCTCATCATGTTTCTCCTTTGTTTCCACCTGAAAATAATCCAAAAAATAAAACATGTTCAATCGTTTCTAAATAAGCTTTTTCACTTTTTATTTCATTTTGAAAATGCCCATCGAGAATCACTTCTACTGCACCACGTATCATTCCCCATGCAACAGCCACATTGGGATAGGTACCTCGTGAGTTGATGAGATTTTCTATTTTTGCTTGTTTGTAAATTTTTTCTAATAAAGACAATCGATTTGATCTTTCATCAGTGAGCATTTTTCTCATATCTTCAGAAACATTGTCAATGTTTAGATTCACTCCACATTGTTTTGCAACAAGGTACATATGTTTATCACCTAAACAATGATCTATGTAGGCTCGGATCGCACGCCTAGACATTTCAATTGCAGTTTTTTCTTCGAAAGCTTTTTCTAGCCTTCCCCGCAGACGAACATAATCTTCATATTGAATACGAGCCATCAAATCATCTTTACTTTTAAAGTGTAGATAAATTGTCCCTCGTCCAATTTCTAAATGTTTTGCGATATCATCCATCTTCACAAGAGATGGATGTTTTGTTCGAAAAAGTTCAATCGCGCAATTTAGTATATCCGTTTCTCTTTGTGCAAATTCTCTTTTTTTCCTTTCAGAAACACCCATTATTTTAATCCTAACAATCCACCTGGATTCATAATTCCCTTTGGATCAAAAGTTTTTTTGAGAGAAGAAAGGATACGAAGCCCTTCTTTCCCTACTTCTTTTTCCATCCAAGGAGATAACATTCTTCCGATCCCATGATGATGTGAAAGTGATCCACCATTTTCATGGATACTATCGATTATTCCTTTATGAAATTTAATAAAAGAAGAAACTTCATTTTGTTTGTCCATTGGGCTTATGAAAATAAAGTATAAATTTGCACCATTTTCATAGGCATGGGATATATGGACCATACATGATGTATTTTCAAAACTTTTTATATAAGCTCTTGTGTTTTCCCATAATGTATGAAGATTGGACCAACTAACGGCAGTTTCTAAGGTATCGATCCTAATACCTTCATCCATTAAATAATCACGCAAGTAGGCACTTGAATACCTTTGGTGTAACCATTTGTTAACCGGTGATTCTCCTGTAGAAAACCCACCATTTCGTTTAGCGATTCTTTTGATTTTCTTCAAAACTTCTTTTGTATAGGAAGGGTCTCCATCAATGATGATATGCATAAGAGATCTTTGCATTGGTTTGTAACCAATGAACCTAAGAAAAAGGTCCTCTTTGCCTCCATGTAATCCACTCATATGAAAAGAAATATCAGTTTCTTCTGGATCTTGGATTCGGAAAAAATGAGGTTTACCAAATCCTCCTTGCATCACTTCACGCATTGTCTCAACTGCACTTTCAAAGTTTTTGAAAATAAAAGAACCTTTCGCAGAATTTTGCGTGTGGTATTTACGAATTTTTAAAGTAGCCTTTGTAATGACACCAAAACTTCCTTCCGCTCCAAGAAACAAACGAAACATATCTGGACCAATGGAAGCTGCGGGATAAACTTTCGATTCGAATTTACCAGAAGGTGTAATAGCCGTTAATCCAAGAAGAATATCTTCGATTTTACCATACCCAGTGGAAGCTTGCCCTGCCCCTTTTGCAGCAATCCAACCACCTACAGTTGAAAATTCAAAGGATTGTGGGAAATGACCACAGGTATATCCCCTGTCATTTAAATGTTTTTCTAATTCGGGTCCATATACTCCAGCTTCAACTGTTACTGTTGAATCAATCGCATTAAATTCAATGATGCGATTCAATCGAGACAAATCAAGGGAGATTCCTCCTTTTGGAGCTTGTAGTGCTTTTGTGACTGTAGATCCCGCACCAAAAGGAATGACAGGAATTTTATTTGCATTCGCAAGAGCTAATATTTCCTCAATTTCCTTTTCGTTTTTAGGAGAGACCACTACATCAACTACATCCGAAACTTCACCAAACCGAGCTTTATAGATCTCAGTATAAAATTTTCCTATTGAATGTTTTGCTCGACTAACATCGTCTATTGAAACATTCGAATTCCCCACAATTTTTTTAAGTTTTGAAATGACTGTTGGACTTAACTTAGATTTCTTTAATGGTTTTAAAGGGAGTTCACCTTTAGGAAGAGAAGATTTAAATTCGTTTGATACTGGGAATTGATGATTTAAAAAATCCAATGTATGTGAGGGAAGTTTTTCTTCCACTTCTTGTGATCCCCATTTATAGATGTTTCGAGTTTGCATAGAAGTTACCAAAAATCCTTATTTGCTCCAAATTTTGAACCAAATTCACAAATTGACAATCAAAAAAAATTTTTGTTCGTTTTATTTAACCGCGTAACTCTTTAAAATACTCAGCACGAACAGATGTTAAAAACTCAATTGATAATGTGATTCCGAATAATAATGACAAAGTTTCTCTTAATACTTCATCCAAATCAAATCCAGTTAACAACCATTCTATGAGTTCAAAACAAATATCTAATGCGGGTAAAGAATTTGATGGTGTATTCCCTTTTGCAATTGCTATCAGTAATTTGGGAATTTCGCCAGTTTGATTGTTTGCAATTAAATTTCTGATTTCAGTAGGATATGAAACCATTAACTTTTGTTTGATTGCGTTTGGTGTGAATACTAACTGATCTTCTCTTAATTCCAAAGCCATGAGTAGATGGTCTTTTAAATTTTTTTCAGAGTGATGGCTATCTTGCCAAACAAGTAGAGTTTTTTCCCCTACAAGAGAATCTTCAAACGGTGAGAATGGATATGGTTTTTTTTCCATAAAATTCCCAGGTAGATTCCCACCTGGGAGAATTGATGACTTTATTTTTTAGGTGGGACAACCGCATCTTTGCAAGTTTTAGAAAGAGTGAATTTCACAACTGTTTTTGCTGGGATAACAATCGCTTCACCAGTTGCAGGGTTTCTACCTTTTCTCTTTGGACGATTACGTTTAACAAGTTTACCTAGACCAGGAATGACAAATGCACCATTCTTCTTAGTTTCTTTGTAAGCGAGTTCAACGAAAGAGTCCAAAAATGCTGCTACATTTTTTTTGGTCATTCCAGTTGTTTCAGCGAGTTCGCTGAGCATTTCGGACTTTTTCATTGGGGTAGGAGTTGTTGCCATACTTTGATTTTCCTCTAAACCATTTAACGGTTACACATTATTTACAAAACTACCTGTTTTGGTACAAGATTAAAATCATTTTGGATACAATTTTTCTTAAAATTCCCTAAGAAAATCGTAGTTTTTGCAAAAAAACCTTTATTTTCCTAAGGAAAATGGGAATTTCTTCCAAAACTCATGACTTCCATCAAGTACAAGAAGATCGTTGTCGTTTTCAAACGAACCAAATACGAGTTGGATTTGGAAACATATGGTTCCATACAAGCCTATAAGGAAGTCACAAAACAAAATCCAGAGGTATTCCAAAGAACGTATGAATCCCATGAAAGGCAAATTCGTTCCCGTGAGTATCTAAAAACACATGTATTTCCAAAGGCTGATTTTGTTTTCCGAGAACACTTTGACCCAGAATCCGGTTCGAATTATGACTTAGTTGTGGCTCATGGTGGTGATAATCATTTTACATATGTTGCTCATTTGGTCGGCAATACTCATTTAATTGGGTGTAATTCAGATCCAGATTCTTCTGTTGGGGCTCTTCTTGGGTTTACAGCAGAAGAACTTGGTGAAGCCGTAAAACATAATTTTAAACAAACAAAAATAGAGTCTTGGTCACTCTTAGAAACTGAAATTGTCTATCCAAATGGTACAAAACTTAAGACTGTTCCAGCTGTATGTGAACTTTCCATCCGAAACAATAGCCCAGATCTCACTTCAAGGTTTTGGATTTCGTATTTGGACAAAAAGGAAGAACAAAAATGTTCTGGATTACTAGTTTACACAGGTGCAGGATCAACAGGTTGGATCAGTTCTTGTTTCCCTAAGAAATTCCCACCATTTTCGAAACATGAGCCATTTTTCCATGTGTATTCCAGAGAAATACGAGTCAAATCACGAGAAACAGAGTTTTCCTTGGCAGATTTTAGGGCTTTGGATCAAGTGGAAGTTATTTCCGAAATGAATGGTGGTTTGGCAGTGGATTCTCTAACAGAGAGACACTACCCGTTTCCACCATATGCAAAAGCGGTAATCAAATTATCGCCTGAGAAATTATTTGTAGTCGTTCCACTAAAGAGAGGGGAATCCATGCAGGACTTACCATACGAAATCGAACAAAAGCGCATCAATGGAACTGTCATTGTTCAAATTAAAGGACGGATGGAATCTGGTCCGTTAGACCGAATCACCCAAACCATACTTGATGAAATGGTTGGTGCCGATAGAAAACATTTGATTTTAGATTTTTCTGAATTACGTTACATATCTAGTTTAGGAATACGAATGATACTAGATGTAAAAATGAACTTACAAAAACGAAACAAAGAAATGGCTCTCGTTGGTGTAACAAGTTCCATTTTACAGGTGTTCCATCTTTTAGGTTTATCAAATGCATTCCAATTTTTTTCTGATCGAGAAGATGCTTTAAAGTCTTTTGAGGAGCCATCTAAGTCCTAGATGACTCCACGAATTTCCGTTTGGATCTCCAATTCGGTTTTCGTTTCTTTTTTAGTGATTTCTATATTCTATTCCCTCATTTACTACGAAAACTCCTTCCTTAAAGAGGAGTCCATTTCACTCATAAACGAAAAAAACAGAAGTTTTGCGAGAGTACAAGAATTGTCTCGAATCAAAAATCAATTCCCAATTGCTTACCAATGCCATTATAATTTTGGATTATCTGATGGATCTTTATATGAATCTACCGAAAAAATCCCTTATTCCATTTACAAAAGGTTAAGGTTAGGTGATTCAATTGAAATTTACAAAAAGGAACTGAGGATTTTAGGAAAACCTACAGCAATTTCGAGAATAATGGGGAATGAAGAGCCACTCCCCCTTTTAGAGAACTTAGAAAAATATTTTAAATTTAGTTTTTACTATTTCCTTACTTTAACGGCTGTTTTTTTGGCTATTAGGGTTTCGGAATTGTTACTTCGAACTTATCCTTCCCAGAAAAAACCAAATGAGACTGACGTGATTGTTGTAAATAATTCTCAGGATTTACATCAAAAGTAACAAAACACATATATTTATCGTATTTCACTACATACATAAATTCCATATAATTGAGATGTGTATTTTGAGTCATAAAACCACGTAACCATTTGCTATCGCGATATACTCTTTCGTATTGGATGTTAGTTGCATCTATTTTCTTGATTGATTCTGCTGACTCTTTTGAATAATCACGACTCATGATTTCTTTTTTGAGCGTCTTAATCAGGTTATATTCGAGTTTTGCTTTATTAGGTGGTAAATTTTCTGGACGTGTTTTATAGTAGTACTCGAACAACTCTTTGTCTTGGCCTTCTTTGGCATCGTGATTTTCTTGATTCACGTCGGTAGATGTTGTTTGTGGTTTAGTGTCCTGTGCAGAGATTGAAACAACTGCTAAACTGAACAAAATGGTAAAGAGAAGGCTTTTTTTCGAGAGTTCCATAGTTACTATTATCGGATTTTCTAAGTAAATTTCAAAATAAAATTTTCGGTTTTCAAAAAGAGAAACAAGGTTCAAAACAGTTTTATCATGTCGATTCCCCCACTCATGACATTCCAGGAGGACTTTCTCTCTGGGAAATTGATCACCAAAGAATATGTCCATTTTTCGGAAATCGACTGTCCGGAATTGGACATTTGGATTGGTCGTGTGGTCAGGAGTATTTCCCTGGAATTCCTACATGAGATTTTATTTACTATCCTAAGCGAACTTTTAGTGAATGGTTGTAAGGCAAATGGGAAACGTGTTTTTTTCTCAGAACAAGGGTTAGACTTATGGAACGAAAAAGATTATGCCCGAGGGATTAGTCTTTATAAGGATGAGTTTGGACACCATCGTAAACGCGTATTTTCTTCATTAGAAAAATCAAATTATTCAATTTCTCTCAGTACAATGTACAAGGATGATTTTATTGAGTTCAGAGTTCGCAATAATGCAAAAATCCTTCCAGAAGAGAAAAATCGAATCGTAAGAAGGGTCCAAGCTTCAACAAAGTATAAAAATATAAATGATGCTTACCGAGAATCCGTGGACAATGAGGAAAGTTCTGGTTTAGGCATTGTATTAATTCATATCCTACTTCGTAATTCAGGGATTCCAAATCAATTTTTCGAATTGGTAACTGGTGAAGACTATACAGAAGTGATCATTCGTATTCCCAAACAATTGATTCCAAAAGATAGCCAATTACGCATTAAGGAACTTTTGATTCGGGAGGTAAATTCACTTCCTCCTTTGCCTGCTCAAATTAATAAATTGATCATGATTGCAAAAAAGAAAGATGTGACTTTCCAAGAAATTGCAACTGAAGCTGAAAAAGACCCAGCAATCGCAGCTGAAATTATTAAAATTGCAAATTCACCATTATTTGGAGTCCATAAATCAATTGTTTCCGTTTTTGAAGGAGTGAAACGGATTGGTCTAAAAAACCTGGAGTCAATTTTTTTGGCTTTAGGTGCCAAAAAAATACTTAACTCTCGTTATGCGAAACAAGTTCTTGTTTGGACTCACTCTTTTAAAACTTCGATGTATGTGAAGTTCTTACTGGAAGAAAAGCGAAAACACATCCAACTTTTAGAAACAGCAACGATCGCTGCCCTATTACATGATTTAGGAAGAATGGTTCTATTATCCCTTGATTTAAGCCAAGTCAATCAGATCCGAGTTTTAAGAAGTGACGATAATACAGAAATTTCTGAATGGGTAGAAGAATACACCGTTGGAACAACACATTCAGAAATAGGTTATTTAATTTCTGACAAATGGCATTTCCCTGAAGAAATTTTAGATGTAATTCGATTCCATCACAAACCTTGGCAATGTAAGTCTAGAAATAACATTTTATGCCAAATCATATACTTGGCAGACATTTTGGCAAATATAGGCAAAGGGAAAGGGAATTATTTTACTGTCGAACCGGAAGTTTTGGATTATTTTGAAATTCACTCAGAAAAAGAATTTCGAGAAATGCAAGATCGTTTTAAGGTAAAATTTGAGGAACATAGAGAAGAATACCAGAATCTCTTTATATAAATATGGATTGGAAATTATTACTCACGCTCGAAGAAAAAGATTTAGAAGACCCAAATTTAGCTGATGAACTCAATTTAGTTGGTCACCCAGAATACCCTTTTATTTCAAGTTTGCCACCCGAAGAAACTTTAGAAATATTGAAAGAATTTGTGCTCGCTGAAGGTCACAAGGTCAATTTGAAGAATTTACTCAGTTACGCGCCTATCTTAGAAATCACTTTGGTCAAAAAAAACTTACCATCCATTTATGGATAATGGAATTGAACTCAAACACTTCCCAAATCTTCTTTTAAATCTTTTCCTAATTCTGTACTAAATTCAATTTTCTTAGCAACTGATTTTTCCATACTGCTAATCAACAATTCATTTGTTTTTGCCAATCGATCCGCCATAATAGAAACCATCTTCGCGGCAAATTTCGGATTTTTAACCAAGAAATTTTCTAACTGCTGTTTACTCTCAATCACTGCCAATTCGCAGTTTGTAATTGTCCTTGCAGTCGCACTCCTTGGATTGGAACTAAACAAAGCCATTTCTCCAAAAAAGTCCCCAGGTTTCATGAGTGCCAATCGAGTTTGGCTATTATTAACTGTAAAAAAGATTTCCACATTCCCTTGCAAAATGATGTACATAGCATTATTCAACTCCCCTTCTTTGAAGATCCTTTGGTTCGGCGGAATGTTGAGTTTGCTCATAAAATGGTGACTCCTATATCTATTTTTGGCTATTTTGGCTAAAATCTGAATTCATTTTCCTTTCCAACCTGAAATATAAAATGAAAATGTTCGAAAAGGACAATTACGATATGGAATGGGAATTATTAGGGATCATACTAGCCGGGATGTTGGCACTTACGTTTTACACTTTCCGCATTCCATTATTATTTCCCGTGCCAAACCAATCAAAAAACAACAGAGAATCACGTTTTGATGTGCTAAGAGGGTTTGCAATGATAGGAATTGTAATGATTCATATCCATTCATACTTTCAGTTTTTTCATCCTGGTGATAGTTTTATTATCCATAATACATTGATGTTATCGAATTTGGCACGTTTTTCAGTCCCTATGTTTATCCTAACATCAGCTATTTTTCTAAAAATAAAGGAAGGTTATTGGGTATCAAAATTTAAACACCTAATTCTACCTTATACGATATTCTCAATTCTTGGGTATTGGATAAAATACAATCATTATTCACTTAATGAGTTTCTTACCTTTTACGCTTTAGGGAAAGTGTTTACACCCTTCTATTTTGTACCTTTGTTGTTACAATTTTACCTATTATTCTATATTTTGAATCCAATCATGAAAGGAGAAAATTGGCGAAATATAATCCTGATAGTTTCTTTTTTAATCAATATGATCTCAAATTTGGGTTTTTTTGATACTTATTTACCGTCTGAGTACCATTCAATTTCAATCTTCAATTATATTTTTTTCTTTGTACTAGGTATTTTCATCGGGAAAACAAAACAATCTAAGTCTGAAATCAATCATAATTCAAAATTTATAATTTCAGTATATTTTGTTTTATCCTTAATTTTGATCCTAATTTTTAGTCATTTATTTGGCACAGACCTAAAGAACCACCACACCATATATCCAGTTCTATTTCTGTTATGTATTTGGCAATACTTGAATGATTTCAATGGATCGATATCTAAAGTCCTCAGTTTTATAGGAAATCAAAGTTTATTTATCTTCCTACTACATCCATTTATCATACACTTCATGCACAGCATAGATCCGTATTCATTTGGAGGTCCATTTTTTGGGTACATTTTGACACTCTTACTTAATGTTGGAGTTCCAATTTTAATATCGCTTATAATCCAAAAGGGTAAGTTTTTATATCAATCACACCACTTGACCGAATAGAAGTGAACGCTTTTGCATATTCTACTAATACGTTCAACACATAGTTTAATCTACCTCGGATATATGTGTCTTCTTTTGATTCTGGTGAGTCTGAATTTAAAAGTGTTTCCACGTGTCTTACTATTACATGATCAGGAATGTAGACGATTCTTGTGTTTTTATAACTAGACATTCTTAACTCAGCATTTGGGTAACTTCCTCCCATTCCGCTTGATACTGTTATAATAAGGCCTGGTTTATGAGAAATATCCCCGCCAGATAAATAGAGAAAAAAGTTTTTCATAGCAGGACTTGCCATTCCAGCATATTCTGGTGTAATAAATACAAAAGCGTCTGATTCAGACAATCCTTGATTGTATTCGTTCCAAAATTTTTTGATTTCCGAATCTTTTTCCCACATTCCAGGCTCCCAAATTGGTAATGGCGAATTACCTAAGTCTAGAATTATGGTTTCAATGCCTTTATCTTTTAATATTGAAGCTAAAAAATTAGTTACTTTTAATGATTGTGAATTCTTTCTATGACTTCCGCTTACTAACGTTATCCTCATTTAGGTCCTCCTCCTTGGTTTCTATTTCCCTTATAATGGGATTTCTTTTTATTTTTCCATTTTCTATTATTGTGTCCGCTTGGTTTCGATTCACCTTTATCTTCATTCTTTCTTTGGTGGTGATTTTGTTTTTTTTCAGAAAAATTTCGATCTTTTTTGTTCTCTCTATCTTTTGCATACCTAAGCTTTTCATCACCAAACAACTGTATGTATCCGAATAAAAAAGAAGAGAGGATACCATGAATTTTTTCCCATTGTTTTTTATCAAGTTCGCCAAAAACAGGATGTTCAGCGAATGGCCCAGAATGTAATTTAAATGCAGTTAAAGATGTTTTTAACCTTAATTGTGCAGATTCTGGATCACCTAAGTCTTTCGGTGGGAAACCAGGGATTTGATTTGCCTTTGTGTAATGGCCAGTTGATATAAGTTTCGCGAATTTGTATTTACCTAGAAGTTTATTTACAGTTGTTCTTTTGGTAGTATACCCTACTCCTTGAATCGATAACTCAATGGACTCAGCTAAAAAATCAAAGATCTGAGATAATGTAATGTCTGATTTTTGTTTTTTTTCGCAAGTGATTATAATTGATAATTCTTTTTCGATATCATCTATTGTTTTTAATTTTAAAGTTGATTTCATTTTTCCTCTATTCAATGATACCGTATTTTTTTTTGAGCGAGTTTAATTCCTTTAAAAAACTTTCACGCAATTTACTGTTTAGTTTCCCGACATTAATACTAATTTTAGTCTGTGATAAACCAACACGGGGTGAAATGATTTCACCCCCTCTATTTTCTTTTCTTTTAAGCAAATCTTCTAAATTTTTGACTGACAAAGGTTTGCCACTTATGATCAATTCCATTACTGATTTTTGATCTAATCTAGCGATACTGCTAAGTTGTTTGACATACCTTTCACTGTAACCCAATAGATTTGAAACTTCATCCGCTGTCTTTTTCTTTTCTTTCCTTAAATATTGGATAGCTTTTCCTACTTCCCAAGGATTTAAATTTTTTCGTTTTTCATTTTCTGCTAGTGACATCTCATAACAAACATCCTCGTTGGCATCGGTAATAATGGCTGGTATTTCTTTCCAGCCCAGCTTTAATGCCGCTCTATATCTTCGTTCACCCGCAACGATTAAATATTTACCCTTTTCTTTTCGAACCAATATGGGCTCTATTAAACCCAGTCTCTCCATTGAAGGGAGTAAGTCGGAAGTATCTTCTCTACCAATAAGACGAGGTTGAGTTGGATTTGGGAAAATTTGGCTTAACTCAAGATGAGAAGGATTCTTTTTTTTCTCAGAATAAGCTGAAATTAAATCTAATGCTTGGAATTCAGTTTTTTTGGACATTGATTTTATCTTTCACCTCAGTTGCCAATTCTCGAAAATTTTTCATAGTCGTTAAATCGATTTTTGATAAAAAACTCATTTTTGCCTGAGCTTGCGGAATGGATTCACGCCTTTGTATAACTGTCTCAAATACAGGGAAATATTTTTTAACACCTTCAGCTAAACCAGCCAAAGCTTTTTGTCCTTCAAATTGATTTAAAACAGCACCTAATAATTTTAAGCGCTGATTAGCTTTTCTTTGAATTTTTTGGATAGTTTCATACAAATCTCGAATCCCTTGCAAACTAAATGCTCTAGTTTGAATGGGTACAAGAATATAATCTGCACAAATCAATGCATTTTCTAAAATTAATCCTAACGAAGGTGGACAATCAATGATGATATATTCATAATTTGATCTTAGTGGTAAAATTGCCTCTTTTAATAATTCGAAGTCATCTCTTTCGTAAGGAGTTGTCAGATTTGCAAGTTCCAATGTGGAAGGTAATAAATCAAAATTCTTTGCTACTGTTTTAATGAGAGGTTCAATGTTCCTTGGTTTTTTACCACGATAACCCAAATAATCCATAATCGAGGTAACATCGTCATTTAGAAATAACTGAGTTGCATTCGCCTGTGGATCCCAATCGATTAATAATACTTTATGGTTCTCCGAAAGTGCTTCTGCTAAATACAAGCTGATAGTTGTTTTCCCCTCCCCTCCTTTTTGGTTAGAGATTGCTATAACGTTACTATCAAATCCTTCCGAATGATTGATTTCAAAATATTTAGAAAGTACAGACTTCTTATATTCACCAGTTTTCCAACCAGGAACTTTTAATGTCGTTACTCTCTGCTGAAAATTATCGAGATTTAGCCCAACAAATTTTGCAGCTTCTTCAGAATCAAAGACTGTTTCCACGTTACCTTACCTACTCTAACCATTGTATCCTGATGACTATTGTCAATTTAATTATGTCTCCTAGGGGTGAAATCATTTCACCCTAGGAGAGCTCTTTTTATTGGAAGACTATCACCCACTTTGTTTCCTTAAATCACCTAGCTGAAACCAATTTACGAATTTACAACATTGAGGTAATTTTCATTATAAGTTGGTGCAAAATTTTTTCAAATTTTTCCTAATTTTTACTTCTCTTCTAGTGATTACTTCTCCAACAAAATCTGAAGTTATTTGGGGACCATCTATCGAAAGGTCCGGAGGTGAGTATATCTTTGAAACAGGAAATAAATACCCCAATTTGTCTGGTATTCGCGGTGGGTCTAGAATTTCCTTCCCTCGAACTTTTACATTATTTGGAATCCAGGGAATTTATACAAAGGATAGATGGGAGATTAACGGAAAATTAAAAACTACTGGCTGGAACCAGAAATCAGGTGAAGCTAGGGATGAAGATTTTTTTCTAGGTGCAGTTTCGACTGAAAATTCGACAAATATTGCAACCCGAGAATGGAGTTACAGGGATTCAGCAACAGTATATTCAGGTAGCAGAAATTTTGCAGATGGGAAAGGTAAATCAACAATCGTAGAAAATAGAATCGAACTATTTGGTCGTTATTATTTTCAAGATGCAAATCCAGATTATTGGAAAGAAGGCTCTGGTTTTTTCTTATCAACAGGTGCTCGCTATTCATACTTCAAATATCTTTTTTATGACGTGAATCAATATATAGAAACTACCCCCGTTTTTTATGCACCAATTGGATTAGGTTTAAGTTACTCCAATGATCTGTGGGAAGTTTTTTATGGCGGAGGTTACCGTTATTCAAAGAACAATTTATACTTTGATTTTAGTTTTATGCCGTCAATTGGTAGGATTAAAACCAGAGATTTCCATGTACAAAGATCAATTAATTTTTTCTCAGAAAATTACGGATTCGGATGGAACTCAAAAATTGAAATAGGATACCAATTTAATCCCACATGGTTAAGTTATTTTAGATTGAATCATCGGAGATTTTTCTCCGAAGGAAGATTCACTTCACAAGGCGGATTGACCGTAGCTGATCTGACATCTAATCTAGTATCAGGATTTAAATCTCATATCAATATTAAAGACTTTTCTATCGAATTAGGGGTTCTTAATAAAATTGAATGGAATAACGGAATCGATAAAACTGAAAAACAGGAATCAGAATCTAAAGAAAAAATAGAAACGAATGAATCAAATTGAAATTGAAAGGAAAATTACAAAAAGTAAAAATATATCTTTAACTGTTTATCAGAACGGAAGAGTTGTTTTAAAACACCCGGCAAAAATTTCAAAAATTCTGTTAGAAAACTTTATTGCTGAAAAACAAAACTGGATCTTAAACAAGTTACAAAAGATTCCTAAAGACATTCCGAAAAATCTCAAATTTGAAGATGGCGAAACGATTCATATATTTGGAAAAATTGCAAAAATTCATCTCAATGATAAAAAGACATTCTACGATCCAATGAACGGTCTTTATATCAAATATGAGAAAAATGAGATCTTAAGGCAAAAAAAAGCAAAACATTATTTAAAATCACTATTACTTTCCAAAATTGAACCCTTGATACAAAAATTTGAATCTAATCTGAAAACGAAGGTTAACAAAATCAGTATAAGGACCATGCGATCGTTATGGGGAAGTTGTAATTCTAAAAATTATATTTCAATAAACTTAAGCTTGGTACATTGCCCAGATTATATTATAGATTACATTATCCTACATGAAATTTCACATACGATTGAACACAACCACTCGCAAAAATTTTGGAATATAGTCAAAAGCCAAAATCCAAATTTTAAAATCGCTGAAAAATGGCTAAAAGAATACGGTAAAAAATACATTTACTATTTAAATTAGATGAAAGATAAAATAAAAGTTCTGTTTATTTGTTTGGGTAATATTTGTCGATCCCCAGCAGCACAAGGTGCATTTGAAAATTTAATTAAAAATAGAGAATTAGACCATATGTTCGAAGTTGATTCTTGTGGAACATCAGGTTATCATGATGGAGAATTGCCTGACCCTAGGACTCGAAAAGTTGCACTTCAACATGGAATCCAATTAACACATCGATCTAGAAAATTACAAACTAAGGATCTCATTTACTTCGACTATTTAATTGTAATGGATAATAACAATTACAACGAAGTTATGAGTCTAACAAATGATGAAGCGCTAAAAAACAAAATTTTTAAATTCGGAAAATTTCGTACTGATAAAGGACCTGACATCGTTCCTGACCCATATTATGGAAGTGAAAAGGACTTTGAAAAAGTGCAAGAATTAGTAGAAAATTGTTCTAATGGCTTCTTAGATTACTTAGGAGTATAATTGTGTCCTTAATAAAGAAAAAAATTATCATCATTGGTGCTGGTTTTGGTGGACTACAAGTTATCAAATCACTAGGAAATAATAAAAACTATGAAATCTTAGTGATCGATAAAAAAAATCATCACTTGTTCCAACCTTTACTTTACCAAGTTGCAACAGCTGTCTTATCACCAGCAGATATAGCGATTCCAACTCGATCCATCACAACCAATTTTAAAAATGTGAAAATTTTATATGGGGAAGTAACAGGTATCAATTTTAATTCAAGAGAAGTTTCATTTCAAAACCGCAACGAAAAATATGATTATTTGGTGATTGCTACAGGAGCAAAAACCAGTTATTTCGGTAATTCCCATTGGCAATCGAAAACCTTAGGATTAAAAAATTTAAAAGATGCATTAGCAATTCGAAAACAAATTCTCTTGTCTTTCGAACAAGCCGAATTAATCGGTGATTACGAAAAAGCAAAAAGTTTAATGCATTATGTGATTATTGGCGGAGGTCCAACTGGGGTTGAGTTAGCAGGTTCCATTGCTGAGTTATCACACAATATCATTCGGAAAGACTTTCGAAGTATCGATTCAGGAATGACAAAGGTAACCTTAATAGAAGCGGGACCAAGATTATTAAATGCATTCAGTGAAAATTCCAGCTTATTTACAAAGGAAAAGTTAGAAAGTAGGGGAGTTGAAGTATTAACTAACTCACCTGTATTGGATATAACTGATACGGGAGTTGTTCTAAAAGATAGAACGATTGTTTCAAATACCATTATATGGGCGGCAGGAGTAGAGGGTTCGGAACTATCAAAAAAACTATCAATTAACAAAGATAAGGCGAACAGGATTATTGTAGATGAATTCTGCAGATCTACAGAATTTGAGAATGTGTTTGCCATTGGAGATGCTGCCAATTTTAGCAAAGGTTTAAGCAGACCTCTACCTGGAGTATCTCCAGTTGCCATGCAACAAGGACGTTATGTTGCTAAAATCATCCAATCAATTGAAAAAAATAAATCCTTAACACCATTCCAATATTTTGACAAAGGGAATATGGCGACCATTGGAAGGACAGATGCAGTTGCCGAATTTGGAGGAATACGACTAAAGGGTATAATGGGTTGGTTCGGTTGGCTCTTTGTACATCTTGTTTACCAAGTTGGTTTCAAAAATAAGATGAGCACTCTGATCAGTTGGGTTTGGAGTTATTTAACATTTAGAGCTGGTTCAAGACTGATCCAAGAAGAAGCAAACGATATATCAATTGGATCGTAAATTGAACTTATTTTTCTTTGCCTCTGATATACACTTTCTATAAGCCAACTCGGTATTGCCGATCCAATAGATGCTATTGGTATCGGAAACACCATTTGTCGTGTGTTTTTGTAGGATTGGTATCATATACAAGTATCCATTTTCTCGAGTTGTATTACATTCATCATGAAATTGTTCCTCTCTAGAAAGTTGACTACAATGAATGTGAATGAGAACCAAAAATACAGAAAAAATAAAACGACTCATTTTGAATTTTGCAGTATTCCTTTTAATTCATTAAACTCTTTTAACTGTTCTTGGGAACAGTTGGATAAATGATTCTCTATAAAGGAAAGGTCTTCTTCCGCTTTTTTTAGTTGAGCCTGTTTGTATTCTGGTTTATGAGTTACCTTTAAAACAACTTCCCCTGTGTAACCAGTATCTCCGTTCGCTTCAAGAAGTATCGATTTGGCTCTTTTTAAATAAATTGGAATGAGAGATTGAGTTGTCGCATCTTTTGAAAACTCATTGATGCCAGCAGACAATAGCGTAATTTTTTTTCTATGAATGGAAGTGATATCTGCCTTCTTTTCGCAATCGATTAAAGAGCTACATTGATTCAAAGTTTTGTTTTGTCCCAATATTGTGGATACACAAATAAAAAATACTACACACAGCCGAAGTAACAACATACCACAAATACCATCAGAGCAAAATAAAGAATCAAGTCTAATTCACTAGATAAATGTTTACAATCCGAAGGTGCCGAGAAACCATATAATTATGTTGCCGATTTCAATTCGCACCAAATTTCACTCGATCGAGGGATTAGAGTGGGGGAATCCACAAGGCATTCCTATTTTGTGTTTTCATGGTTGGCTTGATAATGCAAATAGTTTTGCTCCACTTGCCCCTTATTTTCCAGAATATAGATTTATCTCAATTGATTTCCCTGGTCACGGCAAATCAAGCCACAAACCTGAAAACACAGTGTATTACTTCGCAGAATACGCATTAGAAATTGTCTCCATTGTCCAAACATTGGGGTTAGAAGATTTTATATTAATGGCTCATTCGATGGGAGCCGCCATTTCCACGTTAGTTGCAGGAACAAACTTATTAAAAATCAAAAAACTTGTTTTGATTGAAGCTCTTGGCCCACTAACAAATGTTTCGCAATCTGCACCAGATATCATGTCAGAAGCAATCAAACAGATTCTTCATCCGAGAGGGAAAAAAGAAACCTATTTCCCTGACATGGAATCTGCAATCACGATTCGCCTTAGAGCAGGGGATATGACTGAAAATTCTGCTTCAGTCCTAATGGAAAGAGGAATTGAAAAAACTCCACGTGGGTTAAAACCAAGGCGAGATATTCGATTGCATTTTAATTCTTTTTTTCGTTATACGGAAGAACAAGTAGTTTCGTTTTGCGAAAGAATAGAATGTCCAACCCTACTAATACTAGGTGACAAATCTAATTTCCCGATTGCGAATGCCTTCCCAAATAGAAAGTCTGCAATCAAAAACCTATCCGAAGTGATTTTAAGTGGTGGTCATCATTTACATATGGATCACCCGGAAAAAGTTGCGCACGTTATCCATCAATTTTTAAATGAAGATACTCCAAAGGATACTCAATGAATTCACCTATCGAAAATCCATCCAGACATGGTTACGAAATCCATCATGACACTTGTTTTGGCTGCGGAAAAGAAAACCCACTTGGACTTGTAGCAGATTTCACTTTCCACGACGATACTGGAGAGGTAAATTTCACCTATAATTTCAAAAAACTTTATAATGGTGCACCAGGATTTGTCCATGGAGGAATTTTGTCGACTGTGTTAGACGAGGCAATGGGAGGTTTGTGTTTTCATCTGGGTTACATTGTCATGACTGATACAATGAGTTTCAAATTCCATAAAGCAACTCCCGTTGAAACAGAACTATTAATTCGAGCATGGCCCATTAAAAAGGCCAAACGAAAGGTACTTCTTGAGTGTGAGTTAACGTCTTTGAATGGGGAAATTTTATATGTGAAAGGGGAGGGTGCATTTCATATACTCCCTCCAAGATTTTTCTCAGAAAAATTGACAGGCGGAAAAATAGCGATTGCGAATGAATTATTATCTGTTAATAAATTGAAACGAGCACATCTCTTTGACAGGATAGAAACATGAATCGAAAATTTTATGCATTAATGATCACAACATTGCTAATTCAATGTTCAGGTGCATCAGTGAAAGATGGATCAGGTGACCAGGAATTTGAACTCAAATTAACAAAGGGTAAATGGATACGCACCGAACGTTTCAAAAATTCAGGTGGAATTCGAGCTGTTGGAGAAGTGAAAGCGGAATGTGGTGGAACAAAATGTACAGAAGACCAAGTTTCTAAATTTGCAGCACCAAAAATTAAATCACTCCCCAAACAAGGATTTTGGGAAGAATACATTCAATTCGAACAACCAGGTTCAACTCCTGAAAATCCAAAGTATAAATCCACACTTGACCAAATCGGCGAATACGTAGACGGCAAAAAAACAGGGATTTGGAAAAAACCTGATCCAGAAAATCCTCAAAAAATCATTGCGGAAACTCCATGGGTGGATGGCAAAAAGGAAGGAATCTCCAAAACTTTTGATAAACAAGGCAATGTATCTTCAGAAACGACTTATGTAGATGACAAAAAAAATGGTCCTTACTTCCGCAAAAACAACAAAGGTGAATGGGTCGAAAAAGGATCCTTCAAAGAGAATGAAGAAGATGGAGAGTGGTTGTACTATTTTGTAGGTTCTGATGGCAATGGAATCAAAACAAAAGTTTCCTATTCCAATGGTTTAAAAAACGGATTAGAAATTAATTATTATAAAGATGGTGCCGTTGAATCACAGGGAAATTATTCTGCCGATGCCAGAACTGGTCTTTGGAAAATGTTTGGAAACAAAGGGAATATCTTAGCAGAAGGAAATTATTCTAAAAAAGAAAACTCTGAAAATTTAGATATCAAATACGAAAGGACAGGGATCTGGAAAGAATACTATCCTGATGGAAACTTATTTGGTACGGGACCAAGAAAACATACGAGAACCGGTGAATGGAAGTTTTATTATAAAAACGGACAAGTCGCCTATCATGGAAATATGGCCAATGAAAGTATGTTAGAATCTGCAAAAGTTTACGACCAATCAGGCAAAATTTTAGGCGAAGGAAAAATGTTTTTTTCCCTTGTTAAAATTGACGAGGAACTCCAAGACCTAAAATTAAATTATAAACCTAGCATACCTTATACTTACTTTTATCCATCCGGGAAAAGGAGAATGGTAATACGATCTACTGACGATGCGACTGAATATTCAGAAGATGGTAAAGAATTAGGAAGAGGTCCTGTTGAACCACAAGGTAGAAAAATGGGATGTTGGACAATCGGTGGTAAAACAGAGTATTACATGATAGATAAACCAATGCCAAAGATGACTGCTTCTCAATGCAAATAGACAAAGAACAAATCAAAGAAATCTCCGATCAAATAAAACTCATTCGGTCGGAATTAGCGGAATCAATATCAGGGATGGATGAAGTAATCCAATCCCTATTTGTAGCACTTGTTGCAAATGGACATATTTTATTGGAAGGTATGCCAGGACTTGCAAAAACATTGGTAGCTAAAAACTTAGCATCCATTATCGATGCTAAGTTTTCTCGAGTACAATTCACTCCAGACTTGTTACCAGCAGATTTAATTGGCACAAATATATTCAATCCAAAAACATCTTCATTTGAAATTAGAAAAGGGCCAATCTTCACCAATGTATTATTAGCCGACGAAATCAATCGAGCACCAGCAAAAGTACAATCTGCACTTTTACAATGTATGGAAGAACGACAGGTTTCAATCGCAGACCAAACTTTTGATTTGATCCCTCCATTTTTTGTAATCGCTACCCAAAATCCCATCGACCAAGAAGGAACTTATCCGCTTCCAGAAGCACAATTAGACCGATTTCTTTTTAAAGTGAATGTTGCTTATCCCAGCTTTGAAGATGAAGTTTCAATCCTTCACCAACATGGGAATGTAAATTTCGAAAGAAAATCACTCAAAAAAGTAATGAAACCAAAGGAAATCCAGAGAATTTCAGAGACTTCAAACCATGTTTTTGTAGACCCAAAACTATTCTCATATATTGTTCAATTAACACGAAATACACGACCAGAATCCACATCAGACAAAGACTTAAAAGTATTCCTTTCACATGGCGTAAGCCCAAGAGCAAGTATTGCCTTACTAAAAGTAAGCAGAATCAATGCCTTATTAGAAGGAAGAACGTTTGTTATACCAGAAGACATACAAAGGTATTTTCCTGAAATTGTAAAACATCGACTTCACCTAACAATTGATGCTATCAGTGAGGATGTAAGCACTAGTTCCATTATCAAAAGGATTTTAACAGTTACGGAAGTTCCTTAAAATGCTTGATCCCGAATTAAAAAGGTTACTCCAAGTATTACAATGGGAATCTAAGAAAAAATTCATTTCAAATAGACGTGGACTTATCTTTACGAACGATAAAGGAAGAGGGCTTGATTTTAAAGAAGTAAGAAATTACCAATACGGAGATGACATTCGTTATATCGATTGGAATGTAACATCTAGAACCGGTGAACTTCATACTAAAGAATTTTATGAAGAAAAAGATGCCACAATTCTAATCTTCATTGATTTAAGCCAATCTATGGAAGGAATAAAAGCAAAAACTGCCTTCCAAATTGCGCTATTTTTATCTTTATTTCACATCAAAATTGGGAACAGAATTTTTTTAATCAGTTTTTCGAATCAGACAATTTCGTCCAACAAATGGTTAAAAACAGAAACTGAAGTGCTCACTTATTTCGAAAATCTAAATAAACAGAAACATGGGAACCAAACAAACTATACAGTAGCAAACCAATATGCATTTAAAATCCATCCAAAGTATGCAGTTACCTATTGGATCAGCGATTTTAATCTTCTGGCAGAATGGACAAAATCTTTTTCGATTCCAAAAATATGGGACCAATATGGAATTTGGATTTCGGATCCTATCGATGATTTGAATTTTCCGTTTTGGTTAAAATGGTTCCAACCAATTTCCCAAGAAGGGTACACACTGAAAAGTCGAAGCACAACTTACGATTTAGATAAAACGGCAGCAAAAAATTTATTCGGGAACAAACTGATCAAAATAAACCCGAATTTAAAATTAAACAACCAAATTCTTCCTTTGTTTAAATCACAAAAACATGGCTAAACTAGTTTATATTTTTATCCTCTCTGCTTTTCTTTTTTCGATTTTACCTGCTCCAAAGGAATCAATACCAAAGGGCGAAATATTTGTTGGAGACACCATTCAATATAGTATTGAATGGGAAAATAATGTAACTGACGTTAGCCTAGAGGAAGGTAAGTTTTACGAAGAGCATACTTTACCAACGTTTGAAATCCAAACTGTCAAAAATGACAAAAACAAAATCACTGCTTCCATTATTTTTTTTGTGCCTGGAGACTACATTCTTCCTGTAAAATGGAAGGAAGATGGTGTAGAGACAAATTCAAAATTAAAAATTTCAGTTCTTAGCAACTTAACAGGTAGTGAAACTGAAATTGAAGACATAGAACCACCACTTCAATTTTCAGGTCCATATGTGTTCAGACTCATTGGTCTCATCGCGTTTACAATTTTGAATTTATATTTATTATATGCTTTGTATTTATATTGGAAATCAAGGCCAAAGGTCATTGATGCACTCTGGGAAAAACCCCCAAAACTATTAGAATCTGCCAAAAGATTACATCTCTTGGAACAATACCTGAATTCAGAAACTATCAACGAAAAAGAACTTACATTTCGAATTAGTAATTACCTAAAAGAAGTATACTCGGAAAAATTTGAAGAGAACCTATTAGGCACTACTGACTCTGAATTTTTAGCAATTTTACATGATAAAACACATATACCTGACTCTTCTATTCGCGACTTACGGCTCTATTTTCGAGATCTAAAATACAATCAAAATACAAATTCGATTTCGAAAGAGGACGCTACAATCATTTGGAATCGTATCAAAAAGGATTTTCTTTTATAATATGGATTATTTCCAAAGACCATACTTATTATTTCTATTGGTCCCAATTATAATTGTATTAATTTATCAATGGAAAACAAATCCATACGGTCCTATTTTTTTTGTTCAATCCGACCGATTCAAAGAGCATAAACTACCAATTTGGATAAGGTTCAAAAAACAATTTTACATTTTTAATGAGATATTCATTTATCTTGCGATGTTCTCTTTGGTATTTGCTTCTGCAGGTCCAGGCGCAAAATACAACCTAATGCCTGATAACACCAAGGGTGTTGATATTATGATCGCACTTGATATCTCCGGTTCGATGGTAAATTCTTATGATTTTTTGCCAAAAAATCGACTCTCTGTATCAAAAGATTTGTTAAGAGCATTCATTCAAAAAAGAATTTATGATCGAATTGGGATAGTTGTATTTGCTGGAGCAGCTTACCTACAGTCTCCTCTTTCAAGTGACCGAACCGCCTTGGATGAGTTAATTAAAGAAACATCGAATGAAGATATAGAAGAACAAGGAACAGCGATTGGAGATGCACTCGTTTTATCAACTTATCGATTAAAAAATTCCGAAGCTAAATCGAAAGTGATCATCTTACTAACAGACGGAGTCTCAAATACTGGGAAACTAGACCCTGAAACGGCAGCATATACTTCTAAACTTTAGGAATCAAAGTGTATTGCATCGGTATTGGCAAAGAAGAAGGCCAATACGAAGTGAATTATGAATCATTACAAAAAATTTCATCCGATACCAGTGGAAAATTCTTTAGAGCAGAATCTCCTGAGGTGTTGGGGGAAGTATTGAATGAAATTGATAGGTTAGAAGTAGTCGAATTACCTTCAAAACCACTTGAAATCCAAGAAACAAAATTCCCTTCCTATGTATTTTTTGTCTTTTTATTTCTTTTCTTTAATTTAATTTTTAAAATTTATCCCTTAAAAGAGAAACTCTAATGGAAATGAAAACTGTCATTTTATTTGGATCTTTCACCATTCTCTTGGGATTTCTCGTAGCAAGCATCAAGGTCTTTATCAATTTTAAGGCTACACAATTCATAAAAAAACATTCGGAACTTCAACCAAGGCTTACCAATTCTAAACAGTTATTATTATTCTTACGTTATTTATTTCTTTTGTCTGCACTCATTTTGTGTTTATTGTCTCTATACAAAGTTAAATCTATTGATGTCGAATCTACAAAAGAATTTGAATCTACGGACATCTTATTTGTCGTTGATGTAAGTTTATCAATGAATGCAATTGATGTAAAACCAAATCGTCTCAAACGTTTTCAAGATCTAATTTTGAGGACACTTCCTGAATTAAAGGGAAATCGAATTGGGATCATTGTATTTGCAGGACAATCCTTTTCGTTTTGCCCTATGACAACCGATTTATCTGCTGTTTCAGATTACATACAATCATTAGGTGTAGAAATGGTTGGGACAAAAGGAACAAATCTAGGAGTTGCTCTAGAAAGAGTTGGGAAGGTACTTAAAAAAAATCAAGGAATTCGATCATCAATCACGGTCATTGTTACTGACGGAGAGGACCATGAAAAACAGTCTTTACCCGATTTAGAAAATGAAGTAATGGTTTGGGGGATTGGAACAGAGGAAGGTGGCCCGATTGAATTTAGGGACCCAGGCACTGGGAAAGGTGGATTTGTTACGTATGACTCCAATTTGGTGGACTCACCTTATGGAGACAATGTGATTGTTTCTAAATTAAATAAAGAGTTTTTAGAATCAATCGCAGAAAAATATAATGGAGAATATTCCAACGTGTCCTTTTATCCAGATGGGAGTTTCCAACTCATCGACAAAGTGAAAATGATGAAAAAAAACAAAATCCAACGATTGGAAAAATTTAAGAATGAAGATGGAGCACATCCATATTTATTACTCTCCTTATTATTTTTATTAGCTGAAAGAATTTTCGCCATTGGAATTCAGAAAAAATCCCCACTCAAAATCATTTCTCTCTTATTCATCGTCCTTCTTTTCCAAAATCAATTAGAAGCATGGGAGTTAGATCCAGGTGGGAACGCAGTTGAAAGGGGAATTAAATCTTACCAAAACCAAAATTTTAGTGAAAGCGAAAAAGAATTTTCTAACGCAAAAGAATACTTCCATGATGATCCAAGATTGTTATACAATGAATCAGCAAGTGCTTACCAATTAGGAAAATACAAAGAAGCAAAAGAGCTTTCTGAAAAGATTCTTTCCCATCCTAAAGCAAATGCAAATCTCAAATCAAAAGCAAATCTAACATTGGGAAATATATATAGTAAATTGGGCCAAAAAGAAAATGCCCTGAATTCCTACGTGGAAAGTTTAAAACAAAATCCAAATCAAATTGCAGCAAAAAAAAACATAGAACACTTAACAAAAAAGAACCAATCCAGTCATAACCAATCGGAAAACCAAAAAAAAGGGAATGGAGAAAACTCGAATCCCTCTGAATCAAAACCACAAAACGACAAAACAAATCCTTCCAAGCAGAATCAATCCGATATTGATAGGATGTTTGAGCCTTTCTCCAATGACTCCATTTTAAAAAATAAACGGGGAGGACCAATTGATAATGAGAAATTTTGGTAAATTGATTCCATATGTATTTTATTTTCTCTTTGCCTCTATTACAAACTTATACTCTGCGGAAGTGGAATTTTTTTTTCATCCCAACGAATTTTCTTTAGGAGAATTTGCAAAATTAGAAGTAAAAGCATATGGAGATAAACCTTTTCGAACCTTACAAACAAACGTTAAACGGAATGGCGTCAGAATACGATATGTAGGGAGTGGAACGGAAACTCAAATTGTAAATTTTAAAGTATCCAAATCGCAAATCATCAATTTTTACGTCGACACAGAACAAGAAGGAAACTTCCAATTGCCCGAAATAACAGTTGAGTACGCAGGCAAACAGTATTCTTCACCTCCTTTTGACTTCAAAGTCAGTAAAAAAACAAAAAATCCTCCAAATAGTTTTTTTAAGTCTTTCCCTTTTGATTTAGATGAACCAACGAGCGAAGAGAATCCCGAAGTATCCTTCCATACGAATAAGTCAGTATTTTACAAAGGTGAACCTATAGTTGGTTACTTTGTTTTGTACTATGATCAATATAGGCAACCTTTCCTGGAGAGAGATCCAAACCAATCCATCTCATTTCCATTTTTTCTTTCAGAAACTCTGAGGCAAGTGACAGTTCAAATCGAACCAGAAGTAGTAAGAAATAATTTACCTAAAAAAACTTTGGTGTTTGCAAAAGAAATTTATGGATTAACAGCACTTAGATCAGGGAGTTTCCTGTTAGGAAAAACTAAATTCATAACAGGTGATAGTTTACGTTTCAACTCACTCCAACAAACAATTGACACAAAACCTGCCAAGGTCATTGTTTTAGACCTACCAAAAAATTCACCTCCGGATTTTAGTGGCGCGATTGGAAACTTCAAAATGTACATTCTGAATTCACCAAAACAAGTGTACGTCGGTGAAACTGCATACATAGAGATCATGATAGAAGGAGAAGGCGGTTTTGAAGGCATTACACCTATGGTCTTTTCTAACTCAAAGATACAATGTATCAACCATTCAAAGATAAAAAATTTCCAACAACTAGACTCGGGAGAATACGGTTTCCATTCAAAAGTAAAATTTCTCTACGCTTATCAAATTGAAAAAATTTCGAATGAAAAAGTGGAACCTATCAAATTTAGTTTTTTCTCCCTTGCCGAAAAAAAATACAAAACAATCTCGATCAATTTCCCGGAATTCAAAATTTTACCGAAGCGAAAAATGGCAGAAGTAACTCCTCCAAAAAAAGAAAAAATGCAATTAGAATTACCTTTCTTCTCTTTAGTTTTACTTGCAGTTTTAGGAATCTTTGGTTACGTAGCACTTAAAAAGTATAAACTAAATGTGGAGACCAATTCTTTTGTTCGTATGGTTGAAAGTTTTGGCAGGAAACGAGATTTTTTCTTAACAGAACATTTAGAGAATCGGGGAGTGGCAAAATACGAATCCATATGGCTCACCGAATTGATCAGTAATCAAACTGATCCCTCCCATTTATACAAACAATTATCAAAAAAAGATCAAATAATGGCATTACGCATTGCCAATACATTAAAACCAAAGGAGTAACATATGTCAGCCGAAGAAAAAGGTAAAATCAGTGTCGAAACAGAAAACATTTTCCCAATCATTAAAAAATGGCTCTATTCCGAAAAGGATATTTTCCTAAGGGAACTAGTTTCCAACGCAAGTGATGCAATCACCAAACTAAAAAAAGTCGCATTGACTGAAGAATTTGAAGGTGGAAGTGATTACCGCATCGACCTAAATTTTGATGTCGATAAACGAATTTTAACCATCGAAGACAATGGAATTGGTATGACCGTCGATGAAGTAAAAAAATACATCAATCAAATTGCTTTTTCTGGTGCAACAGACTTCGCCAAACAATACCAAAACGCCGAAAATAAAGCAGAAATCATCGGCCATTTCGGTCTGGGTTTTTATTCAAGTTTTATGGTATCAAAACAAGTAACCATTGAGACCAAATCATACAAATCCGGACAAGCGGCGGTTATGTGGTCTAGCGAATCAGGCACAGACTTCTCAATTACACCCATTGAAAGAGACAAAAGAGGTACAAAAATTTCTCTGTACTTGGACAGTGAATCAGGTGAATACCTTGATAAGTGGAAATTAAAGGAACTAATCAAAAAATACTGTGATTTTCTGCCCGTTTCAATCTTTGTCCAAGGCGAAAAGGCAAACAGAGAAAAACCACTTTGGTCCGAGGAACCTTCTAAATTGTCTCCAGAAGATTATAAAGATTTTTATTCTTACCTGTTTCCCTTTTCAGGAGAATCTTTATTCCACATCCACCTCAACGTGGATTACCCATTTCGCTTACAAGGAATCTTATACTTTCCAAAACTCACCCATGAATTAGAAGCTTCAAAAAACGGAATCAAACTTTTTTGCAATCATGTATTTGTAAGCGATAACGCAAGTGAATTGATCCCCCAATTTTTGACCATCCTCAAAGGGACAATTGACATTCCTGACTTACCATTGAATGTCTCACGTTCCTATTTACAAAACGATCCCCTCGTTAAAAAAATCTCAAACCATATCATTAAAAAAGTAGCAGACCGACTCATTGATGATTTTAAAAAGAATCGTGTAAAGTATGAAGAGAACTGGAACGATATCTCTATCTTTGTGAAATATGGTGTGTTAACAGATGAAAAATTTTATGATTCAATGAAGGATCATATCATCTTTAAAAATTCCGAAAATGGGTTTTCAACAGTTTCTGAATATTGGGAAAAGAACAAAGAAAAGAACCAAAACAAAATCTTTTATGCAAATGAAACAGAAATGGGTTCTGTTTATATGGAACTCCTCAAATCACAAGGTCTGGAAGCCCTCCTAGTTGATTCGAAAATTGATTCTCACCTCATCCAACACTTAGAGGGCAAAAATCCTGATTGGAAATTCCAAAGAGTGGATTCAGAAATTGCAGATCAAGTATTAGATAAAGAATCAAATACAGAAATTGTAAACGAATCCAATGAAACTGAATCCAATCGAATCACAAAACTATTCGAAGTTGCATTGCCGAAGGAGGGGGTTCAAGTCAAAGTAGAAGCACTAAAATCAGTAGATGTCCCAGGGGTTATTTTACTACCTGAATTTATGCGCAGAATGACGGAAATGAATTCTATGTTTAACAAAGAGGACACTAAATCAATGCTTAAGTCTCACACTTTGATGGTTAACTCAAAATCACCTCTCGTAAAATCCGCCTTACAGGCGTTTGAGGGTGTAAACCCAGAGAAAGGTAAAAAATTGGCGCGTGTCATTTACGATTTATCTTTACTGTCTGCCAAAGTAATGGACGAAAAAGAAGTCTCAGAGTATACAAAAAGGACAACAGAATTTCTTCAGGAGATTTTTTCGACTTAGGGTAAATTCCACTCATAAAGATTTGGCAACGATTCCTATCAATGGAATTGTTGCCAAGTGATCCAAATTTGTATTACAAGTCGACTCAGCTCCTTACCCATCGTGGTTGCCTACAAAAAAGGTTACTTCGAAGAATTTGGAGTCAAAGTTACACTTCACCTCAATACTCACCACAAAGCAATTTTACCTTTATTGGACGCGGGACGAGTGGAAGCAGGGGAAGTACCAACCATTGCATACTTACAAGACAGCTTTTTAAAAAAATCAAAACTCAAAAGAATCTATAGAGGAATTTATCTATACCATTCACCTCTATCTTTTTATTCAAGATTTCAATTCAAACCAGAAGACTTAACTAGAAACAAAGCCTATATCCTTCCTGTTCCCCATATCAATTCCATCGAAAGATTATTTGCAGAAAAATTCCTAGAAGAATATGCACCTAAAAATCCGGTAAAGGTGCGTTATATTGACACACCAGGATTTTTAGAAGAAAAAGAATTCTTAAAACCAAACTGCTTAGGGCTTGTATCTGATCCATTTTCAAGTCCTTTCCTCCGAAACTTCCAAGACTTTGCCAATAACTTAGAACTTCCTATATTGAAAAAGGACACGATTTATCCTTCCACCTTACTCGCATTTAGTGGTGATGCCATATTAAAAACTGGAAGAGAAGTATCAGGAGTATTGTTGGCTGTTAAAAAAGCCATCGATTTCCTTCAAAATGCAAACAAAGAATATCATGGTAATTTATGGGAAGACCTACAGCTTTCTCATTTTTACCCACACTTAAGAGTAGGAGAAACAAAAAACCTACTCACCGAACATCCGTTAATCCAAAAAGGAGTTTTTTCTTACCACGGCGATGAAACAACTCTTTTCCCATTACTAAAAGATGTTTATTTTCGCTTAATTCGAAGGGTCATCCAGCCAGAAGCAGTACAAGCTGCTCTAAACTTTGAAGAAATTTTATCAGCACTGGAACCTAAAAAAGTTTTCGATGTCAGAAAATTATCTAGTTTCCAAGAACCAACAAATGTTAAACTACATGCACCTTCACAAATCAATTACCGAAAATTAAATGCAGTTAGGCACTTAATTGTCGATGTCAATTCATTAGTTTTGGATATGTTACAAGGAAATTACAGCTCACGTCTCAATACCGACGAAACACTTCAATTGGACAACAGAGTCAAAGTACTCGTTAACTCAATGTTAGATTCTT
This sequence comes from Leptospira sp., assembly GCA_016742255.1. Classification (GTDB taxonomy): domain Bacteria; phylum Spirochaetota; class Leptospiria; order Leptospirales; family Leptospiraceae; genus Leptospira_A; species Leptospira_A paudalimensis. Next base: position 50,603 of record JACVCB010000005.1, read on the forward strand.
TTAACGCCAAAATCGAGTTACAAAGAGAAGAAATCACCGAATTAGAAAATTTAATATCGATTTTGGAAATAAAATTAGATAGATCCGCTGTTGACTTACAATACTCGGAAGAAAAATACCGTTACCTATTTGAATTTTCAAGAGAAGCGATTGCTTTAGTTGATGCTGACACAGGGAGTATCCTTGAAGCGAATAATCAATTCCGATCATTAACTGGATATACCAGAGGTGATATCACCAAAATGAATATCGAAGATATCATTATTGGAAACCAAGTATCCAACCAATTACGATTTGGATCCGATTTATCCTCTGATACTATGTTATCACTTCCAGATGTTGAAATTTTAGTAAAAGATGGCTCCAAACTGGAAGTAGATATCAGTTTTACTTCCATACTATTATCTCCAAAAAAGAGATACCAAGTTCAATTCCGGCCCAACTCCGAACGAAAAGAACAAGAAAGACTCCAACACGAATTTATCTCAAATGTAAGCCACGAGTTACGTAGTCCGATGACGAATATTCGCGGATACTTGGAATTTTTTAAATCAGATTCATCTTTACCATTCAACAAAGAACATATCAATATGTTGGAAGTTATCGATAAAAACGCAAAAAGACTTAGTTTTCTAATCGAAAACCTACTAAAATTAACAACTTCGCGAGAAAAAGATAAAGAAGCTGAAGTGATAGAAATTTTTGATCCAGTTCCTGTGATTGAAGATGTCATTCATATGAATTCACATCTTGCAAAAGGAAAACCAATTGAATGGGAACTTTCTTTGAAAAAAGGTCTTTTGATTCGTGGAATCAAATTCGAATTTTCGCAAATTATAACAAACTTATATGTCAATGCCCTGAAATACACTTTCAAAGGGAAAATTGGAATCTCGTTACGCGACGCCAACGGGAAAGTGGAAATTATAGTTGAAGACACTGGAATTGGAATTGATCCCAACTACAAAAATCAAATCTTCGATCGATTTTTCCGAATCCCATCTACTGATAATAAAAAAATTGGTGGAACAGGTCTTGGACTTTCCATTGTTAAATCACTAGTAGAAAAGATGTCTGGAGAAATATTCGTTGAAAGCACAATGGGTGAGGGAAGTAAATTCACCATTCACTTCCCAATCATCAATGGGAACGTTTAACCACCTTCTTCTTTTTAGGTGCAGCTTTTTTCTTTGGCGGAATTTTTGTTTTTTGTTTTTCCGAAACAACGGGTTTGGAATTTAAATTAGAAGGGATGTTCTGTAACTCCAAATTCATTTTAGACAAAAGAACCGACAATTCCATCATTTCCCTTGTGCCCAGAAGTTGCATCATTGCCAATGCCTGGTTCATACCCAATTTTTTAAAGATTTCCAAAACATTCGAAACTCCAAAAAACTTGAGAAGGATCGGCAATTCTTCTAATCCTCTTTGTTTGATCCATTTTTTACAATCTGCCACAGAGAGTTCATTCACCAATTGTATGATTGGTTGTAGCTGAATTTTATCAACTAGCCATAAAAAATCTCGCATAGGAATTTCTTTCAGCAAAGAGATCGACTTTTGAATTCCGAGTGATTTTAAAACTTCAACACTTGCTTCGGGACCTAATGTTTTTGCCAATAGTCCCACATCATGTGGAGGGATACTTTTAGATACAATGGCAAGATCTGCAATCGATAACGAATGAATGAAATAAACCAAATCATCATCATCATTTTCACGAATCATCTCCACCAAAATTTTTTCAGGGATTTGATTCACTAACTCAACGACTGTTTCTTCACTCAATTTTTGAGTTAGAACAATGAGTCGTTCTTTTGGTACTTTTCCAGTAAGGGAAAGAAGTTTTTCGTATCCCAAATTTTTCAGTATTTGAAAGGACTTTTTTGGACCCAATTTTTCCAAATACTGATACACCGTTTGTATGGTAACGAGAACTTCTTTCATTTGCCCCAACTTTGGATACAAACTGTCAGAATCTTGTTAAAATTCCAGAGAAATTCCTTTCAAAATCTATTAATTTTTACAAAATGGGAGTGTGAAACCGCGGCAACTCTGGATTATCATGTTTTTTTTCATTTTGGGAGTAATGGGGATCATTCAATTTAAAATATCTCCCTACAACCATTCACTGTCTGCATTAATTGGGCTTTGGGAAGGATTTTATGAAATCAATCCAAACTTAGTCGATCCAAATTTTGTCGTATATAAATCAGGCGGATATGATGGACAATTTTTTTACTTACTCGCAAAAGATTTGTTTAACGATTCAGATTGGAACTTAATTGTAGATAGTTATTATTTCCGTTACCATAGAATCGGATTATCTCTCATTTCTGGATATGTTTCTCATTTATTAGGTAGCGAACATTATCCGATCATTACCCTTGCGATTTTATTTTCGACATTTTTATTTTCTGTTTATTGTTTATACCAATTACTTCCCGAAAAATCAAAATGGCTAGTTTTGTTTTATATCCTCTCTCCCTATTCCCTAAATTCCAATTTATTATTAGTTGCTGATTCTTTTTTTGTGAGTTTAGCAATCATTAGTTATTATTTTTATACAAAAAATAACTTAGGTCTTTCGTTTCTATTTTTCCTGATCACAGTCTTCACAAGAGAGCTGGGGGTTTTATTTTTAGCTCCGATTGTATTGGGAGCCATGTACCATAAACGATGGAAAGAAGTAATTCTGTTTTCCTTACCAGGTATTTTGTTTTTGGGTTTTTTATATTTCGGATGGAAAAACTCCCCAAATCATTTAGGGACAAACCCACTTGGTTTCAAAGATATGACTGATGTTCCTTTATTTGGATTTGTAAAAAGTTTTTTTGACCATAACCAATTTCAATTCAAACTAAAGGAATTCCCCAAACTACTTTTCCTAGTTTCGTTTTTAAGTATGATTATGATATCGATTTCATCTATCAGAAACTCATTTCAAAAGGATCTAAACTTACTTGTTCCTATCCTTGGAAGCTTATTTGTCATAACCATTGCAGAAGAGGGGTACTGGAGGTCTTTTGATAATCTAAGCAGAATGTTTACACTCATTTTACCTTTCAGTTTACTTCTAGAAGGAGTAAATAAAAAACTAAGTTTTAAAATCTTTCTTAGCACCTCGCTTACTTTGTTTTTCTTTTTACTAATTCGAATTTTTTTCATCACACCAACAAAGGAATATTTTTTAGCATTATGATTTCACTTGCTTATTCACCTTGCCCAAATGACACTTTTCTCTTTTATCACCTGATTCATAACACAGGTTATCCAGTCAAAGAAGAACTTTACGATGTTGAAAACTTAAATGAATTTGCATTTGAAGGTAAATTCCCGGTAACCAAACTTTCGTTTGCTGCTTTTTTCCACATCATTGATAAATACATATTATTGGAAACAGGTTCTGCTTTAGGACGTGGTTGTGGCCCACTTCTCGTCAGAAAAAAAAATACAAACACCAACTTAGAAAATTGCAAATCTCTGTATATCCCAGGACAATTGACTACCGCCAATTTGTTATTATCCCTTTATACAAATGGCACACATAAACCAACCGCACTTCGTTATGATGAAATCATTCCGAAACTTTTAACGGAAGAAAATAGTTTAGGAGTGATCATTCACGAAGAAAGGTTTACATACGAAGAAAGAGGACTAGAAAAGGTGGTTGATCTTGGAGAATGGTGGGAATCATCTACAGGATACCCAATTCCTCTAGGTGCTATTGCCATCAGAAGGGACATCCCAAGAGAAGAAGCACTCAAATTCCAATCGGAACTTCAAAAAAGCCTAAGAGATGCTTACCAAGAACCAAAAGAAATGATGGATTACATCAAGGAAAACTCTCAGAATAAAGAAGATTCCGTGATCAAGGCTCATATCAATTTATATGTAAACGAATTTACAAAATCACTGGGAAAAGAAGGACACGATGCTGTAACTTATCTTTTCCAAAGGGCGATTGAGGCAGGATTTATCAATAAACCTACCTCAAATCTATCGCTGTTTTTAGGAGAAAGTTAAGAGGCAAAGGATATGACCTTTATCTCGTTTACATGCTTCCATTGCCTTTGCTACCAACATACCTGGTTTTAATTTGGAAGGATCCGCTTTGATCGCATGACCAGAAGTGAGTCCCGAAACCAAAAGATCTCCAGGGTAAATGGGCACTTGTGTTGCATCCACATGAAGTTTTGCCATTCCAAGTAATGCCACTAACACGTATTCTACGCCTTTTTCTTTTTTACCAAAAACAACATTAGCATTTGCAACCGCGACACCAATCACATTGGTAGAGTAGGGGTGTTTGCTCCTTCCGAGTACTCCCGTTTCCTCGGTTGCCACAAGTAAATCACCGGAAGTGATTACATCCTTCCCATCGAGTCTAAAATAACGAGCAATACATTCTTCGCCACCGTCCTTCGTTATGCGAAGGTTCCCTTCAAAAACCGATTCTCCATTAGCATAAATTGCTTTCCCGGAACCAATCAATTCATATTCAGGAATTCCTTTCCCATCAACAACAATGGCAAACTCAGACTGTGAAACAAACCGACCACCGGGTGACGTTGTGCCGGCACCTAAAATTCCAGCTGACCGAGTAGTTTCTTTCCCTTTGGATATCCCGTAAACTCCGATAGAATCTCCAAAGCCAACAACACCCGAACCAGAAGAAACTCCCACAAGCCCTGTACCATTCTTCGTATTTTTTCCGTAAATGATCGCATCACTTGATTGTGGTGGAACAAATCCTTTGGAGATAGATTCAGCTTCACCTGTAATCTTTAATAATCCAGTGTGTGAGTTAAAATCATGTTCTTTTTCAGCGTATGGATGTGTATGTGGCTTTGGTTCTCTTTTATCTGACAATCTTGGATCATCTGACAAAACAACCTTTCCAGGTACTGCTTCCCCATGATTGGCCAACACAACTATACCTGCATCGTCAAACCCTGCTTTGGCGAGACGTTTATCGTTTCCTTGGACAACAACACCAGCTTTATTTTCACCTGAATGTGCAAGTTGGACAATTCCGTGTGCTTCCGTATTGGCAAGTTTTAGCCGTTTATCATTCCCTTGGACAACGGTATTTGATTCCTCTCCACCATTCGGCGCTAACTGTACAATCCCTTTTGCAGTAGTTGTAGCATCCTTTAATCTAGGGTCATCTCCTGTAACCACTTTATCAATCGCAGTTTCACCAGCTTCTGCTAGTTGAACAAGTCCTACCGATTTTTTTGTCGCAATTTTTAATCGAGAATCATTACCTTGGACGGCAACACCTGGGCGTGTTTCGCCATCTAATGCAAGTTCTACGATTCCGGGGTGATCTGTAGAAGCATTTCGTAACCTCTCATCATCCGATTGAACGACAAGACCCGGCCTTGCTTCACCACTCCTTGCAAGTCTCACGAGACCATGAGTGAGTTCGGAGGCGATTTTTAGGCGTTTATCATTACCTTGGACAACAACACCTGGTTTTTCTTCCCCGTCAGATGCAAGTTCCACAATCCCACGGTATTCGGTTGTTGCGTCTCTTAACCTTCGATCATTGGATTGGACGACAACACCTTCTTTTACTTCACCATCAACTGCGAGCCGAATGATTCCTGATCTTAAAACAGAAGCATAGGGAAGTGGTTCTCTGGTTGGACCACCTGATTCCTTTTTATCTGCACTGGAATACAATTCGATTTCTATGACTTCGGTGGTGTATTCTTTTTTGTTAGCTTGTTTTTCATCGATAAAAACAATTTTTAAAAATCGTAAATTGACTGGTGGAAAACGCCACTTGTACCAAGTTCCTGGCTCTGATAAAAAATAATTTTCTTCATGTAACTGATGCCAAGTTAGATCATCTTCACTGTAATAAACAATGAACCTTTCAGGAAAATTGGTGATGGCATCGTTTTTCGTTAACATCCGAAATTCTTCAATCCGGTTGACTGATCCCATATCCAAAATCACATATTCATCAGCAGGTTCTTCCTTTTTCTTAGAAGACCATCCATAATCAGGCCTTGTATCGAATAAATTTTCTTTCACATAGAGTCTATCTAACTCAGAACTAACTTGAATTGACTGAACGCCACTGATTAAGATTTTTAATGGACCAAAACTAATCCGATTTTTCCCGTTACTTGCTTTTCTTGAAATTTTTGAAATAAACTTCACATAACGAGCGCTTGTTAATGAAAATAACCATTTAGCGGAAGTTTTGAATGATTTGCGAAAGGATGACTCTTGTAAGATGGGTTCCCAATACTTACCATCATGGGATAACTCAAAACGGAATGAATCTGGGAAAAAATCCAATCCATCTTTCCCTGGCAATAACTCGATCCCATTAAAAAAAACAACATCGTCAAATTGGAAAATGATCGAGGAGAGAGAGGACTGTTCCTTTTCTTCAAAAAATGACAAAAACTCATTATTTTTGATTTCATACGTTCCCGTTGTGGAAACCGATTGGATGGGCAAAGAGTAGGGGTGGCTTGTGCGAATTAAATGATCTTTCATGCGCTTTTTCAGTTATGATTCCTTCCAAAAAATACCGTTTTTCTATTCAGTCTATCGAATTTCACCGACACGTGAACCTTCTTCTTTTTCTGTAAACACTACGAGCACTACTGGTTTCACCCGTTCTGTAAAATACATTTGGATGATTTGGCGTAAATGACCAAGAATCGGAGAGGAAACGATGATTACGTTTCCATCAGTAGTCACCTGGATTTTTTCCAACTGCCGATAGGATGATTCTGTCAATTCCTTCGAAGCCCATGCCAAAAACCCAGACCAAGAGGCTGGGTGGGGTAGGGTGGGTTCTTTTCCTGAATCATGCCCAGAATTAAGCACTTCCTTTCTTTGGGCACTCACCAATTCCCTGCAAAGAGTTTGTACATACGAAACATTCGATTCCATATGAAGGTCCACAGCTTTACGATATGCTTCTAAAGCAATGTCAGGACCAAACAAATCGACAAGTGTTTCAAAGTCTTTTTTCCCTTCTTTTGCATCTCTCTTACTTTCGCTAGGGTCCTTTGCTTCTGGTACATGGTTTGTATTGGATATAGTTATATTAATATGGTTAGGGGATCCAACTGTAACCCCCTTTGCGGGTAAAATGACTCCCTCAGCGGTCCCCGGTTCGGTCCCTCTGGGGTGTATCGACATATCTCCCAGAGGGGTAATTCTGGAACCCTCATAGTGGAAAGAAAAATGGTATCTTGTGGATGTCCTTCCACTACCTGGAACTTGGTAGAGTAGGCCTGCTTGTGTTAATTCTTTTTTGGCAGTCACGATGGATTTTTTAGTTTTGAATCCTGTTAGGCGCATCAGGGTTTCTGTGTTTGGCCAAACAGGTTTGAAGTTGTAGTCACTGAATTTTAAAAGCACAGGATACAACGTCTTTGCAGCATGGGATAACCCTGCCCAGACACCAGAATCGATGATGTCGGTCATCAGGCGGATATAGGGATGTCGCTGGTCGCTCAAGGAAGCTCCTCCGATTTCTGCAAAAATCAAACTAAATTTAAGCAAATAATTCGAAGGAGTTGACATTATCTGACATAATGTTAATTATGTCTCATCCAACAACATTCCTTCGGGAAACCCCGACCCCCTGGTGTACCAGGGGATTTTTTTTATGTATCGGGTTAGGGCAATAGAATGCCCCCACACCTTCTCACAAGAAAAGGTGTTTGCTCAAACCTTTCAAAAGTTTTATTATGTCACATTATTGTCGGATTCTGGTAACTGTCAAGTTCGTACAGTATTTTTCCCTATTCGGGCCAAAAAATTTTTTCCTAAGTACTTGACTGCTAAGTACTTGTTTGGGTTATGCCGAGTCACCATACTTTTTGGAGAGTTCTTTTCTGATGAATTTATAAATGTCTCCCAGTAAAATTTCGTCTTCGGATTGGATTTGGATCCCGCTACTCGTGCGTCTGATTTTGTAACCAGAAAGAGGGGAGGATTTTTGATTTGTCCCATCACCCGTTTTTACTTGTTTGTTGAAGTCTTTTGCATCTTTTACGGTCTTAAGTGCACCTTTGTGATACAGGGTGAGAAATTCATCCAAACTTCCTTTTTTGGCTGCTTGGGCTGCCTGCACGAGAAGGTTTTTATTGTAAATTTCGTTCTTTTTACATTTCTCCAAATCGGCCTTGGACATGGAAGTAATCGAAAGGACTTCCGTCATGTAACTGCGGCTTTTTCCAAATAGGTCACCTAACTCCTGGTCCGTATATTGGTAGGAATTTTTTAAAAACAGAAGGGCATCCACTTCTTCATAGGGTGATAAGTTTTCTCTCTGCAGGTTTTCGATGACAGCAAGTTTGTAGATTTCTTTATCGGGTCGGTTTAAGATCTTACACTCAATCTCTGCCCATCCCAAGGATTTGGCAGCATGGTATCGTCTCTCTCCAGCAATGATTTTATAACTCCCTTCTTTTTCCCCTTTGGAGACGATGATGGGTTGTAAAAGGCCATCTGCTTTTAGGGTCTGGGCTAATTCTTCGATCCCTTTTTTTCGTTCCTGTCTCGGTTGGTATTCAGAAGGTTGGATTCTGTCCATACGGATTGTACGAATGGTCCCGTCCAAATTTTCAGCCTGGTAAATGTCGGCGAGAGTTCCTAGGCGTTTACTTTTTAAGCTCACTTAAAACCTCCTCGATAAAACCTTCATACTCTTGGGATTGTCTGGATGACCGATTGTAATCGTAGACGGATTTTTTGGCCAAATGGCTTTCGCCAATTGCAACTCCATCAGAAATCGTATGTTCAAAAATCCTGAAGTACTTTGTGAGGACAGGTAAGATCGTCTTCGTTAATAAAGTTTGGGGTTTTAATTGGGTGATGAGGGCGCCTAAAATTTCTAGGTCAGGGTTGATCCTTTTTTTGATCGAGGAAATGGTTTGTTGTAATCCCATGATCCCATCCATCGAAAATTTTTCTGCCTGAAGTGGGATCAGTACATAATTGGCAGCAACCAGACTGTTGACTGTAAAAATCGAAAGGGAGGGTGGGCAGTCAATGATGACAAAGTCAAAATCCTTAAGTCCGGAAAGTGAGTCTCTGAGGATATAAGGTGCTTCTACCGAGTTCACGGAAACAGTTTCCATTTCCGCCAAACGCATGCTAGATGGAGCAACCCACAAATGCTCGTTATATGCTGGGGCAATGATATCCTTCATATTTGCCGAATTTTGGAATAAGTGGGCAAGGTCCTTTTCGACGGTTTCAGGATTTAAAAAAATTCCAGTAGAATTTGCCTGAGGGTCCATATCGATCAGTAAAGTTTTGAGATTTCGGCGAGCCAATCCCATGGCAAGATTCAAAGAAGTAGTTGTTTTACCCTCTCCGCCTTTCTGATTTGCAACTGCAATGGTGATCATCTATCTCTCTTTTTCCTTCCCAATTGGTATGCTTTCCATTCGAAAATTTGGGATCAATTGAATTTTTGAAAGGGAACAAAAAAAGGGATTTTTGTCCATTTCTACCTTCATTGTCGGACATCCGACATACCAAAAATTAGCAAAAACTATCTCTTCTGTTTCTGTCGGACATCCGACATTCAAATTGGTACGTACTTGACAAAGTGATTAAATTTAAACAGTTTCATAGCATGCCCCCTCATACCGCTTCCTTGTTTGCATCCAGCCAAACAGGCAAAGAATGGATGGAAACGATCCTTCCTTCTTTGTGGGCAGAGTTGTGTACAGAGTTTGGGTTGGCCTCGGGAGTTGTGGTTCTCAAAGCAGAAGACGAAGATTCCTTTTATGAGTCAGCCAGTTTCGGATACGGAGAAGATGGTTTTTATTATTCGTTTTTGAATCGAGGTTCTGCACAATGGGAGACTCTCATGACTTCCAGGGAACCTGTTTTCTTTTCTGGGAAAGAATTTCCTTTATTTGGAAAAACAACAAATGCAATGTCCATCCGAATCGTTGCAAAAGAAAGTATTGGTTTTCTTCTCGTTGAATTTGAAGGAGAAACATCCTTCTCTTTATTTGCTCTCCTTTCGCTTTTTGCAGAAAAAATTGGAAAAGAGTGGAGTGGCAATAAACCCCAAATGCATCGTCTGACTCCAAAAGATTCTGATGTTTCGTATCTCTATTTCAGAGACAAAATTCCCAATCTTGAATCAGCAGTCCATAGGTTCGGATCCGAGAGGTTGGTTTCGATTTTTGGAGCTCCCGGGTCGGGGAAAAAAAGTCTAGCAAAATGGATCCACCAAAACAAGTTTTCGGGTGCTCCCTTTCTCGTTGTAGAATCTGTACCTGATCATTTTGGGAAATTTGAAAAAGCCCTTCAGGAATGGGGAACTGAGTCAAATTTAGGGAGTTTAGTATTTACGAACCCAGAACATTTTTCATTGGGCCAACAACAAATCCTTACGGATTGGTGGGCAAAATCTGGGTTCCAAGGCAATCTTTTTCTCTTGGGAGATTCGAATGGAAGTGGCGAAGTCCTTCCCGAATTTGTCCAATTGTTACGAAAAAATCCAGTGTATTTACCGGCATTAAACCAATTGCCAAAACCTACATTTTCCAAAATCATAGAGTCCATTTTTCAAGAATTGTGCCACGATCAAAATCGTTCCGATCTGACTCTGAGTCCGGCCGGAGAAGAGGAACTTCTCAATCGAAATTATAAAGAAAACTTCGTCGAATTGAGGAGTGCGATTCTCTCTGGAATTTTAACTTGTCGTACCAAAATGGTAGATGTCCCTGATCTTTTGGTCGGCCGGAACCGGATGGATATTGAGATTCCAGATGCAGAAGATTTAGACTTGCGGCGAGGGATAGAAGCCTTAGAAAGGCAGAAGATTCTTTTGGCAATGCGTATCTTTTCGGGAAACCAAATCCGAATGGCAAAGGCATTAGGAATTTCGAGAGGGTCTCTCCAATACAAAATGAAACAACTTGGTTTGATGTAAAGATGGATGATACTGTATACGAAGAACGGAAAACTCCGGCAGGGTTTCTCGTAAAAGTCCGGATTTCCAAACTGACTTACGTCGTTTTTACTGAATCAGGTCCCGAGGTTCCCAAAGGGGCCAAAAATAATTCCATCGTTGTCAACGTCCCGAGAGTGGGTTTTTTTGGGGATGATTTTGACGTTTCCCATTTTCATTTGGGGGAACTTTCCTTCGTCAACGTAAAAGCGGGAAAGATGGTCATTCCATACCAACATGGTTTCTCCAATGAGATCAAAACCATTTATCTGGGTACGGGAAGCCAGAGTGATGTTTTACCCGTTGTCATTTATCACTATAAAAACAAAGAAGATTTGATGGCAGCTTGGGAGCGGGGGGAGCAGGCACAATTTTTGGTTGTCGATGAAGAAATCCCAAGATCGGACATGGTCTCATTCAAAATCCGATACCCGAGTATGAACATCCTAGTGATCAAAAAAAGGATTAATACTTCCGCAGAATCCCAGTCTCCAAAAACTGAAGAATCGAAAGACAAGGGAGTGGTGGATTATGATAAGGTCCGTGCGACAGATGTTGCCAAAAACCAAAACCTAAATACATATAGTGAGAACCCAGTTTTTCTAGCTAGGATCCACCTCCGTGCTATGGAGTTAGATAAAGTAAAACAACTCCTGCTCGATTTCCATTTGTCTTCTGACGACGTTATGTTCATCCGAACCTTTTTGGATGTGATGATCAAAAATGAATATAAGAAACCCGAACTAGACACAGTCAAACCCCAACTCATTGCCATGAACGAAGCATTTCGATTGGCAGTCTTAATTCTGGAATTCCAAGTGGAAGCTTTCGAAAAAGAATTGGATGGTGGATTTTCAAAAGACATCTCACATATGATTTATGCCCTCTTAGCCAAAGAACAAGACTCGGCCAAAGACCTAGAACACGAAATTGTTTTGTGGGAATGGAAACTCAGGGTCCGTGCATCCCTCTATAAAAAATAAGAAAAAACACTAAAAAATGCTTTATTTTTCTCGAATTTCAGGGAAAACTATTGATATTCATATGGATTTCTTGGGAATAACAGAAAAGTTGGCACAAAAATTGCAAAAAACTGCGCCGTTTTTTTGTGCTCTGGTGATAGCCGTTTTTGCCCAAGGATCTTTATCTGCGAATGAATGGGAGGAACCGGTTGTCCTCTTAAACGATCCACTTGTTCCTGCCATTGAACTAAGGGAAGGTGTGATCAGTGAAGTTGAGGTAAGTCCAAACCAAGAGATTGCCATTCCATCGAATCAAAGCGAAGGGCAAAATCTCTTCCAAATTCCAAATGCCCAAGTGGAAAAACAATCGATTCAGTTTTTTACATCCAATCAGATTTCCTTCGCAAATGTTTCACTTCCGGGTGAAAAGGGGATGGGTTCGGCTCATTGCCAAGTTGTATTCGCAAACAGTATAGTATCGAGTCTGGAAGTGGAGAATCTACTTGTAAAATCGATTGCCAGCCCAGGACTTTTTGGTTTTCTGGGGATATGTCTCAACCGAAGCGAGTTGCCTTCCAAAAATTTCTCAACGCCATGCGAAAATTGTCTACTGAGGTCAATGACTCTGAGATCTGCAAGCGATTGGAGATTCTCATGGCAACCAGTAAGGACGACCTCCCATTGGCTCACGTCAACCAACTCCTCCAAGAACCAAAAGAATTCGATCCAAAGACAATCCCTGAGCCATACACTCAATACGTCCGACATTTCATCTACATGGTCAAACGGAATGGCCGAATGCCCAGTGACATTCTCTCCAATGAAGAAAATGGCACAGGAGGATCTGGTAATTCTCGCGGGAATCAAAAGGAATCAAAGGTTTCCTCGAAAACCAGTACAAGCGCAAAAAACAAACGATCTGACTCTTCTGGTTCAAAACCTTCGTCTGCTGTAAAAAAAGCCAAAACCACCACCTCTAAATCTAAAAAATAATCCAAACCAAGATCCCTCATGAGACCACCATCTTACGCGTGGTTTCCGTTGCCTTTCCGTCCCTGTGCTCACTACAGGGAGAAAATGCACAAATTGACAAAACAAGCACAGTCCTGGGCGACACCCTGGGGAAAGAATATTTGCCTAAAATTAGGCAAATATAGCCGAAATCTACGTCTTAACGGCTCACAGTCACAGGAATTCCCGTTTGAAAGCAAAAAGGTTGTTGGAACCAAGAAAAATTGCCTATATTTAGGCATTTAAATTCGGTGGAATCTGCTGAGTCGAATTGCCCGAAGTTCGGCATACGAATCGGGGCAGATCATCCCCAGGGACCAACTTTCGGCATCGAGTGTCCTCGAGTGGGCGGCCTTTTGGAAGGGGTGACTCGGTTTCGCCAGCCCGTACTACGGCAATTCCATATTTTGAACTTGCTGCCGGAAATTCGTCAGTCACTCCTTCGTTTTCAGCTCTTATGGGATTGTTTCCTTTCCTTTCCGCCCCTTTATGATTACAAGCCTCCCCTGAAGGTTTGGTGACCAAATTCGGTCATTTCCTAGTAAAGGAGAGGCGATGAACAAATCGGCCAGAGGGAAACTTTTGTCCGCATTCTAGCCCAAATATTGAAGAGAACTTTCGTAACTTAGCCGTGTTTTTCCAGACCAAAGGAAAAGGAATCCAAAAAGCAAATTACCCATTTTATCAGATAAAACATTCTCAATTGCCGAAAGATAGGCATTTAGGACTAAAAATCTGCCCAGAGTGAGGCATTTCCCCCTTGGGTCCCACCTTTGTTCCCAGGCCAAATTCCTTCTTTTTTCGCACCAAAAAGAGCAAATAAGCTGCCAATATGTCATGTGTAGTTCGATTTCATCTGTATGCAAAATTGGCAGAAAAGCGAATATTGGTTGCCTGGGGGGCAACTCCTCCTCATCTTTCCTTGGTATGGCAGAAACAATACGGTTAAGGGTGAAATGTCACGCCTGCTCTAATGTAATCGAAGGTACGGCCAAATACGGCTCAGGTCACTTTGTGCCAGAGGGTGTTGTGTTTGAATTTGTGGCAGTTGGGAAAGTAGAAGGTGCAAAAGGCCGTCGCGTAAAGGCAGAAGTCACTTGCACATGCCCCAATTGTGGAGTAAAATGCAAATACAATGTTTAATGCACAATATTAAGCCATTATATGCTCTTTAATTCGGCACTATTTGGTGTGTTTTTGGCAATCACGATTGTTCTATGGCATCTTCTTGCAAATTGGCTGCACATATTTAGTCAAATAAATGCACAAAATAAATCAATATATAGATCATTTAAAGTTTTTTATCTGTTGATAATTAGTCTTTTATTTTACAGTTTTTGGAACAAAAATTACTTAATATTAATCATTTGGATTGCCCTGGTTGACTTTCTTGTGGCTCGAGCGATCCACAGCGCCAAATCGGCCCGATTTCGCCTTTTCTTTTTGTCACTTTCTCTAGCCAATAGCCTTGGGTTACTGGTATTCTTTAAATATGGGCATTTTATAGCTGAAAATTGGGCAAATATGATCGGATCTCCACAGGGTTCAGGGACTTTTTGGAGCCAGTGGCTCTTACCCGTTGGAATTTCCTTTTATACCTTCCAGTCGATTTCTTATGTAGTGGATGTCTACCAGGGGGAATTGGTTCCGGAGAGGAAATTTTCATCCTACCTTCTGTTTCTCAGTTTTTTCCCACAGTTAGTAGCGGGTCCCATTGTCACGGCAAAGTCTTTTTTACCACAGATCAGGAGGCCACTCCATTTCCTTCGGATCCCCTTTTTATTCGGGACATTTTTAATTCTACTCGGTCTGTTTAAGAAAATGGTGTTGGCTGACCATCTGGCTGAGGTAGCTGATATCGTTTTTTCACATCCAGACAAAATGTCATCGCCTGCTCTCTGGATGGGAATGTTTTCCTACTCCCTACAGATCTACTGCGATTTTTCTGGGTACACTGATATTGCCCAAGGCACGGCAGTTCTATTTGGATTCCATTTGCCTGAGAATTTTCGGATGCCTTACCTATCGAGTGGATTTTCAGAATTCTGGACTCGTTGGCATATTTCTTTATCCCAGTGGTTAAAAAAATACCTATACATTCCTCTTGGTGGAAACCGGATGGGAGTCTTTTTTACTTATCGGAACCTTATTCTTGTGATGGCCATTGGTGGTCTTTGGCATGGTGCTTCTTGGAATTTTGTAGTTTGGGGGACTGGGCATGGCATCTTACTTGTGGTGGAAAGATGGATTGGAGTACGTTACTCTCTGATGACACTTCCTGCTTGGAAACCATTCAAAGTTGTTTTCACTTTTTTTGCGGTAAGTCTTTTGTGGGTATTCTTTCGAAGTGCTAATTTGGTTGATTCCCTGTGTTACCTACAGGGGATTTTTACAAAAAAAGAGGGTTTTTTGTTACCATACACTCTTGAAATGAAATTTGTTTATTGTTTTGTGTTGGTATTGATTGGCCATTTGATTGGAAGTCGCATTTTTAAGGAAAACAAACAACTGTTAGCAAAATTCGAAAAAATGCAAAATTCCTTAGGAAAATTGGCATTTTTAGCTTTTGTTGCAGTTTTAAGTTTGATTGTGATCGTATTGTATTCTGCTGAAAGTAAACCGTTTGTTTACTTTGTATTTTAGGAATTAAGATGAAAAAACGGATATTTTTCCTTACATGTCTGATTGTCTTTTTGTTCGGGATAGATACTTTGTTTTTCCGCAAAATCCAATTCCTTTTGCCAAATGAATCTCCTTGGAATACAAATCATTTTTTCAATTTTTTATACGAATATGAAAGGATACGTTCTCTTCCCAAAATTAAAAAACGGATCATCATTGTCGGAAGTTCGGTTGCCTATTATTCCATTGATGCACGGTCCTTGGAAAAAACCTTAAAGGATAAATTTTCATTAGATGTAGATGTTTTTTATTTAGCGTATGCGGGCAATAGTCCTCTATATGTGTATTTACTTCTCAATTGGCTTATACCTTTGGAACCAGACTTAGTCGTTTACCCCGTTAATTTTATTGATTATCGCCTCCACCGAACGTATGTTTTGTTTCCAGAAGGAAGGAATGATTCAGTTGATGAATCTTTAATGATACGAGATGCACTTACATTTGGAGAAGCACCTCAATCATTATGGGTTTTTCCTTGGGAAACTCTGATGGAAGTGGGCTCGGAGATGGATACGGAAACTTTTTCTCGCTACATTGTTTCTTCCGGTTTCACTTTTTACCGGTACAAAGACATTTTCGAACAAAACATTCAAAACCTAATCCAACACCGATTTGGTCGAAATACAAGTTATCATTCTTATATGGGTGTCAGCATTCCAGAAGGAGTCAATGGACTTGGTTGGACAGGGAAACAATTTAGTTTTTTCCCAACACATAAAATGGAAGAAAAAGGGATTTGGTTGGAAGTCACTCCCTATTTGCTTGCTGGTTCCACTTGTAAACTTACCTTTTCGAACGGCGATACAAACCAAGTCGTGATCCTAAAAGATCCTAGATGGACGAAGGTTCGTTTGGATCCAATTTTCTTTAGGGAAAACAAACAAATCACTGCGACATTGGAACGAGTGTGGTATGCACATGAAGCTACGGGAGCTTATTTGGATTATCATTATGACCCCATGGGTGTCCGATTGGAACAGACATTTGGTCTAGAAGTGGCAAAGTCAGGTGTCCAATACACTCGGGAACCACGTACGGAAGACTATCGTTATCAGGGGATGGATGATAAGACTTATACTCGTTATTTTTACTATCGATTGTTAGAAGGTTTGGATAAACGACCTGGAATTGGTTATTTAGTCGCATTAAAACTTGCCAAAGAAAGAATCCGAAACGAAAAATTCCGACCTTTTTTTCATTTTCATTACCTGCAAAAAATCGCAGACCATTTTCGAAATCGAAATATCCCGTTTTTGCTCATCAATAACCCAGAAAATCCAATCTCTCTCAATTGGTATGAGGATTCGGACTGGTATCGGGACCATTTGCTTTTTCTGAAATCTTTGGATTCGGGTTCCGTACATTTTTGGGACATCCACGGCTTACTCCCAATGCAAGGGTTTTCCGATTTTCATCACTTCACTTATGCAGGAATGGAACAAATGAATTCGATTTATGCGGAAAGAATTGGAAATCTCTTTCCGAAATAACATGTTTTTCAATCCTTACATTAGATAAGGAAAATTATGGAAAAAATCAAAGTTGGAGTCCTGGGAGCAACAGGATCCGTCGGTCAAAGATTCATTCAACTTTTGGAGGATCACCCTTATTTTACGGTGACTCATTTAGCAGCTTCTGAAAAAAGTGCGGGCCAAACTTATGGTGACGTGATGAAGTCTCGTTGGAAGATTTCTTCTGACATTCCTTCTTATGCAAAAGACATTATCATTTCATTACCAGATCCAAATGTAACAAAAGGCGTACAACTTGTGTTTAGTGGTCTAGACGCATCCATTGCAGGAGAAGTGGAGACTGCTTATGCGGAAGCTGGAGTGATGGTATTATCCAATTCCAAAAACCATCGTATGGACCCAAATGTTCCCATCCTTTCTGCAGAAGTTAACTCACATCATTTGGATGTTCTTTCTGCACAAAAAACAAAAGGGAAAATCATCACAAATTCCAATTGTACAATAATGGGAGTGACGATCTCACTTAAACCACTCATGGATGCATTTGGATTAAAGTCTGTTATGTTATTTTCAATGCAGGCCATTTCAGGTGCAGGTTACCCTGGTGTTCCAACCATGGACATCCTTGGAAACGTTGTGCCTTATATCGGTGGAGAAGAAGACAAGGCGGAAGTGGAACCTCAAAAATGTTTGGGGACTGTGGAAGGTGGTGTCATTAAATCAGCAGACTTTAAAATCTCTGCTCATTGTAACCGAGTTCCAGTCTTTGATGGGCACACTGTTTGTGTTTCTGTATCCTTTGATAAAAAACCAAAAAAAGAAGAGATTTTAAAGGTTTGGGCAGATTTTCAAGGGGAACCACAGAAATTGGGATTGCCGTTTGCACCGAACCCCGCTATTCTTTACCGCGAAGAAAACGACCGCCCTCAACCTCGTCTCGATTTGGACACAGGAAAGGGAATGACAACTGTTGTGGGAAGGTTACGAGAAGATTCAATCTTGGACTGGAAATGGGTAGTTCTTTCGCATAACACGATTCGAGGTGCCGCTGGTGCTGCTATCTTGAATGCTGAGTTATTGTATAAAAAAGGATATTTTAAGTAAGGACTCACTACCAACATGTTGGATCCAAATCTCCCAGAATTAAAAGTCATGGACTACACGGCCTGCCTCCAAAAGGTGCAGGCTATGGATTCTCGTGGAGATTTTTCTTACAAGGGGATCTATAAAGTTCTACTTGTTATCTTTGAATGGACAGATAAATTTTTACAAAACAAAGTTTTGCCGAATGTCGAACAGATTGAACGGGATAGTTCCATTGACAGAGATCGCACAGAAAATTATGTAATTGATCTCAGTTATAAACAAAACCCTGCAATTATCAAAAAATTAAATGTATTAGAATTTCATCCCAATGAACCAGGGGATCCAGAAAATCCTAAAACCTACATCAAACACAATACAGTTTTTGCAAGACCGACAACTTCTGATGGTGGAACGGCTTTCCGATACGCACTTGGTTTAAACGAACTTTCAACTTCTGCGATCAAGGGATGGTTCAATGAGAAACGAAAGTATGTTGGTAAAGAAAAAATGCGGAAAGTCATCAAAGCAGCTGTTGATGCCAATCGCCTTTTTGATACTTATGCTTCTACAGAATTAGGAAATTTGTTCCAATGCCCGTATGACAAAACGAAGGTGCAAAAAGATGCAACCATTGTCATCCACCTCAAACCAATTCTAAAACAATTGGTAGATGATAAAATTTTATTTTTCTTTCGAAATGATTCGGCTTCGAGGCCTGCAAACAAAAGTGTATTTTTGTACAATCGACCTTCCGAGATTTCGGATCGGTATGATGCCTATGTGGATTATGCAAAAAATACCATATATCCTGCGTTAAAAAATTTGGGTGTGATGGGTGAAATCACTGAAGATTCTTGGAATTCACCTAAAAACATATTAACCGAAATCAAAGGATATATGAATGAATCTTATGGTGACCAAAAAACTCTGATGGAAGAGTGTTTGGTGTTAAATGAAATCATAGAAAAAGATCGAGAAAAAGAAGAAAAACAAAAACGTAAACAACAAATTGAAGATCTAATGGCTTTTCTCGCAGAAGCAGGTAGGATCGTTGAAGTAAACTTACTGCGTGTGAGTGGGGAACCACTTACTGATGAGTTTCGTTCCATGTTATTATCACAGCCAGAAGTGTTATATACTGAATATGCAGACAAACGAGTGTTCAATGAATTTATTTTACATAAATCTTGTATCCCTCAGGCGATTGAATCAGCAAAACGAACCTTCCAAATCAAACATTCTGATTTAGAAATCCGTGTACTGAATCAAATGAACGTGACACTACATTTGAATGATGAAAGTCCAAAAAGACTTTTAGAAGAAATTGAAGCTCAAAGTTTGTTTCAATTTTTGCCATTTTTTACAAGGTTATGGAGGATGATTATGGGTAATATGACTGTCCATAAATTCGAAATTCCTCCCATCAAAGCAAGACTCCAACAACAACTCACGAAAGATTTGGCGAGCCAAAAAGTTAAAAAGATATCACAAGAAAAAGAAAAACTCGTCAAAGCTAGGTTGAAAGAAAGAGAAGAAGCAGAAAAAGACGCAGAACGAAAATCGAAACAAAGCCATTCACAAACCAATTCTTCAAACAATTCACAAGACGATGATGAAGATATAGAACCAGTAAAACAAGGTAGCCCTGAAGAAGAAAAAAAATGGAAAGAATCCATTGAATCCATTGTTCGTATCTTGGATGAAGCGTGGGAGTTTGGTGTGTATCCTGATCGTGAGTATGTTTTATCCAAACTCAATGGAAAGTTTACTGAAGAAAATTTGATCTTTTTCTTAAAAAAATTTGGCGGAAAAGAAATCTATAGTTTTCCAATCCGTAACCAAAGAGAAAAGTTTCCTTGGCCCATTTTGATTTCTACTGGGTATTTGAAACGACATGGCAAAAAACTATTTGATAAAGTTTCTGCTGAAAGCGAACGCCAAAGAAATGATAAGTTCCCCAACCAAGAAAAATTCGACCTTGCGGAATCGCAGTTAGATTTTTTAAACCGAATTTTACCCAAACTAAAACCATAAGATTATGCCAGCAATTGAACAACTAAGAGCAAGAAAAACAAAGATCGTATGCACTATCGGGCCTGCGACAGCATCCAAAGAAATGATCCGAAGTTTAGCTTTGGCAGGGATGAATATCGCAAGGATCAACATGAGTCATGGTGACCATGAATTTCACCGTAAGATCATTCGAATCATAAAATCTTTAAACAAGGATGAGTTACACAAACATCCAATTTCGATTCTACTGGATACACAAGGGCCAGAAATTCGAACTGGGGATGTACAAAATGACTTACACCTAAAGGTAGGAGAAACGTTTACATTTCATATCATACCTGGTATGGAAGCGGAAGCGCAGAGTGTTTTTGTAAACTACCGTGATATCGTAAAAGATTTAAAAGTAGGTGATAAGGTCACAGTTGATAACGGTTTGATTAACCTCGCTGTCCAAGAAATCAGAGAAAATGAACTAATTTGTACTGTGTTAGACGGCGGAAAACTAGGTTCCAGAAAACATATCAATTTACCTGGAATTCGAGTAAACATTCCTTCGATCACACCGAAGGACCAAAAGGATATTCTGTTTGGTTTAGAAGAGGATATTGATTTTGTGGCCCTTTCGTTTGTGCGATCAAAAGAAGATGTCTTGCAACTGAGAGAGATCATCGATGAAAAAAAACACCATGCACAAATCATAGCCAAAATTGAAGACCAAGAAGGTCTAAAAAACTTAGATGAGATCATCAAAACCTCTGATGGAATCATGGTAGCACGTGGGGATTTGGGTGTAGAAATTGAAATTGAAGAACTCCCTATTGTACAACGACGGATTGTTAAACGATGCCAAGAAGAAGGAAAACGAGTGATCGTTGCTACTCACTTACTTGAATCGATGATTCATAATCCTTCTCCTACAAGAGCAGAGGTTACAGACGTGGCGAATGCAGTTTACGAAGAAGCGGATGCCATCATGTTATCTGGGGAAACAGCAATGGGAAAATATCCAGTTCGTTGTGTTGAAATGTTGGATAAAATTGCACGTCGAATGGAAATGTCGATTAACTTGGGTCTTGCGGCACAGAGAAAACCGAAAGACCAAAAGGAAGAAATGGCAAGATCGGCCGCTAATTTAGCAGATTCGATGCAAGCTCATGCTATCATTGCCATCACAAGACGTGGAATCACTGCGAATAATTTAGCATCATTTCACCCAAGGTATCCGATTGTTCACGCATTTACTAATATGACTTCTGTTAGGCGAAAGCTTTGGTTGACACGTGGAGTTATCCCTTACCGAGTTGATTTTTCTTCTGATCCGGAAAAAACGATTAATTTAGCCATTCAAACTTTAGTGAATAATGGTTATTTGCAAACTGGAGAAAAGGTAGTGATTTTATCCGACATCATTGCCGGAGACGATCGAGTCGAAACGATTCAAGTCCGCGAAGTAAAGTAAATACATGTCATTTTGGAATTCGTTGATGGGGTTGGTATGTTTATCAACGTTTGTCGCGATTCCAGTGTATGCAGAAGAAAGAAGTTCTGATGTTCCCGAATGGTTGGGTGAGTTTAAAAAATTAGATGAAAAGGAACTTGCCAATAAAAAGGAAGGCTGGTATGCAACTGGGTTACCTCTTTTTGGGAACGATGCAGTTAATGGCTCCGGACTTGGTCTTTTAGCCAATGTATTTTATAACGGAACAAAAAATGATTCTTCATTTAAGTATACACCATACGAACATATGTTTAATGTCGGTGTATACCGAACCAATCGTGGCACTGAAAATAATTACCTTGCTTGGGATGCTCCTTATTTTTTAGATACAGCCTACCGATTACGATCCTATGTGGGTCACGATGCCAGTTATTATAACCAATATTTTGGTGTTGGGACAGAGAGTTTACAACCATTGTATTTCAAAGATCGAAATGCAGATGGGAGTAGAATCGTTCGAAATGCAACCTATTCAGATTTTGAGAATGCTAATTCGTATGCAAAGAACAGAGGCCCAGGGCGTGAATTCACATCAACTCAACATTATCATGACTACCAATTTGAAACAACCTATGGTCAATTCAATGCTGATAAAACGATATTCCAAGTTTTTCGAGTTTGGGGTGGGGTAGAATTTTCAAAAAATATTGTTAGACGGTATGATGGCAATTCGGTTGAAGCCAAAGATCCACTGACGGGAATTACAGTTCCTGCAATTGAAGATTCCTCAAAATTAACAGAAGATTCAAACGCTGGGAAAATCATAGGTGTACATGGTGGAAATTTAAACTACGTGAGGGGCGGAATTGCTTTTGATACAAGAGATTACGAACCTGATCCAGATCGAGGTTGGCTCATTGAATACAATGTCAATAAAGCTGAAAGATCGATAGGCTCAGATTTTAATTACTTAAGGCATTTTGGACAAATTAAAAATTTTTACCAACCATTCCCTAAATTATTTGAAGAGTTTGTTATCGCACAACGTGCAGCATTAACTAAGATAGAAGGTGAAGTTCCTTTTTTTGAATATCGATATTTATTTTCCATCGATGGTCCTATGGGAGCATTGGGTGGACAGAATACATTACGTGGTTATAGGCAGGAACGTTTTGTAGGACCTGTGATTGGTTTTTACAATATAGAACTAAGGTATCGGGTTGGAAGTTTTTCATTGTGGGATCAGTTTTTCCAATTGAGTATTGTCCCATTTTACGATGTAGGTCGCGTTTGGGATAAAATCAAACAGGTAAGCACAATGGATTATAAACATTCACGTGGATTAGGATTACGGTTGGTTTGGGACCAAGCTACCGTAATCCTAATGGACTATGCTTTTTCACGTGAAGACCAATTATTTTATTTAGACATTGGTCATACTTTTTAAATTTTTAGTTAAATCTTTCTTTTCGAATTACTTCTACATCATTCATAAAGATCACCATAGGATATTTTTCTAAATATTTATCCGATATAATTTGAAATATCTTTAGGGCTTTACCTTCCGAGACTAAGGATTCTAATCTTATGTTTTTTCCTTCCCAAGAAGTTAGATGCTCATGATTAATTCCCTCTCCTTTGGCTTCACTGATCGTATATCCTTTGACATTCAGAGATTTAAGTTCAGACACTAATCGATCTTGGAGAGCTTCATCAGCAATGATGGTGATGAGTTTTGCTTTTTCTAATTTCATTTTAAACTCCATAAAGGTATTTCGAAACAGTTAAATAGAATGGTAATCCAACTGATAGGTTAAAAGGGAAGGTGATGGCAAGAGAGGCAGTGAGGTAAATGGCAGGACTCGCTTCCGGTATTGCTATTCTAACTGCTGCAGGTGCAGCAATATAGGATGCACTTGCACTGAGTGTCCCAAGAACCATCGCTCCACCCATGGATAATCCAATGAATTTACCTAAATACAACCCAAACATCGCTGTAACGATTGGAAAAAGAATTCCAAATCCAATTAAGAAAACACCAGCTTTCTTAAGATCTGTAAGTCTCCTTCCTGTTACAATTCCAACTTCCAATAAGAATAAAATTAACATTCCTCGGAATGGTGCTTCAAATAGGGGAGCAAATTGTTCATGACCTTTTTTTCCTGAGATCATTCCTATGATAAGGCCACCTAATAGTAACAAGGTTCCTTTCCCTGTTAGAAGTTCGTGTAAAATTTTTCCCCAAGAAGATTCATCAGACTTATCAGTTGGATTCATTTTTACAAGTAATAAAGCTACAAGGATTGCTGGGATTTCCATAATAGCAAGCATACTTGGCATAAAACCTTCATAGGTAATCTGCAATGAATCCAAAAATGCGAGTGCTTCACTGAAAGTTACAGCAGAAACAGATCCGTAGTGCGCGGCTAGAGCAGCAGCATTTGCTTTATCGTATTTCCCGAATTTGGTAAGTATTCCATAGGCTATGAGCGGGATTGATATACACAATATCAATGCTGCCATAGCTGGTTTATAAAATTCTACCAAGGTTGTGTTACTTAATTTAACTCCTCCTTTAAGCCCGATAGCGAATAAAAGATAGATAGTTAAACCTGAATACATACCATCTGGAAATTTTAAATCACTTTTGATGATGGTTGCAATGATTCCTAGCAAAAATGCTAGGAACATTGGTGTTTGTAAATTTGCAACTAATGCATGTAATATGTCCATCTTGGTTACCTATTTTGTAATAGTAGAGATGTATTCTTCAGAAAGATAATTTACTTTCCCAGTTTCTAAATCGTAAACTGCACCTACGATTTGTAATTGGCCTTTGTTATAATATTTAGAAAGGATGGGGTCTAGTTTACGTAAGGAAACAACTTGGTATGCAACATTGGCTTTAACTGCATTGTCCAAATAATCACCTTCCATATTTTTTACTTTTTCTGCAGCGGGTTTAATCGAATTGGTTAGTGCAATGATATGACCTGGAACATCTTCGGCTTTGCAGGCGGCACCAACAGCACCACAACTCGTATGTCCGAGAACAACAATCAAATTGACTCCTAACACTACCACAGAAAATTCAATCGAACCCCAAGATGCGTAAGTTGAAACTTGGCCTGCTGTTCTTAAGATGAATAAATCACCAAGACCTTGGTCGAAAATGATTTCATTGGGAACTCTTGAATCAGAACATCCAACGATGGTCGCAAATGGATGTTGTTTTTTTGACACTTCCTTGATTCGATCTACAGATTGGTTGGGACGAATTGATTTCCCTTGTACAAATCGTAAATTTCCTTCTACCAATTTTTGTAATGCGTCTTTTGCCGAAATACCGGCACTGTTTGTTTGCGCCACTACCTGAGTCGAAATCGATAAAATCAGAAAACTGATGAGGAACTTGCTACCTTTCATTGAAATTCTCCTTAGTGCTTCCAATCCAACTTGGAAGTTCTAAATATACATAAAAATAATTCGCGAATAAAAATACACGAAAAAAAATGCGTATGATTGAAAAAATGTACCCTGTTTTGGGTTCAAAAGTTTGCAATTTAGGGATTCGATAGGGAGAGAAGAAGGGCCAAATGGTCCAATCTTTGATTCAAATTACATTCAATGTAAAAAACACAGAATAGGTGTAGGGGATCTCGGGATTGGACAGGAAAACTGACTGATTTGGATAGCCAGAGTTCCTTTCCGAATTCGTTTCCAAGGATACCTTTTTCTATTTCATTGGAATTTCTATGACGAGTAATTCTGATTTAACATCTGCTTGGATCTGGTATTCACCCGCTCCCCAAAGTCCCACTGCATCTCTACGTTCTAAGGTTGTGCTTTCCGTGGAAATTTTCCCTTGGATGAGGAATACATAAATCCCTTGGTTAGGAGCATGTACCTTGTAAGAAAGGGTTTTGCCAGGTTCCAAAGTTGCGAGAGAAAAGTATGCGTCTTGGTTGATCCATACAGCTTCTTCATCAATTGGGGAAACGACAGTTTGGAACCGGTTCAAACGACCAGCTTCTGGAAATGTTTTTTGGTCATATCTAGGTTGGATATTAGTAACCTTCGGTAAGATCCAGATTTGCAAAAAATTGACCTTTTTGTCTGAGCTATGATTGAATTCGGAATGTTGGATCCCAGAGCCCGCAGACATGATTTGTACATCTCCGGTTTTGATGACACCATTCGTACCTGTACTATCTTTATGAGCTAGTTCTCCAAAGAGTGGGATGGAAATAATCTCCATATTTTGGTGGGGGTGAGTTCCAAATCCCATACTAGGTTCTACGATATCATCATTTAGTACACGAAGTGCACCAAAATTGGTTTTGTCTGGGTGGTACCAATGGCCAAAGCTGAAGGAATGGTGGCTGTCCAACCAACCAAAATTGACATGCCCTCGTTCAGAGGCAGGGTAGAATTTTTTTTGAATGTTGGTTTTGATCGGGTTCGTTGTTTCCATATTAAATAGTTTAATATTAAACTAAAATTTGTCAACTGAGTTTCTATTTCCATTCACTAAAAAAAGAAAATCACTTTCCAATCACTTTGAATCTTAAAGGATCATCCTATGTCGAAAAGATCCTTAGAATCGATTCAAATGAAAAAAAATTGGTTAGAGTTAGGTCCAGTTTATGTTAATCGAGTGAGGTTTTTACTCGCTGGATTCTATATTATCGCGACTTTAGGATCGTTCAAAACGTCTACAACCCTTCAAACAACAAGTTATTTGGTAGGAATCACATGTATGTTTCTCTACGGAGGATTGCAGGCATATTTATTTAAAATTGGCAAACTCAATGCATTTTTCCCGAAATTATTCATTGTTTTGGATATCACCGTATTATTTGCAGTGACTGCATCTGGACTGATGGGTGGGAGTACAGTTGCTGCCGATTTAATTAAATCACCGACCTTATACGTATTGTATTATTTTTATGTTGTATACTCTGCATTTCTCTTTTCTAAACAGACGTTACTCACGAGTACTTATTACTCAGCTTTTTGTTTGGTCTTAATTTTAATCATTGGTTATGGACAAGGTGTTTCATTTAAAGAGGCAGAAGGATTACAAAGTGAAAAAGGAACAGTTGCCATTTCAAATGAAGTATTTAAAATTCTATTTTTAATTTGTTTTGGTTACCTCACTTCAACTGTTTTAAATTTATTAAATGAAATCAAAAACGAATCAGAAGAAAAACATAAACTTGCTGAACTGGAAAGAGAAAATGCAAACACTCTAAACCAAGATTTAAAAAGAATTGGATCGGAATTATTTAATACACTTAAAAGTATTCGTGAACTTAATAACGATTTTAATTTTCAAATAGAATCTCAAGATGTTTCAATTCGAGATCTTACAGAATTTGTTTCTTCATTTTCAGAGAGCATACAAACATCTGTAGAGAATATTAGCAAACAACATACTCAAATAACATTACTCAATCACAAATCGGATACTTTAAAGTTGAGTATCTCTGAAATTGGGAAAGTGGTGGAAGATCTCAATTCGAACATGAGTGATTTCCAAGATAGAAGTAATGTACTTTCGGATACTGTAAAAAATTTAGAAGAAAGATTGCGTTCTGTCAATATATCCCAAAAGGAAGTTAGTGAAGTAAATGATATCATGGCAGAAATTGCAGATCGCACCAATTTATTGGCATTAAATGCATCGATCGAAGCTGCAAGGGCTGGGGAACATGGTCGAGGATTTGCTGTTGTTGCTCAAGAAGTAGCGAAACTAGCAGAAAATTCGAATGAAAATGCAACGAAGATTAAAAAAATCATCACTACATCGAACCGTTATATTCAGGAGGGGACAGAACTCGCTTCCACAGCCTTAAATCAAACAGAAACCCTTCAATCAAAATACGATCTATTAAGTGGTGTGATGAAAACAGCGACATCCAAAATTAATTCACAAAAAGATATAAATAATGAAGTGCTGGAAGCTCTTGATTTAATTGAATCGATTTCCAAAGTATTGGACCAGGAATCGAAAGTATTAGATAAAGATAAAGAACAAATGGTTGCTGTTGTTCACCAAATGGAAGAAATTAATCGAAAAGTTGTGATAAATGCTAGAAAAATGGGTGATAATACATCAAGTTTGGAAAACCAAGCAAAAGAACTGGCATCTGAATAAACAATTTTAATGAAATCAAAAATTCTAATATTCTTAATTATAGCGATGCCAAGTTTTTTGAAAGCTGAGCCAGGTGGGAAAAGATTCGCATTTGTTGTTGGCGTTAGTGAATATAAGGACTTGTCCCTAGCCAATTTGAAAACGGCAAAAAATGATGCGCTTGGGATGACAAAAATATTGTTCAGTTATGGATCCTATAATCGTATCCAAACTTTAGTCCAAGAAGGATCTGTAAGTTCCATACCTACAAAATTTAATATCCTAACTCAACTCGAATCAGTATTAGAAGAAACCAATCCAGACGATCTTTTCGTTTTTTATTTTTCTGGTCATGGTGTGGTTGATTATAATGATAAAGTCTATCTTTTGCCAGAAGATGCAAATCCCCAAAAACCATTTGAGACTGGGATTGCTGTTGAACATCTAATTGAACTAACTAGAAAATTTAATCTCAAACGTGTCGTTTTTTTTATAGATGCTTGCAGAAATCCGGAAGATGGAAAAGAAGAAGTTGGAAGAAAATACTTAGAGGGTACAAGTTTTAAAGACTCAGAAATTGTCTCTGTATTTTATTCAACAAAAGTAGGTTATTCCAGTTTTGAAGATCCAAAATCTGGTTATGGAATTTATACTAAATATTTGATTTATGGATTAGAAGGTAGAGCAGATTCCAATTTTAATGGTGAGGTAACCTATTCTGAATTGTCGAATTATGTAATCCAATCCATGAAAGATTGGACCAAAGAAAATCAAAAATTACAAAAACCGTACACCAAAGAATATGCGGAAAAAGCAGAAGATACAATCTTAACTTATGCAGTGAATCCAGAAACTTCTTTGGCAGATGCACCTTTATTCAATCCATATAACCCAACTTATGCGTTTCGATCCTTCCTAATTCCTGGTTGGGGGCAATATGCGAGAGGACAGGAAGAAAAAGGTAAAATTTACATGTCGATTTTTGCTTTGGGAGTATTATATGCTGGATACCAATACAACCAATTCCGATCGGACAAACATGCATATGAATCTGCAATTGGGATCCCTCCGAATCCGAGAATCGCAGAGACTGTAGTGTTGAATTACTATCTAATTGAACCACATAGACAACAAATGGAGACCTCACGAACGAACTTATCGCATGCTTTAACGGCATTACTCTTTATTTGGTCTGCAAATGTGTTTGATTTTTATTTGTTAGGTCCAAATCCTAAAGAAAAATCTGGTGTTTTTTTAGATCTAGATTTGGAAAATCAAGGTTATATGGGAATCAATCGAGTTGGGAAATTGGGTTATGCGATTAGGTTTTAATTTAATTTCAATCATCTTTGTTCTGCATTGTAATGTAAAAGCACCCAATCAGAATGTTTTTGATCCAGCGAATATTGTTGGAAGTTCTGCTGTTGTATTACTAGGTTTGGGATTGGGTGATGAATTAACGATCACTTCCAGATATAAGCAAAATGATTATCCTATTTTTGTAAAAACAGAATACCTGGATTTAGACTTAAGTGCACCAGGAGCAAATTATTTCTCAAAAGCAAATTTTAAAATTTCAGATCCTTATCAAAATGATTTAATTTTACGTGATGTATTCCCGCTATCGGACACCCGGTTAAGAGTTTTGTTTTCTGTTTCATCAAGGTCTGAATGGAGGGAACCAGTTCTTTTATCCATTTCAAAACCAGAATCAATGAATGAGTTTTCATTCCCAGGGAAACAACTTGAGTTTCGATTTCCATACCCAAGATTTTACGGTTCGATTTCGGAAGCAAAAGGGAAAATTACAACTTCAATCTTAAATGATGGTAGAATCCTTTTGGTTGGGGGAGTTAACCCTTCTGGTACAACTTTGCAAACAGTAGAAATATGGGATCCAGAGACAGGTGTATCAAAGGTATTACCTTCATTAAACGAAGGTTTGATGGGGCTATCAATCTGTGTTCAAAAAACTGGAAAGGTGTTTGTTTCGGGTGGGAAAACAGTCGCTGGGAATGTATCTGCGACCACTCAAATTTCAGACAAAATTTATTCTATTGATCCAACTTCTGAAACAGTAACAGAACTTTCCTTTCGTATGGCGAGGAGACGTTACGGTCATTCGATGGTATGCCTTGGAGATGGAAGTATATTAGTTTCAGGAGGGCAGTTCCAAGTAGGAATTGATCCTTCTGCTGTCACAAAAGACCATGAATTGATTTCGGTAACTGGGAATTCTTCTGTAATACTGAATGGAACTTCTGACTTCCCAATAGGGATTATCTTCCATGCTACTGAATATGACGAAGCAAATTCTCGCATTTTATATTTTGGTGGCAAAGATCGATTGGATCCTTATGCATTTTTTTCAAATACAGTTTTTACAATTAACACGAACAACTTTAGTTTGACTAGTTTACCAGGAAACTTTGCAACCGCAAGATCAAACGTAACTAATATAAAAATGCCGAATATGGATCGTGTGTTATTTGGTGGGATGAATCGCGAAGGCACTGGTTCAAAGGCGATCGAATCATGGAACGAAACTTTATCATCTACTACTAGTCTTGGGTTTACGTCTCGATTTAAAAATGGAAGTTCCATTGTTAGATTTTCTGATGAACAAGTATTTTTCACTGGCGGAGTCGACACTTACTATAAATCGGGAATTTTAGAAATTTATGATCATTTCGAGCGTAAGAATTTTATAGTAGATACAATGATGTCTCCAAGATCTGAACATTCAGCCTTTTTAACTACGAAGGGCATTGTGATTTTTGGGGATTCAGCTTTAACAGATACCAGGGTGGAAGTTTATGGGAAAGATTAAATTTTTCTTTTTCGCCTTATTGTTGGTATCTTGTAAAATACCTTCAGGAACTAACCCATTGGATCCTTCTTCACCATTAAGCCTCGGGTTGTTGATGTTAGGTGGTGATCCGGTTGTACAAATGGAATTTTCTTCTAATCGTGTTCAGCCTGGTGGGGTCTTGTATGTTTCAACGAATCATGATTTTACGACAAAAGCAAATGGTTTAAGATTGCCTATCTCCAATTCAGGAATGAATCCAATTTCACAAGTCATTCCTCGAAGTAAATTTTTATATGAAATTCGGATGTCACCATCAGTAACAACTGGTAAATTCACTTTGAATTTAAAAGACTATTATCTGAATGAAGCCCTTTTGGTGAATCCAGAGTCTTTTGAGTTCGAGATTGATTCAACTCCTCCTTTTTTACAATTAAAAACAGGGAATAGTATTGATATATCTGAGTTACAAACTGGCTTTTTGGATATAGAAGCAAACGAAGATATCGTTTGGGAAGGGAATTTATCTCAAGTGAATCTTTCTGGGAATGCAAAAAATACATTGGTTGTTTCCGATGTTATCGTCTCACAAAAAAATATTCGATTATTGTTTGCGGGGAATCCAAATGCCAACGGAGGAATTCTTACTATCAGTTTTAATGGAGTAAAGGACAAAGCTTCTAATACCCAAGGTACCATTGCAGTGCCTGTAAAGGTTTTTGCATTTAAAAGTGGTCCTAATATGAACATTGCGAGGCGTTCCTGTGTAGGCATGGAACTGAATGATGGACGCAAAATTGTTTTAGGTGGTAGAGCTAAATCAGGTGTTTTGATTAATGGGAATGGAACATTGAGTAATACAGAATATTATAATTCTGTGACGAAGGAATTCACGTTTGCTCCCGATATGGTATACCGTCGGCAGGAATTTGCAATCGTTAAACTTTTAGATGGTAGGTTGTTGGTTTCTGGTGGCTTTGGTGGAAAGGTAGGAAATCCTTCAAATGGAAGTTTAAATTCCACTGAGATTTTTGATCCCATTACGAATACATGGACAGAAGGACCATTACTTACGACACCTAGACAACTTCATAAAATGACTGTATTGCCAAATGGCGATGTTTTAGTTGTCGGTGGGCTTAGTCCATTTTCTCCGTTTCAATCCGTTTCGATGGTAGAACTGATTCATGTCACTTCTGATCCTTATAGTATGACTGTCGAAACCATTGGAGATCTTGTTGATTCTCGTGGCAAACAATCACAGGTGGTATCGGTAGTTGCTGGTAAGGTGATTATCACGGGAGGAGAAAGATCGGATGTTACAGGACCTAATCCATCCGATTATTATGCACGTTCAATTGATAGCATTGAAATTTATGATATTAGTACAAAAACCCTTTCGACTTCCACTGCTAAAGTAACAAGACGATTTAATCATTTTACTCATGCATTAAGTAATGGTGAAGTTTTAATTTTAGGTGGAATCAGTTCCCGTTTTGATGACAACCAACCAATATTGCGTGCACAGATTTATAATCCAATGACGGATTCCATTCGTGACCATAAAAATCTTCTGTTTGGAAGAGAATGGGGAAGTTCCTTTATGTTCCCTTATGGTAAAGACCAAATTATCATTGCAGGTGGTTTGGAATATCGAACTGTCAATGGTAGTACATTTGATTCAATTTTGGATACAGAATCATGGTCCGAATCTGATCATCGATTTTATCTAACTGGAAGATCTTTAAACGCAAGATGGGAAGGATGCGAAATTCAATATTCCTCCACTGGTGGTGGAATGATTTTAGGTGGTAGGATAGGAAGTATACTTGCAAACACGGAGGAATATAGTTTTGAATAAAATTTATTTCTCAGTTGTATTTTTATTCTTTGGATGTCTTGTCCCTGGTGAATTTAAGAATGTTTTTGATCCAAAATCAATTTCGGGTCTTTTACTTGCTTCAGTAGGGAATGCTGGTGCATTTGAATGCAAAGAAAAGTCAAATACCAAATCATTTGGCAATATTGACCAGGTATTATTACAATGTAACCGTGAACTTGCATCCTTAGACACGTCATTCCTTGCCGATTTAAACGAACAAACATTTTCTAATATTAGTTTTACCAAAATTGGCAATGATCAACTATTGATTCAATTTGATCCAATCACAAGTGATGGTTGTTATGAAGTTAATTTGTCTAGTGTTGTATCAGGATTAGGTGAAACATTATCACAAAGTAAATATCCTATTATTGTTGATACAAAGTTACCAACAGTTAGTTTAGATTCGTATCTACCAATAACAGATTATACATTTTTTACTGCTCGTTATTGGGATTTTGAGAGTTCTGAACCTCTCAATCAATTTGGACTTCCTTCCATAAGTGGAAAATTAGCTCCTTTTATTGTATTCCGTTCCATCCAAAAGATTAGTGATACTAAATTTCGTGTTTATTTCGAAACAAATTTTTCATCGAATGAACCTGGTTCCATAACTTTTAGTTTCCCAAATGCAAATGATAAAGCATTAAATGTTGTTACGAATACAATCACAATTCGATTGATTGGTTTAGTCGCAGGACCAACTTTAAACTTTGGACGTTCTGAATTTGATGCATTTCAAAATCAGAATGGGGATGTAATTGCAATATATGGATATAATTCAAGTGCAGAGATCCTACGTCGTGGTACAAACTCATTCCAACTAACAAATCCTAGTTTGCCCGAAATCCATCGTGGTGAAAGAGGGGTGATGTTAGATGGGAAACGATTGCTAATTACAGGTGGGATTAAGTTTTCAGTGGCGACTGCTCTCACCGAAAGTTATGTTTTTGATACGGAAACCACATCGTTTACCCAATCTGGTTCAATGGTTGATCCTCGGCACATGCATGACATTGTTAAGTTACCAAATGGAAAAGTAATGGTGATTGGGGGTATTAGAGATTATACACCTAGTAATCCAAGTTTGTATTTTACTACTTTAAACACTGCTGAAATTTATGATCCGAGTACTGAGACATTCACTCAACTTTCTAATCGGTTAAAAACTCCAAGGTCATTTTCATGTTCTGTGGTTTTGGATGATGGTAGAGTGATGATCATTGGTGGAACCGACGGAATTTTTGCTCCAAAAGATACGACTGAGTTTTTTGACCCAAATACAGAAACATTTAGTTGGGGACCTAGTTTGCCAACACCGGTTGGTGCACTAAAATGTTTAAAACTTTCTGACGGAAATGTTCTGATTTATGGCGCACAATTGTCAAATTTAAGTAATGCGACGATGTTATATGATGTTTCAAAGAATCGAATATTGACAGTAGCAAATTCATTGTATAAAAGAGAATGGAGTTTTGCTTTAGAACTTCCAGATGGTGGAGTTTTATTTTATGGCGGAGCTTATCGTTATAATACAAGTGAACCAAGTCGGACGATCGAAAAATTGGATTATGCCAAGAGTAATAGTTTTTATGAAATGGGAATGTCCAGGATCAGTGTATCCAAACATAGTGGTGTAAAATTTTCAGATGGAACCTTCTTGTTTTTAGGAGGGGAATCTGGTGGATTATTCAATCATGGAACTGATTATTACGGATTGATAGAATAACATGCCACACGACAAGGGACAAATTTATGGTTCATTTAAAAAGATATGTATACCTGAAGTTTTGCTCCCAATAGAAGCAAGTGAGCTCAGACCAAAATTATTAGAGTTAAAATCTGATTGGGAAAGCAACAATCTCACTGGCAGTGACGTTTCGTATCAAATAGTAATTTTATATTTAGAAAAGAGGGTGAAACGACATCCGTTTCTCAGGATGGGACAAAAACTTCCAAACCGTGATTCTTCAAAAGACTTTTTAGAAGTAGTTAGGTTTTATGGAATGCCTGATACGGTTCGATATGCACTTTGGAAATGGAGTCGTTCGGAATGGAACCTTCAGCTTATAGATTATAATCCCACCTCTTTGGAGATGTTGGAATCTCAGAGTAAAGGAATTCGTTATGCAACGATTAGTTGGAATGATGCATTGGCTGGCACTTTGGTAGAAGGGAAAAGAGACGCTTTTGAACATCTACTCCATGATTTAGCTCATGCTTATATGTTTTTTCGTGAAGATTATGATTTTATTGGTCAAACAAAATTCTTTCAACAAATGTTAGATGAGTATGATGATTATAAATCTTACTTGGAAAACGATCTAAGATTTAAACAAAAATTTGAATACTGTATATCCGACATGAATTCTCATCCAGCTCATTTGTCTGCGTATTGGAATGCGATTCGTAGGGAAGCTGGTATTCCCGTATTTGAACTAGAAACAAAGATTTAAAGTTTTGGATTGTTTTTATGACGATTTAAATCACGTTTCGTATTTTTTTGAATGGTTGATGTAATTACATCTTGAAGAGAAATTCCCATTTGATTGGCAAGACAAGTTAAAACAAATAAAATATCCCCAATTTCACTTGGGATTTGTTCTGCCGATTCACCTGATTTAAAAGATTGATCACCATACTTTCTAGCCATCAATCGAGACAATTCTCCTACTTCTTCAACAAGAATTGCTAAATTTGTAAGTTCTGAAAAATAGCGAACACCAATTGTTTGAATCCAATCGTTTACTTCGTTTTGTAACTGATTGAGGGTGATATCATTTTGGTCCAAGTTTTTTCTCCAATTCTTTGGAAAGAATATTTGAAAATTCAATCATACCTTGTTGGTTCAAGTGAATCAAATCAAAACAGAATTGTCCATTTTTGTCACCTAACGAATCTTGTAAGTCCATTTCATCAAGAGTTTGATGTCCATGTAAGGCTTCTGACAATCCATCTTTCCAAACTTTCATTCGTCCTTCGTTATTGACTTTACGAATCACGTCTGAATAAGGAGCAAAAACATTGATGATGTGAATCTTTCGATTCCCAATAAAATCGTACATTTTGGTAAGCCTTCGAAAATAACGTTTTGTATCTTCCGTAGCATCTGAATCTTTGGGAACAATACTTGCAATTCCACAAGTTTCAAACAACATCCTTCGATGATCAGGATTGGAGCCTTTTGGAATTTCGATGGGCAAGTGTAGTGCAAGTCGGTTCATACAATCTTCAACACTTGTTAGATTGTACTCATCAATCGATTCGGGATGATCATTTTCATAATCCCAAGGGTTTTCATTTGGATTTTTATTTTTGCGCGAGATGGCTTTCAGTCGTTCATTGAAATTAATTACAAAATCGGACATATCTTTTCGATATGCTACCGATTTAGAAATTAGATAAAGATAATTCGAAAAATTTAATTTGTATTCAAAATCTAAAACGGTTGGTATCGCTTTAAAATTTCCGAGTTCGGACAACATTGCAAGCGTAGGGTCTACTACATAATTACGATCAACCCAAGGCATGCCAGGTTCCATAACATGAAGAATGATTTTAACATTAGGGAATTGGTCTAAGTATTCTTCCAAAATTCGATGTTGGACCACTAATTCTGATCCTCTGACTGCAATGGATTGTGTTTTCCATCCTAATTTTTTCAAATTCTCATTGAGGATACGAATGCTGATACCTTCGAAGGCAACGGATGTTCCTACGATCAGAATATCAGGATTTAAAACTTCCTTTTTGGATACAACATGTTCGGTAACACGATTGATGTTGGATGCATAAGAATTTTTTTTCAAAAACGGTTTGTAGAATCCTAATTGTAATATGAGTTCAAATAGCAGAAGAAATACAAAAACAGTAATGATCTTCTTATCTTTTAAAAAATGGAATGTTTCTTTTGTTAAGCTCATAATTAAAATTGAAAGTAGAGGAAGTTCTGACTTTCTGTTACTCCAAATAATAGTAAAAGTAATAGATTCACGATAACAAAAATTGAATATTTCATCCAACTTCCAGTAAGTAAAGTTGGGATTTGTCTCTTTGAGAAAATATAACTTGCTGTAAAACAAATGACTAATAGAATTCCAAATCGGTAATTCATCCAACGTGTAATGGGAACTCCGGAATCGTTGATGAATAACAATGCTTTCATCATCGGAATTGCTTTTTCCATTGTCTCTGCTCTAAACATGATAAAACCAAATGCTAGACAAAACATAGTAAAAATCCTAGAGAATAATTCGTATGTTTTCCCGCCTTTTTCATTTAGGAATTTTGACACAGAAGTATCACCGTAGAACTTATGAGTCAGTAACATTGTTCCTTGCCAAATGCCCCATCCTACATAATGGTAAGCGGCTCCATGCCACAATCCAGCAAATAACCAAGTGATCATGATGTTACGAATGTACATAATGACACTGACTCTAGATCCACCTAAAGGAATATAAATGTAATCACGTATCCAAGTGGAGAAGGAGATATGCCATCTAGACCAATGGTCTGCAATATTTTTGCATGACATTGGAAAATTAAAATTAGCATTAAATTGAAATCCGAACAATCTGGCGACACCAATTGCAATGTCTGTGTAACCCGCAAAATCGAAATAAATTTGCCATCCAAAAGCTAAAGCACCTGTCCAAATCTCGATTGAATTCAAATTTTGATAGTTTGCAAATGTAGAATCTACGACTTTTGCCAAGTTATCAGCAAAGACAATTTTTCTAGTAAATCCGATTAAAATTAGGGCAAAAGCTGCTTCAATATGTTCTTTATGAACACTTAAACGATAATCCAAATCACGAAAGAAAGTTTCTGCACGAACAATGGGACCAGCAACTAATTGAGGGAAAAAAGCTACATATAATGCAAAGTCTAAAAAAGATTTGCGGGCTTCAATCTTACGGTTGTAAACATCGATCGTATAACTCATGGATTGGAATGTGTAAAAAGAAATTCCAACTGGTAAGATGATGTTTTGTTTTTCAAATTGAAAGGATCCTAATAAGTGGATATCGTTTATCACACCTAATAAAAAATCTGTGTATTTGAAAAAACCAAGTGTTCCAATGTTAACAACCAGTGATAAAACAAGTAACCAACCTCGTTTGGAATCTCCGTCTTGTTTCGATTCAATCGCTCTTGCTGCAAAATAATCGATGAACGTTGAAAAAATTAAAATAAATACATAAGGATTGATTTTAAGATCACAATACATTCTGTCTGAGAAGTATTTTAATCCACTATCTGCCATCGCCGAACATGAAATTGATGATGGTTGCCATGCCATGTAAAAATAATAACTGGCAAGTAAGAAGAATAACCTTTGCCATCTATTTTTTAGTATATTACCAATGATAATGGTGATCAAAAAGAAGACTAAAAATTCAAGTGAGTTAAATAACAT
Source organism: Leptospira sp. (assembly GCA_016742255.1). Classification (GTDB taxonomy): domain Bacteria; phylum Spirochaetota; class Leptospiria; order Leptospirales; family Leptospiraceae; genus Leptospira_A; species Leptospira_A paudalimensis. Next base: position 88,479 of record JACVCB010000005.1, read on the forward strand.
AATGGATTACCTATCTGTATATGGATTCTTCAGCTAATTTTTCGACAGGTCCCTGGATTCCTTCAGTGTAACCAAACTTTGGTCCAATGGATCTAGGCAATGTAGAAAAAGTGAAGTTTGTTAAGAAATAGAAAATAAAAAGAAAAGAATAAGACATATGCAAAATTGCATTTGAGAATTTTGGCAAAACTTTGATTTGGAAAGAACTTAGGATATATGAATTTAGAATCCAAAGGCCAATGGTAGTACCAACCCAGAATTCAAAAAAATATCCTTCCCACCATGTATAAAATCCAATGGAAGGAACTAACCAAAAGAACATAATTAAGATTTCATGTTTGAATTTTGTCCACATTGTACGGAAATTCAAAATTCCTAAACTCAAACTAAAAATCCAGAACAAAAGATTTAAATTGTAGGGTAGGTGTTTAGGATTTTGGAAATCAAAAAGATTCACTCGTAATTTCGGAATCACATTTTGGAAAACTAGGAATGCATCTCCTATCCCTCGATAAAAGTACAATACATAATTTTTGTCCTCTCCTAAGCTTGTTCCCCAACGGTTGATGGCCGCATACAAGAACATCCAAAAAGAAAAATGTTTTTCATCGATAGGTCCGAGACCTCTTTTGAGAATTACAAATCCAACAAACAAATAAGAGAGAATAGTTGCTAAACCCAAACAAGTTAAGTAGAAAAAAATAATTCTTAATTTTTTACCAAGACTTCGATTAGGAGACAAAAAGATTGCTATCGGCACCATTCCAAAATGGATCACATTTGATTGGTGGAAGTAAATGGTAAATAGTTGGATCAACCACAAAATCACTAAGTGTTTTTGATTTAATCCCTTTCGTAAGAAGTAAATGGTAAATAAAAACAATAAGGCCATCAAACAGGAATGGATAAGTGGTGTATCGTTGTGTAGACTGTAAAACCAAAATGCCTGGCTCACTTGGATGACCATCGCAAGTACTACCGCAAGAAAAAAATCTTTGTATAACTTATAATAAATCCAAATGAAAACTCCTAAGAAAAAAAGAGAAAAAGTTAATATTCTCAATCTTAAAAAAAACATAATATCCGTTGTAGGGTATATGGATCGTATCATTTTCCAATACAATAGACCCGAGGATTCAAATCCGAGATGGTGAGGGTTAAAAAAAGCAGATTCAATCCTATCTTTTTGGATGTTGAGTGCGTATACACAAGAATCCCAATCAAAGGCTCTTGATAAAAACCTAAGGTGGAATAAAAACAGTCCTAAGAGGAGTAGGATAATAAAAAGTTTTTTCAAACTGAGTTTGCCTTCTTATCGTTTTAACAATCGATTGATGATGCTTTTATTTTTTTTATATGGAAAAAAATAAGGAGATGAAAATATCTCTTTCCCATCTTTTTTCCAAACCAGTCGATTGAGTCCCAAAAAATCCATGAGTCCACCATGTTCATATGACAAAGATAGACCTTCTGCATTTAATTGGTATTGGTTGAGCTTTTTGCCAAGCCCAGAATGACTGATTTGCCAAACTTCGTTTTTGACAATTACTGTGCGTACATTCCACTTTGAAAGTAATCGACTCATATCAATTAAAAGAGAGAAAGAAATATAAAAGTAAACGAAAGCTGATAAATAGTGATAATACCTGAGTTCATCTAAAAATGGAATTTTTAAAACTTTTGTGATTTCCAATACGCCAACAAACCAAAAGAAAAAATTTCCAAGGAAATGAATATATGGTAAACTGAAATAAAAGAAAAGGGAAACACCTACAATCAATGCAATAGATGGGATCGGGTTTGTATACAATTCATCATAAAGTGAAGTACCAAAATACATTGATTCTTTTTTGGATTTGTATTCTTTCCATTTTGAAAGTAATCGTAGGATAGGTTTCATAAAAATAGTACCTCTTCAATTTTTTTAGCAGTTTCTTGCCATGTCCACTTATTTGTTGGGAATTTTGGCTTTCTTTCTTTTGTGTTACCTGACATGATCCGAAATGCATTTGCCCAAGCATTTGTATCTTTTGCTGGGATGTACAAATCACACTGATCCGATAAAATTTCTTTGAAGACAGGAATGTCGGATGCAACACAACGTTTGCCCTCTAACATCGCTTCCAGTAGAGGTAATCCAAAACCCTCATGTAAAGACGGGAAAAAAAATGCCTTACAAGATTGGAATGCAGAAGCCAAAGTATTTTCATCTGGTTTTTCTATGAATTGAATTCCTTTGGCTCTGATCTCTGGGTCATTTAACTTTTGGTAAAGTAAATCACCTTCATCTCCCCATCCTTTTCTTCCCATAATCAGGAGTGAGTTTTTATCTTTTGGGTAATTGGTTTTGAATTGTATAAATGCATCCACCAAACGATTGATATTTTTTCTTGGTTCTAATGTGCCCACCGTTAGAAAAAAATCTTTTGGAAATTTGATGTTTAACTTAGATCGATTGGTTTTGATTTTTGTGACACCAGGGTAAACAACAATACATTTGTCTTTGCAATTTGGTCGAAATTGCATGATTTCTTCTTTAGTATTTTTGGATAAACAAAAGACAATATCAGCATTTTTTAATGTGATAGGGGACAAAAATTTATGTTGCCAATAATTCCATTTCGCCATGGTTTCTGGAGCGGAAATAAAATTGAGATCATGGTAGTTTACATAACTAGGAATTGGTAATTTAAAGAAAGGCAACATTTGGATCGTGCCCCAAAACACTTCGATTTGATTTTGTTTTAGCCTTCTTGGTAAAATAAAATTTAGATAGAGTGGGCCTGGAATAGATTTTGGTTCAATCACCAAACGTACGTTCGGGTATAATAAATCATTAAATACAACATGGATTGGTTTGTTGCTGAAAAAATAAAATTCTTTGTCTTTATGTTTTGGTATGATTACCTTTAGGACTTCCGCCAAATAACGCGAATTCCCAGTAATTCCATACGCAAGTGGTCTGGCATCAATTCCGATTTTTGTTTTCATTGAGTGCAAACCTAACAATATAAAAATACAACAAACTTGTAGAATAAAAAAGAATGGAAAACATAGAAAGGAAGGATTCGACTTTCTGACCAACAAAGGTTCTGTGACTCAAAATTGGTAAACATAAAATCAAAATTAAAAAATACACTTCCTTGGTTTCCATTTGTGTAGAAAATACTTTGTTAAGTATAAAGTAAACAGGGACCAAACAAATGATATAACTATGGAACCAACTGATCCCACTAAATAGAGCAGAGATTAAAAATAACAAAGAGATGATTGTCCATTTTTGGTTTGGTTTTCTCCACAAAAGTAGTAATGGAATTCCATAAACAATGATGAATACCAATTGGATCAGTTTGAGAAAAGAAATTGAAAGGTTTAATAAAGGTAATCCGTAAGTGGGTTGGTTGATGAAATCAGCACCTGAAACAAAATACTTCGCAAGTGTTGAACTGAATGATTGGTTGTTTTTCCAAGAACGAAGGAGTGGATTGTTTAAAGCATTACCAAGGATTTCAGTCATCCATTCTTTTGACATTTGGATTGTATAATCCCATTGATACACCAATGGAAGGGCATTCCAGAAAACCAAACCAATCAAAAACCAGAAAATCCGACTGTATTTGTTTTCATAAACAAAAACAAAAAGAAAAACAAGAGGAGTGATTTTGATACTCACAGCTAACGCAAGTAAGAAACCACCTAAAAAATGATTTTTAACCAAAATAGAAATCATTACAAGTAAGATGAGGATTATCCCGACTTGGTTGTTTTGGATATGGCTTTCGATGAATCGAAAATTAAAAAGAATCGTGAGGATTAGAATTAAATAAGGAAATTTTGTTTTTTGGAAATTTAACTCTTTGTTTTGAAAGAGTAGGTATACTAAGATTAAAAATGAAATCCAACTTACGATCTCAAATACAAGAGCCGCATTTGGTTCTGATAAGTAAGTGATTGGAATGAGTAAAAACGAAAAAACGGGAGGGTAAATGTAGGTTGCGGTCTCATTTTGGAGGGCTAAAAGCAAAGGAAGATTTTCGGGGCGAAATAAATCTTCTGCTGTTTTGATTTTGGATTGGAGGTCAAAAGCAACATCGAATCGGTATAAATTATCTCCTGTTATCCATCGTTCACTCGCATGGTAGTAGTCCAAAAAATCAGATTTTTGGTGGGAACGATTCACAGAAGTGACTAAAAGGAACAAAAAAAGAACAGTGAGGATCCATTTCCCCTGTCTTTCCATAGGTTCTAAAAATTTCCACATAGTTCTCCTACCATTCCCAATATTTCTGGTTAATTGACAAGGTTTTCCTAAGGTGATTCCAAGATGGATTTTTTAGAAGAATTTGATTTTCATTTACCAGAAGAACAAATTGCGCGTTTCCCTGCGAAAAATCGAGATGAATCAAGATTACTCCTTGTAGACAAATCGAAGGAAACGTTTTGGGAAGCTCCACATTTTCGCAACATAGGGCAATGGTTACGACCTGGCGATGTATTGGTATTTAATGATACAAAAGTTTCGTATCGAAGGGTGTTTTTACAAGTGGAATCAGGTCGGATTCACGAATCCATTTTTTTAGAAACTGTGGATGATTCTTCCTTCGTTTGGACTTGTATCCTTAAGAATAGGGCAAAATTAAAGTTAGGTGATAACTTATGGCCTGTTGGATTCCCAAATTTTCAATTTCGATATGATGGGAAAGAGGAAGAGTTGTCCTTACTCGTATCTGACAAAATAATTTCAGATTCAGACTTTGAGATTTTTGGAACAATTCCAATCCCTCCTTATTTAAAAAGGAAAGTCATCGAAGAAGATAAAATACGATACCAAACCATCTTTGCAAAAAAATCAGGTTCTGTTGCAGCACCAACTGCAGGCCTTCATTTTACAGATTCCTTAAAAGAAGAACTTGTCCAACGGGGAATCGAATTTGTACCAGTGAACCTCCAAGTTGGTTATGGGACATTTCGTCCTTTGACCGCCGAACAATGGCAAACTAAAACCTTACACAAAGAAAAATACGAGATCACGGAAGAAACAGCGAATCGATTGAACACTGCAAAAAAAGAAGGTCGTCGTATCATTGCGATCGGAACTACGTCTCTTCGTGTGCTCGAAACTGTATTTGATTCTCAACAACAGAAATATAAGGTAGGTTTGGGTCAAACTGACATATTTTTGTCGCCAGGTGACAACATTAAATCAGTACAAGGACTGATCACAAACTTTCATTTACCTAAATCGAGTTTGTTATTACTCGTAAGTGCCTTTGCAAATAGTCGACTCGTGATGAATGTTTACAGGTATGCATTACAGAACCATTTTCGTTTTTACTCATATGGTGACTCTATGTTCTTATTTTAAAAATAGGTTTACATTCACTTTGGATTAGGAAATATGTTTTTACAGTTTCTTTATGAACTCCCCTCAAGCTTCTGTTTTTGTTTCACTTATTTCTGGCTTTGGTCTTCTTGCAGTTGTCACTTTGACACCCATCCAAGAAAACCAAGTCAAAAAATTGGAAAACTCAACAAAACTGTCGTTAGCTGAAAAAAAAACTCTAAATTCTCAGACTGAATCCAATCCAAGTTTTTCCTACCCAAAACAATCTGAATTTTCAAGTGTCCCACGTGAGACCTTAGTCTCTTTTTCACTAGATACTCCTGGAGTTTCGTTTCGTCGCGGGGTTAAACGTAGCAATTTTTCTTACTCTTATTCACGCATCGATTCCGATTTTTCTCCTGCCTTGTATTCGGCACTAGATGCAAAACAAAGTGGTGAACCTTCATTATCCCAATTCATTTTAAATGCACCATTAAACCCATCTGCTAGTTTAATTTTCCGTCAAATCGAAACAAACAAACGTACGTTATATGATCCAAAGCTACTTTTTGAATACCAAGGAAATTTTTCTGCTACTCCCTTTCTAAAAGTACAGACTTCAGTTTATAATGTTAAAACAGATAATCCAGTGGTCTCGAGTGGAATTGATGGTGGTAAATTTTCTTTTTTTTTCGGCAGTGACAAAATCCAGCTGAACCTTCGTTATAATTATGTGAACCAAAGACCAAATGCGTCCAATGGCCAACTTAGTTTTATTCCAGCACAAGACATTGCTTCACTCGGATTCATTTTCTTTTTGGGGCCAAGCAAGAATTATTCACTGTATGTTGGTAACCAAATTTTTAATGTGTTTAATGACCCTTTGTTACAAGTGAGAGACCAAAATGGTCGTTCCCCCGAAACTTTTTCTGCATCGTTTCGAGGTAAACACCCGGGCAAACTCAAAACAACTTTTTTTCTCAATTTTCAAAATCAATTTTATAAAGACGGTATGCTAGTTGGGGTTCCAGGTGGATATATGGTTGGGAATGCATTTAATGGAAAATCGTTTTATGAATATGTTACCTCACTTGGAATGGAAGTTGCGTTTTAATTTTATCCTGCTTTGTTTGATTTTAATTTCACTTAGCTCTTGTTATTTGGGAGAGGAAAGGGAATCAAAACCAAAAAAACCAACCACTCCTCCATTAGAACAACTTGCCACATCTTTATCCGAGAAAGGATTTTATTTCCAACCTGAGAGACTCGTTGTCCTGACATTCCTCGACAATGAAGGGAAAAAAAGTCCGTATGGAGAAATCTTAGCAGAAAAACTCACTACGGAACTCGTGAAAAGAGACCGCTTCCAAATTTTAGATCGTTTGGCAAACCAAAAGGTATTAAAAGAAGCTGGTCTCAGTTTGGATTCTCCTACAGACACTGCCACCTTGCGTAAAATAGGTGAGGTTCTCAAATTAGATGTCATCATCACGGGAATTGTTACTCCTTACCAAGACGGAGTTTTTGTGAATACAAGGCTCATCGAAATCAAAACAGGACTCATCCTAAAAGCGGATGAAGTTTATGTCCGAATTGACGGTTGATGCCGTTTCATTTCCCTAAAAGAACCAATTTTACTGATTTTAGCTTCTGTAGTTTAATTTTCGATTGATTCCCTTTTTTCCTACGGTCTGATAGGTATAAGAGGTTCAGATGGCATTTGATATAGAAATGATCGCGGCTCGTTATTCCAAAATGGAAGCGGCCATCACACAAGCCAGGAAGATTGTGGGTCGACCCCTCACTCTCACAGAGAAGATTTTATACAACCACCTTTGGGATGGAAATCCTTCCAAAAGTTTTGGACGTGGTGCGGATTATGTTGACTTTGCACCAGACCGAGTGGCGATGCAAGATGCAACAGCACAGATGGCCCTTTTGCAGTTTATGCAAGCAGGCAGAAAAAAAGTGGCAGTGCCTTCTACAGTACACTGTGACCACTTAATTACAGCAAAAGAAGAATCGGGCAAAGACCTTGGCATTGCTGTTACAGAGAACAAAGAAGTTTATGATTTTTTATCTTCCGTTTCCAATAAATACGGAATTGGGTTTTGGAAACCAGGCGCTGGGATCATCCACCAAGTTGTTTTAGAAAACTATGCATTCCCTGGTGGGATGATGATTGGAACTGACTCGCATACAGTGAACGCTGGTGGACTTGGGATGGTGGCAATCGGTGTTGGTGGAGCTGACGCTTGTGATGTGATGGCTGGACTCCCTTGGGAGCTCAAATGGCCAAAAGCAATTGGTGTCAAACTCACAGGAAAACTGAATGGTTGGACTTCTGCAAAAGACGTCATTTTAAAAGTAGCCGGGATCCTCACAGTGAAAGGGGGAACAGGTGCGATCGTAGAATACTTTGGTCCAGGTGCGGAAGCTCTTTCTTGCACAGGAAAAGGTACAATTTGTAACATGGGTGCCGAAATTGGAGCGACCACTTCCACATTTGGATATGATGCTTCTATGGAACGTTATCTTCGTTCCACTAACAGAGCTGATGTGGCTGATCTTGCCAACAAATACAAAGCACACTTAACTGCTGACCCTGAAGTGTATGCAGACCCGTCAAAGTACTTTGACCAAGTGATCGAAATTGATCTCAATACACTTGAGCCATACGTGAATGGTCCTTTTACGCCAGACCTTGCGACTCCGATTTCCAAAATGAAAGAAGAGGCTGAGAAAAATGGATGGCCACTCAAAGTAGAAGTGGGTCTTATTGGATCTTGTACAAACTCATCATATGAGGACATCTCTCGTGCGGCATCGCTTGCCAAACAAGTGGCTTCAAAAGGTCTCAAAACAAAAGCAGAATTTACCATCACACCTGGTTCGGAACTTGTAAGGTATACGATTGCGCGCGATGGATTTATCGATACTTTCCACAAAATTGGTGCAAAAGTATTTTCGAATGCCTGTGGACCTTGTATTGGGATGTGGTCACGTGTGGGAGCAGAGAAAAAAGAAAAGAACACAATTGTTCACTCCTTCAACCGAAACTTCCAAGCACGACAAGACGGAAACCCAAACACTTATGCTTTTGTGGCATCACCAGAAATCACAACAGCACTTGCCATTGCAGGTGACTTAGGTTTTAACCCACTCACTGACACCCTTGTGAATGAAAAAGGGGAAAAAGTAAAACTCGATCCTCCTACGGGAGAAGAACTCCCGAGCAAAGGTTTTGCGGTGGAAGATGCAGGTTATGTGGCTCCGGCAGCAGATGGATCCGGTGTACAAGTGATTGTAGACCCAAGTTCCACTAGACTCCAACTCCTTGCTCCATTCAAAGCTTGGGAAGGAACAGACCTCAAAGGATTAAAACTTCTCATCAAAGCCAAAGGAAAATGTACAACAGACCATATTTCGATGGCAGGTCCTTGGTTAAAATTCCGTGGTCACTTGGATAATATTTCCAATAACCTTCTCATTGGTGCGACAAACTTCTTCAATGGCAAAACCAACGAAGTGAAAAACCAAGTTTCAGGAAACTACGAACCAGTCCCTCAAACCCAAAGAGCTTACAAAGCACAAGGGATTGGGTCGATTGTAGTTGGGGATGAAAACTATGGGGAAGGTTCTTCTCGCGAGCACGCAGCGATGGAACCAAGGCATCTAGGTGTAAGAGCAGTACTTGTAAAATCGTTTGCACGGATCCACGAAACAAACTTAAAAAAACAAGGGATGCTTGCGCTTACGTTTGCCAACAAAGATGATTACGATAAAATCCAAGAAGACGATTCGATCGACATCATCGGTCTCACATCTTTCCAAGAAGGAAAACCACTCAGTTTGGTTCTCAATCATAAAGATGGAAAAAAAGATGAGATCCAAGTGAACCATACTTACAATGCGCAACAAATCGAATGGTTCAAAGCTGGTGCTGCTTTGAATTTGATGAAAGCGTAAAAAAACTCGATGAAACACTTGCCAGAGTCATTTCTGGCAAGTCCTTCCTTTTCATGCCAACTCCTAAATCCAAACAAAACATAAATTCAAATTCCGAATCCATCGTATGGACAGGGGAGTCTTCCAACCAAACAAAAGCACAAAAAGAATTTAACGATGCTCTTCGTAAACACAAAGAAACTTTAGAACGTTCCAAAGAAATAGAACCTTTATTCCAATTGGTGAACGAAACGTACTTAAACGTGGTTTTGCCAGAACTGAACAAACAGAAACAATTGGAACGGGAACGATTTGAACTGATGTGTTCGATCTTATTGGAAGAAAAATTATCCTTTGGCAAAATGCAAAGAGAGTTTTTACGTCGGTATTTACTCGAGATGTGTAACGATAATTTAACAGAAGACCCAGAATTTTATACTCCTTTTCGAGACCAGTTAGAAACCAAATTTGAGAAACTAGAACGAATTCGTTATAAAAACCAAATGGAATCACGGATCAAACAAACCTTTGGATTGGATATTGATTTGGATGATTTTAATCGCACTCAATTTGATTCCGATGAAGAAAGGGATTCTCACGAAGAAAAGTACAGAGACTTCCGAGAAAAGTATGAAGAATACAGAGCAGAGTATTTTCGAAAATCAAAGTCTGGATTCAAAGATAAAAAAAAATCCAAAGCACAAATGGATAAAGAAAAAAAACAATTAGAAGCAGAACGGTTGTTAAGTACTGACATCAATACCTTGTTCAAAAATTTAGCGAAACTCATCCATCCCGACAAAGAACAAGATCCTATTTTGCGTGAAAAAAAAGCCAAACTGATGACCAAACTCTCTGGTGCCAGGGATAATATGAATATTGCTGAAATTTTAGAAATCAAACTCCAAGTAGACGAACTCATTCCAAACCAACAAACAGACGTGTCATTTCATGATACATCCATCAAACGATTTGTTGGAATCATCAAATCTAAAATCCGAGAATTAGAGGATTCCATACGACAAAGGTTTTTTTCCCATCCTCTCATGGCAGATTTCCCATCGAGTAAAATCACAAAAGAATCATTGGATGTATACTTAAAACGCGTGAAACAAGACAACCAAATGGTAACAAAAGCTTACCAAAAAGAAGTGGATTTGTTATCCAAAGAACCCAAGTACATTAAAGAGATGATTAAAGAACTGCAAAGTTTAGGAGTTCAATTCTAATGAAAGGTTTTTTAAAACAGAAACAAACAGGACTTGGTAAAAATGGAAAAGAATTTGGAAGTGAATACTGGTCCGAAATTTATGGGAATGGTCTTGATGTAGACGGCTCTTATAATGCGAAACAACATGCAGACTATCTAAAATCTCTTTTCCAACTTATGGAAATTCCTGTTTATAAAATGGCCGACTTTGGATTTGGGAAGGGGATTTTACTTCGTGAGATGGTAAAAACCTTTTCGCCTGTGAAAGTGTATGCAGTGGATGCATCAAAAGAAGCTTTTGAAGAACTCAAAAAAAAAGATTGGGTCAAACGATCAGATAAGTTTCATATTTACCATGAATCATTGGAAACATTAGTGTTACCAAAATTGGAAAAGGAACCCGTGGAACTTGGGATTTGTAATTCCGTGATCCAATACTTACCTGATAACCAAATTCCATCCGTTTTAGAAAAGATGGCTAAGTATTGTAATTATTTATATTTCACAGTTCCAACAAACGAAGACTATGCGGTGATGAAAGAAGAAATGTCCTTTGTGGATCCATATGCTTTTTCCAGAACAAAACAAAAATATAGAAAGTGGATCGCTAGAGACTTCGAAATTGTAGGATACAATCTCTTACAAAGCAAATGGCTTGGTGAAAAAGGTTTTAAAGAAGATTTTTTTCGGATCTAATTCGATTCTGATATTGGAAAAGAGTGTTCGAGACTAACCAAGTATGACAGAAATTCTTCTTTTGGAACAATACTTATCCTTAGACTATGCGATTTTTACAATCCTTGGGTATCCCTTATCGTTATTAGAATTGTTAGGTACCACTTCTGGCCTTGTTTGTGTGTACTTAGCATCGAGAAATCATATCTTAACTTGGCCCATCGGAATTTTTAATTCAATTTGTTTTTTCTTTTTATTTTTCCAAATCCAATTGTATTCGGATATGTTGTTACAAGTTTATTTTTTTGGATCCAGTATTTATGGTTGGATCATTTGGAGGAAACGAACAGGTCAATTTACGAAGATTGTTTCTTTAGGGAGAAACAAAAACCTTTTTGTGATTTTCCTTTTGATCGTAGGAACCTTTGGTCTTGGGTTTTTTACAAAACATTTACCCGTTTGGTTCCCGAGTTTGTTTTTAAAACCACCTGATTATTTGTATTGGGATGCGTTTACAACAGTCACTAGTATCATTGCCAATTTACTCTTAGCCCAAAGGAAACTGGAATCTTGGTTTTTATGGGTGTTAGTGGATATTGTTTGTATTGTATTGTATTCTCTAAAGAATATTCCTTTTGTGACAGTAGAATATGTAATTTTCCTTCTCATTGCTTTTTATGGTTCGTGGCATTGGTACACGGAGTATCGGGAGAATCAAAAATCGACTTCTATATCGATATGATTCGGAAACGATCAAACAGATACTGGATTCAAATGTTTGATCGTTTTGTGGATTTGAATTCTTTTGGTTTAGACTTTGATTTTGCGATTTTCTGGTCGTAAGTACCAAGAAATCACAGTTAAACTTAACAGTAACAAAGATGGTAAAACTTCTGTTATGGGATGCCCACAACTGATGTGAGAAATTGCCGCTCCAGACATCGCAAAGAAAAACCCTGCATAGGCCCATTCTTTCAATAGTAAAAATTTTGGAACCAGTACGGCAATGACACCTAGTAATTTCCAAACTCCTAAAAGAGTGAGAAAGTAGGTTGGGTATCCCAATTGGTTTATCTTTTCCACTTCTTCCGGAAGTTTCATGAGTTGGACGATGGCTGTGGAAACCATACCCAGTGATAACCAAAGGGTAAAGAACCAATATAGAATTTTGTTTGTTTTCTCTGACATAAATGATCTCCTAAAAAAAATTCAATCCGCAACTTGGATGGTTTCAGCATTCCTAAACATAACCTGAATCATCAATGATTCTATTAGGATTCCCTTAATCGTTTAATCCTTTTCCATTTAAGATATTGGGAATATGTTTTGTGATTCTTTCTTCTCTTGTTTCTTTTCGTTTGGCAGCATTAAAGAAGAGTAGGTACCCTCTTTGCCTACCGGGAGTTAACTCTTGGAATGCGGTCTGTAATTTTGGGTTTTGTTCCAATACTCGCAAAAACTCTTCTGGGACTTCAAACTCAGAAGTTTTTTTCAAGATTGGTTTTTTCCCAGCTTTTTCCAATTCGATTGCATCTCTCATAAATGCCTGAATCGTGGTTTTTGATTTGGTAATCTCTTCTGCTGACTGGAAACGCATCTGTCTCGCAGCTTGTACGTTTTTTGTTTGTTGGATGAGAATTTTTTTGGAGTCCTTTAATAATGCACCTTTAAAAAATAAAATCGCAACATACTCTTTGAATCCATGTAATAAGAATATATTTTGACCATTCCATGTGTAACAAGGTTGCCCCCATTTAATTTCCTCAACTAGTTTGCTTTTGAGTGCAATGGAACGTAGGATTTGGAATTCTTTTTTCCAAGATTTTACCCCATCAAAAAAAGAGTTTGGGTTTTTGGTGTTACTTTTTTTTTGTTTTGGTTCCATATCGTTTAACCTATGTTATGATTTATTTCATTCACTGTTTTGTGATTGTTTGCAATCGGTTGTGGGCCATATTGATCCCTTGGGCAAATGGCATCTTCAGTAGTTTGTCTCTTTGATCCACCGATTGAAATATAATTTGCATTCTGAGTTTGGATTTGTTTTCGGAAATCTTTTGGAAGGTAAAAAATTCAAGTTGGATAGGGAAACCAGTGTTTTCCATTTCGAAGGTTCTCACAAAACTTTTGTCCTCCACGAGGTTCAGTAACACTCCATTTGCTCGAAAGAGTAAATGCCCTTCAGGGGATTTTGTTTCAAATACATAACTCCCGTGGTTTCGTTTTTCAAATTGGATTACCTTGTTTCCCATCCATTGTTCGATGAGCTCTGGTTCTGTATGCGCCTTAAACACAAGAGAGGATGGTAAATCAAACTCACGTTCGATCATTATCTCTTGTTTGCCGTCTTCTGCGATCACCTTTGTTTTGAGTTCCATTCCAAATTCCTTATTCGCAAACGATTTGTATTATGCCTTCGGTTTATATTGTTTCATCACAGATTCCAGTTTATTAAACCTGTCGTCCCAGAGTTTACGGAATGGTTCGATGAAATGGGCAATTTCTTTCATTTTATGTGGGTTTAGGTGGTAGTACATTTCACGGCCAATGGGTTCCCTCTGTAACAAATCACATTCGGTTAAGATGAGTAGGTGTTTGGATATGGTGGGTCGTTTGGAATCAAATTGGGAAGCAATCGCTCCCGCTGTCATCGACTGGGTGGCCACAAGGAGGAGGATGGCCCGCCTAGTGGGATCTGCAATTGCCTGAAAAACATCTCTTCGTAAATCCATTGTGTAGCCATTTGACTAATAAATGATATGTAGTCATTTGGCAACACAATTTTTACCTGTTCCCAATGCTAAATTTGGAAAATACGTTCTATCCCTGCGCCAGGGACACGGTGGGCTTGGTCCTTGGAGGCGAAACGCCAACTAGGACGGGAGCGAACGCGGACCCCAGAGTGGCCCGGTCGATTTTTGCACAAAGTTGATTGTGAGAAAATTGAATTCGAGGCGCCCACAAAAAAGAAAAAGCATGTGGACTTTTTTGTTAGCTATTCTTTTTGATTTTGTCGGCAACAAACGCTTTGTAGGCGGGGCTACCAAAACTCACATCCATCCGAATGATTTCGGGTGCTATGTAGGGATGGTGTTTCATGATATACGCTTCGATCGCATCATACTTATCAGCTTTTGCTTTGAGTAAAATTTTGTTTTCCGTATCAACTGTGATTTTGCCTTCCCAAAGGTAAACCAGTTCGACTTCAGGGAATATGGTCCCTGATACAATGATCCCTTCTTCTAACATTTCAGAGATTTGTTCTTCCGCCATGTCGCGGTCGCCTATTGTGGTAAATACTAAAATTTCTTCCGATGCCATGTTGTCCTACTGTTGGTACTAGGATCGGATATGGAAGGGCAAATCCTTATTCTTTTGGTGAGTCCTTTTGCAAATAACTTTGGATTCCTTCTTTGGCTTTGTCTAAAACGCCCGATTCACGAAGGGAACGAACCACTCGTTGCCAGAATTTAACTTTGCCTTCCAATTCAATCCAACCAAGTGTTAAGTCCATTCGTTTGATCTTGAGTAACATGCGTAATTCGGACAAAGTCATGTCTTTTGGGTCTTTGTCGAGGTAACGGTTGTGGTCTTGGAAGGGGTTAAATACCATACAAATTATTTACGGAAAACAAAAGATAAAAAGAGGATTGCAAAAACTAAAAATCCAATTCCAGTTCCGAAACTCGCAAGGATGGGATCTCCGCTAGCTAAAAACTTTTGGATACTTAGGAAAATACCGTACGAAGTGTACACAAGTCCAAGGAAGATGAGTGTGAGAGCAGTGAATACCCAAACCGTTTTTTTAACAAATTTTTGCACATAAAACTGTACGTTTTTTTGTATATAGATCACCATCACTTCTACATAAGAGACAAGTTTGGCGATGAATTCTTCGAAGGTGGCTTTTAAACCACCTTTTTTGCGTTGTTTAGAGTGTTTTTCGTCCAATTATTTCTTCTTAAAAAACCAACCAAGGGCAAGTCCAAGACCAAGTCCAACTCCAAAACCAATCACAGCTGCTTTTTGTGGATTTTCTTTTACATAGGAACCCACATTGTCGATCACCTCTTTGGCACGAATGGATGCTTCTTCACTTGCTTTCCCTAACTTTTGTTTGATGTCACTTACTTGTTCCATATACTTCTCCTTGGCTCTTTGTTCAATTTCCTTGGCTTTTTTCTCATACAACTTAATTTCGTCGATGAGGGACTTCTCTTTTTTCACTTCTTCCATAACGTATGTTAGTCTGGTACAACAATGTTTTCAAAATTGTCAGTGAAACGATATCCAATTCCCCAAATGGTTTCAATCCATTCTGGTTGTGCGGAATTTTTTTCCAGTTTGGAACGAATGCGTTTGATATGGCTATCAATCATCCTTTCAAAACCATCCCATTCCACTCCCCAAACTGATTCCAAAATCATTTCACGAGAAAAAACTTTTCCTGGTGAACCAGCGAGTAGTTGTAAAATGTCAAATTCTTTACGAGAGATGTTGATGATGTTTTCGTTTAACGTAACACGACGACGAATGGAATCAATCTTTAAGGCACCACGAATGATCTCACCCGCTTGTCCTACATTTGGTTTGATTCCAATTTTTTTATCCCAACGTCTAAAAAAAACGTCTACACGAGTTTTGAGTTCCCGAACGGAAAATGGTTTTGTGATGTAATCATCAGCACCTAACTCGAGTCCCATGATCCTATCAATTTCTTCCGTTCTTGCAGAAAGGATAAAAATTGGAGTACTTTCGTCTGATTTCCGAATGCTACGGCAAATTTCCATACCATCAATGTCTGGAAGTGAAAGGTCAAGAATCACTAAATCAGGATGATTGGATTTATAAAATTTCAATCCATCTTCGCCATTTTCAAAAACGGAGG
The DNA here is from genome assembly GCA_016742255.1 of Leptospira sp. Classification (GTDB taxonomy): domain Bacteria; phylum Spirochaetota; class Leptospiria; order Leptospirales; family Leptospiraceae; genus Leptospira_A; species Leptospira_A paudalimensis. The sequence goes on from JACVCB010000005.1 coordinate 104,523, forward strand.
TGGTGTAGTGAGCAGAATCGAGAGATTTCCGGATTAGGTTCCCGATGTCCGGATCGTCCTCAATTACCAAAATATTTTTCATGTTTTTCCCTTGAGTTCTTTCTCAATTTGGTTCTTGTAGTAGAAAAAAAAAGTAAAAAATGGAATCGGGAACACAAAGAGAACTAAAATCGTGGGCAATGTTTGCCATCACAGGAACAAAGTTACGGCCCTTGGAAGTGACGGAAAAATTAGGCCTAACTCCCGACTATTACCATGGTGGGGATGTAAAAGACATCGAAAATATGACAATTCCGAGTCATTGGCAGCTCAATTCTAAGTTAGGACCTGAGTTCTCTGCCCAAGATCATATTTGGGACATTCTAAAAACACTGGGACCCGTTCGCAAAGAACTGAAAGAGTTCACAGAAAACTTTACTTCTACGATTTACGTCTCGGTTGAGTTTGCCTCTGAGTTTACCAAAGGTGTCACACTCGATAGAAGGACGATGCTTTTGTTAGGTGAAATGGGAGTCGAATTGGAAATTATCCCCTGGGAACTCGGTGGGACTCCCTGAGGATAGACTCACTCGGGAATACCAATCGGATGAGGCCAAAGCGTTTGAGGTAATGGTAACTGGATAGGGTGAGACCATTCAAAACCAAAACTCGTTTTTTCAATCGAAGGTCTCTTGCCATATTCAATAGTTTGGTGAGAAGGGTGATGGGCAAATACGGCAAATTCGACAGATCCATTTGGATATGGGATCTGGTTTGGAAAAATAACATATGCATCACAGAGTCCAATTCTTCTTCCATCTCCGCATGTACGTCTTTTGTGGAGATGACAATTTCATAGGCGTTTTGGATTTCCCTTACATTTAGGTATTTGGTTTTTTTTGCCATCGGAGGTTAGGTTTGCACGTTCTACCAAAAGAGACACTCATTTTTCGTTCCAAAGTTTTCCAAACGGTCAGAGAGATTTTGACACGGAATGAATTTTTGGAAGTGGATACTCCCACTCTAAAACCCATCGTTGGTATGGAGCCGTATTTGGATCCGTTTGAAGTGCATTCTCCCTCCGGAAAAGAAAATGGTTATCTCATCACCTCTCCTGAGTACAGCCTAAAACAAATGATGGCAACAGGCTTACCTCGTATCTTCGAGTTGGCCCATACCTACAGGTCAGGGGAAGTGGGAAGTTCGTACCATACAAAAGAGTTTCTTATGTTAGAACTCTATGCAGAAGGTATGGATGATGAAGGGTTACGGAATTTGATTGAGAAATTCTTACGGGAACTGATCTTTACAGTTGGTATACCAAAACTCCACAACCAACTATCCAAACCAGGTTTTATCCGTCATGATTCAGTACAGTCAGTGTTTCTCAACCATCTTGGGCATGGATTTGAAAGAGAAAATTTAATCCTGACGATCATCAAACAAAAGTTAACCTCTGCTTCCTTTGAGGAATTACAAACTTGGCAATATGAAGATTTGTTCTTTTTGGTATTTTTAAATTGTATCGAACCGAAACTAGGGGAAGGGATTGTATTTTTGTATGATTACCCTCCGGAATGTGCCGCTCTTGCTAGAATTGAGAAGGGAGTTGCCAAACGTTTTGAAATTTATTGGGACGGACTCGAACTTGCCAATGCCTTTTATGAATTGAATGACCCAAACGAACAACGAAAACGATTTGCGGCCGAACAAGAGTTACGTGCCAAATTGGGGAAAGAAGTATTTCCAATGGATGAGGATTTTTTACAGGCATTGGGGAATGGATTTCCCAATTGTTCGGGGATATCCATTGGGATGGATCGGCTCATGTTAAAACTTTTGGGGAAAAACGGACTCGCGGAAGTGAGCCCGTATTGGATGGAATTGTAAAAGATTTATTCCTCTTCGGATTGGAACTTCTCACAAGCTTGTGGGATTTTCCCTTCTTCTAATTCAGCACAGGAAAACGCAGCCATTTCCTTTGTACATTGTTTCATGTCTTCTATGTCTTGTTTGGTGAGTTTTTTGGTTGGTTTTTCGTTACTTGGTTTTTGGCCTTCAACAATGTATTGTTTGTAACGAGATTCGCAGACATTTCCATTCACAAATTGTGATTCAACCATCTTCCTTTGTTCTGGTGGAAGGTCTTTTAATTTTTCTTTCATACATTCCGAAGTTTTCGCACACATTTTTTTGGAGAGAGCTTGGAATTCTTTAGCGTCCTTTAATGTTTGTGAGGTGATCATGAGGGGGAAACATAAAAATAAGAAAAGAGAAATATTTTTCATAAAAATAACATATCGCTTTTCGGTCACTGGTAAAGAAAAAATTTAGAAAAAGGATTGCATTCAAGGGAAATTAAACTAAGATTTTCGCCCATGAAACGAATTGTAACTTTACTTCTGGTCTCGTTTACCGTATCCCTTGTGGCTCAAAATTTGACAGAACGAACACCTGTCAGTTTTCCCTCTGTACCTAACACAATTGAAGAATTCAAATCCATCCAAGCGGCCACTGCCACTACTCCAGAAGGTGGAGTTGCTGTTTTAGTCCTTGCCATCTCTCTCTATGGAAAAAATCCAGAATTAGGAAGAAAGGCAGTGGTACTTTCTGTCCTTTCCAAAAACAGACAAAAATCGAACAAACCAACAGCGGTTGATGGAGTGGATTTAGGAGGAAGTGATTCCTATTTGCTTGGTCAACTCGACAAATACAAAATGTTACCAAATGGATATTGGAAAGGGGCAGAACCGTCTAACGGGTATACACCGGCACTTCCTCTCACAGTTGAAACCTATACCAATCCCTATTCAGGGGATGAGTCCTCTGGAAGGATCAAACTTTTTGTTGCCACAAAAGGTGCTTCCAGTTACCGACCTGTCACTGTGGAAAAAGACTCCGACGGACTTTGGCGTGCCAAAGAAATGAGTTCTTTGTATGTTGGGATGATGCCCGCCAAATAGATGTTCATTGATCTACTTTCATTCCATCCAGTGGTATTGGCACTTCTTGCCACTGGGTTTACTTGGTTGTGTACTGCGTTTGGAGCAGGCTTTGTGTTTTTCTTTCGTACGGTGCCAAGGCCTGTGTTTAATGCGATGCTTGGATTTGCCTCAGGCATTATGATCGCTGCTAGTTTTTGGTCATTATTACTCCCCTCGATTGAACTTTCAGAAACGGCTGGCCAACCTGCTTGGTTCCACGTGAGCCTTGGGTTTTTGTCAGGTGGGCTTTCTTTGTTTGGTCTCCACAAACTCCTTCCACATTTACACGTTGGTTTAGAAGAAAACCGACTCGAAGGAGGGAAGTCTTCTTTCCAAAGGAGTTTGTTACTCATCCTTGCCATCACTTTGCATAATATCCCAGAGGGACTTGCGGTAGGTGTCGCCTTTGGTGCCTTAGGTGATGGGTTTACTTACGAGGCTCTTATGGCGGCAGTGGTGGTTGCCTTTGGGATTGGGATCCAAAATATCCCCGAAGGGGCTGCGGTTTCCATTCCATTGTTACGTGAAGGGTATAGTGCTAAAAAAAGTTTTTGGTATGGACAACTTTCTGGATTCGTGGAACCCATTGGAGGACTTCTTGGTGCGGCCCTAGTGTTTTATGTAGCTAGTATCCTTCCGTTTGCACTTTCCTTTGCGGCAGGTGCGATGATCTTTGTAGTGGTGGAGGAATTGATTCCAGAATCACATACGGGGAAAGAAACCGAAATGTCTACTCTCGGTGCGATGTTTGGATTTGTGCTGATGATGGCATTGGATGTGGGTCTAGGGTGAAGGTAATCATACATATGTTAAATGAAAATCAAATTACGAGTGTACTTATTTTCTTTTTGTTTATTTCCTGTGCGATTGACATCAAACAGGTTCCACAACCTAGAGAAGCAGAAAATACTATTTATCCTTTTATAAACCAAGAAGTTTATATCGGTAAATTTGAAGTTTACACTTCTGATAGTGTCAATTATACAAAGGCATGGAAATATACTTTCAAATCCATTCTAAAAAACAATCGAGTTAGTAATCAAGTCTTAGATGTCTCAAAAGATCGAAATTCTAAAGAGGAGGTGGACAAGTATCAGATCGATATTGAGGTGTATCCTAATTTCGAATCAAATTTTATCATGTGGAAAACTTGGCCAGCATTTTGGCCTTTTACTGGCTACTGGCCATTGCAAGTACGCAATCATCATTATGAGGTAAAACTCTTATGTAAAATTTCCGTTAATGGTGTTCCACGCACAAGTATTGAAATCATAGAAAATGCCAAAAAAACAATAGAAATTTATGGGTTTTATCGCACTAGCGAAATCGAATCCATGATTGAAGTTGCCAATTTGAAGGTATTAGATCGATGCGCAAAAGAAATCATAAATCATTTACAATAAATTTACTTTTGTTATTCGGAGCTTGTATTTCCATACCAGAGACTCCAAAAATTGACAAAGAAGAATGTGTTGCCCAGTATTTTCATGCGAAACGTCAAATGCGAGAAATTCAAATTCAAAATAGAAATCTTACTACAGCAATTTCTGCTTTATCCTTTGGTGTCGGGTTTTGGACAGGACCAATTGGATTCACTCCAATGTTAGTATTACCGTACACTCAATATAAAAATAAAAAAGCAGCAGACTTGATTCAAAGTGAATATGAATCCAATTATTGCAATTGATGAAAACATTGCCCCTTGGGTGAAAATCAAAACCAAGAATGGTCTAGAAGGATATGTGTTTGGAATTTTTTTGAAAAAACCAAAAGAGTTTTGGAATTAAAATGGATTTGAAACACTAAATGTCCAAATGGAATCTAACAATGATGCAAAACTGTATGATTGCCATTACCCTGTTCGATCTCTCTCCCTCTTAACAAAAGAACTTCTTTTGCAATTTTAGATAACGCTTGTCAATGGGAATGGAGTTTTTTACAATTGCCCTCTAACGACAGTTCTGTACTATGAATCGTGATTGAGAGTTTTATGAAATCTAAAATTATTTTGAGCCTTCTATTCCTACTCCTGCAATGTGCCAATACTTCGTATTACCAAACTTGGGGAAAACAAAAAGTCCGATTGAATGGGTTTACCAAAGAAGAAGGGTACCAAAAAATTCAATCCTTCAATTTCACCTACACACGAGTGTATCTATTTTGGGGTCTGTCCAATGTGAGAGACCAAACTTTGGATGAATTTTTCTCAGAAATCTATTTAAAATATCCCTATGCCCATATTGGAGATTTAAAAATCACAGAGGAATATGAGTTTATGGATGGGATTTACGATTTGATTACTGTCGGAATTGTTAGGCCTTATTCAGTCCACATTCGTGGAAATCTTTATGCGACAAACAAAGGTGGCAACCAATGAAGTTTTCTTTTCACACATTCAGATTTTGTTTAGCACTTTGTTTTTTGTTTCTCCTTATGGGTTGTGCAACTTACCGGTATGAACTAACCGAGACCAAAATCCCTGTTAGTTTTTCCAATGAGCTCGAACCAAACGAAAAGTACCGTCCCTTCCACATCGAAGTAAAACTCTCCTGGTACTTGTTTGATACGCAAGCCATCGACACACTCCAGTTAGATGAAATATTCCGAGAAGAACTCCCAAATGCCAAAAAAATTGTGAACCTTCGGATAGAGTCAAAAGAAAATGTTGCCGATTCTGTGATCCGAACGCTCACTACGGGAGCACAAATTTTGTTTGCTTCTAACCGAGCTTTGTACTCTCGCCGAACTATCATTATAGAAGGTTTGGTTGTGGAATAGATTTGTTAAAAGGAATAATTTTTGTTTAAAACTGTGATGTTAGCATCAGATAGGCAAACTGTGCTGTTTTCGAAAATTGATTTGTATACACGTTAGCATTCACAGTTCGGTCATTCACTTTGTTTTGGATCGCATCTCCCGCAAAAATCATACTGTACCCACCTTCGATCAGAATGTTTTTATAAGGAAGATTGTATTTTACATCCACTTCACGAAATAGTGACCTTCCGAGTAAGGACACTGGTCGATTGTTCCCAGTACCATTCTCTGTCAATACTTGGCTTACATCGTATTGGTTATTCGAAATGGATTCAGTACTCGCACCCGATTTTGCATTTCCAACTAAGTCATACCAACTATCTTGTAATTTGTGTTTTTCGATGGCAAAATAATCGATTCGAAATGTTCCATAAGATTCAGTGGCATAACTTATATTAATCGATTTTGATTTCATATTCACCCAACTGACTTGGTCAGCCATTCCATAAAAAAAGTGGTTTGTGTGAAAAAGGTTTTGAAAAGATGCAATTGATCCATCTGTGCGATTTGGATCACCACTTCCTACATCATATGCGACTCCCATCCTTACTTTAGAAATCGTATAACCAATGTCAGCACCGAAGGCGAAGGTTTTATAACGTTCTTTTTCGCGGTATAAATTTTGTTGGTATGTTGTATTCGTGAGTGGGTCAACCAAATTCACATTGGTTTGGAAAAAGTCCCATTTTGGATTAATATTCCTACCCGTAGTTCCTGTTTGGGTAGCGTATTCAAAGGAATAATCAATTGCTTGAAGTGCTTTTTTGCCTGGTTGTGTTTTGTTGGTAACTCGGATTCCATAAGTATGGAGTACATCCCATCGTCCCGCACGTGTGTTTGGATTCCCAACTTCTCCCGTGGTTAGGACAAGGGAATTGTTTGTGCGAAGGTATTCTTTTTGTAATCCCAAATAATACAAATCAATATGCAAATAATCAGATGGTTTGAGGGTATTATAAAATCCTGTGAAGTATGAATCACCTAACTCTTGTCTTTGTGCATCAATTTTTGGTGAACATACTTTTGTGCCGTTATAGGGACAATCAAGGTAAGTATTGTACTGAGATTTGACTCCAAAATTGGTTGTATTACCTGCAATATCCGAATGGCGTTCGCTTACCGAAGTGACAAAAAGATGTGAGGAAAATAATTTGTCTTCCCATTTGAAACGAAGTCCATCAAAACTCCTTCCTACATTTGTCCAATCAAGGGAACCCACCAATCGTTCATCACCATAACGCAAAATTTGACGACCAGCTAGTACATGTAAGGGGAGGCCAAAATTATTTTTACTCTCTATATATGCTTCTCTCACATCTGTACTTTGTCTTGTCCCATCATTGGCAGTAGCGATTCCCGTTAATGATCCTTTTTCTGCCCCCCATAACCGGCTATCTTGGAACGTGACTTTGGCAACGATATCTTTCGTGAATTCTTTTTGGATAAAGAACTGTATCTTCTGTCCTGTAAAATCGACATTGTCATTTGTATTCCGATTAAAATCGAAATTATACTTCATCTCTGGTCGAAAACGAACAAAAGCACCAGCGCTAAAACCATCTGACCAAGTGGGAGGAGGGTTTGGTTTTGGTTCTTGGATGGGTTCCCGAGAGGGACTTGGAATGTTTGGACTTGTAACATTCGGCTCTGTATTGGTAGTTTGAGCAGAGACTGGATAACCAGTCGCCAAAAGCATCACAAATAAAATGAAGTATCTTCGCATGAGTTATTATCAAAAGACCACAAGGGTCTTCTCCTATGCGAATAGCGAATGCAAGAATCGTACAGACTGGAGGGGAAAAGTTTAAAAATTCTGATATTCTCATAAAGCATGGACAATATGTACATTTATTTTTAATCTTTTGTTTAGTTCATAAAAAAGTACTCAAACAATCATTCCTTTCGTTCATCAATATGTTCTAAATTAATAAATAATGTGTAAATCTTGTACGAATTGTAACCTTTGGAAATGAGTTAATCATCGGATGGTTTGGCATCACAAATGAAGGCCAAGAAGTAGGTAAAATCTAAAACAGAGGAAAACCTGCCAGTCCTAACAATTTTTAATCAGATGATCCAGGAAGTGAGTTCAGTTTTGTGCCAATACAAATGTTGTATGAATACTCATCCACGAGGGAACTCGGACTCCTATCCTTGAAAGGGGAAACTGAGAAAAAGCCTTCGAATGCAATCAATGTCTAAAACAAAAACCTCTCTTTTTTTGGTCTCAAGGTTACCAATCCTAAGAAAATCTTTTACGGATACTATTGACAAACACAAGGGAATCAAATAAAAATTGCGAAACAGTAAGTTCGTCAATTCAGGAATGTACTTGGATGCACCACCTGCACCAGTCAAAAAGGATGCAAATGGTGATGTGATAGCTCCTTCACATGGCCATCGGGTGAATATTGTAGGGTACGACGATGCGAGAGGAGAATGGATTGTGAATGATTCCAACAAAGAAGAAGAGCTCACTCGTTATCCATATGAAGCCTTCGAACTGGGGAATCGATGGTCTACGGTATTAGAGAAAAAATAAAATTAAATGAAAGTATTAGTATTTTTGTTATTTATCTCTACTTCAATATTTGCAGAAGAGAAACTAGAATTTAGTGAATTAATAAAGATAGTCGAGAAAACTAATAAAAGTTTTATTAATACGATTATCGCATCCGATAGGGACGAGCTTCTAAAGTCTGTAAACTATTATACTAAAGAAGGAGATTTTAAGAAATTGCTCAAAGAACCAGATCGTTTAGAATCGATCGATAAATGGGGCGATCGTCGTCGTTGGTTTGTGAGCAAATGGCAGGGAAAAGAACCAGCCATCTATGTTTCTGCCTCGTATAACGGGAGCTATGATTTGGAACACAATCGACAGTCCAAAGATTTAAAGGACGATTATCTCTTTTATTTTAAAAACTATTGCGAATTTGATGGAACGATTGATGAACGTTATGCGAGAATCAAAAAAATGATGCTCACGTATTACGACGCACCTTATACCGCAGTCAATAATATGATGAATATCAAAATTGTGGGCAAATTTAAGAAAATCATCAGCTATGACATTGAAGTAAAAGAAGATGAAAAAATCATCAATGCCATGCAGTCGTTTCAACCAGTGAAGTCTACGACGTGGTATGGCAATATCTTTGCCATACAATTGAAAGTATTGGAAGTGTATCCTGGCGAACCAAATATGCTGTTATGCACTTCAGACTACTATATGGGGTATAAAGGTTGGGGGAGTTACGAAAAAGTACTCAGTGAAATCGATGAGCTTCCAGAGTTAAAAGGGAAACGAAATCCGTATGTTAACTAAGGTTATGAGAAAGCGAATTTGTTTAGGTATTTTAATGATGGGGAGTTTCCGTTTCGTATGTGGTAAGGTCGAAACGAAAACCTTTGATCAAAAGGCAGAGGGAGCACCAAATCTAGAAAACCAATCTAATGAGTCTGGTCTATGTTTGTCTGCATATTCTAACGATAAAAAAGGTTATAACTCTCTTTTTATTTTTCTGAGAAAACAATTAAACATTGATTATACCAAACAGAAATTGGACGTAGTTTCGATTTCTGGGATGAGATTTTTTCTATCAAAAGATCATTTTCGTACAAGGCGTCCTTATTCGAATTCCTTGTATGAATTTAATATCATATCAGATGGACTTGGTATCCTTATTCTAGAAAAAAATGGGAAAAAAATATTTATAGCGAAGTTACTTTCACCCAAAAGCCAAGGAAAATATTGGTTATTCCAAGACTATTTGGATGCGAAACGGGCAGTAGAGAATAAGGACAAAGATCCTTATGAAACGACTGAAATTGGATACTTTTATATTTACGATAAAATGAAACTCGAATCCGAGTGTCTCAACCAAAAAGAAATCGATAAAAATTTTGATCAGGCTGTGTTAGAAAAATCAGAAGGCCCTGAACCTACGGATGAGTTTAGCAATTGAATGACAGATGTTACTTATGAAAGGATAGGGTATCCTCTTTGAGACACAAATTGTTCCATATTGTTGTATTGAGTACATTACTGTCACAACTCAATTGTTACAAAATCACAAGTAGTTTCAAACGTGTTGTGGCTTCACGGCACTTACAAGAACCTGTTGACCCACAAACATTGACCCTGGGTTCAGATGAGGACTACCGAGTTTTCCAAAGAACACCTGTTTGGGATCTTGCATACGCGCTAGCTGTCGGCGATCTTGGGGAGGTGGAAGAACTCGCTAAAAAACACAAAGAAATCATTGATATCATATTGCAACATGGTGGAGATCCCAACCTTCATTCTCAGATAAAGTATTCACATACAGACTATAACGGCTATTCGTATATAATCATGGGAGGATACTCTCCCTTATTGTATGCAAAGAATCTTGAAACCTTACAGTTGCTTGTGGAGGCAGGAGGCAATATCCATCATCAAAACAAATATGGTGGTAACCTCTTGCTTGCAAAATATATGATCTATGATCGGCTGGATTTAATTCTGTATCTTCTGGAACATGGTGTTGATTACAAAGGTATAATGTCTTACACTGGTGGTTCAGAATACGGTAAACCTAACGAGGAAAAGGTTCCACTCTTTTTGGTTGATAAGCTAAGATATAAAGTTTATAGACTTGATACAAAATGGTACCAACAAAAAGGAAAGATCATTCGATTTTTGGCTTCCCAAGGCATCGATTATTGGAAAACTCCGATCCCTCAAACAATCTTAAATAGGATCGGCGAGATGTCTAAAACCAACAACTGGTCTGAGAGGAAAAAAAATGAGTTTATCTCAAAGTATTAAATTGTTTCGAACCACCTCGCTGGTGTTCCTTGTTCTACTTTCCTTTTTACTAGAAGGTTGTATTTGGACAAAAACCAAGTCTTATTATTTAAAATTAACAGAATCGAAAGTATTGGACAAAGAAGTTGATAAAAATCGACTTAATCATTTTGACCCGCGACAATTCCAAAACACACCCTTATGGGAATTAGCCAGGGCAATTTATCTCTATGATGACCCTCAGTTAGAAACCTACCTTTCCGAAAAAAAATATGATTTGAATGTTTCAAACGATGTTGGCATTCCGATTTTAAGCATGGCAATTTTTTTAGACCGAGAAGGGGCGATACTTCCTTTACTAGAACATGGTGCGAATCCCAATTTTAAATCGAAACTGAATCCAAAGTCGCCAGTGCTTTATGCCGCTGCTAGAAGTTCCTCTATGCTAAAATTACTATTGGAACATGGAGGTGATCCCAATGCCAAAGAAATTTATGATGAAAGTTTGATCGACGTGAATCATCCACAGTGTAGAAATGCTTATTGCTCGAGGTGCTGATGTCAATTTTGGTCATGGTCGCGCTGTAGCCGCTTCCATTACGCATAATCATCTTAGTATTACTTACATGTTATTACAAAATTGTTTTGATCTCAAAACTGAATTATATCCTACTACCTTTCGAGTTAAATCTATTCAAGAAAGATTGCAAATTTACGAACTAGACAGAAATACTCCTTGTTTTAATGAAAGAGATTTCAATAAGATTGTGAAATTTCTCAAAGAAAAGAGAATTGTCTACCAACATGTGAAACCAAGTAAAAATTGATAAAATTTGCGATATACAGTTTGAAAAAATTCTCGTGAAAACAAATGATATGATGCAACCCGGACAAACAATCTCAATCTCTAGTAACAGCGGTCGATCCATCGGAAATCCAGGGGATCATACATGCGTGGAGTTTAGTTTTTATGCTGGAGATGATCCGAAGACTGGAAAACCGCTGTTTAAGACAAGGGTTCTCACCAAAGATGATATTCCACACTATTAAAGAAAGTAGGTTTATTCAAATGAGAAATTCTTTCAATATCATTATCTTCCTGTTGCTTTTGATTGGTTGTGACAAGGATATGCTACCTTCTAAAGGGACAGAAATTAGTACTCCGAATTTTGACTACGGAAAAATTGAATCAAAAGTATCCATAAGTGAAGGTAGTATATTTTGGAATGCAAAAAATGAGTTCGAAAGTTTGGAAAGCTTTAACACCTTAAAGATGCTAAAAGAATTCGATTATTTTCTTGGTAATCAAGCAGATCCTTTTGTTTCAATTAAAGGTATTGATAGTAGTTTAATTTCTCGAAAACTTTTTAATGAGGCAATTGTTTGGTTTCGGTTTGGATATGAAAAAGGGATATTGATTTACCGTGTTCAAACATACTCAACGTTTGATACTGCTGGTAGTAATTCTGATGGGATTATAAAAAATGTTAAATGTTCCGAATACACAAATACTTTGATCAAATGTAAATTTTATTTCGCGACATCCAAACCTGAAAACGGAATGCCTACTATGTCCTGGGTGATTGTAACCATCAAGGACCGAGCATTGGTAAATGTGGAAGATGATTTAGGTGCAAGTTTTCTAGGTTATATGGATACCGACAAAAAATATCCAGAACAGTATCTATCCAATCTCAAAAAAGCCTTAAAAGTTGCTGTGAAAGATCCAGAGATTGGATTAAAAGATGTGCAGTTGCGTGGTTTTACGATAGAAGAATTGGATTTGTTAACCGATGGATTGTCGTCGCAGGTGAAGGCGGGGAAGTAGGTAGGAAGTCTTCCGACCATTCTATGAAAACACACCAATCTATAAATAGTTTGGTGCCATCCACGAATATTCTACTTCCTTACCTCATTAAAAAAAACCTCTTACCCCTAACCACTCACTCCCAACTCACAACAACTTTCCCAAAATGTTTCCCTGTTTGTAAATACTCTAAGGCTTCTGGAACTTCTTTCCAACCGAACACTTTGTCCACAACAGGTTTCATTTGATTTTGTTCGATGGCTCGGTTCATGTGAACAAAGTCACTGCGGCTTCCCACAATTACACCTTGTACTTTCACACCTTGCATGAGGATAGGATAGAGTGATAAACTCGACTCACCACCAGCAAGGACACCAATGAGGGCAATGGTCCCGTAAGGTTTCACACTCATCATCGATTTTTGCATGGTGCCAGCACCACCCACTTCAATGATCAGATCAGCCCCTGCCATTTTGGTGTGTTTTCGGACATCCCGTTCCCAATTGGATTTTGTACTGTAATTGATGGTTTCATCAGCACCTAAGGTTTTGGCACGAGCCAATTTTTCATCACTAGAGGAAGTGATGATGACACGAGCTCCCATCATCTTGGCAAATTGTAGGGCAAATAAAGAAACACCACCCGTGCCAAGGCAAAGGACGTCACTCCCTGGTTCAATCCCACCAAAATTCACTACCGCATTATAAGCGGTAAGGCCTGCACATCCAAGTGTGGCTGCTTCTTTATCTGTTAAGTGGCTCGGGGTAGCGACCAGTCCTTCTTCGGAAAATTTTCCATACTGCGCCAAACACCCGTCATATGGTCCACCTAAGGTTGTACGCAAATTGTCCATATTAGGAGCTCCATCTAACCACTTTTGGGCAAAGATGGGAAGGACTCGGTCTCCTTTTTTCCAGAGTGTGACCTCAGATCCAACAGCTTCCACAACACCAGCCCCATCCGAACAAGGGATGAGTGGGAGTTTTTGCCTTGGGTTGTAAGTCCCAATCACCATTAAATAATCACGATAATTCAGTGAAGTCGCTGTTAGGCGAACAAGTACTTCTTTAGGTGCAAGTGTTTCTGGTATTTCACGATCTGTTTCTTTTAAATTTTGGATTCCAAAATTGCCTTGGATCTCCCATACTTTGTTTCCCATTAAAACTCTACCCACCCGAATTGAAAATTCACTCGTCAGATACTCACCGCAGGTTTTCCTTTGTCGAGTGGGAATTGAACTGAAAGGGTAGTATGAAAAAAGAATTTTGGAACGATACTGTCGTAGTGATCACTGGTGCATCCAGTGGAATCGGAAAGGCCTTACTCGAAGAACTCGCTGTTTTCCCATGCCAATTGGTGCTTTTGGCAAGGCGTGCAGGAGACATCCCCGAACCAACGGCAAAACACAAAGACACAATCCTCCATAGGGTCACATGTGACTTATCCGACCCAAGTTCTGTGTTGGATGCCATTGATTGGATCTCCAAACGAATCGAACGTGTGGATGTCCTGTTTAATAACGCAGGCATCACAGCCCATGGTCGGTTTGATTCCCTTTCGATGGAAGTGTACCATAAGACCTTCGCTACCAATTTTTTTGGACCCGTACAATTCATCAAAGGTCTCCTTCCCTTGGTGACAAGAGCCAAAGGGAATATTGTCACCACATCCACTGTTTCTGCTTTGTATGGAGTGCCTGGGCGCGCTGCATACTCTGCCTCCAAGTCTGCCCTACATGCGGCACTCGAATCCCTTCGCATCGAAAGCCTAAATTTGGGAATTGGTGTCTCACTCGTTTGTGTCCCTTATACAGACACGGCACTCCGCACTTCTGGTCTTGCTTCCGATGGGAAACTTCTCACCGAAGCGCCTGCCAAAGGCAAACGAAAGTCGGCAAAAGAAGTGGCCCATGTTCTCATGGAGGTTGCAAAGGACAAAGAAGCAAGGCTTGTTACGTTCAATTTGAGCGGTAAGTTTTTAGAATGGATGCGATTTTTCTCTCCCAAGTTTTTAGAAAAAATTCTCTATAAAAAACTCTACGACGACTTCAAAACACATTGAACTCCGTCTAAACCAAGGTAGAGGAAAAACCCACTTGGACAATATTCTAATTCCGTATCTAACGGCTGTTATTTTTACTTTTTGTTTTATGACTCTCATGTGGTTTTGGGGAAAAACCCGAGACAATTACGCTGTCATTGATGTGGGTTGGGGTCTTGTGATTGCGGGTATCGCCACAGTCCTTTCTTATTTTGGAAAAGGGACTTTGGTTGCAAAATTAGTTGTCCTCATTCCTGTTTGGGTTTGGGCCATTCGGTTATCAGGTTTTCTCTACTTCACACGGATTCGCACAAACCACCCAGAAGACAAACGTTATGCTGGGTTTCGAAAAGACTATGGTGACAAAGTCCATAGTAAAATGTTTACCAATGTTTTTTTATTACAAGGGGCTTTAGCACTCCTTCTATCTTTTCCCTTTTACTTTGCCTCTCAGTGGAATTTGTATCCGAATGTGGGGCTCTTTGGTCCCAATGGAACGCTAATGGTTTGGATCGGTTGGGCACTCTTTATCTTGGGTGTGATTGGAGAGAGCGTAGCTGACAGAGACCTACACAAATTCCTTTCGGTTCAGGCAAACAAAGGTAAGGTGTGTAATCTTGGCCTTTGGAAGTATACAAGACACCCCAATTATTTTTTTGAATGGGTGATTTGGCTTGGGATTGGAGTGATTCCCATCCTTTCCACACCAGAAGCAATGGCTTCTCTTTTCACTCCTGTATTTATGTTTGTGTTGTTACGATTTGTATCCGGTGTCCCATTTGCTGAAAAATATTCACTTCAGTCGAAAGGAGATTTATTTCGTGAGTACATGCGCACCACAAACGCATTTTTCCCTTGGTTTCCAAAACAATAAATAAAAAAGGATAAAACATGAATTTCACTGATTCTAACAAAAAGGAAGAGTCATCTTCGTTTAGTATCAACTCACTTTTAGAAAAGGATATTTTCCCGGATTGGCTCATTCGTTTCCGTATCCGGCAGTTATTGGATTTACGCATCAAACAAGAACGTAAAGAAAATGCCACAGCACAACTGACGCATAAAATGAATTATGTGAATTCACTTAAAAATTCACCCATTGCCGTTCATACGGATGCCGCAAACGAACAACACTACGAAGTCCCAAGTGAATTTTTTACCTATGTGATGGGACCAAGGATGAAATACTCTTCAGGGTATTGGCCAACACTTGATACAACTTTTGCCGAATCCGAAGAGGAGATGTTACGCATCACTGTGGAACGTGCGGAGATTAAAAATGGGATGCGTGTCCTTGATCTCGGTTGTGGTTGGGGCAGTATATCTCTCTACATTGCTGAAAAATTTCCAAAATGTAAAGTAACAGGTGTTTCCAATTCCCGTACCCAAAAAGAATTCATCGACAAACGTGCCAAAGAAAGAGGATTAAAAAACCTCACCATCATCACAAAAGACATGAATGAGTTCACCACAAAAGACAAATTCGATCGCATTGTGTCTGTGGAAATGTTAGAACATATGAAAAACTATGAGAAACTCTTTGAAAAATTATCCAAGTTTCTTGTGGCAGATGGAAAGTTTTTTGTACATATCTTCACACATAAAGAATTTGCGTATCCCTTTGAAGTGATTGATGAAACGGATTGGATGGCGAAGTATTTTTTCACCGGTGGGCAGATGCCTTCTGATGATTTGTTTTTGTATTTCCAAAAGGACTTTCTCATTGAAAACCACTGGGTGGTCAATGGAACCCATTATGCAAGGACATCTGAAGCTTGGTATGAAAACATGATTGAAAACAAGGATAAACTAATGCCTATCCTTGCGAGTACTTACGGCGAAAAAGAAACTACCAAATGGTTTGTGTATTGGAAAGTTTTCTTTCTCGCCTGTGCAGAGTTATGGGGTTATCGAAACGGAGAAGAGTGGTTTGTGAGCCACTACTTGTTTCGAAAACGCTGAGTTTTTTTCCCAGCCGCTTTTACATACACTCCACCTTCTTTTTTGGAAGAGGATGAGGTGCTGGAACGGCGGCTACTTTCTCCACCACGTTCTTTTCTTTCTCCGCGGTCACTTCTTTCGCCACGATCACTGTTGGACCTTCCACCACGGTATCCACCGCGACTTCCCGATCCACCACCATCGTCACGACGACGTCTTCCACCGCCTGAACCACCACCAGGAGGCATTTCGCTCCATTCCGCTGGGGTTTTTCCGATTTTTTCAGGGCCACTGATTTTTGCTTTGTCGAGCAGATTGGAAAGGAGTTTTAAAGCGACAGCACGTTTGTCCTCTAACTTCAAAAGTTTCTCCAATACATCTTCCGCATCGGCATGGATTTCGGTTTCGACAATTTTGTTTAGGAAATCTTCTTCTCTTCTTGCATGAACTTCCTTCTTCGTAGGGAGTGCGGCAATTGTTAAGTTCGTTCCCGAAGTTCCTTTGAGGCGGAGAAGGGCTCTTGATTCTCTTGTTGTTACCAGAGTCACAGCCTTACCTGATTTTCCAGCCCGGCCAGTACGACCAATTCGGTGCGTATAACTTTCGCTATCAAAAGGAAGGTGGTAGTTGATTACAAGAGACAAATCTTTTACGTCAAGACCACGTGCCGCAACGTCTGTTGCCACAAGGATTTTCACTCGGCCATCATGTAGACTTTTTAAAACTTGTTCTCTTTGTTTTTGGTTTAAGTCTCCGTGGAGAGCTTCTACTGGGTATCCTTTAAAACCAAGGGTAGCTTTTAGATCATCAGCTTCTTTTTTGGTTTTTGTGAAAATGATCGCCTTAAATGGGTTTTCATAATCCAAAATCCGTACAACAGCTGTTTCACGTTCCGCTTCATCAATCACGTAGTACACTTGTTCAATGTTCTTAGAAGATTTCTCTGTTGGAGCAATCTTTACGTGAGCAGGGTGAGTTTGGTATTTACTCGCCAATTTTTTAATTGGTTCGGGCATTGTTGCAGAAAATAATAATGTTTGGCGTTTGGTGGGAAGTAAGTTAAAGATGGATTCGATATCATCCATAAATCCCATATCAAGCATTTCATCTGCTTCGTCTAAAATCACCATTGATGGTTTGAAATTTTTAAGTTCCTTACCTTTTAAAAGGTCAAGGAGTCTGCCAGGAGTTGCGACAGCAACTTGGGCACCTTTTGCCACTTGAGTGATTTGTTTAGAATAGGAACTACCGCCGTAAATCGTGGTGGTTTTGATTCCTAAATGTTTTCCCAGTTTGTACAATTCATCTGATACTTGCAATGCAAGTTCCCGAGTTGGTGTGAGAACAAGCACTTGCATGCCTTCTTCCACATTGATTCGGTTCAAACAGGGGAGTCCGTAAGCTGCAGTTTTTCCGGTACCGGTCTGCGCTTGTGCGATTAAATCTTTTCCTTCCAATACGAGCGGAATCGCTTGTTTTTGGATAGGGCTTGGTGATTCGAAGCCTGCTTCAGTGATTCCTTGTAGTATTTCAGGACGTAATCCGAAGGATTGGAAGTCATTTCCAACTTCGGTGTCATTCTTAGTCATGGAAATAGGATACAATAAAAAAACGGCCTAAAAAAGAAAGGGAAAAACTACCATACCTTCCAAGTAACGTTACGGGTGTTTTTTGGCGATTTCTGCTAAATGGGAGTACAATTCTTCTTTTAAATAGGGTTTTGGCATAAAGTACTCAAACCCAGAGTTTAAAATATGTTCCTTTTCTTCTGGCATACAAAGACCCGTACAGGCAAACAAAATGGGTTTTGTTTTTTCCGAGGAAAGACCTTTCGCTATCTCTGTTCCATGTTTTCCAGGCATCTCAATGTCGAGAAAGGCGATGTCAAATTGGTCCGATCCTAAAATCCTTTCTGTTTCGATCCCATTATTTGCCTCCACAATATCAAACGGCAGTGGTTTTAAGTAATTCTTCAAAACCTTTCGGTTCAGTTCGTTGTCGTCAGCGATGAGAACTTTTTTGCGAGAGTTAAAATTGGGAAGATTAGAATCTTTTTGGTTCGAAAGGTTTTTTTGTTCAGGGGAGAATTCTTCCCGTTTCCAAACGGTAGGAATTTTCACTTTGAATGTACTGCCTTCGCCTATCTTAGATTCCACATTGATCTCACCATTCATCTCTTCTAACGAAAGTTTAACGATGGACAAACCAAGGCCAGAGCCCGAAATTTCACAACCTTCTGGAACAAATTCATTGTACTTTTGAAAGAGTCGGTCTTTGATCTCTGGTGAAATCCCAGGGCCTGTGTCTTTGATTTCGATGATTAAATTTGCATTTTCATCTGCTTTTGTTTCTAAGTAAACATGGCAATTAACAGAACCATGGTGAGTGAATTTGACAGCATTTGCTGTTAGGTTCCAAATGATTTTTTCCAGTTTCCGTTTGTCAGAAAGTAAGTATACTGTTTCTGAAATTTCGTTCTTCAATTGGAATTCAATTTTTTTTCGTTTGGTTTCTTGTTTGAAAAAATTATGGTACACATCCAAACATTGGCTTAAATGGAACCATTCGTTATTTAAAACTGATGCATTTTCTTCTAAGCGAGATAACTCAATCGTATCGTTTACTAAATTGAGGATCACTTCCCCTGCATTTTTGATGTGGTCCACATAATGATGAATGGATTCTGGAATCGGTTGTTCCCTGATCATCTCCGACATTCCAAGCAGGGAATTTAAAGGATTCCGAATGTCATGGCTAATGGCTGCGATAAAATCTCGTTTGGCAGCGTTTGCTCGTTCAGCTGATCTTTTTTCAATTTCGAGTTTGTCTCTGTCTTTACGCATTTGCAGAAGTCGAACGGTTTGTTTCCCAAGAAGGCGTAACATCTGTAATTGTTCTTCGTTCAGTTCTCGTGGTTTGTTATCGATGACACAAAGAGTTCCCAATTTGATTTGGTCATCCAAAGCAAGTGGGATCCCTGCATAAAATATTACATTGGGATCCCCATTCACGAGTGGGTTGTTTTTGAATCGATTGTCACGTTTGGCATTCGGAATGACAAACATCTCGTCTCCCAAAATGGCATGGGAACAAAAGGCAAGGGAACGTGGAGTTTCTCTGGCTTTAAGTCCATGGTGGGATTTAAACCATTGTCTGGTTTCATCAATGAGGCTCACAAGAGAAATCGGAGCATTGCAGATCATCGAAGCAAGTTTTGTGATTTCATCGAACATTTCCTCTTCAGGAGTGTCGAGGATCTCAAGGCCTTTTAGAGCGGAGAGTCTTGCGGCTTCATTTTTCGGCAGGGGAGCAATCTGCATGATCATTTAGACGAAAGGATTTTCATATAAATGAAAGTAAAAAATGAAATTCTTATAGTCTAACTTTCATGAAACGAAATTTACTGGTTTCTTTCCTTTCTGTCGTGATTTTGTCACTGTTCACTTCTTTTTGTTGTTCACCAACGGCAAAAGAACAGGCAAAAAAACCAGAAAATCCCGAGTTACGTAAAAAACTGACCGACCTTCAATACCGTGTAACACAAGAAGACGAAACAGAACCTCCTTTCCAAAATGAATATTGGGACAACCATGAGGACGGGATCTATGTCGACATTGTCTCCAAAGAACCACTTTTTAGTTCCAAGGACAAATTTGAATCAGGAACAGGTTGGCCAAGTTTTACAAAACCACTTGTGAAATCCAATGTAGTTGAAATTGAAGACAATATGTACGGTATGATCCGAACAGAAGTTAGGTCAAAGCTGGGTGATTCTCATTTGGGGCATGTGTTTGATGATGGTCCAAAACCTACTGGCAAACGGTATTGTATGAATTCGGCGTCAATGGAATTTATACCCAAATCAAAACTGAAAGAAAGAGGTTTTGAATCGTTTTTAAAAGAATTTAAACCGTAAGTATTAGGCCCAAAGGTTCATCATAAACTCTTCGTCATTTCGTAATGAGATGAGTTTGTATTTGGTTTCGTGGATGTCTTCTCTTGAGACATCACGTTTCCAACGAATGTCCACTTTTAGTTTTCGCACTTTCGTTTGTAATTCGAGTAATTCCCAAATCGGAGCTTCCAATTCCTTTCTATACAAATTGGTAAAGAGGGGAACGAGTTGGTCAGGGGTGTCCATTTTCAAAAGTTCGATATGAGTGAGGTCTTCGATATTCTGTAAGGCCCAAATGTGTAATGTTAGGGTTGTAATGCGTTCCAATTGGGCAATTTCATCTTTGGCATTGCGAGTCACTTGTTGTTTGAAAAACCGAATGCGTTTTTCTAGGTATTGGATGAGATCAGATTTTGGGATTTCACGTTCTTTCCATTTGTCCCAATCGGCTTTGAGGTCTTCAAAAATCCCTTCCCCAAAAAATACAGAAGATGCTTCGAGGAGTTGCACCGAACCAGGTTCTGAAATTTTCAATCGGTGGCGAAGGGAATCGGCATCCCCTGCAATCATATTCACAGGAGCCACATCCTCTAATTTTTGTAAGGCTCTGGAAATCGAATCAATGAATTGTGACTTCATCTGGTCTGTAGAATGAGCCACGAGATAAAAATTTAAGTCGGAGTCTGGGTGGTAATCCCCACGTTCTCTGGAACCATAAAATAGAATTTGGTAGGGTTTTGTGCTTGGGATGAGTTCGAGTTCATCCAAGACCTGTGCATAGAGATTCGGGTTTAGTGCTTCAAATTCCATAATTCATTCAAAGTATAATTTCATTCGAGAAAGGTTTTCTAGTATGGCTTTAAAAGCACGATCACGTTCTTCTTTGCCTGGGAAAGGGAGGGACTTTACATTGTTTAAGTCTTGGTAAATGATTTCGATCGAAGGTTGGTTTGGATTTTTTTTGATCGATGCAACATAGTCCAAATTGATCACTTCCGATTCGCCAAGTTTTAACCACATAAAATTTCTCCTCAAAGCCTAACGGTGGCTTTCCATTTGCCTAATCTTTTTTTCTAAAAAATCTCCCCTTTCAGAAAAATCGACTAGTACACTTCCAAGGAACCAAGGATCAATTGATGAAAGGATTTTGCCAATTCTTTGGGTGAATCTGTTTTTTTTGTGGAAGATTCAAAGACGAGTAAAAAACCATTGTGGATTCCTTCCCAACGTAGGTACAATTCTCCCTCTGGCATGTGGTAGACTTGGACACTGCATTTTTTTTGTCCCCAAACAAAATAAGAGACTTCGGGATTTTGAGTTTCGTCTTTGAAAAAATAACGGAACTGGGATTGGTTTTCTCTGTCCGTGGAAGACAATCGTAACCAAGAAAATTCATTTGTTTCAGAAAATAAAATTTTGTATTGGTTCCCTGTTCCAAAAAGAGAGATCGATTCTTTCAGTTCAAAATTTTCTTTGTTCACCCAAACTGCATGGTAAGTAAGCCGTAATTCCTTTGTTAGGGGACGAGTTTCTTTTATTTCTAAGGGTTTAGAAACAGTCTCTTTTGGCAATGTGGTTGGGCTGGTTGTTTTACAAAATAAAATTCCCAATGATAGTAAAATGAATAAATACTTAGTGACCCACTTCATATTCATCTCCTAGATAATTTTGAAAAAGGTACCCATTCTCTGTTTTTTTTTGTAAATACTCTGGGGATAATAATACTTTCCCACCACCACCAGTTAGGTCTTTAACATAATTTGGGATTGTGATCCCAGAGTGGTAACCTCTGAGTTTACGATAAATCTCAATGCCTTTTTCCATAGGCACAACAAAATCAGAACTTCCAAATACTTCATCACATTGGTGGAGGTAATAAGGTTTGATCCCGATGGAAATCAGTTTGTAATTTAAGTCAGATAAAATTTCAGCATCATCATTAATGCCAGATAACAAAACAGACTGGTTAAAAACCGAAACATGCCCTTCTTTTATCATTCGCATAACATAGAATTTTGTTTCTTCTGAAATTTCATTGGGATGGTTAAAATGAGTGACCATGTAGAGAGGGAAGTGTTTGGAAAAAACAGAATTTAAACTTTCAGTGAGACGCATGGGCATGGTCACTGGGTGACGAGTGTGGATTCGGATTTGGTTCAAATGAGGGATTTGTTTGAGTTCGGAAAGTAGTGCATCCAAAGACGAATCAGAAAGGGTGAGCGGGTCACCACCAGAGAGGATCACTTCTCGGAGTTTGGTTTGCTTGCGAAAGTAATCCAAAGCCTTTTCCCATTCCATACGGTTCGGAGTTTCTTCTGGATCGGAGACCTTTCGTTTCCTTGTACAAAAACGGCAATACACTGCGCAGACATGAGAGATGTACCAGATCGCACGGTCAGGGTAACGGTGGGTCACACCTTTCACAGGCATATGAGTTTCCTCGGCGAGTGGATCCTCGGTTTCATTGGGTTTACGAACCAGTTCTCCTGCCCGAGGTAGGATTTGTTTGCGGATGGGACAATGGGGGTTGTTTTTGTCCAATTGTTGTAAATAATAAGGTGTTACTGCAAATTGGAACTGTTCATAGGCGCGTGCAAAGGAATCCCTTTCTTCCTCTGTGAGAGTAATCTCCTTTTCCAAATCCGCTAAAGTAGTGATGCGGTTTTGCAATTGCCATTTCCAATCGGACCAAGTCATGACTTATAACCATACTTCGGTTGACACTATGCCAAGTCCCTCGGATTTTGTTTACGAGTAACGAAATTATGAACTTAGGCATTACAGAAGTAAAAAAAGGAATGATCCTCAAGATTGAGAATGAGCTTTATTCCGTCGTCAAAACAGAATTTGTGAACCCAGGAAAGGGTTCTGCTTTTATCCGCACCAAACTGAAAAACATTGTCCGTGATTCTTCCATTGAAAGAACCTTCAAAGCAGCAGAGAAATTGGAAAGTGTGGATTTGGAACGTCGTAAGATGCAGTATTGTTATGCTGACGGTGACCAAATCATTTTTATGGACGTCAACGATTACGAACAGATCCCTGTTTCCAAAGATTATGTGGAAGACATCCTTCCCTTTATGAAAGAAGAAACACCAGTGGAAGTTTCTTTTTACAATGACAAACCAATTGGAGTCACACCTCCTAACTTTGCTATCTTGGAAGTGACTTACGCAGAAGACGGTTTAAAAGGTGACACCACTGGTCTTGCTCTCAAACGAGTGACTGTAGAAACGGGTGGTGAAGTCCAAGTACCGATTTTTATCAAACAAGGGGATACGGTGAAAATCGATCTTCGTGATTTGAGTTACGTGGAGCGCGTTAACAAATAGATTTGGATTTGATCACTTCTTTACAGGAAATCACCAAACTTTCCCATCTCTATTATTCACGGCAGTGGATGTTTGCCACTGCTGGGAATCTCTCTACCCGAGACAATTTAACCCACAATCAATTTTGGATCACAGCCTCTGGCAAACACAAAGGAGAACTGAAAGAATCCGATTTTGTTTGTGTATCTACAATTGATGGTAGTCTTGTCCAAGCAAATGATGGATTAAAACCATCTGCTGAAACATCCATCCACCAAGTTTTGTATTCCCAGATGCCCGAAGTTGGATCTTGTCTCCATGTTCACACGATTGATTCCAACTTACTCGAGTTTGGTGTCGGAAAAGAAGAAGGATGTAAAGAGATCACACTTCCTCCCATTGAAATCATCAAAGCCTTTGGGATATGGGACGAAAAACCAAACCTAACAATGCCCGTTTTTTATAACCACACACATGTTCCCACCATTGCAAATGAAATCAAACGATACTTTCAAAACCATGGGATTCCCAAAGTTCCCTTCCTTCTCATTGAAGGACATGGCCCAACGGTCTGGGGGAAAACAATCGCGGAAGCCAACAAACACTTAGAAGCCGTTCATTTTCTTTTGCAGGTGATGGCACGTAGGATATGACAAAAAAGACCCACGTTTTTATATTCGGAATCGGTTCTGGAATTGGTGAGGGTCTTTACAATCGATTCCAAAAAGAAAAGGATCCAAACTGTTTCGTATTTGGATTTTCTAGAAAAGGGAAAAACCAATTATCTTCGTTTATATTGGAATCCCCTGGCACTTACCGGTTTGATGCAAAAGACAAGCAAACATTTGTTCAATTCGAATCATTGTTAAATGGATTTTATGGCGACAAACCCAAAGATTCTGTTTCCATTCTCGTATACTTTGCATTAGGTGATGGAGTATTTGGGCCGATTTCGGAACTTTCCGATGCAGATTTACAGTCACATTTAGATTTAAATGTTGTTTCCCTTCTCAAACTTTCCCGCAGTTTTTCCCGACTTTTGCCAAAATGTTCTGAATCTACGTTTGTATTTTTAGGTTCCACAGCCGGAAAACAAGGTTTCCCCGAATCCGCTTTGTACTGTGCTTCCAAACATGCGGTGCTTGGGATCTGTCGTGCCTTACGGGAAGAATGGAAACCCTTTGGATCGAAGGTGGTCCATGTTAGCCTTGGGGCAGTGGCAACCGAGATCTGGGACACAAGACCCGCATTTGACAAGAAAGACATGGTTTCAGTTTCGGACATTTCCGAGTATTTGTGGTGTATTTCGCAGTTGCCAAAATCTATCTTTGTGGATGACTTATCCATTACCCCAAAGAAAGGAATTTTATAGGTCCGATGGAACTCAAGGAATCGATTGTTCTTGTGACAGGTGGCAGTGGTGGGATTGGACGTGAGATCGTGAGAACGTTAGTCCTTGCGGGGTTTTCTGTCTGGAATCTCGACAAAGTTCGGCCAAAAGAACCTATTTTGCAAGAAACCTACCGAGAAGTGGACCTTTCGGAAACACCCTTTGTAGTCGAAAGGAGTTTGTCCAAAATCTTGATGGAGTCCTCTGATATGGGGGAGATTTATGGAATTGTTCATACCGCTGGTTTTGGAGGTCCTTACCATCCAATCACGGATGTATCTATTGAAGAATGGGAATCCATTTTTCGCATCAATCTCACGAGTTTGTATCTGATTTCGAAAATTGTACTTCCTATCTTTAAAAAATTAAAATTTGGAAGGATAGTCGCCATTGCATCCTCATTGTCCATCGTAGGTTCTGGGAATTCAGTTGCATATTCAGCCTCCAAACATGGATTAGTTGGATTCATCAAATCGATTGCGGATGAATGGGGTAAATTTGGAATCACTGCCAATGCCATTAGCCCAGGATATGTGGATACAAATATGGGCATCCAAGAAGACCAAATTTCTGATCATAAATCAAAAATCATCAACCAAACACCAGTAAAACGAATTGCGGATCCTTCTGAAATCGCCCGTGTTGTTAATTTTCTTTTGCAAAAAGAATCTGGTTATATCACTGGAGCCAATTGGACCGTTGATGGTGGAATCACTGCCATTTAATTTATGAGAATTTCTCCTCCACACGATCATTTTTTACAACTCACTACCAAAGAAAATTTGGGAAGGTCTTCTGGGATCATCTTACAAAAAGAAGCACTTTCCATCATGAAGACTGTCGAAGCCCAGAGTTCCAGAGAAAATATTGAAGCGGGTCATTTGTTTCGTCCTACCGATTCAAATTTTGAAAAACTCAAAATGGATCGAGAAACAGCCCTCGACCAAATGTGGGAACTCATCGACTATGGGCTCACAACACAATTGTTTGAGATTAAATATGATGCTGATTTAGGTGAGTTACGTCTAGTTCCTTTTTTAGTTGGATTGCCTGGTGGTATGCCTCTTGAGGAACCATATAAACTATTGATTGGACGTTCTACAGAACATCTTTACGAATACATTCAAAACAAGCGGATTTTAACAGAAGATACCTGGCGTAATGTTTTAAACAAACTAGCTGATATTGATTACAAAGAAGAAGAAGGACCAGGCGACGAACTAGACCGTTTACTTGATCCCAAACAATTCCCACTGCAACCGTCGGCCGAAATGTTAAAACGTTCTCGGGGTCTCATCATTGATGAATTGGCAAAAGAATCAAAAGTGATTGTACTACCTCACATTGGTTTTTATTTCTTACCCGAATCCGAAGCATCTAATTTTTTGAATATTGCAAATGAGTATTTGATGACAAAGGTCGAACCACTTGCCAAAGCATTTGATTCCGAAATTCGATTGGCACTCGATCGTTTGTTTGCACCTGGTTCGGGAGATGTAGAAATCAATGAAGTAGAAATCATCCGAGCTAAAGTTGATACTTTGTACGAATTCAAAGAGATCTTAAAAGAAAATGGATTTTATGCTTTTATTCTTAACCTAAAAAAGGTAACAGAAATCGCTGTTAAGTTTGCAGAGTTAGAAAAGAAAAAGGAAGTGGATCGTTTATTAAAAGTCTACATGAAAATGTTAGACAGTCAATTTGACTTTGATTCAAGACTGCTTCGTATCAATTTAGAAAAAGATGACGAACATAATTTGGTGATCGTTGATTTACTTCGTAAAAACCCAAAAGTATTATCAGCAGAATGGCATGATGCAGATTCTAAAATTGCTGTTTTTGTAAATAATAACCAAAACAATATCAAAGAAATTAATACTTTGATTTACCAGAACTATCGTTTTACCACAGAACACATCTTATATCTAAAGGCTATTTTAGAATTAAATGAAAAGGAACTCAAACCTATATTTAAAGATGAAGAGTTTGTGAAGACTTATGGTAAAAACCTACAAGCGGTTTATTTTAATTACATTCCTTGGTTTTATAAATTATTCTATTTTTTAGGAATCACACCAATCGTAAACTCTGGTTATGCGAAGGCAAAATCTATTCTAACATTTTTGCAAATGGACCGTCAGTTTTTATACCAAAAACGAAGGGAAAACTTCTTTAAGAAAAAATTAAGAGATAGAGAAGAACGTATTGAGAAAGAGAAAAAACAACAGTTAAAAAAAGCTCTTGTATCTGCGCTTTCTGATGCGTATTTTAATAAAAATTGTTTACCTTCTGTGGATTGGCTTGGAATGAACTATCCTGCTTTTTCTGCAGAAACATTGGAAAAAATGATTCCTGATTTTGCTTTTTTATCCACAACAGGGAAGTCCATCAAACCTCATTCCGTCATACTTTTCCCAAATTCTCCCGAATTCGATTCGTTGAATAAAAAACTGAAAGATTTACTCAATCAATGGATCCGGGGTGAAATTGATCCACCACAGGAAGACCCAGAATTATTAGCTCAAATAAGAAGTTTGGTTTGAAATTTAATACCAACGTTTGATTCTAAAGTAAACTAACATTAGTAAGCCGAGAAGTCCCATTGCACCAATGGCTGAGATAAATCCATATTCCCATTCTAATGTGGGCATATGTCTAAAATTCATTCCATAAATTCCTGCAACGAGAGACATCGGTAACATAATGGCAGTCATAATTGTTAGAATTTTCATGATTTCATTCGTTTTTCGAGTAGAGATCGCAATATGAGCTTCGAGTGCTGATGAAATCGATTCAATATTACTATCCACAAGTTCTAAAATTCGAATCGAATGGTCACGTACGTCACGAAAAAAGGCATCTGCTTCATCACTAAAAAAACTATTTTTGATTTTTTCTAAGTCTTCTAAAACTTCTTTGTTTTGTAACATCCCTTTTTTGATAGAGAGTAAACTTGATCGTAAACTATATACATTACTGATGTCCAATGACTTTGCATTGCTAAAAATTTGATCCTCAAAATGTTCGATACGTTCTTCAATTTTTTGTGTGATGGCTAACGTGTGATCCGTCTCAATATCCAATATTTTATGTACGATAAACTCATATCCTTTGGATAAAATTTTGTTATTTGATTTCCAGTCCTCAATCATATTCCCAATGCTATCGCGATAATCCAAAGTGAGAGAAATGATTTGGTTTGGAGTTAGGATAAAGTTAAAATTTTTCTGTGTGAGTTGGTTTCGTTCGAAATGGAATCCTCGGAAAATGAAAAATATATAATTGGGAAATTTTTCTAATTTGATTCGGCTATTTGGGTTTAGGATGTCCTCAATTGTCAATTGATGGATATTATGTTTTTGGAATAAGAAAGTGAGTTTCTCTTCGTTTTCGGCTGTTAAATGAATCCAATGTTTTGGATGTTTATGAGAAAGTGGGAGTGGGGTATCTAATAAAACTTCTTCCTTGGAAGAAGGAGTAAGGATGTAATTAAATATAGCAGGCATTAGACAATGTTCCTTAGAAAATATTCTCTGAGTTCTTTTTTTTCAGCACTACAATCTTCTGAGACCACGAATTTTCTTGTTTTGTAAAAACCAGATGCGGTCACCATCGTTTCTTTGATTTTCCCAGCTCTGGATAGGATCAGATGGAACTTTTCACCTGGTCTTAGGTTTTTTTCTAATTTTTGTAGGATGGAATTACTTGCACGTTTCCCATTAATTGCCAGAATTTCATCATCTAACATTAAATCGATGGATTCGTGATTTGACTTATGAAGGATTTTTTGAACATAAAGGTTCCCGTTTTTTTCTTTTGTTTTAAAACCAGTATCACCAACTAAATCCGTTTGTATCCGGTGGATTCCAATATGGTCTAAATAAACATCCACTGGGATTGGTTTTGGGGATTCAAGATACTCATTAAATTCTAATTTTAAATCTACACCTGTAACTTCTTTTGTGATATCAAAAAACTCTTGTTTGGTGAATCCTCTCTGCTTTTCTTTTACAAAAACTTCATTAAGTTTGTGGAATACATGCCTAATTGTCTTTTTTTCTTTTGATTCTTGTAATAAAAATAAATTCATACACAAGGCGAGGACTCCACCTTTTGTGTAATAAGAAACCGTTATATTGTGACTGTTTCCATTCCTTTTATAATATTTTGTCCAAGCTGTGAAAGAAGACTCTTCTAAACTCATCCAAAAATCAGCATCATTGTCTTCCAATGAGAAGATATCAGATTGGAGTTTGTTTAAATATTCTTCAAAATTTAAGAAACCTGCGTGGTATAAAAAATATGCATCGTAAAAACTTGTAAAACCTTCAGCAATCCAAAGTTCCCGTGTTAAATTTGGGTTTTGGTAATCAAATGGTCCAAGCGCTATGGGACGAATGCGTTTGATATTCCAAAGGTGAAAATATTCGTGGGATAAAAGTTCTAATAATCGTTTGTATTCCTCGTCATCATGAATGAGTTCAGGATTGAAATAATTGATGCTGGAGGCTTTGTGTTCTAATCCACCATAAGCAGGTAAACTTAAATTCAAAACAAATAAGTAATACTGATTGGGGCTTTCTTGCATCCATTGGATTTGTGTTTCAGTGATTTTTTGTAAATCGTTAGAGAGTTTTGTTTTGAAGTCGAATGAAACATCTCCTTCAATCAATAATTCATGTTTGGTGGTACCGGCAGTAAAAAATACTGAGTTTTTTTTGCTGAGATGGAATGGTGAATCAAATAGTTCATCAAAATGATTGGAATAAAATTTATGAAAATTATTTTCGTCTCTTGGCAAACTTGTGTAAATGTTTGGAAAAATTTCGGATACTTTAAACTCCACAGTGGTAGGTGAATCCAATCTACCTTCTGGGTATAAAAAGAGGGCAGGTGGGTTAATGAATCCAAACTCAGTTTCTAAGTAATTGGTTCTGACAGTAAAATCTTCAAATGCATAAATGATATAAGTGATTTCAAATTTTGGAGGGAGGTTGTTTAATTTCCAGCGGTGTAAGTCCACCATTTCCCAAGAAACAGGTTCCTGATTAGCAGAGTTTATGGCTTCAAATTTATGTAAATGGGTAACATAGTCGCGGATCATGTAGGACCCAGGAGTCCAATTTGGCAAACAAAAACAAATTTGATTTTGATTGGTTTCAACCGTCAATCGCACTTGGTAATAGTGTTTGTATAAATCAAATACACTCACTTCAAAATGTAATTGGAGTGATGGCTTAGACTCTATTTCCGAGGAGATTGTTTTCCCTTCTAACTCTTTTCCCATAGTACACTATCTTGTTTTATTTTAGTTTTAATCAAATGTTTTCTTGACCAAAAATCTGAAGAGTACTAGAAAAGGCTTAGCTAAGGTATAAGCAAAGGAGGTGGTCCATTTGGATAGTAGTTGTTACAACAAAAGATTTTTGACCCGCGAGGTGGCTGGGCAATAACGCCTGTGCTTTGTTGCAAAACCGACCAGACACAGTCTTTCCAAGTTCCGAATGGGTGGTCTCCTTCGGGCTATTTGCAGTCGCTTGGAAAGCACTTCTTCCTTAGACTTCTTTTTCAATCCGAAAGGTTTTTAATAACTCATCCAAAGTATTTATCACCTGTCCCAGTCTTTCTGCATTTTCTGCCATAGAAGAAGATTGGTCTGATAATACTTGAGAACCATTTGAAATATTGATTGTCATATTGGCCAATTCGTTTGTGGCCCTTTGTTGTTCTTCTGTTGAAAGTTGGATGGACTTAACTTGTTCTGTGATTTCAACCACTTCTGTGTAAATACTTTCCGTGCGAGAACTTTGGTCTTCGATGAGGGGACCAATTTCATTGGAAGAGATGAAGATGAGTGAAACCTCATCCGTGATTTTTTTTAATACTTCCACTAATCGTTCTACTTGTTGGTTCCCACGTTCAATGGAGTCCAATGCTTCTTGGGAGAGAGTATTGATTTGTGATACTGATTCTGCAGATTGACTTGCTAATTTTGTGATTTCTTCTGCAACCACAGCAAATCCTTTCCCTGATTCACCTGCTCTTGCAGCTTCGATGGCAGCATTTAATGCAAGTAAACCAGTGCGTTTTGCAATATCGGAGATTACATTGGAAAACGCAGTGATGGTTTTGGATTTTTCTTGGATTTCTCTGATTGCAAGAGATGTTTCCTTTGCCATGGAACGACCTTCTTCTGCATTTTGATTGGCTCGAACGGAAATCTCTCCAAACGTATTCACTTTTTCTAATATTTTTTTCATTAGGTTTTGAATGTCACCTAACGATTGGTGAATGGTTTCTGTGTTTTCAACTGCACTCAATACATTGCTGTGAATTGTTTCCGAAGATGCATTTAATTCTTCAACGGTGGCACTTGCTTCTTCGGAAGAGGCTGCTTGGTTTTGTGCTAAATCAGTCAGTTCCGTTATTGTAGTTTGAATTTTTTCAGTTGTTTCGCTAATTTTACCAGATGATTTTTGGGCAATCCGAATCAGTTTGCGCAAGTGTTCGATCATTTGGTTTAAAGTAACCATGATGCTGCCCAATTCATCCATCTGATCGATTTGGATGAGGTGCCTTAAGTCCCCTGAAGCTACTTTTGTGGTAGATGTATTGATGGATTGGATACGACGATCAACCAACCTTTGGAAACTAAAGTAAATTGATAATATAGAAAGAGTTACTCCTAAGATTCCAAGTCCAATGGTCACAAAGATGATCGAATTCAGTGTGGATTGGATTTGGGATTTTGGTACGGAGATACGGGCAAACCATGGATCGTTTTTTTCGATGATGGATATGGGAACTGCCACATGGAAGTAATCATTAAACTCGTAAATGTTTTTGTCTTTGTTTTTGATTCGATCATAAAAATAGGGATCAGCTGCCGATCGAAAATCCAATCCTTCCGAAAGGTGGGTAAAACCATCATATAAAACCAAATGATTGTCTGAGATCAGTGTGATTTTACCTTCACCATCTGAAAATTTCAGTGAATCTAAGTATGATTTAATTGTTGTTAGGCTAATGTCAATCCCTGCGATCCCTATGAATTTTCCATTTCGTAAAATGGGCTCCATA
Source organism: Leptospira sp. (assembly GCA_016742255.1). Taxonomy (GTDB): domain Bacteria; phylum Spirochaetota; class Leptospiria; order Leptospirales; family Leptospiraceae; genus Leptospira_A; species Leptospira_A paudalimensis. Next base: position 136,559 of record JACVCB010000005.1, read on the forward strand.
ATTGATACAATGAATATGTCGGTTTTGCCCACCTTATAGATATAAGGTGATGTGATACTCGTTTGTAAGGTAGATTTTGGTTTTTGGTAAAATTCTCCCTGGATGGGATCATCCACATTCTTTAATGGTTCTGAGAATAGTTTATCTCCATCTCGGAAGATATAAGGGATGAATCTACCAGTTCCATCATGGTCTTTTGTGTTTTTATAAAAAGAATCTTTCCCATCAAATGCATTGGGTTCAAAACCACAATATGTCGCAAAAGCAATATCGTTTTCTTTGTTTAATGACTTAAGATAATTGATTGCATCTGCCCTAGAAATGATATTCCCATTTTCGTAGGATTTACGAAACGCGAATGTTTTTTTCATGGGTGACTTGAGAGTGTTCGAAATATCACTTGTGACTTTTGAAGAAATGTATTTTGTATCTTCTTCTAAATTATGTTGTAGAGTGGATCGAACAACCATCGAAAGGACAATCATTATCCCTGCAATGATGAGAGAGATGACAGCTAGCGATATCAGTATGATTTTCTTTTTGATCGACATAGATTACCTACAATCAGGTGACGTTTAAAAATAGTATTGGGATATGTTTACTCAACTCATTTCTATAGAAGAGGGAAGTTTTTCTGGGTAGGTACTTACACCTAGTCCATTCCCATCAGGATCTTGGAAATACAAAGTAAAATCTGTGCGAGAGACAATGGTGATGGATTCCAAAAATTCTTTCCATTCCGCTTCCTTCGAAGTCTCCAAAGCAAATACTAGGTTTTTGGGAGATTCCCGTTTTCCATCTTCCAACATCAATAGAATGGAACCAAATAGGATCCAGACTGAACGAATCGATCCAAATTCATAAAAATGTTCCTTTATGAGGATAGAACCAGGAATCTGCAGGTAAAAGGCCGCCAAATGGCTTGGATTGGTTGTTCCTATGGCAATATGATGGATCATTTTTTTGTTTTCAAATCCCTTTGTAAAAAAGAAACTATCAGGAAATCTATTTCATCGGAGTTTTTCATGAAAAAATCTCTTATCCTTGCGCTCGCTCTCGGGCTATTTTTGGCGAATTGTAAATCCAAAGTGTATACCCAAGAAGAGTGTGAATCTGCGCTTGCAAGTACTTTCACTCAAATTGAGGAAGAAGCTAAAAAGAACCCAGCAGCAGCTCCCGTTCTTGCAGGTTTACAACAAGGCAAACAAAAAATGATCGACCAATGTATGGAAGGAAAATTTGATCCAAACTGCTTAAAAAATGCTCCAGGAATCGCTGGCATTATGGGCTGTGTAAAAAAATAATTCACTATCATTACCGGGAGTTTCGATTCCCGGTTCCTTATTTTTCTTCTAAAACTTCGAATCCTTTCTTCTCCGTATAACAACCGTGAGTCCGATATGGACCATCTTCAAAAAAACGAATTTGTTGTGCATAACGTTTTCCTTCCCACAAACATCGTTTACAAACAAAAGGCATTATGGCCCAATCTTCACATTCTTCAGGACGAAACGTTGGGAAAACACGTAACAATGGTTTGGATAATTCCTCATTTTGATCGGAAAAAATGGAAACACTTCCCAATAGAAAAATCAAAAAAACCAAATACCGGATCATCCATTTAAACTATCGGGATTTTCACACATTTCCAGGATGGATTTGTGAAAGAAAATACAAATGTAGAATGGAAAGGGGTGGCGTTTGTTTTAACTGGAGCCTTACTTTTTAGCGCGAAAGCGGTGGTTGTGAAATTGACCTATCGTTATGAAATTTCTGCCATTGGATCATTATTTTTTCGGATGTTATTTGCCTTCCCATTCCTTTTGTGGATGGCATGGTCAGCAGAAAAAGAAACCGATAAACCTTCCTTAACAAAAAAAGACTATTGGAATGTACTCCTTATGGGAGTGGTAGGATACTATCTTGCTAGTTTGTTTGACTTTGTTGGACTCAAATTCATTAGCGCTGGACTTGAACGAATTATTTTATTCATTTATCCAACTCTCGTTGTCATTTTATCTTTTTTGTTTTTAAAAAAGAAAATTCACATAAGGGAAATTTTTTCACTCATTCTTACTTACACAGGTGTATCATTGGCATTTGGTCAAGATGTACAATTGGGATCACCGAAGGATGTCAGTTTAGGTGCCTTTTTTATCTTACTTTCTGCGTTAACCTATGCAATTTATCTCATGGGGAGTGGATCCATTATACCTAAGTTAGGTGCAAAAAGATTTACAGCATGGGCACTTATCATATCTTCCATCGTAGTGTTCCTTCATTTTTTGATATTTGGAAGTTATAAAGAACTCATCCAACCGATCTCATTTTATCTATTGGCTTTTTTTATGGGAACTGTGAACACCGTTGTTCCAGCTGTTTTAGTATCAGAAGGGATCAAACGTGTGGGAAGTAAAACAGCAGCAATTGTTGGATCAATTGGACCAATGTCGACTTTATTTTTGGCATATTGGTTATTGGATGAGCCAATCACCATCCTACATAGTATTGGAACATTGTTTGTTCTTACAGGTGTTTTTTGGATTAGTACGGGAAAAAAACCAAAAGAAGTCTCTGTTTGAGAGAGAAAATTACTTTCCAATTGTTGATTCAGAGTAGAGAATAAAGGATCTATATGAAATTTAGAATCGTTTTCCTTTCCACAGTTTTGGTCACCTTGTTTGCACAAACGGAACTATCTGCCCAATTTACCTGCGAAGGAACAGCTTGTAGTTTTTTACCTTCACAACTCACAGAAACAGGAAATGCCACACTTAAAAAATTCGAGAAAGGGTATCTCGACGAAGTATTAAAAACAAATTTAGAAGCAGGATTTTTGGCCAATGTAGGAGCAAGTAACATTGGAACAGGTACGGTCCGACGTATCCAAATTGGTGTGAGTGCATCTGCCGCTGGTTATAAAAAAGACGACATCCAAATCCAAGATGATTTAATCAAATACCCAAAACTTCCGAATGTCGGTGGAGCTGTCATCCCTTCCTTTCATTTGGACATTAACCCTGGATGGTTACTCGGAACCGATGATGGTAGTTTTCTTCGTCGATTTGGAATTTTTTTACATGGAATGAATGTTGCGGTGACTCAAGACCAACTCCAAGCTGCATCGAATAACAAGAATTATGAGGGAAGAATCGCCGTACGTTCGTATGGTGGAATGCTTCGATACCAACTGGTAGAAAAAGAAGGATTTTTAATGAACCTCATCACTTGGAATGGGATCAATGTCGGAGTGGGCCATCATGTGATGGAACAAAACATGAGTCTCAGTTATTTGGAGGGGAAAGCGGCACAAATTGAATTCCAAGGTGTAAAGGGAAAATGGGGTGGTGACACCAATTTTCTGTTTAACACAAAGGTCCAAACAACCAACGTAGACTTACGAACTGGGATTGGACTCTTTTGGGTAGCAAACCTGATCGTTGGGGGTGGTTACAGTTGGAATTCAGGTCATAACTCTGCTTCTCTCTCTCGTAGAGGCCCTTTCATCATTTCAGCCAACCAATCCTTACCGCTTGAACTTCCTAGAGAATACCAGGCTGTCCTTGACCAACAACTCCTTGCCCAAAATCCGAATGCTACTCTTGGTTTTCGTGCCAGTGGAGAATCTAATTCGAAACGAGGGATCGGTTATGGGATTGTTGGTTTGGAATTGGATTTGTTCATGCTAAAGGTGATCGCCGAGGGATTGTATGGTGGCAAAGACCTCTACTCAGCAAATTTAGGTCTCAAACTCTCTTTTTAGAAAACTTCGGGGAAATCCATAAAACCTTGCCGTACTTCGTATCAAATTTACGATATGCAAAGGTCTAAGTTTCAATGAATTTGTATAAACGTTACACACGTTCCTTCATCATGGCTTCCCAAGTGTTTTCCTTGGGAGTAGTGGTTCCAATTGGGATTGCTCTCATCTTATTTTATGTCGATTTAAGTTCCACTCAGATTAAGACCTTTTTAGGGGCAACGGTAATCGCAGCTCTCATCACGTTACTGCTTCCTAGTTTGATTTTCCCAAAAAAACTCAAGTTCATCAAAGTGGGTTTACTGGAATTAGAGTCCCAGTCGGAAAAAAACCCAGAAACGTATACAAAAGTATGGGATACCATTGCCAGAATGCCAGTGATTGGAGCAACTGTTGGTGCCTCCCAATGGGCATTGGCAATTCCGATTGTTCTCATTCCGGTCTTATCCTTATCTGAAACAAGTAAATCAGATGGATTTTACATTATTTGTAGTTTGATTCTCACTGCACTTCTCAATATCATCATCTCGTTTGTATTTTTAGAGAAAGCATCTCACATTGTACTCGATGACGATATTTTCCAGTCAGAACTCAATGATCGAATCACTCCATATTATCGTAATTTAAGAAATACAGTACCAGTTATGTTTTCCTTTATGGTAATGGTACTCTCCATTTTTCTTTTGATATATTCATTTAATGTGAATGCAAAGGCATTGGAGAAAGCATTTTCAAACCAATTGTACAATTTTAATCAAAGTAATGAAGCAGGGATTAATGTTTATTTTGAAGCAGTTGAAAATACATTAAAAGACGTGGCTTCTTTGACTTCCGTTAAACAGGCGCTAGAAACACGAAATTATAAATTAGCGGTGCCTGCTTTGGAAAAAGCTTACGGTGATACTCAATTACTCCTTGAAAATGCTTTTATAGCGTCCTTTGAGGAAGGCATTCCAATCGTTGCATCTGGACTTCCAGGCGGAGCAAGTGTTGGATACAAACTTGTTGCCAATCCTGAGGTTTCCGAAAATATCAAAGCCTCCAAAGAAGGTAAGTCACATGTTGGGGTTGCCGTTAAATCACCATTTAACGGTCAGATTGTGATCATGATCACAACACCTGTAAAAAATACAAATGGAACTGTGGTTGGATTTGTTGGAATGCCTTTTTTAGTTGGAAAGGCAATGGAATCATTCCTTAAAAATGTAAAAATTGGTTCCACTGGTTATTCGTTTTTACTCGATCGTGAATCCACGATGGTTTACCATCCCAATCCAAAATATTTAATGAATAGTTTTAAAGGATCTGAATTTGAAAAACTTGCTCTGAATGCTGGTGAAACGGATTCCTTTCGTAACCCTTGGGAAGGTTCAACATTCTTACTCCGAAGAAAAGTTAGTACAAAGTATGGAATTCAGTTTTTTTCTACCATAGATCTTAAGGAAATTGAAGTAGAAAGTTTGTCCTCTTTACGAGGATTAACAGTCATTAGTTTGATTGGATCCATTGTCATTGCACTTTCCATTTATATGTTGTTTTCTGCAAGGTTTCATCCAATGAAAACGATTGGAAAGGTTTTACAAAATGTAGAAGTGGGAGATTTGCGAACTAAAGTAAAGTTGGAATCTTCCGATGAATTTGCTCGCCTTTCTCGAGGACTAAATGCAACACTCAAACAAATTGTAGAAGTTGTTGGTTCCAACCAAGCATTCTCTGAAGATTTGGCTTCCTCCGCGGAACAAATGTCAGCATCACTAAATATGTTGTCATCGAATGCACAAACACAAGCTGCTTCCGCTGAAGAAATCTCTGCTTCCATTGAAGAAATTTCTGCTGCAGTCCAAAATGTAGATGCCCAAGCAGAAGACCAATTTCGCAAAGTTGATTTTTTGAAATCAAAAATGGCGGAACTTTCGAGTCTCATTGAAGCAACTGGAAAACAAGTTGGAAAGGCTTCACAGGATGTGAACCAAATTTCCGAGGAAGCAAAATTAGGACAATCATCGCTTGATTCGATGAGGAATTCCATCTCAAAAATCAGTAATAGTTCGGAAGAAATTGGAAGTGTGATTGAAATCATCAATAATATCTCGGAACAAATCAACTTACTCGCGTTAAACGCTGCCATTGAAGCAGCAAGAGCTGGTGTCTATGGTCGTGGGTTTGCCGTGGTGGCAGATGAGATTGGAAAACTCGCCGAAAAAACTGCCATTTCGATCAATGACATTGGCGAACTCATCCAAGCAAACGAGAAGGAAATTGAAAGTGGTCGAGACACGATTGAAACCACCATCTCTCTCATCCAAAGGATCATCCAAGGTGTGAGTTCCTTTGATGACATGACAGACACGATCGAAAAAAGCACCAAAGAACAGCTCATCATCAATCAGAAGGTAGGGGAAGAGGTGGATAAGGTGAACCAAATCAGCCAGGCGATCCGACTCTCCATGGAAGAGCAAAAAAATGCAATTGGAGAGGTTGCCCAAGCTATTTTTAGCATCAATGACCTCACCCAAGGGACTGCCGCGGGCCTTGAAGAAATGACTGCGACTGCCAATGGGATCGCAAACTTAGCGGAAACCCTAAAAAGAAAGATCAACTTCTTTAAAATTTCTTAGATTCCAACCGAGCAGTGTTCCCATTTTTGGAAACATTGCTTTTTTTGGTTGCCTTGGATCTACATATCAAGATTTCTTGATATGTAGATATCTTAGAAATGGCAACAGAAACCCTTCCATCCTTCCGCAGTGCCTCGCAAATCCTAGCTGCCACTAAAGCCATTTCTGATGAAACCAGAATCAGGATCCTCCATATCTTAAGTTTTGGGGCATTTTCCGTGAATGAAGTGGTGGAAATTTTGGGTATGGGCCAATCACGAATCTCCCGCCATTTAAAAATCTTAACAGAAGCTGGGTTAGTTGGTTCGAGGCGTGAAGGCAGTTTGGTGTACAGTTTTTTACCAGATGAAGAGGGATTTGGGTTTAAATTCCCCTTAGAGCTCACCAAATTATTGTTATCTTATAAAGAAGAACTTCCCTCAAGAGAAAAGGACCAAAAAATGGTTCATCAAATATTAGAAGCTCGTGAGAAAAAATCGAAATCATTTTTTGATGGAGTTGCTGAGAGTTGGGAAAAATTACAGGAAGAGACCTTACACCCAAAACTTTATCGTTCATGGATTTTACAAGAGTTACCCCTTTGCGAAAACATTGTCGACTTGGGATGTGGTCCAGGGGGCCTTATTCCTTTTTTACTGAATAAAGCAAAACATGTTACGGGAGTTGATAACTCATCCAGAATGATTGAAAACGCATCCATCCATTTTGCAAAAAATCCAAGTGTGAGTCTAATCCAAACACCTATGGAACATTTGCCACTGTCATCTAACTCCTGTGATGCGGTAGTGGCATCTATGGTTATGCATCATATTTCTCATCCACCTACAGTTTTAGAAGAGATTGTTCGTGTATTAAAACCTGGTGGTGTTTTGTGTATTGTCGATCTAGAGAAACACAATGCGGAATACATGAGAGATAATTTTGCGGATTTATGGCTTGGGTTTGAACCAGAATTATTTGAATCATGGTTATCAAATGCAGGTTTCAAAGTCGAATCCATTGGAGAAATCCAAACAGAATCAAGTTTTAAAATTTTAACAATCAAAGCAACAAAGGAATAAGGAAACAAAATGTCCACAGCAACTGAAACAAAATCGGAACGATTGCCATATAAAGTGAAGGATATCTCTCTTGCAGAATGGGGAAGAGAAGAAATCATTTTGGCAGAAAAAGAAATGCCAGGTCTTATGGCTCTTCGTAAAGAATTCGGAACTTCTAAACCACTTAAAGGTGCAAGAATTTGCGGATCTCTTCACATGACAATCCAAACAGCGGTTCTTATTGAAACCTTAGCTGCATTAGGTGCTGACATTCGTTGGTCCTCTTGTAACATTTTTTCAACACAAGACCATGCAGCAGCCGCAATTGCAAAAGCAGGAATCCCTGTATTTGCATGGAAAGGTGAAACAGAAGAAGAATACTGGTGGTGTATTGAACAAACGCTATTTTTTGATGGTGGAAAAGGTCCAAACATGATCCTAGATGATGGACATGACCTCACACATTTCATCCATGAAAAATACCCACAACTACTTGCAGAGATCAAAGGTGTTTCTGAAGAAACAACTACAGGTGTGATTGCACTTCATAAAAAACTAAAAGCGGGTACTTTGAAAATCCCTGCAATCAACGTAAACGACTCTGTAACAAAATCAAAGTTTGATAACCTTTATGGTTGCCGTGAGTCACTTGCTGATGGAATCAAACGTGCCACTGACGTGATGCTTGCTGGAAAAGTAGCTCTCGTTTGCGGATACGGAGACGTAGGAAAAGGATCTGCAGCATCCCTTCGTAACTTTGGAGCACGAGTGATCGTTACTGAAATCGATCCAATTTGTGCACTCCAAGCAGTGATGGAAGGATACCAAGTACTTCGAGTCGAAGATGTAATTGAAAATGCAGACATCGTTGTGACAGCAACTGGAAACGATGATATCATTTCTCTTGAACACATGAAAGCAATGAAAGATGGTGCGATCCTTTGTAACATCGGTCACTTTGATACTGAGATTCAAATGTCACGTTTGAATTCTGAGAAAGGTGTGACTAAAAAAGAAATCAAACCTCAAGTAGACAAATACACTTTCCCAGATGGTAAATCCATTATCGTTCTTGCGGAAGGTCGTCTTGTAAACTTAGGTTGCGCAACAGGCCACCCTTCATTTGTCATGTCTAGTTCCTTTACGAACCAAGTTTTGGCTCAAATTGAACTCTATACTACGAAATATGAGTTGGGTGTGTATCGCCTTCCAAAACACTTGGATGAAAAGGTAGCTGCACTTCATTTGGAGCAGTTGGGTGTTCGTTTGACAAAACTCACCCAAAAACAAGCTGATTACATCAGTGTTCCACTAGAAGGTCCTTACAAACCGGACCACTACCGCTACTAAAAAAAATTGCCCTTTATGATTGTTCAATAAAGGGCATTGGGAGTTTCTCATGGCTTATGTTGTAACTGAAATTTGCGTTGATTGTAAATACACGAGTTGTGCTGCAGTTTGTCCAGTGGAAGCTTTTCACGAAGCTCCGGACACTTTGTACATCGATCCAGATACTTGTATTGATTGTAATGCATGCCAATACGAATGCCCGATTGATGCGATTTTTCCGGACTATGATGTTCCCGAAAAACACAAACCGTCTATTGAAGTAAACGCAAAAGAAGCAAATAAATTCCCGGTAATCGTAACAACAAAACCACCTCTCAAAGGTGCAAAATGTTCCGACCCGAGTAAATAACGAACCTTGTGGGTGTATCACGAAAGTGATCACCCACTTTTATTTTAGTCTACTGATCTAATTATATACATAAATATTATGAAATTTGAATATACCAATCCTTCTTCCAAAACCCTCTTAAAGTTACTCACGGAAAAAATCTTAGTTTTAGATGGTGCGATGGGGACCATGATCCAAAGGCACTCACTTGAGGAAGACGATTTCCGAGGTGACAGGTTTAAGGATTGGCCTGTTTCGATAAAGGGAAATAATGATGTTCTTGCGATTACAAGACCAGATATTATCGAATCTGTCCACCTAGAGTATTTGGAAGCCGGTGCAGATATTATCGAAACCAATACCTTTAGTTCCAACATTGTCTCGCAAGCAGACTACAAAATGGAATCTGCTGTGAGAGACTTAAACCTAGCAGCTGTTCAGTGTGCTAAAAATGCTGTAGAAAAGTTCAAAGCGAAAACTGGGAAAACAGACGTTTTTATTGCAGGTTCCATTGGACCAACAGTCAAAACAGCATCCCTCTCCCCTGATGTAAATAACCCAGCATTTCGCGCTGTCACCTTTGATGAATTAGTCGATTGTTTCCATGAACAGGTATCGGCATTACTCGATGGTGGTGTGGATTTATTATTACCAGAAACCAATATCGATACTTTGAATCTAAAGGCATGTATTTATGCCATTGAAAAGGTATTTGAAGAACGAAACATTCGTATCCCTGTTGTTTTATCGGTTACGATAACCGATGCATCTGGGCGAACCCTTTCTGGTCAAACAGGTGAAGCTTTTTACATTTCGATCAAACATGCAAAACCACTTGCTGTCGGTATTAACTGTGCGTTAGGTGCAGGGGAAATGCGTCCCTATATAGAAGAAATATCTCGTGTGGCCGATTGTTATGTATCTTGTTACCCAAATGCTGGCCTTCCCAATGCGTTCGGTGGGTATGACCAAACTCCAGAAGAGTTTGGTGGATGGATGAAAAATTTCGGTGAAGCAGGTTTCTTAAATATAGTTGGTGGGTGTTGCGGAACCACACCTGCCCACATCCGTGCTGCAAAAGAAGCAGTTAGTTCAATCAAACCTCGTGCCTTAAAAGAACAACCAAAACTCAGTACATTTGCAGGTCTTGAACCACTCAAACTGACGAAAGACCAAGGGTTTATCAACGTTGGGGAAAGAAACAACGTCACAGGATCTCCAAAGTTCAAAAAACTCATCTTAGATGGAAATTTTGAAGAAGCAGTACAGGTTGCCTTACAACAGGTGCAAGCTGGTGCCAATATTATTGACATTAACTTTGATGAGGCGCTTCTCGATGGCGAAGCTTCGATGACAAAGTTTTTGAATTTAATCGCAGGGGAACCTGACATAGCCCGTGTTCCGTTTATGGTCGATTCCTCGAAATGGTCGGTGTTACTTGCGGGCCTTAAATGTATCCAAGGAAAACCCATCGTAAACTCCATCTCCCTCAAAGAAGGAGAAGAAGTATTTTTAAACCATGCCCGCACGATCCAAAGATTTGGAGCTGCAGCGATTGTCATGGCATTCGACGAACAAGGGCAGGCGGCAACCAAAGATGACAAAGTCAGAATTTGTAAACGTGCTTATGACTTACTTGTTTCGAAGTTAGACTTTGAACCTACGGATATTATCTTTGATCCAAACATACTTACGGTTGCAACAGGGATTGAAGAACATAATAATTATGCTGTCGATTTTATCGAAGCGACACGTGAGATTAAAAAAGTTTGCCCAGGTGCGAAAGTATCAGGTGGACTCAGTAATATTTCCTTTTCTTTCCGAGGAAATAACCCAGTCAGGGAGGCAATGCACTCTGCCTTTTTATACCATGCCATCCAAGCAGGAATGGATATGGCAATTGTCAACGCAGGGATGTTAGAAGTTTATGAAGAAATCCCGAAAGACTTACTTGAATTAGTGGAAGATGTGTTACTCAATCGAAGACCAGATGCCACCGAACGATTGATTGATGCTGCAGGTAGTTTCCATGGTGAAGCAAAAGTCCAAAAGAAGGATGATGTTTGGCGCAGTGGAACGGTTGAAGAAAGGCTCACTCATGCCCTTGTGAAAGGGATAGATGAATTTGTGACCCAAGATACAGAAGAAGCAAGGAAAAGTTTAGCAAAACCTCTTGATGTCATCGAAGGACCACTCATGAACGGGATGAAAGTTGTTGGGGAACTTTTCGGTGCTGGCAAAATGTTTTTACCACAAGTGGTAAAAAGTGCGCGGGTAATGAAAAAGGCAGTCGCATACCTCATGCCATTTATGGAAGAGGAAAAACGAAACCAAAAAGACGAAAGTAAACAAGCAAAATTTCTCATTGCAACTGTAAAAGGTGATGTTCACGATATTGGTAAAAATATCGTAGGTGTGGTTTTGGCGTGTAACAATTATGAGGTGATAGACCTTGGTGTGATGGTGCCATGTGAAAAAATTTTGGAAACTGCCAAAAAAGAAAATGTAGCAGCCATTGGCCTATCTGGTCTTATCACTCCATCACTTGATGAAATGGTTTATGTGGCAAAAGAGATGGAACGATTAGAGTTCAAGGTTCCACTTCTGATTGGTGGTGCGACTACTTCTCCTGCCCATACTGCTGTGAAAATTGCTGAACAGTACTCACAACCAGTTTTACATGTGATGGATGCATCTCGCGTCGTGAATGTGATGAATAGTGTCTTAAATCCTCAAACATCAAAGGAGTATGCGAAAACGATCACGGAAGAACAATCACGCATCCGAGAAGAGTTTTATTCCAGAGAAAGTGAACGTAATATCCTTCCGATAGCTGATGCAATCAAAAATAAATTTGCAGCGGATTGGGATTCATATACTCCACCAAAACCAAGTTTTACGGGCATAAAAGTTTTTAATGATGTTACTTTAAAAGACTTACTTCCGTTCATTGACTGGTCTCCTTTCTTTTTGGCTTGGGAATTAAAGGGGCGTTTCCCTCAAATTCTGAAGGATCCAGTGATTGGGAAAGAAGCCACTTCTTTGTACAATGATGCACAAACTATTTTAAAAGAAATGTTGGAAAATCCAGACCTCAAACCGAGGGCTGTTGTTGGTATGTTCCCAGCAGTTTCCCATGGCGAAATGGTGGAAATTTTTGAAGATGAAACTAAACAAAAATCATTGGGATTTTACCCTATGTTACGCCAACAAACTACTAAGATGTCCAACCAACCTAATTATAGTTTGGCGGATTTTATCGCTCCAAAAGAATCTAACAAAAATGATTATATCGGTTATTTTGCAGTCACAGCGGGCCATGGCATTGAGGAATTAGCTAAGACCTATGAAGTGAAACATGATGACTACAATTCGATTTTGGTGAAAGCTTTAGCGGATCGTTTTGCAGAAGCTTTTGCGGAATACATGCACCATAAAATGCGTGAGGAATGGGGTTTTGGAAAAGATGAAAATCTTACTACTGAAGATTTGATCCGTGAAAAGTATCGCGGGATTCGACCTGCACCTGGTTATCCAGCTTGTCCAGATCATACGGAAAAACGCAAGATTTGGAAACTTTTGGATGTGGAAAAAAATGCAGGCATCAAACTCACTGAATCTTGTGCGATGTGGCCTGCAAGTAGTGTGAGTGGGTATTATTTTTCACACCCTGAAGCACGTTATTTTGCCATTGGAAAAATCAACGAAGACCAAGTAGAACCATACTCTAAAATGAAAGAAATGGAAAAATCGGAAGTGGAACGTTGGTTGTCTCCGATTCTAAACTATGACCCATCCAGGAAGTCTAAAGGGTAGTAATACAAACAAATCATTGTTAGATTCAAAACAATGATTTTGTAGATTGAATGGGATAGAGGACTAAATGGCAGAACCTGGACATTCACACAACCATGGTTGGAAAATAGCAGGGAAGGGAAAACTCTCTACTGGGTTTTCCTTCCATCCTAAACTTGCGGAGTGGTTACAAACATACACAAACATTCCAAAGGATGCAGAATTGGAAATTTTGGAAGTGAGTTGTGGAGAAGTAAGTTGTCCTACGGAAGAAACGTTGATTGTCTGGGACAAACAAGAGTTTCGTATCTCTCGTAAAAAAGAAATGATTTCTAAAATGGATGTGGACTTATCTTGGAAACGCTTTGTTGGGAAATCGTAAAGGGTACTGTAAGTAAGACATGACCATAAACGTTAATTGAGATTTGCCCTTTGTATGTTGCCTCGCATTATGTGAATAAGAACTTTATTTGAATGCTGTTAATTGCAGTGCAAATAACACGTCATCTCTGCATTGATATCCGCATTGCAATGATTGTATGAGTTTTCTCATGTAATACTGATTTCTATTATCATTTCAGTCTATTTGCGATTTAAGTAACGATTGAATTGTTTTGTATTCGATATTGTAAAAATGAATTTTGAAGGAATGAAGATGATTGTTGCGAATTTAAAAAGTGTTTTGGTCATTTCTATTTTGGTTACACTTTCGATGATGTGCAATTCAACAGATAGATCGAACGTGATCAATTATGAATCAAAAGGGAACCTTAAGGTTATAAATCCAATCAATTGTATTGCTTTATCAGAATTAAAATCAAATATCACTCCCCCTGATCTATATTATGGAATTCGAAATTGTATTGAAAATGAAAATTATTCTTTTGGTTTTAAATTACAAGCATTAGCGGGTGTTTATGGAAGGTATGATAGTTTAAGAGTGACAGACTCTACCGCTCACCAAGCGAATACAACTTTAAGAATCAATTTTCTTGGAAATCTTAGCGAATCTAAAATCTCAAAATACCAAGAATTTATAAAAAATAATTATATTTCCAATAGCGAAAATATGGAAGCACTTTGTAAAGAAATTATAACCATAGGAAAACCTAATTATTTCCCCGATTATATGATTTCACATGGATTAAGAGGATATTCTGTCGGAAATAATGGAATCAATGAAAGTTTCAATGGAGAGTCATCTTGGAAACAAACGTTGGATTCTTATTTGCATTGTAAAATCGAATAAGATGGGCAGATGCAAAGTAGGAATCAATCATAAGGACCCTAAATGAATCAAATTCTATTAGAAGTTGTTCCGAGAGATGTCTCTGTTGTTTTACAGGAAGTAGGTTTTGTAAAAAACAAATTTAAGCAAATCACAGGTATTAACATCCCTGATTTGTTACGTTTTGAAAATAGGAGTTGGGACGTGGCCTCAGTGGTTCGCCCTATCTTTCCAAATGTAATCCCTCATATTCGTGCCATCGATTTTGATTTAGATCATTGTGAAGAAATCATCGAAACATTAAAACAATCCCAAATTTCTTCGGTGCTTGTGATCAAAGGTGATCCACCGACTGATATGTCAAAACAAGTTTATCCAACAACAACCATTAAACTGATCAAGAAACTTAAAAAAGAAATACATCATTTGAAAGTGTATGCAGCGATTGACCAGTACCGTGTGGGGATCAAAGACGAGTTTGACTACATAGAAATGAAGAAGGATGCAGGAGCCGATGGATTTTTGACACAACCTTTTTTTGATATGAGACTTATTGATATATTCTCGGAAAAACTGAAAGGGACGGAAGTGTATATCGGTGTCAGTCCTGTGGTCACTGATAAATCACAAAGTTATTGGGAATCTAGGAATCGGGCCTATTTCCCAAGAGAGTTCCGTCCGAGTTTGGAATGGAATGTGAAATTTGCAAAGGATGTACTTACTTATTGTTCTGAGAATGGAATGAATGCCTATCTTATGCCAATCCGCATCAATCTTGAGGAGTACTTACAGCGGGTATTTAATTGAGGCAATTAAAGTAGTCATCGGTTAGAACTATTTTTTATGAATGTGATCCTATTTCATATAGGACTCATTGTATTAACTACGTATTCAATTAGTGATATGCAAGTGTTACCGGATTTTTTTAGATTGGGTGGTTGTTCATTGTAATGCGAATAACTGGAATGGGAGTCGGCTAATTGCAATGCGGATAACATACAAGAGTTGCCGTGATATACCCAACGCGCATATCATGTCCATCCCCAGAATTTATCTGAAACTCGATTATTACCGGATATAAGATTGTTATACAAATTGCAATTATAACACCAGCTTTTTCCCGAGCCTTCCCCTGCGCCAGCGATTGTAGCGGAAATCTTTTCCCTATAGGTATGGATTCTGAAAACCTTTACATGTTGGAAAAATTGGAGCGAAAAGCGCGGTCGTTATAAAATTGATTATAAGTCATCTAACGAATGCGAGGCGCCCCTAGCAAAAGAAGGTACCGATTTCGTTCCGTTAGATCTTGGAAATGTGGATTGGAAACTTGTCCCTTTACTGGTTGGAACGCGAAGGTGTGACTGGCATATAGTACTTGAGTCCTAAGTTTCCTTGGATCTCAGGTGCCCATAGTTCGTCGAGTGTGCGACCTGCTTCTCTCGCATTGATGGGAACTCGCACCATACCTTCAAATGTAATATTACTATTGGAAATACTGATCCCTGGAGTCACATAGACTTGTCTTCCTACGAAGTTTGTGCGTGAGGGTTCTTGGGCACGGATGGAAGTGTTAAAACGATTGGTGTAATCAGAAGATTCAAACCTGTGTAATTCCGAAAGTTGCAAAAACAACTCCCAACGTGAATTTTTAATAAAGGAAAATAAATTCCGGTTGAGGCGGTATTTGATTCGCACTTTTGATTCTGCCACATCCACGTAGCCATTGGATCCTTGGTTGAGTGACATACCGATGCTCAGTCCTAAATCAAGTGTGAATCCATTGCGGTAATACACATAGGTTACATTTGGTTGGTATGATAAAAGTGCTGCATTGGAACGTTCTGGTCTTACATCAAAATTCCCTTCAGGATTACGGTGGGGGTTTGAGGTTGTAAATGGGATCACTGGAGAAAAAATCTGAATCCCTGCCATGGGGTCATTGGATTTGGAAAAATCAGAATTGGATCCCAATTCGAGTTCCTTTGGGAAACGAAAGGGGATCAGTATCGCCAAATTTCCGTTATGTGAATTACCAACTTGGAAAAGGGACGAACGAGGATCAGTAAAAGAATAACTAGAAAAAAACGGAAGTCCTTGTGCTAAAATGGTAAGGCTCGTCATCGAGACGAGAAAGGAGATGAAAACTATCTTTTTTAGCATCTAAAAGCATTTCTGCCTGATTTTCCTTTGTTTGGCAATGAAATTTGCTTTCTTCTCTGTCTTTTTTTGTTATAAGTGAGACCGATGAATCAAAACGATACGAGAGTAGAACAATTTGGACCTTGCACCATCCCAAACCCAGCGGGTTATGATTATTGGACAGAAGACAATTCAGTTGTCTTGTTTCAAACCATCTTTTCTGGAACAGAAGATGCCAAAAAAACAGTTGAGACAAGTCCGGTATTTTTTGAACAAGCTGGTCCAAAAGAAAAAATCTACTTTAAACCGGAAGAAGTGACAGCAGGCATCGTGACCTGTGGTGGACTTTGCCCTGGCATCAATGATGTGATCCGTGCTCTTGTCATGGAATTACACTATCGTTACAAAGTTCCAAGGATCCTTGGATTTCCATTTGGGTATGAAGGTCTTGTTAAAAAATTTGGACACAGGCCGATTGAGCTCACACCTGATAAAGTGGCTCATATCATGAATTTTGGTGGGTCCATCCTTGGTTCATCTCGGGGGAACCAAAAGATAGAAGAGATGGTGGATACTTTATTCTTATATGGAGTGAAGATGTTGTTTTGTATTGGTGGAGATGGAACTCTTCGAGGTGCCCAGGCCATCCAAGAAGAAGTGAGAAAACGAAAAGAAGACATCGCCATTGTTGGGATTCCGAAAACTATCGATAACGATATCAATTATGTCCAAAAAACGTTTGGGTTTTCGACTGCGTTTAGTAAGGCGGTGGAAGCAGTCAACTGCGCACATGAAGAAGCAAAAGGGGCACCAAATGGAATTGGCCTTGTGAAACTGATGGGTCGTCATTCTGGGTTCATTGCTGTCAACTCTGCCTTGGCTTCCAAAAATGTGAACTTTGTCCTCATCCCAGAACAAGATTTTGATTTAGAAGGAGAAGGTGCATTTTTACCAGTCTTAAAGGATCGAGTGCAAAGAAGGGGGCATGCTGTTGTCATCATTGCGGAAGGAGCAGGACAAAAGTACTTTGAAGACAAAGGGGAAAAAGACCAATCTGGTAACAAAAAACTCGCTGATGTGGGTGTGTTTATGAAAGAGAAAATCACAGAGTACTTCAAAAAAGAAGGTGTTGCACTCAATCTAAAGTACATCGACCCAAGTTACATCATTCGATCTGTTCCTGCCAATGCGGAAGATTCGGTTTTCTGTGGGTTTTTAGCACAAAACGCGGTACATGCGGCGTTCGCTGGCCGCACTGGTTGTGTGGTAGGGATTTGGAATAATGTTTTCACTGTGATGCCAATCTCACTTGCCATTGCAGAACGAAAGGTATTACGTCCAGAAAAGAGTACCTTGTGGCGAGCACTCCTTGCCTCCACAGGCCAACCCAATACGATGAAGGCGAAAGGCTGAAAAAAGAAAGATTTTTCTCTTCCACTGGAATCGGGTTTTCGTCTAACTGGTGAGTGAACCATATGAAACCGAAGCAAACAAAGGAACTAAGAATTGTCAGTGCCATTCTACTGACTTCCATTGCCTTTGTGTTGGTTTGTACGGCTGGATTTTTCACATGTCCCAAATTCGGTATAACTCAAACAAGTAGTGAAACTGCAGATTCTCAAGATTACGTCATGCCTTGCCATGCAGATTCGAAAGAGGCAGGGGATTCAAATGAAACGCCGAATGGAAATTCTTGTCAATGCAATGAAGTTTCAAATTCGGATGGAATACGTTTTCAAATAGAGTTTTCTAAATTAGTACGTGTCTTCATTCAAAAACTGTATTTGCCTTCACAAGTCGAAATACCAATTTCAAATTTTGCATTTCAAATATTTCAATCAAACGCTGATACTTTCCATAACGATTTTATAACCCTACAAAAAACCATAAAACTTCTCATTTAAACCATTTCGATTTTTTTGATTAAAATTGGAGGTAATTTATGGGAAATCATTACATACATATATTAAAATATACTGCATTACTTATTTATTTTGTCTTTTTTGTTCAAGTAGATGCAAGTAACCTAGACAGTCCAAGTGGCATTGACGGCAAAATCAACGAATTATTGAAAAAACATCCAGAAGTATCGTTGAAGTTTTTGGAAGCGAAAGAAAAAGAATTTCGTTCCAAACATGCAGATGTATACCCAGATCCAAAAATTGGATTTGCATACAGATCCTATCCTTACAGATCAGGATTTGATACCGATCGCGCTAGACCTGATACTCCCAGTATGACTGGGAAAGAATATTCCATCTCACAAGAAATTCCATTCCCAGGAAGATTGAATTTAGAAAAACAAATTCTAAAAAACGATTCGGAACTGGATTATTGGAGTGGCGTTTGGATCCAAAATGAATTCATTCGAACATACTTTGAATTAATTTTGTCCGTTGCAGCAATTGAAAGAGAAATAAATGATCTGGAAAATATTGAAAAACAACTTTATACCAAAGTAAAATTGGAATCCTCGCAATACGTTTCAGAACAGTTTAAATTATCCAATGTTCTCAAAACTAAAAATCAAATTGAAAGAATCAAGGATAGAGTGATTGAGAAAACAATTACTTTAAAAGAATTAAAACAATCCCTTGATTTTTATTCAATATATATAGGTACCAATTCCATTACTGAAGAAGAGATTATTGCGTATCTGACAAAAAAAGAAAGTAACATTGAGCAGGAATTGTCAGGAGATTCGTTATCGAAGTTTCCACTCATCCAATATGCTGAGGTGAACCAAACGAAGGCAATTGTAGAATCTAAAAAAGATGAGATCTTACACTTACCGGATTTTGAAGTATTCGTGAGTTATATGCAACGAAGGCGTAAACCTTTTTTACTTGATAGTGGACCTTTGAACCTAGCCATTATGGATAATCCTGAGTTTGCTGGTGATCTTTGGAGTGCAGGTGTGACCATTCGAGTGCCTGTATGGTCTTTGTCAAAAGTAGATGAATTGAATCAATCCAATGCCTTTAAAGTGATGAGGTTACAAAAAGAAAAAGAAAAAGAACGGATTCGACTTAAGGTAGAATACCAAGCAACGATTGAATCATGGTTAGGGAATAAACAAAGACTTAATAACTTCAAAAATAATCTTTTGCCGTCTTATCAAAAGAATATAAAATCATCACTTTCATCGTATGCTAAAGGAGATAGCGTATTGGGTGAGAGTTACGATTTTATCGCTGAATCATTAGAAATGCAATCCCAAGTGCATCAAATCCAATTCAAACGTTGGTCATCTGTTTTAAAATTATTGCAACTAACAAATCATTTGTTGCCTGAAGGAGAAAATCATGAAGGTTAAATATATTCTATTTCCCATCCTCATTGTGTCTTTATTTTTGGTTTCCTGTGGTGAAACTGTTCATAATCATAAAGATATTTATACTTGTCCGATGCATCCTCAAATTGAAATGGACCATCCAGGAGAATGTCCGATTTGTGGCATGACACTTGTAAAAAAGGAAGATCCACTCCTTGAGCCTGAATCTGAGCATGCAAACCATACCCAATCAAAAGAGCCTGACTTAAAACTATCAGAGAATAAACAATCCATTCTCAATTTAGATACGGTTCTTGTGACAAGGGGAGCCATTAGTAAAACGATCAATCTCAGTGGGCAAGTCGCTTATGATCCTGAAATTTTTTCGACTGCCAATGAATACAAGTCAATTGGTTCTGGGAACGAATGGGGGAGGGAAATTCGAGAGGGAATTCGTTTGCGATTCACCAAATTGGGGTTAAGTGAAAAACAGATCCAATACATCCTTTCTAAAAATGCAAATCTATTTTTAACGGGTAGGTCAAACCACACAGCCTTATTAGTTTTCCAAGTGTATGAAAATGATCTCTCCTATTTAAAAGTAGGAAAGTTCATAGATTTAGTTAATCCAATCGAAACAAATACTCAACCAAAAGCAAAAATTGTGGCAATGGGAAATTTGATCAACCAAGACACACGGACATTGTCTGTTTGGTGCGAGGTGAAAGATCCCCAAGAATATTTTAAACCACAGATGTATGTACAAGGGACCTATGGGATAGAAAAGACGAATGTTTTAAGAATTCCAAAAGAATCCATTCTTCCTACAGGCAAATCCGATTTGGTGTATCAGAAAACTGAATCCAACCATTATGCTCCCAAAAAAATAAAAGTTGGGTTTTCTTCTGCAGAATGGGTCGAGGTACAGGAAGGTTTAGTAGAAAATGATGAAATTGTCTCCAAAGCAAATTTCCTTTTAGATTCAGAATCAAAATTAAAGTTAGGTGGTGATAAAAATGATCAGCACAATCATTAGGTTCTCCGCAAACAATCGGTATTTGGTCATCATCACGGCATTATTTTTTGTATTAATGTCGGTTTTTGCAATGAAACACATCCCATTGGATGCTTTACCTGATATGTCTGATACACAGGTGATTATCTATTCCAAATGGGATCGTAGTCCAGATATCATCGAAGACCAAGTGACTTATCCAATCGTCAGATCATTGTTAGGAGCTCCCAAGGTAAAGGCGATCCGAGGATTTTCCGATTTTGGTTATTCCTTTGTTTATGTAATCTTTGAAGATGGAACTGATTTGTATTGGGCACGTTCGCGAGTGAACGAATACATTTCCCAATTGCAAAATAATTTGCCAACGGGAGTAAACTTAAGTTTAGGACCTGACGCTACGGGTGTTGGTTGGATCTACCAATACGTTTTAGTCGATGAAACAAACCAAATGGATTTGGCTGAAATTCGTTCGTTCCAAGATTTTAAATTGAAGTATCTACTAAATTCAATCCCTGGAGTGGCGGAAGTTGCCACTGTGGGAGGGTTTAAAAAACAATACCAAATCCAAATTGATCCTTTAAAATTACAAATATTTGGAATCGATATGGATCGTGTCATTGATACGGTTCGTAAATCAAATGATGACATAGGCGCTAGGTTACTCGAAATTGGTGGAGCTGAATACATGATCCGTGTGAGAGGGTATGTTCAGTCCAAAGAAGACATCGAACAAATCTCGTTAGGTGCCGATTCCTTGGGAACTCCTATTTATTTATCACAAGTTGCGACAATTGTAGATGGCCCTGACTTAAGGCGAGGTGTTGGTGATTGGAACGGCGAAGGGGACCAAGTCTCTGGGATCATCATCATGAGGCATGGTGAAAATGCACTTCGAGTCATTGAATCAGTGCAAGATAAAATCAAATCAATGGAAGCTTCTTTACCCAAAGGTTTAAAAATTAAACCAGTGTATGATCGTTCCATCCTTATCAACGAAACCATTCGTGTATTAAAGGAAAAGTTAACAGAGGAAATCATTGTTGTTTCCATCATCATCTTAATATTCCTTTGGCACATTCCATCTGCGATCGTTCCGATCCTTACCATACCAATCGCAGTCATCCTTTCTTTTTTGCCCATGTATTTGGCTGACATTGGTTCCAATTTGATGTCCTTGGCAGGGATTGCTTTATCGATTGGAGTCCTTGTGGATGGGGCAATCGTGGAGGTAGAAAATGCTTATAAAAAATTGGAAGAATGGGAATCATCTGGCAGAGTGGGTGACTTTCATGCCATTCGACTGGAAGCATTACTGGAAGTAGGGCCTTCCGTATTCTTTTCTCTTCTCATCATCGCCGTTGCTTTTTTTCCTATTTTTACTTTAGTTGACCAAGAGGGAAAATTATTTAGACCTCTTGCCATTTCGAAGAATTTAACCATGGCGATCGCTGCGATCCTTGCGATTACTGTAGATCCTGCGTTTCGAATGTTATTCACGCGGATGGATCCCTTCACAAAGTTTACACCTGTTGTCAATTCTCTGTTAACAACTATTTTTGTAGGGAAGTATCATTCAGAGAAAAACCATCCGATTAGCAAACGTTTGTATTTAGTGTACGAACCTGTGGTGAAAATGGTTTTGAACCATCCCAAAAAGACAATTCTCTCTGCAGTTTTGTTATTTCTTTTGACAGTTCCGATTTATTTTAAATTGGGAACTGAGTTTTTGCCTCCACTCAATGAAGGTTCCATTTTGTATATGCCTACCACACTTCCTGGGATTAGTATTGGAGAAGCCGAACGAGTGTTAAAGATCATGGATCAGAAGTTGGTTCGTTTTCCGGAAGTAGAATCTGTTTATGGAAAAGCTGGAAGGGCAGATACATCCACAGATCCATCTCCCATTTCAATGTTTGAGATCGTTGTCACTCTCAAACCAGAGAAGGATTGGAGGCCAGGGCTTACCAAAGAAGAACTTGTGAAACAAATTAACGAACAAATGGAGATCCCAGGTTTTTCGAATGCTTGGA
This sequence comes from Leptospira sp., assembly GCA_016742255.1. Taxonomy (GTDB): domain Bacteria; phylum Spirochaetota; class Leptospiria; order Leptospirales; family Leptospiraceae; genus Leptospira_A; species Leptospira_A paudalimensis. The sequence continues at coordinate 159,136 of JACVCB010000005.1, forward strand.
CTCAGCCAATCCGTGCTCGTATTGATATGTTGTCTACGGGGATTCGAACTCCGATCGGTATAAAAGTGTTAGGTGAGAATCTGGAAGAAATCCAAGAGGTTGGAATCCATATTGAAACTGCTTTGAAAAAAGAAAAAAATGTTCGTTCTATCTTTGCTGAAAGAACATCTGGCGGTTATTATATTGATATTAAAATCAAAAGGGAACTTGCTGCCAAGTATGGATTAACCATCGAAGACATCCAAAAAACAATTCTATCTGCTTTGGGTGGAGAAACCATCTCCACAACCATTGAAAAACGAGAGAGGTATTCCATCCAAATTCGATATCCCAGGGAATACCGTGATAGTCTGGAAATGATTTCAAAAGTACTCATTCCAATTCCAAATCGTGGGCATATCCCACTTAGTTACTTGGCAACTCTTGAATACAACATAGGACCTACTATGATCAGAGATGAGAATGGATTTTTGACAGGTTATGTGTATGTGGATACAACGGACACGGATTTACTCGGATTTGTGGATCGTCTGAAGACGGTCGTTGAAAAAGAAGTGAGTCTTCCCAAAGGAGTATTTTTGGAGTGGAGTGGGCAGTATGAAAATATCATTCGCGTTAGAAACCGGATGATGATTGTGGTACCCATAACGCTTATCTTGATATTTTTTCTTTTATATCTCAATACAAAGTCTGTTATCAAGACGGCAATCGTATTAACCGCAGTTCCTTTTTCGATGATAGGCGCCTTTTGGTTGTTATATGTTTTAGATTACCAAGTTTCAGTTGCTGTTTGGGTGGGAATCATTGCACTTCTCGGGTTAGATGCGGAAACTGGAGTATTTATGCTCATGTATTTGGATCTCTCTTATGAGAAACATAAATCTCAACATTCAAATTTGAGTTTACCGGATCTAAAACTAGCCATTATCGAGGGAGCAGTGCACCGAATACGACCCAAAATGATGACAGTTCTTTCTGGATTCATAGGATTATTGCCAATTATGTGGGCGACGGGTTCTGGTTCTGACCTAATGAAACGGATAGCAGCACCTATGGTTGGTGGGCTCGTCACAAGTTTTGCACTGGAACTTGTGGTTTATCCAGCCATCTATTATCTGTGGAAACAAAAAGAGATGTTGTTAGAAAAAAGTTCATGAGTGAACGAATTTACAGATTAGAATCAAAAAATAGCTGAAGGTTCCCCTTCAGCTATTCTCTACTTTTTTTTGGAACTTGAGGATATTGTCTCGGATCTCTTCTTCTTTTTTGTGAAGTTCGTTTAGAAACTCGGTATCCAAAATCATTTCCGGTTTTTTGATGAACTTACTTTCATCGTAATTGTCAATTTCGTATAACAAATCTTCGATGTTTGATTCTACTTTGACTAAACTTTGAATGGATTCCACTACCTTTTTATTTACAAATAGGATTTCTTTGAATCGTAAGATGTAATGTTGAAATCTGTTTTCGCGGATCATGGCTTGCCTTTGCATTTCCTTGACCACTTCGCGTTCTTTTAATACTTCTTTTTTTTCGACAAGGATTTGGTTTTTGAAGATTCGGATTAAATTTTCCGTCTCCAATTTATAATTTTCAAAACTACTGTTATGGTTGTTTTGAAGGTCTTCCATTTGTTTGCGAAATTCTTTTTCTCGCAATCTGTCTTGTTCTTTGCGTAATTTGTCAGAGGTTTGCAGTGCGTTTTTAACTCGTGTTTCAATGACTGCATCTAACATCGCTTTGTGCAGTTTGTCCAAACGGAGAAACACTGCCATTGCATATAGAATGCGTCTCATAAAATCTCCTTTCTCTTTAGTTTAGACGGATGATAAAGAGAGAAAGGTCATCATGTGGTTCCGCTTCTCCCACAAATTCACTTACTTTTTGTAAGATTGCTTGCCGAATCACTTCTGGTGGATCGTTGATATGAGATAGAATCACAGACTCAAGCCTTTCTTCTGAAAAGAGTTCTTCTTTTAGATTCATGGCTTCCGTCACACCATCGGTGTACAGTACAAGTAAATCACCTGGCAAATAACTGACAGTATGTTCCGAAAATTCACATTTTCCAATGCCCATCGGTTGGCCTTTACCCGATAAGTGTTGGATCTTATGGTGTTTTTTGCGATAGATGATTTGTAAATTATGACCAGCAGAAGAATAGGTTAATTCTTTTTTTGTCATATTGATACGCACTAACATCGCTGTGACAAACATTAGAAAACCAGATTTGTCTTGTAGGATTTGGTTGGCATTAAAGAGAGCTTCACTTGTCGAAGTGGTTTTCGAAACTTCTTGTTGTAATACGGTTTTGGAAAATTCCATAAACAGTGCTGCAGGAGTTCCTTTCCCAGAAACATCGGCGATGATGACTGACACTTCATCTTTCCCATGTACTACCATATCGTAAAAGTCTCCACCGATCTCACGAGATGCTTGGTAGTAGGTATCAAATTCGAGAAGTGAGTATTGTTTAGGAATGATAGGAAGTGAGTGTTTTTGGATCATGGCTGCGACTTGCATGTCACGATCGATGTTTTTCAAACGTTCACTTTGGATCTTCACCTGTAACGCTGTATAGGCTTCACCGACTTGGTTTGTCAGAGTACGAAGGATTCGAATGTCCATTTCATCAAAACGAGTACGAGATGTTTTGTCCGAAACAACAAGAGAACCTAACCATTCTTTGTTCTTTAGAATGGGAAGTAAAATCATACTGTGTTGGAAGAGTCCCTTGTGAGTGAGTTGCATCCCTTGTGGTGAATTGGCGGTAATGACCTTAAACCCTTTGAACATCCAATCTGATTTATCGTTGAAGAGAAGTCCTACTACATCTTCGTCTTGGATTTGGTCGGAAAATCCTTTGGATTTGGATCGTGGTAATCCTCGTTTCTCAATCTTTTCAAAGTTGAGGCAAACTCTGTCCACTTGTAAAACATCGGAGATGGTTTTGACAGCAAGGTCCATAAATTCATCTGAACTTTGGATATTGGCAAGTGCTTGTGAAATTTGGAAGAGGCAATTGAGTTCGTTTGCTCTTAAATTTAAGTTATCAATGAGAAGACGGTTTTTGACAGCTATGGCTGCTAAGTTCGAAAGGTAACGTAGGATTTTGATATCGGTTTGGGTGAAGTCACGATTGTCGAGGGAGTTTACAGCTTCGAGTACACCTTGTACTTCGCCTTGAGCAATCATTGGTACACAAATTAAATTACGAGTGACATAGCCAACTTTTTGGTCGATCGCTTTGAAGATTCTTGGGTCGTTTGCTGCATCATTTACGATTTCTGGTTTTAGTGTTTCAAGCACCATACCGGCGATCCCCTTTCCCCTAGGAACTGTTAGGTGAGCAAGGGATTCTTCTTTTAACCCACTTGTTGTATTAAAAACAAGTTGGTCATTTTCCTTATCGTAGAGGAGTAGGGAGGAACCTTCCGTATGTAACACATCACGAGTGATCCCCATTATTTCACTGAGAAGGGTGTTTAGATCTTCTTGCGAATTGATTCGACTCGTTATATCTGAAATCAGACTTAATGTTAAAAGTTTCGTAGGCATCCAAATCTATCCTTGTTCGATCAAACTTCCTATCCCTTGGTTAGTCAAAATTTCAATTAAGACGGAATGAGGCACTCGACCATCGATGATGTGAGCTCGTTTGACACCAGAATCAATCGCACCCAAACAACACTCTACTTTTGGTATCATGCCACCAGAGATCTGTCCAGTTTTTATGTAACCATGAATGTCGGCTTTTTTGAGACCCGTTACCAATTGGCCATCAATTAGGATCCCTGGTGTGTCTGTGAGTAAAATGAGTTTGTCTGCATGGAGTGCTTGTGCAATTGCTCCTGCCATGGTGTCGGCATTGATATTGAGAGTTTGGCCTTCTTTTGACATGGCTACTGGGGATATGATCGGTATAAAACCTTCACGTTGTAAGGTGAGGATGATATTTGGGTCAACAGAAGTGATTTCTCCCACAAGACCTAGGTCAACTTTTTGGGTTTTCCCATCTTCCCCTTCGACTTCCATCAAATATTTTTCGGCAATGGCAAGACCTCCGTCCTTTCCCGAAAGACCAACAGGTTTCCCTCCCTTTTCTTGGATGAGGGAAACAATTTGTTTGTTTACTTTTCCTGTGAGAACCATCTCTACCACTTCCATTGTGGCCTCATCGGTCACACGATGGCCTCGGATGAATTGTGTGTTAAGATTTAATGATTTGATGAGAGAATTGATCTCAGGGCCACCACCGTGAACCACCACAGGATTGATGCCTAAGTATTTGAGTAAAACAATGTCTTCTGCAAAGGAAGCTTTGAGTTCTTCCTCCACCATGGCCGCCCCACCATATTTGATGACGATGGTTTTTCCAGAATATTTGATCAAATAGGGAAGTGCTTCTAAGATATGATTGATTTTTTCTGATTGGTGGTCCATAAAAGTCCTCATTTATGATAATGAATTTTAAAGCCGCCGTTGTGCAAGTCACAAGTACAGCAAGAGTTTCAAATAACCTAACTAAGTGTAGGCAACTTGTGGAAGGTGCGGCTAAGGCCGGTGCCAAAGTCATTGGCCTACCTGAAAATTTTTCCTTTATGGGAAGTGAATCCGAAAAACAAAACCTACTTGGTCAAATTGAGGAAGAAACCTTTTCCTTTTTAAAAGAAACAGCGATGGACCTTGGGATTTATCTTTTGGGAGGAGGATTCCCCACAAAAGCACCTACAGGAAAAGTGTTCAACACGGCTGTCATTGTAAATCCCAAAGGTGAGGAAGTATTCCGTTACCACAAAGCCCATTTATTTGATGCAGTTGTGGGAGATGGATTTCCATACAAAGAATCCAATCACACGGAAGCGGGAGAAAAAGTCCCCGACGTGATACCTACCGAATATGGAAACATATCCTCTGCCATTTGTTACGACCTAAGGTTCCCCGAACTTTTCCGTGCTTTGTCCAAACAAGGTGTCGATTTGTGTTTTTTACCTGCTGCATTTACAGTGCCAACAGGAGAAGCCCATTGGCATGTTCTCCTCCGAGCAAGGGCGATTGAAAATTTAATGTATGTTCTCGCACCAGGCCAAACAGGAACACATGATCCTCATGGAAAACGTAAGACCTTTGGCCATTCACTCATCATCTCTCCTTGGGGAGAAATTTTAGCTGAGCTCGATTTTGAAGAAGGGTTTGCCATCGCCGAGATCGAAATGGATCGATTGTCTGAGATCCGTTCTACATTACCTAGTTTGCACCACCGAAGGTTTGGAATTTAGAAAAAGGACTTCTTTGTCGAAGAAGATTTTTTCATCAAAAGAAAGTCCTTCATCACTTTCTCCGCTGCTTTTTGTTTTTCCATGTGTACAAAGTGTCCGCATTCTGAAAACAATACAGCTTTTACATGAGGTGTTGTTCTTTCTAATTCCATCACATCCTTACCAGGAATGATGGGATCTTCTTCCCCTCGCATGATGAGTGTTGGTACTTGGTTTCCAAATACAATGGGTCGAATGTCTGTGCGGTCGAGCATCTCAAGGATCATGAGGATCTGCCTTGGGTTCAAACATTCAAATTGTGGGTTGTATTCTTTTAAGAATTGTTTGATGTCTTCTCTTGCATGGAACGCACTTGAATCATACACTCCATAGGAAAAACCTATCTGTAAGGCTTTGGGTAATGATTTTCCAATTTTAAATCCTAGGTCAAAAAAAGTTCCTAAATTGGCACGTAACCCCATCACTCCAATTTTTAAGATCCCAGGGACTGGTCCGTGCACATAGGGGGCGATTGCGATCACTTGTTTGATGCGTTGTGGGAAAAGGGACGCAATGGCAAGGACTGCCATCCCACCTGTGGAGTGGCCAACGAGTGTGATGTCTTTTTCCCCGGCAGATGCCCAAATCCCTTGTGCCTGTGTTTCTAAAAAATCCTGGAGGGTAAGGCCTTTTTTTTGGTCAAAAATTTCAGCTGGATAATGACCAACTAAGTCGAGTTCGATTACATCGCCCAATTGGCGAAAAAATGGAATATTGAGTCCCCAATACCCTGCAGCAGAACACCATCCTCCAACAAGAACAATGGTTTCCTTGGATTTTGGATTCAGGGATTTATGCCGAACGTATGTTAGTCTGTGGTTTTTCCAATTATATGTTTGTCTTTCTGACATATGGTCCTCTAGTCTTCAATGATACGAGGGAAGGATCCCAAAATTTTTGTGACTACTTCATAGTTGATGGTTCCAGTCCACGTGGCATGGTCATCTGCTGAGATCACTTCATTCCCTGACTTACCTAAAATTACAACATCGTCTCCAATTTTCGCTTCTGGAATATGAGTGATGTCAAGCATACTCATGTTCATACAAATTCTACCCAAAATTTTAGCTCGTTCTCCTCGAATTAGCATATAACCATGGTTAGATAATTTTCTATCCAATCCTTCATAATACCCAACAGGCACAACAGCAAGCCTTGTTTCATGAGTGGTTTTGAAAGTGGATCCATAACCAACAAAGGTTCCTGGGTTTAGGTTTTGGATGTGTTGGATTTGTGTTTTCCAACTGAGAGCAGGTTTTAACATTCCCACATCTTTTTTCATAAGAGAAAGTGAAAGTTTGGTTTCGAGACTGGGCCATAGTCCATAAAGAGAAATTCCAACTCTTACTAAGTCCATACGTGCTTCTGAAAATAACATTGCCGATGCAGAGGAAGCGCAATGGCAAATGAGATCGATAAACCCGTGTTTAGCGAAAGTATCGATGGTTTCTTGGAACCTTCCCAGTTGTAACATGGAATAACTATGTTCGGTAAAATCTTCCGTACTCGCAAAATGGGTAGCAATCCCTGAAAGCGGGAGTTTTTTTTCTGAAATTTCTTTGGCGAGGACTTCCGCATTCTGGAAGGGAATACCCAAACGACTCATCCCGGTATCTACCTTTAAATGGATTTTGGGAGTAGGAGAAAGTTTGGCCAAAATTTCAATTTCTTCAATCCTAGAAACCATCACCCAAAAGTTTTCATCCGCTAGTTCTGCCTTTCTTTCCTGTAAATTGGGAATACTTCCCAAGATGAGGATGGTCGCTTTGGCAAACACACGCCGAATGGAAATCGCTTCTTCAAGTGAATTGACACCCAAATAATCGGCACCTGCGTCGAGGGCAATGGATGCGGTAGCAAGTAACCCATGTCCATATGCATTGGATTTAATAATGGCTGTGAATTTTGTTTTAGAACCAATGAGTTTTCGAAAAAGAGCGATGTTATGGCTAAAAGCGGAACGAGAGAGGTAAATCCGAGAAGATTGCACGGTCCCATTTTTTTTTACTTTTCTCTTCTGTCGCTTCAGATATTTCTATTTTTACATGTCTGAATCTCCATCTGTTTTCCCTTCCTTCCCAAAATTTTCCAACTGGAAAGGTATTTCCGAGTATTTCCCCGTACAAAAAGAATCGGTTTGGTTGAACTATTGTGGTACCACCCCTGTTTCGACCTATGCCATTCAAATGATGAATGTGTATTTAGAGGAATATGCAAAAATTGGAATCTTCACTCCTAATTTTTCGGAACCCTATATCAAAAAAGAAATTCGTGGGTATCTCTCAGAAATTTTACATTGTGATCCAACAGAGATAGGAATTGTACATAACACCAGTGAGGGGATGAATTTTTATTCTCATAGTATCCAAATTCCAAAAGGAAAACGGATTTTGGTTTTGGAAAACGAATACCCAAGTAATGTGTATCCTTGGGAACATTGGCAAAACAAAGGTGTAACATTAGGTTTTGTCAAAGTAGGGAACACTCCCAATGAATTTTTAGAAAACCTAAAACTTGAACTAGAAAAAAAGGATGTTTTTATCCTTAGTATATCACCTGTTCATTGGTGTACGGGTGTAGTGTTTGATATGGAAACTGTCTCAGCATTATGTGAACGTTATGGAACCAAACTTGTGATTGATGGAAGCCAAGCAGTTGGTCATATCCCACTTAATTTTTCCAAAATCAAAGTGGCATTTTGTGCGTTTGCGGCTTGGAAATGGTTACTTGGTCCATTGGGATTAGGTGTGATTTATATTTCAAAAGAAGAATCGAAAGGATTCCAACTGGTATTCAAAGGACAAGCAAGTGTTGTCAACGATTCCAATTATTTTCCATATCGAGACGAATGGAAACCCGCTGCCGAACAATTTGAACAAAGTACCATCAATTTTAACGATTGGATTTATTTTTTTGCCTCCCTCAAAATGTTATCTACTCTTGGGTTCTCTCGAGTCCAGGAAAGAATTTACGAAGTAGCAGGGATGTTAAAAGACATGTTACACGAGTTAGGTTTTACTCTGGAATCAGATGCTTTCCCCGACGTCAAAACAGGAATTTTAGCCATTACAAACCACAAAGACCCTAAAAAATTCCAACCAGAAGCCATCCAGGCCCATCTCAAACAACATGGAATTATCACGGCGGTTCGCCTAGGTCGACTTCGAATGGCACCTCATATTGGGATTGAAGAAGAACATGTAAATCGTGTTAGAACCCATTTACAAACTTATTTGCAAAAATAATCAAAACTTGTGTTAACAAATCTCTCAAAACAAATCGTAAATGCATTTCCCCTTGTATTACTTGGGATTGCAGGAATAGGGTTTCTGGAACCAGAAAAAATTTCTTGGTTTAAGGGGCCTTGGATCACTTACAGTTTAGGCCTCATTATGCTTGGGATGGGATTATCATTAGAAGTGGATGATTTTCTCAGGATCTTCAAACAACCCAAACCGATTCTCATTGGTACTATCTTGCAGTATACCATCATGCCTTTGTTAGGTAATTATCTTGGTTTTTGGTTTCACTTACCTGAAGCATATGCAGTAGGACTGATTCTTGTATCGTGTTGCCCTGGTGGAACTGCATCCAATGTCATTACCTTTCTTGCAAAGGCCAATGTTCCACTTAGTGTCACTCTGACTTCTGTTTCGACGATCCTTGGTATCGTATTCACTCCCATGTTAGTTGCATTTTTTATAGGCAGTCGTTTAGAGATAGACCGCTTGGGACTTGTTCTCACCACCTTCCAAGTGATCCTTGTGCCTGTTGGACTTGGACTTTTTCTCAAATCTTTTTTCCCAATAGCAACAGAGAAAACAAAAGATATTTTTCCCGTACTATCTGTACTCCTCATTGCAATGATTGTTGCTTCCATCATTGCCAGTGGGAAAGAGACCATCATCACATCAGACTACCGAATTTTTTTAGCAGTGATTTGTTTGCATTTAGGTGGGTTTGGACTGGGAGGACTTTTTGCTTGGGTCCTCACTCGGGATCTAAAAATCTCCCAAACCATTTCCATCGAAGTGGGAATGCAAAATTCAGGGTTAGGAGCAGTCCTTGCCAAGACCCATTTTGCCGATCCAAACACAGCAATTCCTAGTGCACTCTCGAGTCTCACTCATTCCTTACTCGGAAGCCTCTTTGCTAGCTATTTTCGGAAGGAATTGAAAAAACCCGCTATTGTCGATTGACTATATATGGGGTCGGTACGTCATGGCATAAATTATGAGAGAAATCATAAAACTAACCTGTGTCCCATGTGCGATACCTGGGCGGTCAAATTACTTCCAGACTAAAAACAAGAAGACAAAGTCGGAAAAACTTGTGACAAAAAAATATTGCAAATTTTGCAAAGCACACACGGATCACAAGGAATCCAAAGTCTAAGGAATAAGATGCCTAAACCAGCTGCAAAATCCTCCGCCGAGAAGGGAGTCGACAAGAAGTTCATCGAAGAGGTGCGTGAGCTCCTCCAAGAGAAAAAAGAATCTCTTCTCATCAAACTCAACCAGTGGGAAGATACAAGTTCTCCTTCTGGCCTTAAGGAAATGGGAGATATTGCAGACATCGCATCCGAACTCAACTCAGAAGCCCTCACTTCTGTTTTGACAGAAAACGAAATTGAGACTCTACGTGAGATCGAACTCGCCTTAGAGAAAATTGAAAACGGAACCTATGGTATCTGTGAAGGGACAAAGAAAAAAATCCCCCTTGCCAGACTCAAAGCCATCCCGTGGACAAGATTCACCGTAGAATACGCGGAACAAATGGCAAAAAGCCGTAACCGTGCAGGTGGTTACCGAATGGATTCCCTATCGGCATACCCCACAACTGGAATGGATGTAGATTCTCTCGACTAGAGAGAATCCTCTGATTTTGTCCCAACACTCATTTTAGAAGTTTTCCCTTAAGATCCTTTCCTCTTTTGATTCCCTAGATCGAATTCTCTTTTTTATCTGAAAATACAATTGATTCGCCATACCATTCCTTAAACTCTTTCTATCGTGAGTTTTTTAGATAGGCTTCGTTCTTTACCAATCCTTGACTTAGTATTTTTTTTTGGTGCGAGTATTCTCGTTTGGAATTTACACCGGTACGTAGAGCCTGTTCCCCAAACACTTTTTTATCCTTCCTTTTTCTTCCAGTTTTCCTTTGGTTTTTTCCCACAATTGTACCAACGGAAATGGGGAAGGGTTTGGACAAGTCTATCGGCGATGACTCTTGTAAGACTTCCCTTTTTATCGGGAATACCAATGGTGGGTTCTTACCAATTAGTGGGACTCCTCCTTGGTTCCATCCTTGGGATTTGGGTTAGAGAAAGCTTACTTGTGTTACTTGGCCGCAATGAAACTGCATTGCCTAAACAATCTGAACAAATCATTACCGACTGGATGATTCGAAATCCTACGGGAAAATCAAATTTGCCCATTTGGTATTCTACCTATTTTGGATTTTTATTTTTTATCTTTTGTTTAACTATTTTGTGTTTTTTGGAATACCAAGGAATGGGGATTTTTACAGGTCTTGGGATCCAAGAATATTTGTATTATCCAAAACTTTCTTCAAGAGAGGCCATGGGACTTTCTTGTAAAATACTAATTCCGCTAACACTTGTCATTTTGTATTTCTTTTCAGAAGAACGTTCGATGCCAACTCCATCAAAGGATAGTTTATCTGAACAAATTCGATTTGGACTATTTTTAGGATTTGGAATCAATCTTTTGGTGATGTTTATCCAATCCATTTGGAGTTTGGAATTTTTTTCACAGGGGACTCACTTAAGTGTAAGTGCAGGTCGTACAACCGGATTTTTCCAAGACTCAGGGTCGGCATCTTGGCTCCTTCCCGTCATCGGATTTTTATGGATGACGAAGTTAACGCATATTTGGCGAAAATCAAAAGAACGTTTTAGTTTAATATTATTAATCCTATCTTTTTTCCTTCTCACTTGGTTGGGATTAAAACAAGGAAAGGCTTTTTGGGTGATATGGGGTGTGCTTGTTTCAGTAGGATTCATCCAACTCACAACAGATTTATGGATTGTATCATCTAAAACCAAAATTTTCACACGAATTGGATTGTATTTCGTTTTGCCAATGTTAGGTTGTTTGGCATTCTACGGTATTAGTCTAGTACCAAAAGAATGGGATCTTGTGATTTTAGCAAAACGATTTATTTTATTTCTAAAATCATTCCCAAATTCTCCCAGTTTAGCCTTCCAACAATTGGATTTGGTCCGATATGAGCTCATCAAAGTAGCAAATTTGGGGATCCAGGAAAACCTTTGGATGGGAAATGGGATTGGATCTTTTCCATTGTTTTTACTTTCCCCAGAACAAAATGGATCAAATGCCAACATTCCCTTCGTTGACTTCCCACCTACATTTTACCATTGGATGTTGTATGAATTAGGCATCCTTGGTTCCATTGTCTTTCTTTTTTATATCGGGATTTTCCTTTGGGAAAGAGGGCTTTGGAAACAAGGAATTTTACTTCTTATCCCATTTTTATTTGGAGTCCAAATTCAAAATTCGGATGGTGCCTTTTTATGTTTTTATCTCATTCTTTTAGGGGAAAAAGGAACTGGTTTTTCTCCCAGTTTTGATAAGTATAGGAAAACGATTTGGTTTTCTCCCTTACTCCTCATCTTGTCAGTTGGTCTTCCTTTAAACTACAGTTTGTTCCATTCACAGAAATTTTTAACCTATGGAATTGGGTCGGAATTTCGTAAAAATGAAATCAAGGATTATCAAATCGCATATACAATCCCTCCTGTATCACCTAACTATGAATATGAATTTCATGGAAAAATTTGGGAATGGAAATTGGTAGATATAAATGTTTCCCGTAGTGGCCGAATTTTCTTGGAAACAAACTCAAAATCCTCTCTTGTTGGAATTAATTTTTTAAATATAGAAAGAAATCAGATCAAACAAGAATTATTTACGGAAACTAAGTCTGGTTATGTTTGGACTGGAGACGCTCCCAAAGGTGCTACTTACATCCAAATTCATACCAGATCTAAATTGGAATTTCGATTACCAAAATCCCAATTTGATGGTCTAGGTCGTTTTCAGTTTTAAATTAAGAAAATCATTTTACTGTGATTAGGTGAGCCTACGGATGTATAAATCCTTGGTAATTTGAGCAACAGTTTTTCCATCTTCACCAACAACGAGAGCCTCATAGGTTCTAATTGTTTTTTTCTCTTTTTGTAAAAGATTTTTGATTTCTGCAAATTCTGAATCAGGAAGATGGAACGTTGCTGTTACCGTGCCTTCACCTGGTTTGACAAAATCGATTTTGGCTCCTTTGTCCCAAACCATATAATCTTTTCCTAAATTCATCATAAGTAAAAACATAAAAAAAGGATCACACATTGAATATAAGGAACCACCAAAATGGGTTCCTACATAATTTGTATTGGAGAGAATGAGTGGCATAGAAACTACCATTGTGTTTCGATCGACAAGTTTTGGTAAGATGTTTGCCCCTTCATATGGTTTGAACATTCGGAATGCCTGTTCAAAACCATATGTTTCTTCTAAAAATTTCCAAAGGGGATGAACTTTGTATTCGAGTAATATCTCTCTATTTCTCATTCACCCAGTTTTTGAATTATAGAACAATCGGTCTATCTCTTTTCAAGTGGTTCCCATCATCATCTTATCTGTGACAGAATGGATCTCTTTAATTTGTGATTTTAAAATTTCAGTTGTTTTTAAGATCACTTGTTGTGCAGAACGAATTTCTTCACATTCATTTTGGATTGTATTAGATAAGGTTTGGATTTCGTCTAGGTTGGAATTGATCGTAACAATCTCACCATAAACCTCACCAGAAGTATCTCGCACACGTTCTGCAACATCATCTAGAGTTTTTGCTTTGGAAAGGATAGCACCACCTCTCGACTTTAATTCTTGAATGGATTGTACAACTTCCGCGATTGTTCCATGAACAACATGAATTTCCGAAGCGATGAATTGAAAGGCATCTCCGGATTCTATTCCTAATTTTTCAGCCTTCTTGTAATCATTCACATTTTCGTTTAAGATTTTTGAAATCTGTTTTGCATTGTTTGCAGTCATTGTGGATAAATTTTTAATTTCATCGGCAATGACCGTGAATCCTTTCCCTTCGGAACCGGAGTGAGTTGCCTCAATGGCCGCATTGATTGCGAGTAAATTCGTTTGTTTGGATACTCCATTGATGAAGTCGATGAGTTTTAGAATATTCCCTGAGGACTCACTGATCCTTTGGATTGTAAAATTGGTATCATTTACTTTTTTTCTACCATCCTTACTCAATTGTACTAAATTCTCCATTGTTTCATTTCTGCTTTGGATCTCAGCTATGACGACGTTTACAATATCAAACATGATGTTGATTTCTTCTGAAGTTTTACCCACTGCATCCATGAGTTTTACTTCTTCTGAAGCGAGTTGTGAAACAATTTGGTACACACGATCAATGTCACTGCCTGTCGTTTGAATTTTCTCATTTAATTCAATGATATGATTGCCAATGGCATCTAATCTTTTTTGCAAATCAGAACATGTGTCTGTAAGAGACTCCGAATATTCGTGGATATCAATTCCATATCCTGAAAGTAAAAGAACTGGATCAGCAGCTAAATGATTAGATTCTAAATCTTTCTTTAAAATATTTTTATTTTGGATCATTCGAAAAATAGAAAATACGAATGTAACAAAAACCACCAAACCAGCTAATATTTGGAGTGGTACTGGGAGTCGTCCGTAAATGGATTGGAATCCAAACATAGCTGCGAGGAGGAGAAAAAGGACTAAGTTGATAGAATCATTCCAAACCAATCGAGAGTAGAGTCTCTCTTTTTCACTGAAGATTTTTTGTTGTGGCATTGGTTTCCCTAATTTTTTCTAGGATTCATTTTTTTTGGCGTATTTTTAACGAAAAATACATCTAATCATTAGACTATGATATTCACTAAAAGGGAAATTGAAGAACACTACCCGCTTTCGGAACGTTTGCGTTTAGAGAAGGCGAAATCACAAAATTCCGTCATATATTGGATCAATGAATTGGTCCGAAATCAAGTCAGAGGGGCCGAAGACGTGACAAGTCTCATCGAAGTCACAAAAGATTTGGTAATGCAAGTGGAAGACTTATATGCAGAAAAGGAAAATTCTGTGACGAATGCGACAGGGAATCCGTCAAATTCTATAGAGTCAGATTCGATTGAAGAACAAATCTCTGATTTATATGCGGAAAAGGAAATGTTGTTAAAGGAAACAAAAACCCATTCTATTTCTGAGGTGATGGCACTCATCCGAGGTATGGAAGAACAACTCAATTCGATGTATTCAGAATACGAAACATAAAACACATTCGAACAGGAACGAAATTAATGAGCAAATTTATTGACCCAAGTATTTTAGGTAAACTCGGATCCCTTAACCAATCGGATGCAGATGCATACCCATTTGGAATTGTAAAGGTAGATGAATCAGGTAAAATTTTACTCTACAACAAATATGAATCAGAACTAGCCAATGTTCCCATTCAAACAGCGGTAGGGAAAAACTTTTTCACTGAAGTAGCCATCTGTACCAATAACCGTATTTTTTATGGAAGGTTCAAGGAAGGGATGATCTCAGGTGATTTGGACATCGCTTTCAATTATGTTTTTACTTACAAAATGAAACCTACCAATGTGGTGATTCATTTGTATCATGACAAAGGTACAAATTCAAATTGGATC